>CAMFDJ010000009.1 GCA_945949085.1 uncultured Lachnospiraceae bacterium | reverse complement strand
TTTGCAGTAATTTTCCAATTCAGATCAGCAACAGCTGCAGGTGTTTTATAATTAGCATTATCCGACGTCAATACAACCTTTGCGGTATATGCCCCTGCTTCCGTCGCCTTGTTTCCTTCATAAGCAGCCTTCACTCCATCCGGAAGTCCTGTTAATTCTACTGTCTTTTCCTTACCATCATATTCAAAGTTTTCAGCAGTCCACTTCACTTTACTCATATCATATTCTGCCTGCTTAATTGTCCAATTATACGCAAGATCTTCAAAAACAGGATCTGCATATACAGTCTTATCATATTCAAATACAACCTTAGCTACATAGTCGCCTGCATCAGTTGCTGTGTTTCCTGTATAGGTTGCTGTAAGTCCCTCCGGAAGTCCTTTCAGCTCTACCTTTTTCTCCTTACCGTCATATGTGAAGTCAGCTTTGGACCACTCTACCTTACTCATGTCAAAATCACACTTACATTCTACATAAAACCTGATATCAGACACTGTTGCATTAGCTGCACCCCAGAATCCCGGAACACCTATCACAAAACTGTCGCATTCTCCTAAATAATCAAGTAAATCTCTAAATGTCTCATCCCCACTGCGATTGATATTTTCGATTTCAACATCGTCTACAAAGAAGCGGACTTCGCTTTCTGTAACGCAGAACTTTACAGTATGGTTTTCTCCTGTTGAAAAAGAAGCGCCATCCGTCTTTATATCAATCCATTTATCGTCTGCACACTCGTTATAACAGATATATGGCATTCCATGGAAAGAAATTCTACCGTTTGTACTATCCTTAACAAATCCGAACAAAGCATCATATGCATCGTAGGAATTATAATTAACTGTATACTCTCCTTCGAATTTCGTAATGTCATGGTATCCTCTGTAAGGATTAGGGCTAATAATCGGAGCCATGCCGTCAGAAAGTTCATATTCTTGTTCATAAACAGTATCTGTAATAACCACATTACTCAAAGTACAAATCTCTGTCCCCCAATAACCGGTTCCATATGTACCCCAACTAAACTTGTCGCAAGACACTATATAATCCAAAATATCAGCAGCAGTAGCAGAACCATTGGTTGCGTATGTGATTTCCTTCCCATCTTCATACATAGAAACACCATTACTTCTTGAGATAATAATTTCATATGTATAATCTTTTCCTTTTTCAGCTAAATATGCATTTGTTGTATTATTGTCATTGACCGGCTGATTAAAATCAACCCATTGTCCACCATCTACACACTGATTGTAACATATATACGGGGCCGACTGTACAGACACACGACCTTTAGTCTCGCTGTTGTAGAAACTAAACAATCCATCCCAACCAGTCTTGACTGAATTTCCTGCCCAATTAATTGTATACTTAATATAAAGTGTATCCAATGTCTTTCCATAAAATTGATTATCCTTCATCTGAACATATTCAATTGAAGATAAATCAATCGCACCGGCATCTTCTGCACGTACCACTACATCATAGCTGGTCTCATAATAATACGATCCACAGGAAATAGTCTGCGTCAAAGTTACTTTTGTATCCTGCTTCGGGGTTGTAACTACACCATCGTTACTCAATACTTCTGTATTGCTTGATTTCCAGCTAATTGTCGCTCCGGACATACCTTCTGTCGGCAACGTAATATTCTTTCTTGTGCTCGCCGGAATTGAAACTTTCATATTCTTTTCAGTCAAAGCAATTGCCTGCTGCGGAGTGACACCCATTGTTCCCCAAATACTGATACCTGTCGCTTTATTAATCGCTGAGAAACATGTCTTTGTCGATCCAGCCACATTTTGTTCCATAAAATAACCCTTGTATGTACCAGCCAATGTGTCTGTATAAGCAGCTTTTCCTTCATCGATAGCAGAAGTTAATGTTACTTCAAGTTCATTTTGATTTGCAAGACTCCATGTACCAACTTCTGTCTCCCCTTTTACTACTTTACCATCTTCTTTAAATTCAATTACAGAGGGTGTTTCACACTCTAAGCCGGTCGCCCCAGCTAAAGCTTTCTTTGTATCCGGGTCATAACGCTTATTGGTATCATATCCCTGTACAATCACGTCATAGGAAGCTGCAACATCAGCTTTTGCATAACTGCCTTTTTGTTCAATAGCAGGATCGTATTCATACGGAGCTGCTATTAAGCATCCATCTACAGTAAATAACTCATGCACTCTCACCTCATGAGTAAGCGTTCCGTCATTCAGCTTTGTATGATATACAACATAGCTCTTATCACCAATTGTAATTGCTGAGTTATGTCCCTGAGATGTCTCACCTTTCTCCATTGTGCTCCACTGGTAGTTACTCATCAATCGAGAACCTCTGGTTGTTCCCGGTGCACCCATATCAGTTCCTTCATACACACCACCATATGCAGCATTGAAGTTAACTGTAAACTGATCATAAATTGCACTCACACCGGCTGTATCAACGTATGGTCCGTCCGGGCTAGCAGAGCTGAATATTCTCATCTGATAGTTACCTGTCGGTGCATATTCACCATATGACATAAAGAGATAATATTTCCCATCTATGTACTCAATGTACGGTCCCTCACCTGATACATAGTAACCACCGGCTACCTTTTTGCCGTAGTAAGGATCTGCCGTGATTTTTTTTCCAAAATTTTCCTTTGTAGTTGTAAGATCTGTAATACCATTGTTCACGTTAGCATCCACATAAGAAACCGTATAATCTCTCAATCCGGTATTCTCATCAAGCTCTAACATATAAATACCACCGGACCATGATCCATATACCATCCAGAGTTTTCCAGCCTCATCATAGAAAACAGCCGGATCGATAGCATGCGGATAATAATTTGCCCAATCTCCGGCACTCTCATTTGCATATCGAGCAGGAAATGTAGTGTTCTGTCCATATACCAAAGGCATATCCGTCTGCGTCCACGAAGTTGCAGCACTTGCATCACCGGATACCCTTGTATAAACGACCGGTCCCTGATACACATATGGACCAGCAATTTCATCTGCTGTTAACAATACAATTGCCGACTGTTGTGTATTGTTCGCACCATTCAAGCTTAAATACATGCAATACTTATTCATTGCAGTATTGTAAATCACATCCGGTGCCCAGAAGTTGCCACTAAGTCCCTCCGTATCAGTAGCACCTGTTACATACTTCTCTGCATTGTAGGTGCCAAAATCAACCTCTCCACCAGCGACATTAACTTTCCCATTATATGCATTGCTTTCAAAAGCAGTCTCCCATGATATTGGCTGCCCTGCAGCATTCCCAAACAATGCAGATGTCTTATCATTTTCCGTTCCATACACATACTCCCAGTTACTTAAATCACTTGTCTTTGCAACTGCCAAATGGGAGCCAAATACATAGTACTCATTTGTCCCTTTTCTCTGAACAATAGACGGATCATGAACAGAAACCCGACTTCTGCTTGTCTCTGATGATCCTAACGCTTCCGTTAACTCTTCCTTCGTAAGTTGTGTCGTTTCTGCGCCAAACGCAGGTACTGTCGAAGTATTCACGCTCAACCCTGACACTGTCACAGAAAAGACTAAGGCACAGCTTAACAATTTTGTTGTTAATTTTCTTTTCTTCATCGTCATCCTCCTTTGATAATAGTGAAATTCCTAAAACAAAATCGTTCCTCAATTAGAGTAACCTTTTATATGATTTTACAACATGTATCACATATTATACAACTTGTATTTTTGTTTTTTCTAAACTAATTTATATTTTTGTTACTTTTATATTTTTTTTAAAGTATTTTATGGTTATTTTTAACAATAATTTTTCATTGCTCCGGATAATATATTGTAACTATTTTTTACCGAAATAGCACACCTAAATATACAAAGCTCAGATCACAAAACCGTGACCTGAGCTTCTTTACTTAAGCGCGGAATATTTTATAATAAGTCTTCCACTCTTTTCGCCCAAAACGCAACACCGTTTTCATTCATCCCACACAATCCAATGGTTGGACGATCCAATTCATGATCCCATACCACAGTCACAAATACCTCTTCCCTATGTGGTCCATAAGTTATAACAAGTCTACCATTATCATAAGTCCATCGTCCCTGAATGGAACAGTTCTCATAATATCCTTCTAATCCAATCTTCATAGGTGTCGCATGCTGAATCCCCTGTGGCAATGTTGGCGAAATATTAATTCTTTCATAGAAACCGTTCAGCATATCCTCCGGAATCGACTGATCCACTTCTCCCGCATAAGGCTGCGGGCTCACCACCGGCCATCCATCCGAAGTCCAAAAAATCTTACGAATCTGTTGAATAGACGGTTCGTGAGCTTGTTTAAAATTCATCTCACGAACATGACATACAATATACCAGCTTCCATCTTCATCACGTAACACCGAATTGTGCCCCGGTCCCATATAGGGTTTTCCAGACACCCAACGATAACCAGCCATCACAAGCATCCCCACATCATTATCGCTGTCTTCCATATCCGTCATATTCCGACCGTTAAAGTCCACATACGGTCCTTTTATACTCTTACTCCTTCCGACACGGATATTATAATCTGTCTTAAGGGAACCATAAGACACAAACAGATAATAATATCCTGTATCCGGATTATAAATGATATATGGTCCTTCTATTGCTGTAGACATCCAGCCCGGTCGTCGTGCCACACAGGTTCCGATACCTTTTTCTGCTGCAAGCCCCGTCTCCTGATCCAACAACAAAACATGACATCCACCCCAAAAAGAGCCATATACCATATATAACTCTCCTGTTTCTATGTCTTCAATAACATTGGCATCAATTGCATTAACAGGCAATTGATCACTCGTTTTCAACACTACGCCTCGCGGTTCAAATGGTCCCTCCGGATTATCAGCCACTGCCAGAAAAATGCAAGACTGGCGAACCCCCCATGTAGAATTTGAGCAGTACAAACGGTATTCATCTCCAACCTTTACAATATCAGGAGCCCAAATATCAGTACTTCCAACCCACTCGGAAGACTCCACAGGTGGTACGTCTACCACCTTTCCAACCATTTCCCATTCCACTAAATCTTTTGATTTTTGACATATTGCCCCAGTAGAATAAGTGTAATAGCATCCCTTTTCTCTATCCCTATAAATCGCCGGATCATGTGTCAACCAGAGCCCGATCCTCGGATCCAAACGATCCACTCCCTCTTCTAAAATAGGTTTCTCCGGCTGCGCCATCGGCTTTTTCGGGTAAATTACCTTCTCCATCCTTTCACCCCTTCCATACCCACTTTTTATATGGGCACTTCTGTCGCGCTACCGCTGCCCGCAATTCCACATAACAACCACAGGCATTACAAGTAGCCCCCGATAAATAATCACAAGAGCGGCATACATTAATTCGCTTTCTAAATTCTTCATCTTTTGTACGCAACTCCTTAGGAATATTGCTAATCCCTCGTTCCAAATAATCAACAATATCTGCCGGCAGTTCCGACTCTAACAAGCATTTTTTACAGATACGTCGCTCCACAAAGAACACCTTTCTATTTTTGCAATCGCAATTCCAGTACACTGCACGCCGGGATCTGAACCTTAATACCACCCATACACTCTTCGCATGCAGTAAACACTTCCTCTTTCACCCGTTCAGGCTCATCAAAATCATTGTATGCCTTCATATCACCTGTCACAATATTTGCCTCGATCACCTTATACGCACTCTCATCACCTGCAAATACAATTTCCAAATCCCGAACCGCATCTACAGATAAGTTATTCAGCGTGATTGTAACTATCCCTTCATCATCCATAGATACTGACTCTGTAAGTTCCGGGACTATCCACTCACCAATACCGGTTTCACCCGCCCCAATCAAAGTACTATCTAACAGCTTAGCCCCCTGATGATGACGATACATATGAAACACATGATAAGTCGGGGTCTTCACCATCCTGGGTCCCTCTGTCAAAATAACAGCCTGCAATACGTTTACCATCTGTGCAAGATTCGCCATCTTAACGCGGTCACAATGCTTATTAAAAATATTCAGTGTAATTCCCGCTACCAAAGCATCCCTTACTGTATTTTGCTGATACAGAAATCCGGGATTGGTTCCCGGTTCACAAGTAAACCAGCATCCCCATTCATCAACTATCATGCCAATTTTCTTCTCCGGATCATACTCATCCATAATGGTTCCATGCCGCCGAATCAACTCATCCATAAACAAAGCTTTGTATAGAGTTTTGTACCACACCTCTTCGTCAAAATCGGTGGCACTGCCCTTTACTTCCCATCCTTCCGGATGAACATAGTAATGCAATGATAATCCATCCATAAATCCGTGGAGCTGCGGCATCGTATGATCATGTGTAGCTTCCAATACCCCTCTTGTCCACTCATAATCATCTACATTAGCTCCACAGCAAATCTTAGAGATTGGCTTATCAGAATTATAATTACGGACATAAGTCTGGTATCTGCGATATTCATCCCCATAATGCTGCGGTCTCATATTACCGCCACATCCCCAGTTTTCATTTCCTACACCAAAGTAATCTATCTTCCATGGCTCTTCATGGCCATTCGCCTTACGAAGGTCTGCCATTGGAGAAAGACCGTCAAATGTCATATATTCAACCCACTCAGACATTTCCTGAACAGTACCACTCCCCAAATTACCATTTATATATGTCTTACATCCCAGCTGTCGACACAATTCAAAGAATTCATGTGTTCCAAAGCTATTGTCTTCTACAACACCACCCCAATGTGTATTGACCATTTTCTTTCTATTCTCTTTCGGGCCTATACCATCCTTCCAGTGGTATTCATCTGCAAAACATCCCCCCGGCCAACGCAACACCGGAATCCGAATCTCTTTTAATGCTTCCACTACATCCTTGCGCATTCCGTTCTCATGAGGAATTTCCGTATTATCTTCCCCCACATATATTCCTTCATATATACATCTTCCTAAATGTTCTGAAAAATGACCATATATTTCCGGTGCAATTGTACCATTCACCTTTTCCTTATTAATTACTAACCTGACCATAGCAACCGCCTTTCTACCTTCTGTATTGCACTGCCCAAATTGTTTCATTGGACGCACCCACTGCCATAATGCATCGTACATTGTTTCCGGCTTCATCCTGCGAATCCACAATTATGCCGGAAAAAGACTTTTCACCCAATGTAATAACTAACTCATTCGTTCCTTCCGAAACCTTATAGGTGCCATTCTCTTCTTCGCCTATAATCGTTCCATCACCTTCAAATGTATATACAACAGCATCTCGAATCTTTGAACTAATATCAATGGAATGGTTTACAACATAAAAGTCTCCCCTGATATCGTCTGCTGTATATCCTCCTTCTTGCACTGTTACTTCGCTCGTTTCAAACGGAACTATCATAAACCAGTCCTCACTATTTAGCATCATGCGATGCACACGTGGTTCATGATATTCCGATCCGCCATCAAATCTTTGATGATAGGTAATATAATAATTACCGTCTACATCCTTAAATACTGACTGTCCACCGGGAGCCATATATGCCTTATCCAAACTCGGGAACATATAATTTCCCATCATTTTCAATCCATAACTGAAATAGTCATCTTGATTTCCCAAGGTGTTACCTGCCATATCTACATACGGCCCCTCCACATTTTTACTCCTGAACTGACGTATTTGATATCCACCTTCTCGTGTCAATTGTCCATAAGACAAAAACATGTAATAGTATCCATTTTCCTCATTGTATTGAATAAATGGGCCCTCTACAGCATGATGACCGCCACCTGCTAACTTAATACCATAGTATGGATCCACTCCTTTTTCCTCATTTGCCTCCGGAAAAATCGGATATCCCGTAGCCTTGTCAAGTTCAAGCAGAAAGATTCCTCCTGACCACGAACCATACACCATCCACAGTTTTCCATCTTCATCTGTAAAAGAAGAAGGGTCAATACAGTTAGGCCAATCATCATTATTATATCCACCATATTTCAAATACCGGCTAATATCTGCATCCCTCCCCAAAACCTCATACAAGTTTGTTTGGTCAGCATCCGATTCTCCATATCCGGAATACAATAATGTATCCACATAACTGTATGGACCTTGCGGCTCATCTGCTACTGCCATACATATATTAGACCTGATATAAGAAGACGTAGTACAAAAATACATTACATACTTCCCCATCGTCTCATTATAAGAAATATCCGGTGCCCAAACAGAATACCCACCTTCTTCATTCTTTCCTACATAAGAAAATGCAGGCATATCCCCGTCAAATAGATTAGAAAACAGATTATTACCATTTGCAAAATATTCCCATTCGCGCAGGTCGTCTGATTTTGCGCCAACCATATGACTCCCTACCATGTAATAAACACTATCCTGACCAACCAATATTTGCGGATCATGACAGGAAATACCATTCGAAAAAGATTCTACCTTTATCTCCGCTGCCGGTAACTCCACATATTCCGTAATTTCTGCAGATGACTGCTGCTGTTTTTCTGAACGGCATCCCGTAGTGCCCCCTGCCAAAACAATCACCAGAAAAAATCCTGTAACAAGCCACAAACATTCCTTTTTCATGTCACATCCTCCAGTCGGTCTGTGTTCCTATTTTTAATTTCCAACCACGATGCTCTGTTTAAGATCAGAGAACAATCACTCTCTCTATTCGTAGGAGAATAACGGTCTGTCTTCCTCATCCCAATTCACCTGCATCAAATGAGCATGACGATTCGGATTGTACAACGGGTTTCCCTCAATGTTCGCTTCAGTTCTTGCATGATATACCATGATATCATTACCATCTTCATCTTTTGTAAAAGAATTGTGCCCCGGACCGTAGATACCATGCTTCTCTGAGGTTTTAAGAACCGGCTGGCGTTCTTTTTTCCAAGATAACGGATCCAGCAAGTCCGTTCCGCTTTCCGCTGTTAACATACCGATGCAATAATCCACACCTGTTTCACTGGCGGAATATGTCAAAAAAATCTTGTTTCCTTTCTTAATCACACCAGGACCTTCGTTAACCCAAAAACCGACACGTTCCCAATCATAATCAGGAGTCGTCAAAAGAACCTGAACTGTTTTTAGTTTGCACGGAGACTCAAGTTCGGCAATGTAAAGATTTGAAATCTGCTTACCAACCCCTGTCTTTTCTGCCCATACAAAGTAATTTTTTCCGGCATCCTCAAATACAGTTGCATCCAAAGAAAATGCCTCAAACGAAAATTCGTCATCATCTGCGCGTTGCATCTTTCCCTTCTCGATCCAAGAGTCCTCTAAAGGATCCTGTCCCTGACACTCTAATACATATGGACGAATTTTCCAGACATCATCCTTTTCACCACCGGCAAAATAAATATACCATTTGCCTTGAATGTAATGTAATTCCGGTGCCCAAATGTGTTCGCTCATCGGTCCGCTTTCATGTTTTTCCCAAACTGTCACTTCCTCCGCATCCTTAAGCATTGCCAAATTCTTTGAGCGCCGCAGGACAATACGGTCATATGCGGGAACAGAAGCTGTAAAATAATACCAGCCCTCATGCTGATAAACATACGGATCTGCTCTTTGCAAAATCCAGGGTTCATTAAATCTTAGTTTCTCTTCCATAAAATGTATACCTCTATTCTTTTATTCTTTCTTATATTATTTTAGACTATTCTAAATATAGTATATTCCTTTTGGCAATGTTTTTCAAGCAATTTGCCTTCTTATTCTTTATATTTGTCATTATGCACAAAAGCATGAAATATTGTTATATGATATTTTAATAAAATGCGAAAACTCTATTGATTTTTTTAATAAAAGATATAATATTTAAACATAAACCAAAAGGAGATTCTTATGAACAAAAACAAATTTGCAAAAACACCACCAATGGGCTGGAATAGCTATGACTACTATGACACGACCGTTAATGAAGACCGAATTAAAGCCAACGCTGATTATATGGCAAAAAATTTAAAAAAATATGGTTGGGAATACATCGTAGTCGACATTGAATGGTATGCTCACAATCCAGGAACACAACGTAATTTATACCAATACATTCCCTTCTCACAGTTTGAGATGGATGATTATTCCCGTCTTTTTCCAGATCCCGTTCGTTTTCCTTCTTCCGTAAACGGATCAGGATTCAAACCATTAGCGGACTATATTCACAGTCTGGGATTGAAATTTGGAATTCATATCATGCGTGGTATTCCTCGCATTGCGGCGCATAATCATTGTGCCATCAAAAATACTGCCGCTACTGCAGACAACATTGCAGATCCCAGTTCCATCTGCAATTGGAATCCTGATATGTATGGTGTAAAAGACAGCATTGACGGTCAGGCATATTATGATTCCGTCATTGAATTATATGCCCAGTGGGGCGTTGATTTCATCAAATGTGATGATATTTGTAATACAAGTATGTACCCGCACAAACCATATTCCGGAAAACACGAAATCGAGATGCTTCACTCTGCAATCCAAAAATGCAATAGACCAATTGTACTTTCACTCTCCCCTGGTCCAGCTCTTATTGAGCAGGCTTGGCATTACAAGACTTATGCAAATATGTGGCGTATTACAGACGACTTCTGGGATGACTGGGATTTACTTGCCAACATGTTTTATCGCTGTGAATTGTGGCAGGACCATGTAGCTGAAGGATGTTATCCGGATTGCGACATGCTTCCAGTCGGGAAATTAGGAAAAGGCTTTAACAGTGAACGCTCTACACGTTTTACCAAAGAGGAGCAATATACCATGATGACCCTATGGTGTCTCTTCGGTTCTCCAATGATGATAGGTGCAGAGCTTACTCTTTTAGACGACTGGACCTTATCATTATTAACCAACCAAGAAGTATTAAATTTATTAACACCGAAATGCAAACCACATCAGATTTGTAGGAACGAGAGCGAAGCGATTTGGATTGCAGAGAACGAAGAGACCAATCAAACTTTTGTAGCCTTATTCAATTTAAGTGACTCTACCGATATCAAATCCGTGAAACTTACAGACTTGAACATAGAACCCGGCAAACAGTATACGCTATATGAATTATGGGCAAAAGAAAGCCGTTTACTCGCTACCGAGACTATTGAAGCAAGCATTCCCGCACACGGTTGTACTCTATATGAGATTCAGTGGTAAACTCATTTTATCTATTTTGTTATTTAACCCCAATGAGTTTATAAAATTGTTTTTTATTGAATCAATATCAGATTGTCCAATAACTAAAAAGCTGTCATACATATAGAACAAATGCGGCCGATCACGCATCTATTCTATATATGACAGCTTTTTCATACGCTTCTTACTATTATCAAGGATAGGTTAAATCTCCATTACAATTCCACTGTCCTTAGAAACAACCTTTGCGTTTAACTTCACAGTCTTCGAGCTATCATCCAATGCAAAAATGTGATCATATCCATTTGCATAAATATAGCCTTAAAATATGGAAAATGTTTTATTGTCCATAGTATGCATTCTCACCATGTTTTCTAAAGAAATGTTTATCGCGAATACGATCAGGCGCCGGCGCTACCTTCGGATTAATTACTTCCGTACGAAATGCCATTTTGGCAACCTCCTCAAGAACAACCGCATTATGAACTGCTTCTGCAGCATCCTTACCCCAGGTAAAAGGACCATGATTTGTACAAAGTACCCCCGGAGTATACATCGGATTCAACCCTTTCTCTTCAAAAGTTTCAATAATCACAAGACCCGTATTCCTTTCATACCCCTCATCAATTTCTTCTTGAGTCAAAAGTCTTGCACAAGGAATCTCTCCAAAGAAATAGTCAGCATGTGTAGTTCCATAAAGAGGAATACTTCTTCCCGCCTGTGCCCAAGATGTAGCTTCCGGAGAATGCGTATGAACAACTCCACCAATCTCCGGATATTTCTTATAAAGTTCTAAATGTGTTGCTGTATCTGAAGATGGTTTATATTTTCCTTCAATTTTGTTACCTTCAAGATCCATAACTACCATATCTTCCGGTTTCAACTCATCATAATCCACTCCACTTGGTTTAATTACAAAATAACCTGTCTGGCGGTCAATTCCACTTACATTTCCCCATGTATATGTAATCAAACCTCGCTTTGGGAGTTCCATATTTGCAAGATATACCTCTTCTTTTAATTTTTCTAACATATGATTACCTCACTATTCATATATAAAATGTGTCACTGCAGCACGTTCTACTGGTAATGCCTTGATATAATTATCCATGAACTTAGCAAATCCATCTACGTCCTCTTGGTCCGGATCGAGGGTAACTCCCTCTTGAGCAGAAAAAATCTTATTATTCAAATAATCCTCTAAACTCTCATCCTTTTCCCTATGAGCAGCAAACAGCGCTAACACAGCAATACCCCACGCACCACCTTCACCTGCTGTCTCCATCACGGTCACAGGTGCGTTCATAGCAGCCGCCATAATCTTTTGGCCAACTTCTTTTGTCTTAAAGAAACCTCCATGACCAAACATTTTATCTACAACGACCTTCTCTTCCTTAAATAAAATATCAAGACCGTATTTCAAAGCGCCAAGCGCTGAATAAAGCTGCATTCGCATGAAATTCGAAAAATTGAAACTTGATTTGGCCGTACGAATCATCATCGGACGTCCATCTTCAAAACCAGTCACAGGTTCACCGGAAAAATAGTTGTACCCAACCAAACCACCACAATCGGCATCACCCTTCATCGCCTGTTCAAACATAGTCGTATACAATTTATTTTTATCAATTTCCATTCCCATGCTCTTTCCGAACTCGCTAAGCACATTAGCCCATGCATTGATATCCGAAGTACAATTGTTACAATGTACCATACCAACCAACTCGCCTGTCGGAGTAGTAACCAAATCAATCTCTTCATGAACTTTTTCTAATTGTTTTTCAAGAACAATCATGGCAAATACCGATGTTCCGGCAGATACATTACCTGTTTTCTTTGCCACGGAATTAGTAGCTGTCATACCGGTTCCTGCATCACCTTCCGGAGGACACACCAAAGCACCGGCTTCAAGTCTACCACTAATATCCAGCTTCTTAGCACCTTCTGCCGTTAGCGTTCCAGCTGTTTCACCTGCCACTAACACTTTAGGTAAAATATCATTTAATTTCCAATCAAATCCATACGGTTCAACAAGCGTATCAAACTTAGACACCATCGTTGCATCATAATTTTTAGTCTGATTATCTATTGGAAACATACCGGAGGCATCACCTACACCAAGCACCTTCTCTCCTGTCAACTGCCAGTGGATATAGCCTGCCAAGGTTGTAAGAAATGAAATATCTTTTACATGATCCTCTTTATTAAGGATTGCCTGATATAAATGAGATATACTCCAACGTTGCGGAATGTTGTAGTTAAACTCACCCGTCAATTTCTTTGAAGCCTCTTCTGTGATGGTATTTCTCCATGTGCGGAAAGGAACCAACAAATTATCATTTTTATCAAACGGCATATATCCATGCATCATGGCGCTAAATCCAATTGCCTCAATTTTCGTCAGCCCCACACCAAACTCTTTTTCTACATTACCAGCCATATCTGCATAGCTCTTTTGTAATCCATTCCAAATTGCATCCAGGCTATATGTCCAAATCCCATTTATATACTGATTTTCCCACTCATAACTGCCAGATGCGATAGGTGTTGAATCCTGACCAACTAAAACCGTTTTAATCCTGGTTGATCCAAGTTCTATTCCAACCACCATTTTGCCGCTTTCAATCATTTCCCTAATATTCATAAGCTAAAAAGCCTCCTTAATCTGCTCATAGATGCCTTCTGCGTCTAATTTATACTTATGTAACAATTCTGTTGCCGGACCCGACTCACCAAACACATCATTGACCCCGATACATTTAACCGGCACCGGAGCCTTTTTACTGAGAACCTCACATACAGCACTACCAAGACCGCCAATAACAGAATGTTCTTCCACAGTAACAACTTTACCCGTCTCCTTGGCAGCAGCAACCACAAGGTCAGCATCTAACGGCTTAATTGTATGAATATTGATTACTTTAGCTTCGATTCCATCCTTTGCCAACATCTCTGCTGCATCCAGTGATTCTGCAACCTCTAATCCCGTGGCCACAATTGTCAAATCTTTTCCTTCTCGTAAAACGATACCTTTTCCGATTTCAAACCTATAATCATCACGATTGTTGATTACCGGTGTTGCCAAACGTCCAAAACGGATATAAACCGGTCCATTATGAAGAATCGCAGCCTCCACCGCAGCCTTTGCTTCCACGTCATCAGACGGATTCATTACTACCATCCCCGGAATCATTCGCATCAATCCCAAATCTTCTAAGCACTGATGTGTCGCACCGTCTTCGCCAACCGAGATTCCTGCATGTGTTGCACCAATCTTAACATTCAGCTGCGGATATGCTACTGAATTACGGACCTGCTCATACGCACGCCCAGCCGCAAACATCGCAAAAGAACTAACAAACGGAATCTTTCCGGTTGCTGCCAGTCCTGCTGCAATACCAACCATGTTGCACTCTGCAATACCACAATCAATATGTCTTTCCGGAAATGCCTTCTTAAATGTTCCCGTCTTCGTTGCCGCTGCTAAATCAGCATCCAAAACATATAAATTATCATATTTTGCTCCAAGCTCAGCCAAAGCATTACCATAGCTTTCTCTCGTCGCAATTTTCTTTACATCTGACATAATGCCTCACCCGCTTTCTCTAGTTCTTCCATTGCCTGTTTGTACTGCTCTTCATTCGGCGCAGTCCCATGCCAGCCTGCTTGATTTTCCATAAAGGAGACACCTTTACCCTTAATGCTCTTTGCAATTATGGCAACCGGCTTACCTTTGATTTCGCGCGCTTTTTTAAAAGCATCCGCAAGAGCATCAAAATCATGTGCATCTGTATTAATCACCTCGAAGTTAAACGCCTCAAATTTCTTATCAATCGGATATGGGGAACATACATCTGCAATATTACCATCAATTTGTAATCCGTTATTGTCAACTATTACAACCAGATTATCCAACTTTCTGTGACCGGCAAACATTGCAGCCTCCCAAACCTGACCTTCCTGAATTTCGCCATCACCGAGCAAGGTATACACGCGATATGCATCATCGGATAACTTTGCGGACAAGGCCATACCAACAGCTGCCGAAATCCCCTGTCCAAGAGAACCACTTGACATATCCACACCCGGAATGTGCTTCTTATCAGGATGCCCTTGTAAATAAGAACCCACTTGGCGAAGCGTCTTCAAATCTTCAACCGGAAAATACCCTCTATGCGCCAATGTTGAATATAACCCCGGCGCAACATGTCCTTTTGAAAGAACAAAGCGATCTCGATCCTCTTTATAAGGAGCCCCCGGATCTATATTCATCTCTTCGAAATATAAATATGTGAAAATATCTGCTGCTGATAAAGAACCGCCCGGATGACCGGACTTTGCACTGTAGACAGCAGTCACAATCCCTTTGCGGATCTCATTCGCAATCTTTTGAAGTTCTAATGTATTCATATAATCAAACCCTTTCCATTACTCACTTAATAGAGCTTTGCCATCTGTTCAAACATAGCATACGGAAGCCCGTCAAATCCTATCGAAAAAATACTTCGCCTAACATTAAATCACGTTTAAACTCACGAATCTTTGTATCCTTATCAATATAAACTGCTTCGATACCCATTGCAGCCGCCCAATCACCCATTTGCTCTGCAGTAAGATCATACGAAAATGCTGTGTGATGCGCACCACCTGCTAATATCCAAGCTTCAGCACCCGTATACATATCCGGCTGTGGCGTCCAGAAATTAGTGGCAACCGGAAGATTCGGCATAGCTTTTTCATTCTTCTTACAATCCACATCATTGATGATAAGTCGAAAACGATTGCCTAAATCAATAAGTGATGTAGCAATACCGGAACCTTCTTTTGAAGTAAATACTAATCTGGCCGGATCTTCTCTATTGCCCATTGAAAGCGGCTGACATTTAATACTAATCGGGCCCTCTGCAATACTAGGACATACCTCCAACATATGAGCCTGTAAGATTCCTTCTTTACCCTTTACAAGATTGTATGTATAATCTTCCAGCATTGAAGTACCTTTTGCATCCTTCATGCCAGCCGTCATCACCTTCATCAAGCGAACCATTGCCGCAACCTTCCAATCTCCTTCTGCGCCAAATCCATATCCTTTCTCCATCAATCTCTGGATAGCCAGACCCGGCAATTGCTGCAATCCACCCAAATCTCCAAAATGTGTCACTATCGCGTGATAATTCTTCTCTTGTAAGAAGCGTTCAAACCCCAACTCAATCTGTGCCTGCACGGCGACATGTTTCTTAAATTCTTCCGGATCTCTTCCCTCTAACAGAATGTTATATTTTTCATAGTATTCATCAACCAGCGCATTAATATCAGATATTGAAACACTCTGAACAGACTCATTAATCTCATTAACCGGATACGCATCAACCTCCCAGCCAAACTTAATCTGTGCCTCTACTTTATCGCCTTCTGTAACTGCCACATTCCTCATATTATCCGCGACACGCATCACTCTGATATGGCTGCTTTCCATAATACCAATTGCTGTGCGCATCCATGAAGCAATCTTCTTCTGAACAACTTCATCCTGCCAATGGCCAACAACAACCTTGCGTTCAATGCGCATACGGCTCACAATATGTCCATATTCCCTATCACCATGAGCAGACTGATTCTCATTCATAAAATCCATGTCAATCGAATCATAAGGAATCTCCTCATTAAACTGGGTATGTAAATGCATCAATGGTTTTCTATACTCCTGCAAGCCCAAAATCCATGACTTTGCCGGCGAAAAAGTATGCATCCATGTAATTATTCCTGCGCACTCCTCATCTGCATTTGCTTCATTAAATGTCTTGCGAATCAATTCATTCGTAATTAAAGTTGGTTTCCAAACAACCTCATAAGGCAATAACCCCGAAGCATTCAGTTCTGCAACAATCTTTTTGGAATGTTCTGCAACATGTGTCAAACATTCATCGCCATACAAATCCTGTGAACCTGTACAAAACCAAAACTTATAATCCTTCTGTAATAACATAAATATAACCCTCCTATAAATTTATTTTACGTTATTTGATGTCATCCATCTTTACTGTTATCAAAAATTATACAACTTGTACGGTTGTGCTTACAAGTTGTTTTTCGATTTGAATATCTGACAAAAAGTTGCTCATTTAGCATATATTAAATGTTCTATAAATAATCTCAAATACATTTTTGCACTGTTTGAATTTTAGTATCATGCATGTAGCACAGTTGTTTTGGAAATACAGTTAAAAAAAGAAACAACTTGTATTCTTGTCTTTACAAGTTGTTTCTATATAAAATATCTTTTCTTTATCGTCCATACTATTTGTTTTTTGCTTTGCATGTATCTCCGATTACAATTTTCGGTCGTATTTTAATATTTCTTTCGCAATCCTCCCGCTTAATCATGCTTAAAAGCATTTTTGCAGCAATCATGCCCAATTCTTCTTGAGGGTGCACCACTGTTGTAAGTTTCATTCCAAGTAAACTTGTTATCTGCGAATTATCATACCCTGTTACCGATACATCATCAGGAACATTGACACAGCATTCATTCAATGCCTTGATCACATCTCCCGCAACCTGATCATTATAGCACACAACTGCATCTATCTTTTTTCCCTGCTGCACCATCTGCTTAATGCTTTCATATGGATGAATTTTTCGATCCTCGGTATAAAACCATATGACATTATCCGGATTATACATAATGCCAGTTTCCTGCAACGCTTTAACATAACCTCTGTGGCGGTTTTGACCCTGACTATCATCCGATTTAAATACCCCAATTATTTCTTTGTGTCCTAAAGTAATTAAATAATTAGTAATCATATATCCGCCTTCAACGTCATCCATACTCACATTTGGCTTGTCTTTCATCTGTTCAAAACACCCTTGAATAAACACGTAAGGGATCTGAAATTCATCTAGCTTATGATACAAATTCATATGGTGACAAAATACATGACTCTTGCTGGGTTCAATAATCATACCGTCAATATCCTTTTGCAACAATTCTTCAAGACATCTTGCCTCTCCACTTCTTGAATTTTTAGTATTCTTTAGGATGATACTATATCCTTCCGCAGTAAGCACAGAATCAATACCTTTGATAACCTTTGGAAAAATGTAATCTGAAATATAAGTTGTCACAACCGCAATATTATTTGACGTGCGACTATGTTTCACGAGTTCCGAACAAAAGGTTCCTCTCCCATGCTCCGCATACACATATCCCGCACTTTCAAGTATTGCAATCGCTTTCCGAACAGTTTGTCTGCTAACGCGGTACTTTTGAGACAACTCATTCTCTGAAGGTAACTTGTCTCCCGCTTGTATCTGATCCGAAAATATCAATTCTTTTAAGTCTTCAGCAATCTGAGAATATTTTAGTTGTTTTATCTTCGTCGTTTCCATAAACAGCACCTTACCTTTAACAGAATTCAACTTGTACGCAATTAGTATGCTATTTAATATACAACATTCACAAGTTACAGGCAAGCATTAAAACCATATCCCATCTCCATTTGTATTAGCAAACATTTTATTTCTATCTATGAATCATGAGCTTGTATAAATGCTCATTCATGTTACTCCTTTTACAGTTTGTTGCAAAAATTTGGCCATCAGGACTGTGCAATCATATTGTTAAAAACAGCAAAATCGCATCCACTATTATCTTCCTCGATGAAGTTTTCCATCTTGCCACACCGGATGCTCTTTTTTATTTTCTCATCACAGCACCTGCCGTATCTGATCCGGTTTTGGCAGATCCAGATACCGTGTCTCCTCGCCGTTTGTGATCACCTTGTCATTGCCATCCGTCAGGCTACCGATGATGGCAGCGGGAATGCCCGCGTCAAGGAGCTCTGCCACGAGTGCCTCGCCATCCTCCTTTGCCGCCATCAAAAGACAGCCGGAAGAAAGCAGTTCATAGGGATTTAGGTCATAGTAATTACAAACCTCCACAATCGACTGTTTCATGGGGATTTTTTTCAGCTCGACGCTAAGACCGCTCTTACACAGTTTTGCCAGATCCCAGAGCGCAGCAAAAATACCGCCTTCCTGTACCGGCACCATACAAACAGTTTCGTGCCGCAAAGCAATCTGCGCCTCCGGCAGGACGCTCAGCGCCCCTCGCGATGAAAAGTCCTGTACCTGCGCAACCAATGCCCTTGGAAAACGCACCAGCAGTTCTTCTTCCTTTTTCAGTGCCACAAGGGACGCACCCGGGCCACCGATGTACTTTGTCACGACAATGTCGGCTCCCGACATATGATCCGCTGACAGCATTTGCTGCATGTGATTGTCACCAATCTGTTCCGTTCCGTCTACAGACAGAGTGCGACTTTGCAGGTCAGCATCAGACAATTTCTTTCTTCCCCACGCATTTACCGTCACCACCGGACAGATCACGCTGCCTGATACAAGCACCTGCTGCCCCTCTATCCGAATGGAAAGCGACTGACAGATTGCAACCGCTTCCTCCATCATCTGTTTCAGTTTGCTCTCCCGCACGCGTTCCGGCAAGGTAACGGCACATGTGATGCCTTCCGCCGCGCGTCCCTTTGCCGCTAGGTCACTTACCGCCGCATAGATGGCGTGGCGCATCAAAAGTTGCTCTGCCACCGGAAACGTCACGGTCTGACATGAAAAAAGGGCGCAGTCAGTAGTCTGCCCTGCGCCTCTTGTATTTGTCTCCTGTGTCTGTCTGACGTACTTCAAAACAGACCTGTTTTCGATTGTTTCTGAAATTTTACCCTGTTTCACGTAACTTACTCCATCAACCTATCGATGATCCATCGTTTTTTCCATGATTTCTTTTCTATCTTACATTGCAATTCTCAGGTGCCAAATCTTTCCTACTGCGCTGCGCCCTCTGCTGCTGCCTGCGCTGCTGCTTCTGCTGCCGCAATCGCCTCCTGCTGCTGGCGGATTGCTTCCTGCTGTGCCTGCTGGGCTGCCAGAGCTGCCGCTGCCGCAGGATCGTTGTAGGTGCCTGCATTGATGGCTGCCGCCGTTGCACGGCACTGATCGATGCTTCCTGTCGCAATGGCTGCATTGATGGCCGCTGCTGCCGCAGGATTTGCCGTCGCCGTACCGACTGCCGCCGTGCGGGGAACTGCCGCATAGGTACTCTTATTGACCTGCGTCCGGCTTTCCTCCACGCCGTCTACCGTGACAACCTTCCAAAGCTCTGCCACATAGCCTGTATGGGCTGACTGCACACTCACAGAGCCCGCAGGGAGCGATCCGTCTGCAACGATCTTTTCGCCGGGTGCATCTGTTTTGCTGATGACCTTGCTCTCATAGGTTACCTTACGGTCTTTCGGTCTTGTCTCACAACCGTAAATCGTAAATGTAATATGTTTATCTGATGAGGTAGAACCCTCAATGTATACAGGATACTCCAGGTTATTGACAAACTTGAAATCCTTTGCCGTACCGGAGATTGCCGCATCTGCTGAAGGATCCACGTAATTGACAATCATGGAGTGGTTCGAACGCTC
This sequence comes from uncultured Lachnospiraceae bacterium, assembly GCA_945949085.1. Lineage (GTDB taxonomy): Bacteria > Bacillota > Clostridia > Lachnospirales > Lachnospiraceae > CAG-194. Next base: position 66,586 of record CAMFDJ010000009.1, on the reverse strand, counting down.
CGTCACCTCCAGCTCTGCCAGAAGCACTGCATTGTATAGCGTCGTAGAAACCTGACAGATACCGCCGCCAAGAGAATCCACCACAAGCCCGTTTAAGTAAGAGCCTGCCAGATAATAGCCGTTTTCCTCTGTAAACGGACTGACTGTCTCATACATGGAAAAGGCATCTCCCGGATAGAGGAGTGTTCCGTTTACCTTGCTGGCACCGTTTTTCACATTGCCGCTTCTGTTGGCACCGGAGGAAGAATAGCTTGTTGTAAATGTGCCGAGCACATCCTTCACCTTGGAAAGCTCCTCCTGAGTTCCCCTGGGCTGCACGGTATCAGCCACCAAATCGATCGTCGTGTCCTCTTTATCCCACTCACCGGTCAGAAAATCACGGATCGCACCGACTGATTCTGAGACATTGATCTCAACACCGGTCTGTCCCGGCTCATAGACAAACGCGCCATCCACGCGACTGAGCGTACCGTCCACCGCATCTACATTATATTGCAGGCACTGCTCGTCGATGACCTGCCTGATGGCCGCGTCATCAAATGAAAGCTCTATCGGAAATACCTCATTCTCATGCTCCAGATCCTTCAGTGCCTTATAGCGCTGCACGATATTGCCTGCCTTACCCAGCTCTCCCGCTTCGTCCACCACACTGCTGTTTGCCCAGCTGATACCAAGCTCATCCGCCGTAACGGTGACCGTATTGTCATTTAAAGCGTTAAGCACAATTTGCTTTGTCCGCAGGGAATCTATGTAACCATTCACCGCGTCCTCAGCCTCGAGTGTGGTCATACCGGACACGTCAATATCTCCGATATAGACACCTTTTTCAATTGTATTAAAGGTTCCTGCCGCATACACCGGCCTGCTGCCCGTCAGAACAAGCATACCGGCGCCCAGCAGCATGGCCGCCAAATGTGTTTTTTTCATACTGTTCTCCTACTGAATCAGAAAATGCCGATTGCAGACAATGCCAGCGGTACAACCATTGCCAGCACCAAAACGACTGCAATAACAGTTGCGAAAATACGTCTTAATTTGTTATTATTTAACATAGCTATCACCTCTTTTTACTGAAAGGATATTATATATGAAGTCTCCCTTTTTTGCAAGCTCAATTGCCGTTTTCGTTTTTATTATCTGGCTCACCTTTACGCTGCGCAGCATAAAGAAAAAAAATGAACGCGCCGAAACAGATTTCTGGGAAAGAGAAAGTGCATCAAACAGCGTGCGCCGGAAAAATCTCGATGATCTCCCCTATATACGGTTTCCGTTTGACAGACTGCCCTCAGAGGAGAGCTTTACTGCCTGCGGTGAGGCGGTGCCCGAAAGTCTGCATGCGCTCAAGGCACTGGAGGGACAGAAGATCGTCAATCTGAATGGCATCTCCAATACTGACCTTAAGCTTCAGTACGGCACTGCCAATATCACGGTCCTTTCCGAGTACGATGCAAACTATGAGCAGCTAAGTAAACATATCTATCTGCTCGCCCAAAAACTCGATCAGCTGGGGCGGACAGACGAAGCTCTCTTTTTATTGGAAGAAATGCTTCCCACCGGCACGGATATCACCGGTATTTACAGGCTCCTCGCAGACATCTATCAGAGAAGAAACGAGCCGCAAAAGATTGCCGCTCTGAAAAAGCAGGCAGAAAAGCTGCATTCTCTGACAAAGCGAGTCATTCTGCAGAATCTGGATGCATATCTGTAAACTGCAAACCCTATAGGATTATTTCTGCCCGATCCCTTTTATCTGCATTTCTGCTCCTAAGACAGTTCTTCCGTCAGCCTGTTCCTTTGCTGCACTCCCATATGCTGCCTTCATCCTGTCGATGAAGCGGCTTGCCTCACTCTTTGTCATTTTGGTAAGGTCTGCGGAATTTTCCATGTGATACTGCGCAAGCAGCTTTTCTATCTGCGCGATCTGTTTGGGCATGATGGGGGTATCGCGTTTGACCTGATAGAGAAGAGGATGGGGCAAAAATTTCTCCGGTTGTACCCCTCCATACTGCTGCCACAGTGCCTGATATAAAAGCAGCGTTGCCCTTGCGTCGTCAAGTGCCCGGTGCGCCTTATGGGGAATCCCGTAAGAAGCACACAGCGCAGGCAGCGTTTTCTTCTGCTCCGTCGGAAGTAAGCTGCGGGCAATTTTCAGTGTATCAATTCCCTGTCTCTCAAATCTGCTCTTTTTGGGCAAAACATTGATGACAGCGCGTTTCAAAAAGGAAAAATCGTGCAAAATGTTATGCCCGAGCAAAACATCATCTTTCAAAAATTCCAGAAGCTCATAACAGATATCGGCAAATTCCGGCGCTTCATGAAGCATCTCGTCCGTAATCCCCGTGATTTCTTCCGTTTCCGGCTCAAGAGGACGCCCGGGAGCAAGGAGCCTCTCAAAGCTGCCTACAATTTCTCCCTCCCGCACCTTCAGTGCACCAATCTCTATGATTTTATCGGTCTTGGGGCAAAGACCTGTCATCTCCAGATCCAATACCACCGCGTTCAGATGCTTCATACTTCCTCCACTACATAGACTGCTGCATCATGTGTCAAGGGACTACGGTTCTCATAATCGAACAGATAAAAGACCGGCTCTGTCAGTCTTTCTCCCGTATGCAGATCATACGAAATCCGCTCCATATGTGTCATGCGGGCGAGTGTCCTTGCATCGCAGGTTGCGTAGCTTACCGGCAGTACGCTGTGGCTTTGGGCCTCGTGCTGATAGAAAAGACGGCTTTCTTCTTTCATGGCAGCGTCATCAGGCGCAAATTCAGGTCTGCTTTTGGCGTTTTCCCGCAGATACACGTCCACGGTAAGTGCCTCACGGTACAGATCCGGATCCGCATCGCACATCTCCGGTGCGGATAACAGAAACGATAGCAATACCCGGTAGCGATAGCTTCTGGCCGGCGATGCCGTAAAATATCCCATCCTTTCGTAATACGCAGCTAACTTTTCAAAGAAAGCAAAGGGTGAGGAAAAACGGGGCATTACAAGCGCAAGGGTCACCCGGAACTGGTTGCTGTTATCGTACAGCTCCACCATTTCCTCAATCTGCTTGAGCCTGCGCACGTCCTCATAGGAGAGCCAGTCGGTAAAAAGCACCTCATAGGGCGGCATGCTGCCGTAAACCAGACCGTAATCCCTGCTTTTTTCATGCATCTTCGATCCCTTGAGCACCTTCAGAAAGCCGAGCTGAAGCTGCTCGGGCTGCATGGCATATACCTCATCAAAGGAGCGGCCAAAGGAGGCATAATCCTCGTAAGGAAGGCCGGCGATCAGATCCAGATGGATATGGATGTTGTGACCGTCATGAATGCGCCGCACAATCCTGCGAAGGAGCGCTACATCCATGCGCCTGTCAATCTCACGGATCGTCTGCTCATTGGTGGACTGCACACCGATCTCCAGCTGCACTGCGCCCGGACGAAACCTTGCAAGGAGCGAAAGCTCCTCCTCATCCAAAATGTCGGCGGCAATCTCAAAATGAAAGTTCGTCACACCATTGTCATGGTCGAGCAGATACTGCCAGATCTCCATGGCATGTTTTTTGTTGCAGTTGAAGGTCCTGTCCACAAATTTGACCTGCGTTACCCCGTGATCCAAAAAGAACTGCAGCTCCTTTTTTACCACTCCGATGTCCCGAAGACGCACCTGTTTGTCGATGGAGGACAGACAGTAGCTGCATCGGAACGGACAGCCGCGGCTTGACTCGTAGTAGATGATCCTATTCTCAAACTGACTCAGATCTTCATATAAAAAAGGAATCTCGGTCAGATTTGTAAGACTCCGGGGCGGTGTGTATACGATCTTCCGCGCGCTTCCCATCGCCATGTTTCCTGCTTCGCCGTTTCCGTCTCTGTCAGATAACCGGCCATCTTTCGCTTCCACTGCGACAGTGCCCGATTCCCCGCCTTGCTCTGCCCCGGAGAAATCTTCTGCGATGCAAAGCCCCGGAATATCGCCAAACAACTCTACGGCATTATCTGTCTTTCCGCCATTTTCGTCCTGCAACGGCTTCTGCCTGCCGTCTTCCGTCTCATCCTTCGCCTTACCGGCTTTCCGTGACAGCTTAGGCACAGTCCGCCTCTCTGCCTGTGACGGCTCTGCCCGCATATAGCGCTCCATAATCTCTAAGAAGGTCTGCTCCCCCTCCCCGATCATAATTCCGGTCAGGAAGGCATTTTTTGAAAGAAGCTCCCCGGCATCATAGCTTACCTCCGGTCCTCCCAGCCAGACCGCCGTCTGCGGAAGCAGCTTATGCAACTCCTGCGAAAGCTCTAAAATGCAGGTGATATTCCAGATATAACAGGAAAATCCGACTGCGTCAGGATGCCTTTTATAAATATCTGCCAGAATATCCTCCGGGCGGTTGTTGATCGTATATTCCGCGATCTCGATATGCTCCTTTAAGGAAGGCTTCTTTGCAAGAGCATAGGCGCAAAGTGAATAAACGGCCGGATTGGAATGAATATATTTGGCATTGACCGCCACCAACAAAAATTTCATATGCAAAACCTCATTTGACGCTTTGTGATAATAGCTTGTATGTCATACCGGAATTTTTACCAAGTGATTTTGGTAACTTCGCCCATACACAATCTGTTTCCTGTATTATACAATTTCATTAAGAATCAGAGAAGGAGTTTTTTATGGAAGAAAAGATTTATCACCTGAGCAATGTCCTTCTAACAGACATTACTCCCCTTGGCTGCACTCTGACGCTCGCGGATGCACCAAAGGAAATGCAATTTTCAAGAGATTACTATGACGGATGTGTTGTATTTGAGGATTGCCATCTTACAGCAGACTGCGTCAAATTTGTCAGCGGCAACGTACAGATTTTGAGCGTGTGCGGTGAAAAAGCAGATGTGCTCTGTGAACGCATCCTTTTGCAAAAGCAGAAGCGGCGCATCCCACTTGCAATCCGTGAATTTACAAAATACCTCTATCTGACCGGAAACTTTGGCATTGGTCTTGTGTCCTCTTATGCCATCTTGCGGCTCAATTTCAAGGTTGTTCTGATGGGTATGCTTTTCATCGGCTGTTTGCGGATGCTCTATACAGGTGCAAGAAACCATGTCCGTTAGGGAATTCATTTATTGATCCTTAATCTCATTTGGTCTAGGCTATTCGACATTTTGGATGGAAATGACCGCAAAATTGGTTCCTATCCAATCAGCACGTTTTTCCCTTCAAAAGCGAATCCATACTTGCGGATGTGCGCTGCAGAGATTCCTTTTGCAAGAAGGGAAGCGGCATAGTTTTTCTCTTCGATCTGAGCAAGGGCGGACACAACGGTGTCTTTCAGCGTCTCCTCATCCTCCGGGTCATGCACCTTGAATTCCAGAATAATTGCATCGTCCTCTTTGGGATTCCTAGGCTCCAACATCACATCATATCTGCCAAAACCGCTCTCCCGGTTAGAAGTGATGGAGTACCTTCCCTGTAAATCTACAATCAACCCCAGCACAAACCCATGATAAAAGCGCTCCGGCTCTGCTCCGGTAGGTTTGTTCCCCGTATCAAAATAGCTGAATGTACCTAGTGCAACACGGTTCATATAGGCATTCATAGCCTTTTTATCATCCTGTAGCAGTGCCTTAATAAAATCGTTGTAGTCTGCTTCCGCTGACGAGAACCAGTCACGTATCATGTTCCGGAACATTAGCTTCACTTCCAGATTTGTAAGTGCCAGCTCATATTTCGGGTTTGTTCCCACAGGAATATTCCGGTAATCTTCATAAGAGAGCACCTTCAGATATCCGCTTGCCAAAAGAAGACTCCAGACTGCCCTTTCATTTCCGTCGAGCTGGTTATATACAATCTGCTCGTCAATCTCTGACAAGATGCTCTCCCCATGCAGCAGCGTTTCAAACTGCTCCTTGATCCTGCGGTTTCCCTCACGCAGGAGCTTACCTACCAGACTGTTGGAACTGGTATTGGCCCAATAGGTCGTGTACTTTCCGGTATCCAGAAAATTCAGGATGGACCACGGATTATAGATATCCCTGTGTTCTCCAAAGATAAAGCCGTCATACCAGCGTTTTACTTCTTCCTTTTCCCCGGAAAGTTCACATTCATCCAATGCCTGAAATACTTCTTCCTGCGTGAAGCCAAAGGATGTGGCATATTCATCCGATGTCGTCGTAACCACCTTCAGATTATTTAAATCCGAGAAAATGGATTCCTTGCTGACCCTTGTGATGCCTGTCATGATGGCACGTTCTAAATAAGGATTGGTTTTGAATGTGGAATTAAACATGCTCCTGGTAAAGGCTACCAGATCATCCCAAAATCCGTTCACGTAAGCCTCCTGCATCGGGGTATCATATTCGTCTAACAGGATAATGACTTTTTTACCGTAATATAAATGTAAATATTTTGACAGATAATGGATTGCCATGGTAGCGTCCACATCATCCATATCAACAGAGATCCGACGGAAAAATTCTTTATCGCCCTCGTTTAATTTCCGGCTATCCAGCAAAAAAGAATGACTGGTATATAATTCTGCAATCATCTGACAGATTTTTTTTCTGGTCGCTGCGTAATCTTTCTCTTTCACATTAGCAAATGACAGACTGATGACCGGATAGGTTCCCTGCAACTGCCGGTATGTTTCATCTTCCCAAATGGAAAGTCCCTCAAACAGATCCCCTCTGTCTGCATAATCCACAGAAAAAAACTGCTCTACCATGCTGATATTTAAGGTCTTTCCAAAGCGACGCGGACGATTGATCAGGGTAACACTGTCTCCGCTGTCCCACCATTCTTTAATAAAAGATGTTTTATCAATATAGAAATAATTCTTTTCTATGAGCTCATTATACTGCTGTATTCCGATTGCTACATTTCTTGCCATTATGCACCTCCGCGAAAGCCGACATTCAGAACTGCTGTCTTTAAGTATAATGGACGAAGTGGAAAAATACAATTATGCATACCTTATTTTATCTTAATCGTGACAGTCTTGGTCGCCTTCTTATAGATACCTTTTACGGCTGCTGCCGTGATAGTCACTTTATAAGTGCCTTTCCTTACCTTTCTTGAAATATAGACCTTACCATTTTTCTTTACCTTAAAGTATTTACGGTATGCCTTTTTCAGTTTCTTGGGATAAGTCACCTTATAGCTCACCTTGCCATGAGAGCCATTGTTGACCTTGACTTTAAGGTTTAATACCTTTCCGGTCTTTTTTACCTTTTTCTGTGACAGAGTATAAGTTTTTCTATACGCCTTTGCTACGGATATTGTCTGTGCCTTTGCGCTTGTAACAGATACCGTATCAGAACCTCTATCGTCCTGCTTTGTGTCCGTATCTTCTTTTTCCGCTGTTTCACCACTGCGATTCTGAATGGTGATATAGCCGCCCGGCTGGTTACCGTCCCAATACTTGCTCGCAGAACTGAATGTAAGGCTCATACCTGCTGTTCCATCCGGCATGGTCGGTGTGAAATTACCATTATAAGTAAAGACGAACGTTCCACTCATGCCGTCGGCAGATGCACTCTTTGTGACAGATACCTTGCTGTTGTCGGTCGTGCACTGTACGTCATTTTCTGTGACCTTTACTGTCGCACCTGTGGCATCCACAAGTTTATATGGAAGGCTGAAGGTTGCATAAGTATCGGCATCCGTTTTTTCCAGTTCCCAAAGGGAAGAAGAATAATCGGGCTTGATGGAAAACTTTGGACGAGGGATTTCTGTTACGGTGAAATCCTGTGAACCAGAGAATACACCCCCAACTGAGTAGACAGTTGACATTCCGGGACCAACAGGTGTCACAATACCACTTTCATCAATCTGTACCACATCAGGATTACCAACAACCCACGTATCACCAAGGATAGAAACTTCCTTACCGTCCTTAATGCCCTTATCGCCCCACTTTGCAGTAAATACCTTACCTACAGTATCTCCGAAACGCACCTGTTTCATATCGTAGGTAGGTCTTTCGCTTATTGGAGTATCTTCATAATATGTGAAATTTACTCCCTTGGAGACACCATTTTCATCCGTCTCCACGCTGTTCTGATTGATTGCAGGCTCTTTCCCATAGCCGACATCATCAGCCAGTCCATAGGTCAGATATACCGTATCGAAGTAGCTTTCCATGGTATCGACGCTTACCTTATCCGTTCCGGTAACAGGAATCCTGCTGCCGTCAAGCGCAACATCTTCAGATAGCTCTACCGCTATAAGGATTCGTCCAGATGCAGTACGGACAACACCGATACCGATGCGGTAATACATATCAGTAAGGATAATCCTTCTGTGCCCCTGCATACCCGCCGGTCTATCTTCTTCCATGAAAATTTCAACAATACCATTCCCATCATTAGCTACCGCCGCCGCCGCCGCATTACAGACGGTTAGTTCATTTGTGTTCCTTGACCACCAGTACGGATTTAAGATATCCGCATCAGAACCGGTATATGCCTTATATCCGCTTGCAGAATACTCCCTGTAGGCCGTAGACTGGCTTGTTTTATCCGGTCTGTAATGACTGTCCATATCAACCTGTTCGATTGCTCTCTGCATGGCTACTGCTTCCAAGTGACAGTCCCACACATAAGGAGTAGCAAGTCCGTCACGTTTAGACGGATCGGAAATCTTAAAACCTTTTTTGTCAACGTAGTACCAGTTGCCATCATTGTCTTTCATCCTATAATTTGACCCCGTTCCCCTTGCCTGCTGGAATGCATTGAACAGTTCCCCCCTTGCGAAGGTCTGGTCGAATTTCCATTCGCCGTAGTCAAGGACTGCCTTGCCCCTGCTCTGTGTACGGGTGAAGGAAACGTAGTCATAAAGGGAATAAGGATCGTCATGTTCAACATTTTTTATTGGGCCTGCTTTTTCCACAGAAATGTTATCAGATTCTATCGTTGCAAGCGCTTCATTATTCATTTCTCCTGCATTATTCTCAGACACCGAAATCACAACCGGTTCGTCAGCAACCATGTATTCGATAGTTCCGCCCGTAAATAAAACCGGTGTCGGTGCTGCACTGACCGGTATTGCGGTAAACAGCAATATGCCTGTCAGAGTCAATATATTTATTTTTTTCATAATATGATTATTCATCTGCGAAAACCCCCTCCGGATCATAGTAATCACTGATTTTACTATACCATGACATAATTCGGGTTACAAGATTTTACACGCAGTAAAATCTCTGTAAAATGTCCAAAATTGCACACATCTTACCACCACATTTCATTGACAGTAAATTGGATTTCTTCTATACTGAATGTAGTGATTGCAACTATTTTTTCAGGTAAGGAAAAGGGTGGGCATATGCAGAAAATATTGGTTCGGAATTTACAGCCCGGCATGATCACAGCCGAGGACATTTATGCCATCAACGGCCAGCTGATCGTCCCCAAAAAAGTGATCCTATCGGACAGCACAATTGAAAAACTGACATCCTTCGCCATCTATTCCATCCGCGTGGAGGATGAGATGTCTGCCGTCACACCGCCTGCCCGGCAGCAGGACTCCTACGTGGACCGGATCAAAGCAAATCCGGATTTTGCAGCATTTCGTTCCCGCTTTGAAAAAAATGTGGATACGCTGCGCATCGGTATGAACCGTATCGTGGATCTGAACTCCAATATGGATGCAGAAAATCTCTTGTCCCAGACGCTCTCTCTGATTGAGAGCAGCAAAGGCAGCTCCATCAGTCTGATGGATATGCTCCTTGGCATGCGCGAATTTGATGATTCTACCTATGCCCACTGTATCAGTGTTTCCATGATTTGTAATATTCTGGCCGGCTGGCTGAATATGAATGAGAATGACCGCGTACTGGCTACCTCCTGCGGACTGTTTGCCGATATCGGTAAGACACGCATTCCGGAAGCCATCCTGACAAAAGCCGGTCCTCTTTCCAAGACGGAGTTTATCGCCATCAAGCGTCACCCCATAGACGGCTACAATATTCTGGATAAGGCAGGGCTGCCCGAGGAGGTCAAAAATGCCGCACTGATGCATCATGAAAAAAACGATGGAAGCGGTTACCCGTACGGCTTTACCGGAGATAAAATCTCCCGCTTTGCAAAGCTTGTCACAGTGGCGGATATTTATGATGCCATGACAAGTCCGAGAGCTTACCGCGAGCCCTTCTGCCCCTTCGATGTCATTGACCAGTTTGAGGAGGAAGGCTTTGAGAAATACGACGCTGATATCATTCTGACCTTTTTGCGAAATATCAGCAATTCTTTTATCGGACAGCGCGTCAGATTAAGCAACGGACTGGAAGGAGAAGTCATCTTTATTCATCCGGAAAACCTTTCCCGCCCTACGATCAAATGCGGGGATAAGTTTATTGACCTGACACAGTATAAAAATGCCAAGATTGTTTCTGTTATTTAAACAGATCACAGACAGGTTCTAAGAAGATACCACTGCTTTTTTGCATAGCCGGTATACTTCTCACATAAAGATGAGGTAAGTGGGTTTTTTCGCTCACTCACACACAACAAACAAAAGGAGGAACATCATGGGATTAATCAGAGCATTAACAAATGCTGCCGGTTCAGCAATGGCTGACCAGTGGCGCGAGTACTTCTACTGCGATTCTCTGGACACAAATGTACTGGTACAGAAGGGTCAGAAGCGTGTCAGTGACAAGCGCGGTACAAGTAACACAAAAGGGGAAAGCAACATCATTACAAACGGTTCCATCATCGCAATCAACGAAGGTCAGTGTATGCTGATCGTGGATCAGGGAAAGGTTGCAGAGGTCTGCGCCGAACCCGGCGAATTTGTCTACGATACTTCCACAGAGCCCAGTATCTTCTATGGCTCCCTGGGTGAAAATATCAAAAATACCTTCTCCTTGATCGGTAAGCGTTTCACCTTCGGCGGAGACACCGCAAAGGATCAGAGAATTTACTATGTCAACACAAAGGAGATCCTCGGCAATAAATACGGTACCATGAATCCGGTTCCGTTCCGTGTGGTAGACGCCAATATCGGACTTGACGTGGATATTTCCATTCGTTGTAACGGCGAATATTCTTATAAGATCACAGATCCGCTTTTGTTCTACACCAATGTATGCGGTAATGTCGTTGACTCCTACACAAGAGATAAATTAGACAGCCAGCTCAAGTCAGAGCTTCTGACCGCACTGCAGCCTGCATTTGGTAAGATCAGTGAGATGGGCATCCGCTACAGCGCGCTGACAAATCATACCACAGAGATTGCAGATGCACTCAATGAGATCCTGTCAGAGAAATGGGCAAATACAAGAGGAATTGAAGTTGCTTCCTTCGGTGTCAATACAGTCAAGGCTTCCGAGGAAGACGAAGCAATGATCAAGGAGCTGCAAAAAGCTGCAGTTCTGCGCAACCCCAATATGGCTGCCGCAACGCTTGTTGGCGCGCAGGCAGAAGCTATGAAAGCAGCTGCTTCCAATACTTCTACAGGACCTATGATGGCATTTGCCGGCATGAACATGGCAAATATGGCAGGCGGCATGAATGCCAATACGTTATTTGGCATGGGTCAGGGTCAGCCACAGAATACTATGCAGAATGCTTATGCACAGGCTCCCGGCGGTTTTGCGCAGCCCGCTGCGCCGCAGCAGGCAGCTCCCGCTCCGGCTCCGGCAGCAGAAGGCTGGACCTGCGGATGCGGTGCAACCGGCAATACCGGAAAATTCTGTGCGGAATGTGGTGCTAGAAAACCGGAGGAACAGACAGCCGACGGATGGATCTGCCCTACGTGCCAGACGCAGAACAAAGGCAAATTCTGTGCAGAGTGCGGTGGCAAAAAGCCTGCCGGAGAACCTGTCTACAAATGTGATAAGTGTGGCTGGGAACCGAAGGATCCGCACAATCCACCGAAATTCTGTCCGGAATGCGGCGATCCGTTCAACGATGCAGATATCGTTCAGTAAGAAAAAACACGCTTTTCCACAAGCTATCGCTACATAAAAATCATGTAACTGCCATGTATCGGCATCTTATGATTCCATGCATGGCAGTTCTTTTTCTACCTGGGCTTATTTCCTATCTTTGCAAAGCTTTACAGGCTTTTGTGTCATAGGCAGATATGCCCCGAAACGTTTGACGAAACGGAGGAAACCATGAAATTCAATATAACAACCATTATCGGTCTGGTTCTGATTTTGATCATTATCGGTCTCATTTACTATGGCGTCTATTATTTGAAAAAGAAAACGCGGGAATTCTCCAGACAGGTATTCGGTACAGACAGTCTGAAGGAAGGCTTTGATACCATCGAATCGGAATATGCCACAACACCGAAATCCGTATCTGCCATGACAAGTCTTTATCTGCCGCGAATCACAAAGGATTTCCCGGATTTTTCCTATGATGAGATGAAGACAAAAGCCGTCAATGTACTGACATCTTTTTTGCTTGGGCTTGCAACCTTTGATGTAGGCGCTTTGACAGAAGGAAACTCCGAGCTGAAAAATAAGCTGGAAAATACCATCAACATTTGGAAAACCAAATCGCAAAAACCGCATTTTGATTCCATTAAGGTACATCGCACGGAACTTAGTAATTACACAAAAAAAGACGGAAGATGTATCATCACCTTCCAGTCTTCTGTACAATACTATCAATATGTTACCGACGACGTCACGCATCAAATTGTGAGTGGCAGCAAGGACGTGCTCTACCAGTCCAAATATGAAATTGATCTTGTCTATATCCAAAATCGCAGTCTGCTTGCAGACGAACATATCGCTAACAGTGCGCTTGGCGTCAACTGTCCGAACTGCGGCGCTCCTATCACAAATCTGGGTGCCAAGTTCTGCGAATACTGCGGAACAGGCGTTGTGGAAGTCAATATCCATGCCTGGGACTTTGATGATGTACGTGAAATACGCCGCTGATCTGCTCCCCGCTATTCTACCTTCTGCTTCAGACGGAAATAGGTAAAATCGGCATTTGCCACCACGTTGCCGGCATCATCGGTAAAGGTGATCTGGTAGACGCCGATGGTTCTTCCCTGTCGCACCACCTTTGCCTCGCAGTACAGGTAATTCGTATCTCTGATCTGAAGCAGATAATTCATTTTTCCTTCCACTGTCAGCACATAATTGCCATACGTGGTGGCAGCAATGCCGCCCATGGTGTCTGCAAGTGCATAGCTCGCTCCTCCATGCACACTGCCGTACATATTCATCAAATCGTTTTTTACGGGAAGCCTGCCATAGGCATACCCTTCCTCTGCTTTTAAAAGCTCCATTCCAAGCAAATGGCAAAAGGGATTTCTTGCCAATGTCACTTCGATCAATTTGTCAAATTCTATCATTTCCTGTTACCTGTTTTCCTTCGCACCTTATCCCGTTTCTGATATCCGCCATACAATTCGCGGTGCGAATCATCTTTGTTTCTTTTCGCTTCGTTCTGTTTGTCCGGAACAAAGCAGATTAGATCATGGATTCACGATATTCCTGTCCTCACCCTTCAAAAAGGCTTCGATATTTTTGTACACCTCATCCACCAGCCGGATTCTTGCCTCGGTAGAAGCCCATGCCATATGCGGCGTGATGATCAGGCGATTGGAATCCTTTAGTCTGCTTAATGGATTGCTCTCGCGGATCGGTTCCTCGCGCAATACGTCAAGCCCTGCTGCCGCAATCGTTCCATTCACAAGTGCCTCATAAAGCGCATCATTATCTACGACCGGTCCTCTTGCGACATTGATCAGAATGGCTGTCTTTTTCATCTGCGAAAGCGCCGCTGCGTCGATCAGATTCCTTGTCAGCTCGGACAGAGGACAGTGAACAGACAATACATCACTGCGCGCCAAAAGCTCCTCCTTGGAGACCTGCTCATACTCTGTCACAGTGCTTTTTCCCGTCACAGAATGGAAAATCACGTTGCAACCGAATGCTGTCGCAATCTTTGCAACCATCCTGCCGATATTTCCCATGCCGATGATACCCCAGGTCTTTCCTGCAAGCTCTGCAAACGGCAGATCAAAATTGGAAAATCTGTCCTGCGCACCATAGGCGCCGCCTTTTACATACGTATCATAGGCGGGCAGATGCTCCATCAGGTAAAGTGCCAGCGCAAAGGTGTGCTGCGCTACTGCCGGTGTGGAATAATCCTTGACATTTGCCACCTTGATACCACGGCTCTTGCAGTAGGCAAGATCCACATTGTCAAAGCCGGTGGCAAACTCACAGATGAGCTTAACATTGGGGCATTCTTTTAGTGTCGCCTCATTCAGCGGCGCCTTGTTGGCAATGACAATATCGGCATCTGCCACATGCTCCGCTGTGTCTGCCTCCACAGTATTTCTGAAATAGGTCACTTCTCCAAAATCTTCATAACAGGAAACGGGAATGTCCGTTCCCACACTGTTCCGCTCCAAAACCGCAATCTTCATGTCTGTTTTCCTCCTGCCACGACTCTGTCTTTCTTTCTTATTCTTTCATGACTCTTATTTTATCTCGGCTGTCTCTGTTGCCATAATTTGCTGTTTTTGCCTGCTTTATTTGTACCTGCCATATCGCAGAACGCCGCAAACAGTTTCAGTTTAGCAAAGAAATTTCTGCATTGCAATATTCCGGCATATTCTTTCTATCTGTTTTTATGGGACTTTTTGCAGGATTGGCAAAATACTCTTTTTTATCAGAAGAGAGTGTGCTATATTATTTTTGATGTAACGCCCCGGTGCCGAAATGGGCAAAACCGGACCGTTTGATCAAAGCCGGGTCGTCACACAATCCTATCATACATAGCAGGAAAGAATAGCAGGAAAGAAAGAGGTAAAAAATGATCTATAAAACAAAGGGAGTCTGCTCCCAGGCAATCGACATACAGGTAGAAAACGGCATTGTACAGTCCGTCAGCTTTCAGGGCGGATGTCACGGTAATCTGCAGGGCATCGGTGCACTGGTAAAAGGAATGAAGGTGGAGGATGTCATCGCCCGCCTCGACGGCATACGATGTGGCTTTAAAAGCACCTCCTGTCCGGATCAGCTTGCACAGGCGCTGAAGACATTGTTATAGACTGATTGACATCAGCCTTTGTTGTGTTATGTACTTTGCATTATAAAAATATGAAAGAAGACATTTATCTATGAAAAAAATTGTGCTTACCGGCGGCGGGACCGCAGGCCATGTAACTCCAAACATTGCTCTCTTGCCAAAGCTTAAGAAGCTTGGCTATGAGGTCTCCTACATCGGTTCCTATGAGGGAATCGAAAAGAAACTGATGGCAGATTTTGATGTGCCCTATTACGGCATTGCTACAGGAAAGCTCCGCCGTTACTTTGATGTCAAGAATTTCACCGATCCCTTCCGCGTCATCAAGGGCTTTGGAGAGGCCAAACGTATTTTAAAAGAAATTGCTCCCGATGTTGTATTCAGCAAAGGCGGCTTTGTCTCCGTCCCGGTGGTCCGCGCGGCAGCAGCGCTGAAGATTCCCTGTATCATCCACGAGTCCGATATGACACCGGGACTTGCCAATAAGCTCTGCATTCCGGTGGCAACTAAGGTCTGTTGCAACTTCCCGGAAACACTTCAGCTCCTCCCCGCCGAAAAGGCAGTCCTGACAGGCTCTCCCATCCGCGCAGAGCTGGCAAAGGGAAATAAGCTCGCAGGACTGGATCTGTGTGGTTTTACCGCCAACATGCCTGTCATCATGGTCATCGGCGGGTCTCTCGGCGCAGCCAATGTCAACAAGGCCGTCAGGGATGCTCTGCCTGATCTGCTAAAGGATTTCCAGATCGTCCATCTCTGCGGACAAGGCAAAGTGGATAATCTTCTTCTCAATACCAAGGGCTACAAACAGTTTGAATATGTGAAGGCAGAGCTGAAGGATCTGTTTGCCATGGCAGACATCGTGATCAGCCGCGCCGGTGCCAACGCCATCTGTGAGCTTCTGGCACTCAAAAAACCGAATCTTCTGATTCCGCTTGTCGCAGGAAGCCGCGGTGACCAGGTACTCAATGCCAAGTCCTTTGAGTCCCAGGGCTTTTCCATGCTCCTTGAGGAGGATGACATCGAGGGAAATATCCTAACGGAAAAGGTGCATGAGCTGTACTTTACCAGACAGCAGTACATCGATGCCATGGAAAAGAGCGACCAGCTTGGAGCCACCACCCGGATTGTGGATCTGATTGAGCAGATTGCAAACAAGCAGGACGAATAAAGTGATTACCATTTTATGAGGATACCATCATGAAAGACTTGACAAAGGGACCTGTCCTGAAATTATTACTTCTCTTTTCCCTTCCCATTTTACTGGGAAACATTTTGCAACAATTTTATAATTTTGGCGATACGATGATTGTCGGCCGGACACTTGGCATTGATGACCTTGCCGCTGTCGGCGCAACCTCTTCTATTGTCGAAATGATATTCAGCTTAGTCAATGGTTTTACCATTGGCTTTTCCATTCTGACCGGCGTCGCGTTCGGAGCCCGGGATGAAGAGCGCGTCAGACAGGTCATTGCCAAGGGCATCCTGGTCTGTGCTTTTCTGACTGTTTTGCTGACCGCGCTCTTATTACTCGGTATCAGACCTGCCCTGATCGCTTTACATACCCCGGCAGACATCCTCGACAAATCACTATCCTATGTGCGCGTCATCATACTCGGTATTGTTGTCACGATGACCTACAATATGATCGCAAACACGCTTCGTGCGCTTGGAAACAGCGTTTTTCCACTGATCGCACTTGCCATTTCCTCTATGCTGAATCTGCTGTTTGACCTTTTTTTCATCCGGGTTCTTCATATGGGTATCATGGGTGCCGGCGTTGCCACGTTGCTGGCGCAGATCATTTCGGTCATTGTCTGTTTGATTTATATCATAAAAAAATGCCCTCTTTTACATGTGAAAAGGAAGCATTTTACCGCCAAAGGTGTCTCAGTTTCTGAGCTGATCGCATCCGGTGCAGGAATGGCGCTGATGTATTCCATTGTCTCCACCGGATCCATTGTCCTGCAAAGCGGCATCAACTCACTGGGTACCGATACCATTGCAGCACACACTGCTGCCAGAAAAATCTGTTCTCTCTGTATGATGCCGTTTGGAACTATGTCGACTTCCCTTGTCACCTTTACCAGCCAGAATTTTGGGGCACGGAAAATGAATCGTATCAAAGAAGGTCTGTGCAAGGCATTGGGACTGGCTTTTATATGGGGGCTTCTTGCGATGGTCGGCATCCGGCTGTTCGGAAGAGTGCTGATCAGTCTGATCACCACAAATTCCAACACTTATGTCCTCTCTACAGCCATGCAATATTTAAAAATCAATATCAATCTTCCGTTTTACTGCTTTTTGGCTGTGCTTTGTTTTTTCCGCTCAACCCTGCAGGGACTCGGGCAGAAAATCATCCCCATCATCGGCAGTTTGACAGAAATGATCGGAAAAGCTGTTTTTGTCTTTCTGTTTGTGCCGAAAATGGGATATCCGGCAGTCTGCTTCTGCGAACCGGTTCTCTGGATCATCTGCAGCTTCATTGTGATATTCCCCATGGCAAAATTCTTCCGGCAGACAAAAACAGCAGACAAACAGCAAACAAAGAACTGAAAACCTTGAATTTTACAGCTGTTTTCTGTATAATTCCTATTGATTGCTTTTCAAACCATAAAATATCCATGAAAGTGGAACCTTAAGGAGGAATAACATGGCAGATTGGAAAAACCTTGACACCTTAGCTTCCTATCAGGAGCTCGCTAAGACAAAAGGAACAGTAGATTTAACAAAAGTAATGGCCGGCGAGGACGGCGCAGACAGAGCAAAAGCATACACAGTCCCTATGGCAGAAGGACTTGCCTTCAACTATGCGGCAAAGAGTGTGGACGCAGATATCTTAGACAAGCTTGCAGCACTGGCTGACGAAGCACAGCTTGTTGACAAGTTTGCAGAGCTTTACAACGGCGCTGTCATCAATACAGGTGAAAACCGTCTGGTGCTTCATCATATGTGCCGTGGTCAGCTTGGCAGCGCAGTGACTGCTGATGGCGTGGACAAGAGAGAATTTTATCTGACGCAGCAGAAAAACATCGCAGACTTTGCAAACAAGGTACATGCAGGCAAAATCACAAACGCAGCAGGAGAGAAATTCACAACTGTTGTACAGATCGGTATCGGCGGATCTGACCTTGGTCCCCGCGCGATTTACCTTGCTCTTGAAAACTGGGCAAAGGCAAATAACACATTCAAGATGGAAGCAAAGTTCATCTCTAACGTTGACCCGGATGATGCCGCAGCAGTTCTGAATTCTATTGATGTGGCACATTCTTTATTTGTTCTGGTTTCTAAATCAGGAACGACTCTTGAGACACTTACCAATGAGTCTTTTGTCAAGGATGCTTTAAAGAAAGCAGGACTTGACGCTTCTAAGCATATGGTAGCCGTTACTTCTGAGACATCTCCGCTTGCAAAGAGCTCCGATTACCTGGCTGCATTCTTCATGGATGACTATATCGGCGGACGTTTCTCTTCTTCTTCCGCAGTTGGCGGCGCAGTTCTTTCACTCGCATTCGGTCCGGAAGTTTTCGCACAGTTCTTAGACGGTGCTGCAGCAGAAGATAAGCTTGCCACAAACAAAGATCTGCTCAAGAACCCTGCTATGCTTGACGCACTGATCGGTGTGTATGAGCGTAACGTGTTAGGATATCCTGCAACAGCAGTACTTCCTTACTCACAGGCTCTGAGCCGTTTCCCGGCACATCTGCAGCAGGCTGATATGGAATCAAACGGAAAGAGCGTAAACCGTTTCGGTGAACCGGTAAACTATGTAACAGGACCGATCATCTTCGGTGAGCCCGGTACAAACGGCCAGCATTCTTTCTATCAGTTATTACATCAGGGAACAGACATCGTTCCTCTGCAGTTCATCGGCTTTAAAAACAGCCAGATCGGTATGGATGTTGATATTCAGGGAAGCACAAGCCAGCAGAAATTATGTGCAAACGTGGCCGCACAGATCGTTGCTTTTGCCTTAGGTAAAGATGATGAAAACAACAACAAGAAATTTGCAGGGAATCGTCCTTCCAGCATCATCGTCGGTGATCAGCTGACACCTGCTGCCGTAGGTGCCATCCTTTCCCACTTCGAGAACAAGATCATGTTCCAGGGCTTTACATGGAATGTAAACTCTTTCGATCAGGAAGGTGTACAGCTTGGTAAAGTACTTGCAAAGAAGGTGCTTGCCCATGAGACAGACGGAGCGTTAAAGGTATACGCTGATATGTTTAACATCTAAGAATCGCTTTTGACATTTGAAGAGCTGCATCACATTATGGGAAACTATCATAGGATACTATCATAGATAAAAGGTGTCGGAAAATCCGGCACCTTTTTTACCATAACAACTATTTACAAAATGAATAACTCTATGCAACAGATCGTGTATGCTACGCACCCGCACATCTGCATCTAGCTTGGAAGAATGAACTTCTCAATCACCTCTGCGATACCGTCCTCATCATTGGAGGAGGTGATATAATCCGCAGCTTCCCTGACCGGCTGCTGGGCATTGGCCATCGCCACTCCCACACCGGCATACTCAATCATGGTTTTGTCGTTAAATCCGTCTCCGCAGCATATGGTATTCTCTCTTGTCAGCCCGACAGTGGAGAGCATCCGGTCAAGCGAGGTTGCTTTATCCACATTTTTTGGCATCACTTCTATGAAAAACGGTTCTGAGCGGTAAATACTCAGGATATCGCCATACAGCTCCTGCAATCTGATCACATGCTTTTCCGCTTTCTCGGGAGGCGCTGTCATCAGACATTTGTTCAGATTATAGTCCTTAAAAGCAGGGAAATTATCTGTCTTTTTGACCGGCATGCCGTTGATCGTCGATTCCAGCTCCAGATACTGATCCATTCTTGTGCCGAGTATGATATTTTCTCCCATATAAGTCACGATTCCCATATCATTCTTTACCGCATAGCGATACAAGCCCTCAATGACAGTGGGCGGCAATGTCTTCTGGAAGACAATCTCGCCGCTCCGGCAGTTGATGATACGTCCGCCATTAAAGGAAAGCAGATATCCGCCGTATTTCGCAAGCTCCAGCTCCTCGGCATAGCGGCGCATTCCCGGCGCAGGTCTGCCGGATGCCAGGACCACCTTGTGCCCTCTCTCCATGATATTCATAATCCCCCTTTTCGTCTGGGGAGTGATCTCCTTCTTGGAATTTGTCAGTGTGCCGTCTATATCCAGCACCAGTATCTTTGTATCCTTTTTATCCATCCTTTTTCCTCTCTGCATTGTTCCGGTCAGATATTTACGAAACCTTCTAAACCGATACCAGTATATACTGCCACACAAAACCATACAAGATTTTTGTGCATTTTTTTGCAAACTACTTTTATAACACCCTCCGATATGATATGATAAAAACATGTCGGAATGCATAAAAACAGCTTGTTTTCCGCACGATTTTTGGGTAATTACAACATAGCAGGAGGCATCATGAAATATCATTTTATCGGTTCCATCACAGAAGATGATGGTAAGCAAAAAATCAGAATTCCATTTAATGTCTGGGAGGTCTGTGACAGTCAGGGCACACTTTCCGCCAAGGGCACGATTGACGAAGTTTCGTTTATGTGCGGTCTGGAGCCCCTTGGTAAGGGACACTATACCATTCCGCTGACAGATTCCCTGAAAAGCGAAATCGGGCATGCCGATTCCCTGCGCATCTCTTTTATGATACTGGAGCGCGTAACACACATGAGTGACAACAGTCCTTATTCTCTTTCAAATCCAATTCGCCGCGTCGACAGTATGAAACTGATCACCCAGCCAAACGACGGGCTTTGCGGACAGACCTGTATCGCCATGCTGGCAGGCGTCACGCTGGACGAAGCCTGCGAGATCATGCACTGCCGCGACTGGCAGGCGAGCATGGGCAAGATGGTCGATACGCTTGATTACCTGGGACTGGCACACGCTGATACCATCTTTTACACGCAGGGGGCGGATGTCACGCTTCCCGAATGTGCGATCCTGATGGAAAAAATGGGGCGTTACAGCCATTATCTGATCTATTACAAGGGGACTTATTTTGATCCCACGATGGGAATACTGGAAAACTTTGATAAAACAAATCTGGTTGGCTATCTGGAGATTGCCACCTTCTCATAAGAATACCGGTAACTATTTATGGGGTTCTGAATAGTGACGAATATTGTCTATAACAATCATGCAGAAAACAGGAAAAACGCCGGGGGGCTTTTTCCGAAATGGGGGTTTTCATGAAGCATACATATGATTTACATTCGCGTAATTGTATCAGATTCTTTGGGACTTTTTTCTTTCTTTGCATTTGTCTGCTCCTGCTTACGACTATGCCATTACAGGCAGCGCCGCGTCAGAAATCGCCGTCCAAAAAAGTACTTCTGGTAGGAGAAGCATATACGCTTAAGACAAATCTGAAGGGAAAGATCACCTATCAGTCAAGCAAATCCGGTGTTGCACGCGTTTCCAAAAAAGGAAAGATCGTTGCCAAAAAGGCCGGCAAGGCCGTGATCACTGCGACAAACGGCAAAAAGACCGTATCGTGCAGCGTTACCGTAAAAGACACCGTTGATGTCCTTGTCTTTGCAGGACAGAGCAACATGACCGGAAACGGAAGTGCTTCCCTTGCACCTGCTTTGAAGGATGGCGCAGGCTATGCTTATAATCCTGTCACAGGAAAAAAAGACTTTTCTCTCTTGAAAGAACCATTTGGACGCGGACAGGATGATTCCTATTTTCAAAATATGGATTATGCAAAGGGGTCTATGGTAACAGCCTTTGTCAACAGCTATTACAGCCAGACGAAAACACCTGTCATAGCCGTTCCGGCAGCATGTGTGGGAACCGGAAGTGTCTCCTGGGCCGAGAGACGCTATGAAGGCGTCATCCAGAGAACCAATGCGGCTGTCAGACTCGCAAAGAAAAAGGGGCTGACTGTTCGACATGTATTTTTAGTCTGGTTACAGGGTGAAAATGATGCATTTGCAAAAATGGAAGGGGATGCACACAAAAAAAATCTGATCTCCCTTTACAGGAAGATCAGCAAAAAAACAGACGTGCAGGCTTGTCTGCTCATTACGATCCCATCCTATTTTAACGGTTCTCTTCAATATAATCCGGCAAATGGGGCAAGGCTTGATCTCGGCTTTGATATTGGCGAGCAGTACCGGATCATTCAGAATGCACAAAAAGAGCTCTGCCGCGATAATAAGAATTTTTATCTGATCTCTACTAAGGCATCCTCACTGAATGCCTCTTATCTGCGTAAGGATGGCATTCATCTGACGCAGGAAGCATTGAATATCGTGGGTAGGGACGCAGGCATCAATGCCGGCAAAATCGCGTTGCAGATGCGATAAGATCATATGCTGCTACACATCCGCAAGAAGACGGAACCCCAGCTGAATGATAAAATACTGCCCATCGTTCACGACTTCCATGCTTCCATCCATGGATTTCATGACCTTCTCTACGATCTTGAGGCCGACCTTCGTACTTTCCACCTTGGAAGTATCCTCCTTGATTCCGTTTTGAATCATCAGAAGGAATTCCTCTTTTTCCAGATTGTGTGTGATATAAACAGGCACGGAAGGCTCTCCGTATTTCTTCAGGTTATGGAAAACATTGTCAAAGATGCGGGAAAACTCATCCGCATCGATCCGCAACCGAAACTGCTGTGAGATTTCCTCAAAGGAAACTACAAAGCCCTGACTGACGATATACGCAATCTGCTCCTTCAGCACAGCATTAAATAATGGTTTTCCCTCTACTTCTATCATTTTTTCCGTCATTTCCTGCTGTCCGAATGCAAGGAAATAGCGGAACAGCTTATCAGTCGTATCACGCATCAAAAATGCATTATTTCGCGCTTTTTCGATATATTCACGACATTCTTTTTCATTTTGGTATTTGTTCCGATACAAAATCTCCAGATAGCCGATCTGTCTGGTAAGAGGCGTTCTCAGGTCATGGGACATGGCAGTGATCAGCTCATGATTGGCTGAAATCGCTTCCCGCTCCGTCCTGATCTTTTCCAGAACACTCTCCCGAAGTTCATTCAGGCTGGTACCAATCTGCGCAAGCTCATCCTTTCCATCTACCGTAATCTCGTGGGACAGATCCCCGGCTTTCAGGCAGTCAAGCTCCTCTTTCAACAAAATCAGATACCTGATCCGACGACGCATAAGAATCACCATGGCAAAGCCAAAGGTAAGGATCGCGATTCCTCCGGATAAAAACAGGCACAAACTATCATAATCCTCCAACATTTGATCAAGCACCGGAAAACAGACCACAGTCTGATCCCGGAATCTGACCTCGTAGGTACGTTGCCCGGACATATCCTCCTGCAGCGCAAGCACAGTATTCTCGGATTCCTTCTTTAGCTCATTTAACTCTGTTATGGTATCCTTTGTCCCCACAAACCGGATTGTAACGCCCTTTTTCTGCTGCCATGTTTTGATTTCCCGCACATTTGTAATTGTCAGATGATTGTGCGCAATATAGGCCTGTAGCTCTGATATGATCTGGTCGGCGCGGTTCTGTCTGCGGGATTCATTCGTCACATAGGTACTCACATAGAGTCTGCATCCATAATAGGAAAATCCCAGCACCAAAACAGAAACCAATGTCGCCATCACACAGCAGAAAAACAGCTCTCTGCATATCTTTGTCCTTCGTATCGCTACAGACATGGGCTTTTTCCTGTTCCTAGTCAATGTAATAGCCTCTTCCCCATTTATTCTTGATCAGTTCACCCTGCGATGCATCGCTCCTGAGCTTCTCCCGCAGATTCCTGATGTGTACCATGACTGTATTGCTTGAGGATGCCAGAAAAGTATCCTGCCATACCGTTTCATAGATCTGCTGCAAAGAATAGACCTTTCCGCGGTTCTCCGATAATAATAACAAAATGCCATATTCCGTATTGGTCAGTTCCAGCTCCTGTCCGTCTCTTATGACAGACATCTGATCTTTATCGATCACAAGATTACTGATGCTGATCTGCTGACTCTCCTTTTGGCTGCCCGCGGCACCATATTGCCTATAGCGGCGGATCAGTCCCGAAGCTCTGGCAATCAGCTCCGTATAAGAAAATGGCTTTTGCATGTAGTCATCACCGCCTGCCAGATAGCCCTCCACCAGATCCGTCTCTCTGTTTTTTGCCGTCAGGAACAAAACCGGAACCTGTGAAATTTCCCGGATTTTGCGACAGACGTCATATCCCCCGATCTGCGGCATCATCACATCCAGAATGACCAGATCCAGCGTATCCTTATGTTCCGCAAGGAGCGCAAGCGCTCCGGCTCCGTCCTGCGCCGGATAAACCGTATAGCCCTCGCTTGATAAGAGCACATTGACAATCTCTCTGATTTCTTCATCGTCATCCACTAATAAAATCGTTCCTGTTCTCATCGTCCTGCCATTTCCTTTCTCCCGGATTATAGTTTGCCCCGCCATTTCATCTCTACGGCAGATACTGCTCCTTCAGAAAGGCAGCCTGCTCATAGGGAATCTCAAACGTGATTGCCCCTGCCGCATAGGGTGCGATCAGATATTCGTTCGCCACAACCTCCATGCCATCCTGTGTCAGGTACCAGGTATCATCTGTCAGAACATCCGGCATATACTCTGCATATTCCTCGAAAAGCCCTATCTCGCCTTCTCCCTTTTCAACCGCTGCCTGCATCTGCTCTGCCTGCTGCAAAAGAAGAGGCTCCACCTCATCTCTGACAGCCTGCTCCGATTCTCCGATCGTCTCCAAAGACAACTTTTCTCCTGTCCGCATATCAAACGTCAGACCGGTATATCCATGTCCGCCATGCGCACCGCCCAGATAATTGAAATCAAGAAGCAGCAGACTGAGAATCTTGTCATCCGCTCTTTTGACTTCATACGACACTTCGGCAACATACGGCTGCCATAAAATGTCCTCTCCCTGCTCCTTTGCAATCTCTTCTCTGAGGGTGTATTCTTCCTTAGCCCACTCCTCATACTCACTCAGACTGCCAAGTCTGGAAAGAATCTCTGCCTCAATGACAGAATTGATCCTGTCTGCTGTCTGCGAGTCGGAATCTATCGTTATTTTAGGATACTGCGCCTCAAACGTCACATATATGCAGCCCTGCTCCGTATCTTGAAGAGTCTGCCCGGCTTTCATGGTCTTCACCGTATAACCGTCTGCCAGAAGCTCCTTGCCCTCTTCTTTTGCCTCTTTTGCAAGAAACTCCTTCAGATCTTCATTTACTTCCTGCGGCATCTCATCCTCAGATGCTTCCTGAGCAGGTTCCTGTGCTCCGTTCGATTCTGTCATTTCCTCTGCCTCCGGATTTTCTTTCGGCTCCTGCGCTTCAGATTCCTGTTCGCCGCCTTTTTGCGCCTGTGTTTCGTCCGGAGAAGCGCCCGATCCATCTGACTCCGGCCCGCTCACCGGCTCTTCAAGCGCTGCCGCGCTCTCACTGCCCTGCCCGCCGTCCGGTGCACAGGCCACAAGAACCATACCGATCAAAGCCAAAGCCGCCATTTGCATCCATACTCTGCCTTTGCGCTTCCTCTTCCTCAGACCCGCATCTTCCATTCTGCATTCTTCCATCCCAATTCCTCCCCAAGTTTTCAAAATCTCCCGGACATTTGCCAAACAAATGATTCTATGCGGCAAATTTACAAAATATGCACCTTGCGCAGCATGCGGACAAGCATCCTGCCCTTCGGAACCGTAAGAAGCTCCTCCTCGGAAAGTGCCCGGCATTTGATCACGACAATAAAATAAACAATCACAGCCACAAAAATTGCCGCAAACAGTGCAATGACATTGATCTGTATCAGACAGTACAGTCCCTTATAGACGCCAAACGCTGCTACTCCCATGACGACAGATGCCAGAAGCGGCAGCACAAAGGTCTTCACCCATTCCTGCTGATAAGCAAGAAAATTACGCACTGCTATATTGTTCAACACACACATCGCAAAAGAATAGACGATCATGGCGATGGCGAGCGCATACAGAGAAAAATCAGCATACAGAAGCGGTACCAGAACTGCCGTCTGCAAAACAAGTGCCACCGCCGCATTGATGACAGGCACATTGACCCGTCCGATTCCCTGCAATACAGCATTTGTCAGCGTAGAGAGCGCATAAAAAATAACGGAAACACTGATGACCCGCAGAAGGGATGCCGCCAGATCAAGTGACGCTCTCTGCGGAAACAGAAGCTGCGTGACAGGTTTTGCCAGTACAAACAGTCCTGCGGCGCAGGGAATGGAAATGAGCATCGTTGTTTTGACTGCCATATTGACCTGTCCTCTTGATTTTTCATAGTTTCCCTGCGCAAAAGAGCCGGAAATACTCGGAATCATCGCTGCCGATATGGAAGTCGCAATGGCGATCGGAATGTTTGAGATCACAACCGCCTTTCCTGCAAAAATACCATATCCCGTCGCAATCTCAGCCTCAGTCAGGTGTTTGGCTGTCTCCATAATCTTTGTATAGATCGTCTGATTGAGCGACGTTGAAAAATTATAGATAAAGGTACTCAAAATAAAAGGTGTCACCATCGTAAAAATGATCTTGAAAATCTGACCGTAGGATAACTCCTCATGGTGTTTATCGCGCCTGACACGCTTTAAGATCAGATTCCTGTTCAGCCTGTAAACCATGTACATGAACAAAAGTGCAATGAGCACACCGCTTCCCGTACCCAGCGCACTGCCGACCGCTCCGTAAACGGCCTGCGTCGTTAAATCCCTGTCAGAGACGGTCTGCATCAGCAAATAGGCCGCAAGCAAAGAGACAATGGCATTCAAAATCTGCTCAATGATCTGTGAAAAAGAGGTCTGCACCATCGTCCTGTGTGCCTGAAAATAACCGCGCAATACGCCCAGAAGACCCGATAAGAAAATCGTCGGTGCAAATACTTTAAGCACCATCACACAATTGTCACTGACAAGGACTCCTGCTCCAAAAAAAGCAAACAAACTGGCAATACCGCCCACCACAATGACATAAACAAATGCACAGTGGAAGATCTTATGTGCATTCCGGTATTCCTTCAGCGCCAGATACTGGGCAATCACCTTGGAAATGGCAGACGGAATGCTGTAAGAAGAAATGAGAAGTATAATCGTATAAATGTTGTATGCACTGCTGTAATAGCCGTTTCCCTCATCTCCGATAATGCCGGTAAGCGGAGACCTGTATAAAATACCGATGATACGGACAATGATGCCTGCAAGCGCCAAAATGCCCGCCTGCATGATAAATCCGTCTTTTTTTGCATTACTCATGTTACTCTCCCGTAACTTCGCTACCGGATACCGGATATCCTTCGCATATCGGATATCTCCCATACAGGATATCTCTCATATCCCGCTCATCCTCTGAATATGGTAGCTGTCTTAATCATATCATTCCCATTGCCACAAAAAAACAAAAGACTTTCTTAAAGAATGTCCTGCAGCAGATATACTCTGTTGAACGGAATGGAAAAATAGAATCCGTCCGCAAAATCATAGGTCAGTTCCATCATCTGTTTCGCAAGTTGCACACCTACCGCTTCCCCAGCCTCACGCGTATCTGCATGTGCAAAGCGTTCCACAATCTCCTGCGTTACACACATGCCGGTCATCTCGTTCTGGATGAAAAGCGCATTTTTACGGCTGATCAGTGGCATGATACCGCACAGAATCTTCGCACCTGTCTCCTGTTTAATCTGCAAAACGCGCTGCGCCTCCTGCTCCGTAAACATGGGCTGCGTCAAAAAGAACTGCGCGCCTGCTTCCATCTTCTTTTGGACACGCCTGATCTCACTGCCCAGATTCAGCCTGTTCTGATTGATTGCGCCGCCGTAACGAATGTACGCATCAGTCTCTTTTTCGCCAAATTCCGCCTCATTGATCTCCCTGATGATCCGCATCAGACCAACAGAGTCAAAATGAAAGACACTTTTCAGCTGCGCTCTTGCCATCGTGGGAATAGGATCCCCCGTCACCACCAGAAAATCCTTGATGTCACTTAGATCCGCGCCCAAAATCTGTGAGCGGATGGCAATGGCATTCTTATCCCGACAGCAGATATGCGGCATGACGGTAAGATTCGTCTCACGCCTCACCTTTGCCGCCATCAGAATGGAATCCGCTCTCGTCCTGCCGGAGGGGGAGTCTGGAAATGTCACAACATCTACATCCATTTTTTTTAGCAGATGCGCAGCCTCCATCACCTTTTCGTCCTTTGCGGACGGCGGCGGTGACAGCTCCACAGCAATCAGTTTGCCGTCAGGGCGTTTGGGATGTGACAGCCAGTTCGGGGACGCTTCTTTTGTCACAAGGAGTGTCCCGGCGCTTTCTGTTTTTTCTTCATAGAAGCTGTCATCTACATCCCACAGCTCTCTCTTCTCATCAAAACGCTTCTTTACCGCCGCAATAAAATCCGGCGTAGAACCACAGCATCCACCTACGATTCCCACACCAAGCTCTGCCATTTCCGCCATCTTTTCGGAAAAGTAGGTTTCATTTTGGGAAAAGATCACCTGTCCTCTGACAATCTTGGGATACCCGGCATTCGGAAGTGCGGAAATCACCTTGTTTCCACCCATGAAATGCTCCGAGAGCATCTGCTTCATGATCTGGCACAGATGACCCGGTCCCACACCGCAATTCAGTCCGATCGCATCGATCTGGGGCATTGCAAGCATTTCTTTCCACAGCGTGCGCGCACTCAGCCCGCTGCCGGAATATCCCATCTGATTGACACTGATCTGTACCCAGATAAAAATGTCACTTTCACATCGGATCTGCCTGATCACATCACAGATCACGTCAAGGGAGGGAAATGTCTCAAACAAAAGCGCATCTGCTCCAAGCGCGATAAACTGCCTCGCAATCTGCAGATATTCCTCATAGGCACGCTGCCTCTCTTCCTCTCCCGCAAAAGTCATAGGTCCCATATCGCCTGCGATAAAGATATCCCGCCGTCTCTTGTCCTTTTGCCATTTGGCAATATATTCCTCTCTTGCCTCATCGGCAAGTATATATGCCTTTTCACAGCAATCCAGGATTTTCGGCAGGCCGCCGTGCATATTTTCCGTATTTGCCGCAAACGTATTGGTACGCAGCAGCGCAGCCCCTGCCTTCAGATATTCCAGATGTACCTGTCTGACAAGCTCCGGTTTGTCCAGATTGGCCTGCTCCGGGAATATATCATCCCCTGCAATGGAAGTAAAAAAAGTGCCAAATGCGCCATCTGTCAGTATACGATTATATTTACAATAGTCTCTCAATGATGTCTTCTGCTGCAATGCAATGTCATTTCCTTTCCTTCACTTTCCGTATGGAAACGGAGTTTACACCTCTCTGTAATCTACCACACGCTTTGTCTTCTTCTCGCTTCTCGGAAGCGTGCCGATCGGAACCGGTGTGATCCTCGGTGTTACGCCAATTTTGGACTTGAAGACCTCCTGAATCGTTTTGGCCGTCTTTTCAAAATTCACGCGACCTTCTATCTCTACTGTCACGATCATGATGTCTCTGTTTTTCTCATCATCATGCGCGATGGTAATGTTATATTCGCTGGAAGCACCGTCAATGTTCTGCAGGATCTCTTCCACCTGACTTGGAAACATATTCACGCCGTGCACCTTAAACATGTCATCACTGCGTCCCTTGATAATGTCAATGCGTGGATACTGACTGCCGCAGGCGCATTTTTCCGGAATGATCCGGGACATATCGTGCGTTCTGAAACGGATGAGCGGCGCTCCTTCCTTGACGAGTGTCGTGATGACAATTTCGCCTTCTTCTCCGTCAGGCAGCACTTCTCCCGTCTTAGGGTCAATGATTTCAATATAAACATAATCATCCCAATAATGAATGCCGGATTCCTTTTCACAGTTGATACCGATACCCGGTCCGTAAATCTCCGTCAGCCCGTAAATGTCATATAACTCGATGCCGAGCTCCTTCTGAATATACGCACGCATCTTATTGCTCCAGCGCTCTGAACCAAAGACACCCTTCTTCAGGTAAATCTTGTCTTTGAGGCCGCGCTTATTGATCTCCTCTGCCAAAAGCAGTGCATAGGAGGAGGTGGCCGTAATGACGGTCGCCTTCAGATCCTGCATCATCTGAAGCTGCTTTTCCGTATTGCCCGGTCCCATGGGAATTGCCATCGCGCCAAGCTTTTCGCAGCCTGCCTGGAAACCGATCCCCGCTGTCCACAGACCGTAACCGGGCGTAATCTGGATTCTGTCCTTGTTTGTGATACCTGCCATCTCATAACATCTGGCAAACATGATTGCCCAGTCATCTACGTCCTTTGCCGTGTAAGGGATGATGACAGGTTTTCCGGTTGTTCCGGAAGAGGAATGGATTCTGACAACCTCCTCGTCCGGCACGGCCTGAATGCCGAGTGGGTACGCATTTCGCAGATCATCCTTACTGGAAAAAGGCAGCTTTTCAAACTCCTCCTGCGAAGAAATGCCTGTAATTCCTAAATTTTTATATACATTGCCATAATAGCTTTCAGTCCCCACAAGGCGCTTAATCTGTGCATCCACCTGTGACAGCTGTGTTTCATTTAACTGCATGTGTATGAACCTCCCATCTCAAATGCTTTTACATTGCTTTCGATAAATTTTTCCGGTACGCGCTTTCTGATCTCACCAAGCAGGGTATTTGCCGAAATCTCCAATCTGCCGCTTTTTGCAAGGACCCCAAGAACAGCCACATTAAAGAATTTGGAGGAGCCTAAGGGTGCACACAATTCGTTTGCATCAACCGTGATACAATTACATTTTTGTTGCAGATAAGCAATCATCTGCGCGCCGTCATATCCTGTCGGATGTAAGGATTCTGTAGTCGGTCTGACCGGCACACTGTTGACGATCACAAGCCCATCCTGTTTCAGATATGCCAGATTGCGGACTGCCTCTGCCGGTTCAAATGCGATCAAAATGTCTGCATGCCCGTACGGAATCAACGGAGAGCTTGCCGCATCTCCGATCCGGATATGAGATATGACAGAGCCGCCTCTTTGCGCCATTCCGATCGTCTCTGCGGAATGGACTGTATTCCCCTCTGCCATGGCTGCTGCCGCAATCAGCTTGGAAGCGAGCACTGTGCCCTGTCCGCCGACACCACACAATAAGATATCCTGATTCATGATGCACTGCCTCCTTTTTTTCCTGAGTCTGTTGTCTCTATCGCACCTGCCGGGCAAATCTGACTGCACAATCCGCAGCCGGTGCAAAGCGATGCGTCAATTGCCACTTTGCCATCCTCTATGACGAGCGCCGGACAACCGATTTCCCTGATACATTTCTGACAATTGATGCAGTGCCCGGAAATACAAGCCTTTCCGGCAGGCTTTGTGATTGCCACACAGGGAGATTTGAAGATGATTGCCTTCACGCCCTTTTGGGCAGCACATTCCTTCACAGCCGAAACCGCCTGATCAAGATCAAACGGATTGACGACAAGAATCTTCTTGACTCCCATTCCACTAAGCACCTTCACAATATCAACCTTTTCCACAATGTCTCCCATCATGTTCTTTCCGGTGCCCGGATGCGGCTGATGTCCTGTCATGGCTGTCGTCGAATTATCCAGCACGCAAAGAGTCATATCCGCATCATTGTACAACGCATTCACAACACCTGTCATGCCGGATGCAAAAAAGGTGGAATCTCCCACAAACGCAAAGGTCTGTGCCCCGGGATCTACCCAGTGAAAGCCCTGTGCCATCGTGATGCCGGCACCCATGCAAAGACAGGTATCCACCATGTCAAGCGGCATCGCATTTCCCAGCGTATAACAGCCGATATCGCCGCAAAAGTATGCCTTCTGCCCTTTCATTGCCTTCTTGACTGCATAAAAGGAAGCCCTGTGCGGACATCCCGCGCAGAGAACCGGCGGTCTGACGGGAAGAGCGGGTGCATCCGACAGATCCATGCAAGGATTCTCATATGTAAGATCCAGAAAATCCGCGAGAATCGCGGCAATCCCATCTGCCGTATTTTCTCCTGCCACCGGTACATGACCACTGCGTTTTCCATAAACCTTAACAGGCAGATGATGCATGCCGATGAGCCGATAAAGTTGATTTTCTATGTAAGGGCTGAGCTCTTCGAGACAAATGATCTCCGATGCGCCCGCAAGAGCGCGCAGCACAAATTCCTCCGGGAACGGGTGCGGCGTTGCAATCTTGACAAGCTGTACCTCCGGATGATTCCTCAAAAATTCTTCTGCATACGCGTAGCTGACACCGGAAGCAAAAACAGCCTTCTTCGAAGCTGCGCCGTTACAAGTGTTTCGGGCATAATCCGAAAAATCCTTCCCAATCTCAATATTTCTTGCTTCAATCTTCTTATGGTTAGCAAAGGACAACCTCGGAAAAATCACCCATTTGGAGGAATCCTTGACAAATCCCTCAAATGCCTTTGCTGCATAGGAATCCGGAACATCGATGGATGCATACGCATGACACACTCTCGTCGTCGGCCGGAAAAGAACAGGCGTCTCATATTTTTCCGAATACTCAAATGCATCCTGTATCATCTGATAGGCTTCCTCCGGGGAAGTCGGATCAAAAACCGGAATTCTCGCAAATTCCGCAAATGCCCTTGTATCCTGCTCTGTCTGGGAAGAGATCGGACCCGGGTCATCGGCAGATACAATGACCATACCGCCCTTGACACCGACGTAGGCAAGGGACATCAGCGGATCTGCCGCTACGTTCAGTCCCACCTGCTTCATGGTGACAAGCGTCCTGGCGCCGGCGTACGCTGCCGCAGCTGCAACCTCCAAGGCTGCCTTCTCGTTGACAGACCATTCCACATGTACGCCTTCATGCGGATATTTACTGATTGTTTCAATGATTTCGGAAGATGGTGTACCCGGATAGCCGCTTGCGAGATTCACTCCCGCAGCCAGTGCGCCCAGCGCAATCGCACCATTTCCCATCACATATTCCTGACTCATTTTATGCTCCTTTTTTGTGTTTTGTTTTTGACCGATTTTGAATTGTTACCGCAATTATACAAATTATATGCCATTTTTTCTGTTTTCGCAATGAAAAAGGGTTCTGCGCCCGGATTCTGTGCTATAATATATGATACTAGGGTCAAAAGGTCATACGTTTCATGCTTGCATGAAAAACAGTAGAAGCACCATTGATGAAACCATCAAAAAGAAAGAAGGAAAAAAACATGACACTTGAAGCATTACAGAAAGACATGATCGCTGCCATGAAGGCAAGGGATAAAGAAAGAAAGGACAGCATTTCCGCTCTCGTTTCGGCAGTCAAAAAAGTCGCTATCGACAATGGCTGCAGGGATAATGTCCCCGAAGAAATGGTCGACAGCGTCATTCTCAAAGAGATCAAAAGTGTAAAAGAACAGATTGATACATGCCCGGCTGACAGAACAGATCTGCTTGCGCAATATCAGGCACGGTATGACGTATTTCAGGAATACGCACCAAAGCTCCTGTCAGCAGAAGAGGTAGAAGAAATCCTCACCACCAAATTTGCCGAGGTACTCGCCACCAAAAACAAAGGTCAGATCATGAAGAGCGTGATGGCAGAGCTCAAGGGCAAAGCAGACGGCAAAGTCATCAATCAGGTCGTTGCAAAGCTGTGCCAGTAAGACAGCAGGACTCTCCCCGTACAGAGGGGACGTTTCTTTTGTCTTGATACCGGGATCAAAAGAAACGTCCCTACAACACAAGCAAATCCGTAAGTTTAGAAAGGCGGTTCAGAGCTTCGTCTATCGTACTCTTTTCTCTTGCAAAATGCAGACGAATCAGGTTGTTCACATCTTCCTTAAAAAAGCTTGATCCCGGTACTGCTGCAACGCCCACGTTTTTAATCATCCATTCACAGAATTCCAAATCTGTATATCCCGCAAACTGAGGAAGATTTAAAAAGTCCTGAATATCCACAAGTACAAAGTATGTTCCCTGTGGAATATTATGCTTTAGTCCAATGCGGTCAAGACCATCTAAAAAATACTGACGTTTCTTTGTATAAGTCTCCAATAATTCTTCATAGTAAGATTCCGGGAAGTTCAGTCCGACTGTCGCTGCCTCCTGAAGTGGCGCCGCTGCACCTACCGTCAAAAAGTCATGTACCTTTTTTGCAGCTTCAATAACCTCTGCCGGTCCGATTAAGTATCCTAATCTCCAGCCTGTAATAGAATATGTCTTTGAAAGTGAATTACAAGTGATGGTATGTTCATACATACCGGGCAGCGATGCCATACAGGTATGATGATTCGGTGCATATACCATATGCTCATACACTTCATCTGTCACCACAAAAGCATCATATTGAACTGCCAACTGTCCGATCTGCATCAGCTCCTTTCGGCTAAACACCTTTCCACAGGGATTGGAAGGATTGCAGACAATGATCGCCTTTGCCCCGTCCTTAAATCCCTGCTCCACAAGCCCTATATCAAAATCAAAATGAGGCGGGACAAGCGGAATGTAAATCGGATCCGCACCGGATAAAATCGCATCTGCGCCGTAATTTTCATAGAATGGAGAAAATACCATTACCTTGTCACCCGGATTACAAATAGTCATCATGGCACACATCATGGCCTCTGTGCCACCACAGGTTACAACAATCTCTTTATCCGGATTAATATCTCTTCCAATTGCTTTTCCCTGCTTTTTTGCAAGTGCCTGCCTGAAATTCTCAGCACCAAACGTAATAGAATACTG
The DNA here is from genome assembly GCA_945949085.1 of uncultured Lachnospiraceae bacterium. GTDB lineage: Bacteria > Bacillota > Clostridia > Lachnospirales > Lachnospiraceae > CAG-194. The sequence continues at coordinate 31,892 of CAMFDJ010000009.1, read as the reverse complement.
ATGAGGTCCTGCATAAGCCGCCTTTGAAAGTGCATCCATAATTTCCTTTGGCGGATCAGAATCAGGAAATCCCTGAGATAAATTGATTGCACCATATTCATCACTGATTCGTGTCATACGTCTGATGACAGAGTCCGTGAATGTTCCGACTCTTTCACTTAATTTTGGCATATTGTTCTCCTAACGTCCCTACAAGATATCTATGTACTCCCCTGAAAGCGCCTTGTTCATGGAACGCACGGCACAGAATTTACCGCACATGCTGCAGGTATCGCTGTACTCGTCAGCGGGCTTGCGCTCATCCCTGATGGCTTTGGCAGTGGCAGGGTCAATGGCACATGCAAACTGGGCATCCCAGTCAAGGTTTCGCCTCGCCTCGGCCATTTTATCGTCAATATCCCTCGCTCCGGGGATTCCCTTGGCAATATCGGCTGCGTGGGCAGCGATCTTGGACGCCACGATGCCCTGTTTCACATCATCGACATTGGGAAGCGCCAAGTGCTCTGCCGGTGTCACATAACAGAGGAAGGCTGCTCCGTTCATCGCAGCGACTGCCCCGCCAATGGCACTGGTGATATGGTCATAGCCGGGTGCGATATCCGTCACAAGCGGTCCGAGTACATAAAATGGAGCCCCCATACACAGCGTCTTTTGCACCTCCATGTTGGCTGCGATCTGATTGAGCGGCACATGCCCCGGTCCTTCCACCATGACCTGAACATTGTGATCCCAGGCACGTTTTGTCAGCTCGCCTAAGCGCACCAGCTCCTCAATCTGACACACATCAGTGGCATCTGCAAGACATCCCGGTCTGCAGGCATCTCCCAGAGAAATCGTCACATCATATTCTTCACAGATATCCAATATCTCATCAAAATATTCATAAAACGGATTTTCATTGCCGGTCATCGTCATCCACGCAAACACCAGACTGCCGCCGCGGCTGACAATATTCATTTTTCTCTTATGTTTTTTGATCTGCTCAATCGTCTTTCTGGTTATGCCGCAGTGTAATGTGACAAAATCCACACCATCCTGTGCATGCAACCTTACCACATCGACAAAATCCTGCGCCGTGAGCGTTGAAAGATCCCTCTGATAGTGGATCACGCTGTCATACACCGGTACCGTTCCAATCATGGCCGGGCACTCACTGGTCAGCTTTTGCCGGAAAGGCTGCGTATTCCCATGGCTTGACAGATCCATAATGGCCTCAGCCCCCATCTCAACAGCGCTCATCACCTTCTGCATTTCAATGTCATAATCCTTACAATCACGTGACACGCCAAGATTGACATTGATTTTGGTGCGTAGCATACTGCCAACACCCTCCGGGTCGAGACAAATATGCTTTTTATTTGCACAGATTGCCACCTTTCCCTCTGCCACGAGCTTCATCAAATTCTCAATTGGCATATGCTCCTTTTTTGCCACAATCTCCATCTGCGGTGTGACGATCCCTTTTCTTGCCGCATCCATCTGTGTTGTATAGTTTTCCATGCTTTCCTCCTGTTGTTCGTTCTATTTTCTAATATAATGATGCATTTGCCTTCTATATCTGTTTTGCGTCACAGTTTCACTTCCGACGCTCACACCAAAATAGTAAAGCATATACCTGCGAAAAGCAATATTTTTCTATGCAGACAGGCATTTCCTATGATATACTGATTCAAACTACAGGAAACATAAACAGGGGGCAGACATATCATCGGTCAGATTGGCCATGACAGGGCATATGATGCGGCTTTCAGTAAGGCGAGGGGTATTTTATGGAGTATATACGCAAATTTTATGATATGGATTTAAAAGAAGTCATGAAGATCTGGTATGACGGTAATCTGGAAGCGCATGACTTTGTGCCAAAGGAATATTGGGATAGGAATTTTGGCTACGTTTCTCGCCTGATCCCCCGCTCAGAGGTTTATGTGTACGAAATAGGCGGCAAGGTAGTCGGCTTTGTCGGTGTGGAGGAAGGGTATATCCGCGGTCTGTTTGTCAAGCAGGAATACCGGGGGCAGGGCATCGGCACGAAGCTCCTGTCATATCTGCTCGAAAGCTATGATGTGCTGGAACTGGATGTATTTGAAAATAATTATGGTGCTGTCCGCTATTACGAAAATCGTAATTTTATGAAAATAGACGAATCCATTGACGAGGATCTGGGAGAAGTGGAATACCGGATGTTCTTCCGCAAGAAAAAAGAAGAGACCTAGAACATTTCACTTTGCAGCCACAAAAGCGCATCCATAACCTGCGCGTAGTCCCTTGCCACCTGCTGCCACAGCTCTTCGCACATTTTTCTGTCAATCTGCGTCGCCGTTTTACCGCGCAAAAGCTCAGTCAGTGCATCGCTTGATTCGGCAAGTCCGGAAAAACCCAGATTCCGGCTGACCCCCTTTAAGGCATGCGCTGCCTCAAAAGCATCTTCAAAATCCTCTTCTTCAAGTGCATGACTAAGCCGTCCATAATTGGGATCTTCTAAGAATTTCAGAAGCATCTTTGTAACCAGCTCATCCGTATAGAGACGCTTTTTCGTCTCCTCATAATCTCCCCCAAATCGTCTGAAACATTCTACAAGCTTCATGAGTTCTCCCCTCTGTCATCACTTTCTTCTAATTCTACTCCACTAATCTATTGACACAACAAAATCTATACTTTGTCGTGAATTTTGAAATAATTTACTCCCAATCGAAACATGATTTGCCATCTCATTAAAAAATCAAATAGAGCAAACAAAGCAACAAATACTATAGCCTGCACAACTGCATTCCCAAGTAATAATCCACAAAATCTATAAAATACAAAATAAAGAATAATAAATGACAATGGAATAGAAAAAGTGATTCGAATAATAAAGTCACATATGTAATATAGAATTGCACCTGTTTGTTCTTTGCTAAATAATTTGAATAACATGATAATACCAACATTTATCAACAAAAAGGCAGACAGATAAATACATCGTTGGGGATTCATACCATAGTCTTTGAATACTATATCCATCAAATCAGACACATATATTTCTTCACGAATAGCAATAAAAGCAAAAGAAATAACTGCTGCATAAATTATAAGATTAAACACACGGAATAAATAGCGAATTGGCTTATACCGGTACATTTTATTCTCCCCTCAACCTCTTGATAATAATTTCAGATATAATAGATATCTACATATTAATACAAGTTTTATATTCAAACAAGATTTACTTTTTTATTTTTGCTTCACATTAACTCCCTTCCTCTACCACTCGAAAATCATGCCACTTTCGCGGCATTCGCGCTCCGCGATCTCCGATTTTCTTGCTATAAAAAAAGTCTTATCAAGGATTTCAAATCTTTGATAAGACAGCTTCTATCATAAATCGGAGTGACAAGATTCGAACTTGCGACCTCCGCCTCCCTAAGACGGCGCTCTAACCAAACTGAGCCACACCCCGTTATCGTGCCTTATTATATTACATACATTTGCAACTTTTTGCAAGTGCCTTTTTTATTTTTTTATAATATCCTTGCCAAAAACAGAATCGAAAACCCCACGAGTCGCGACCTCGTGGAGTTTTTGTTGCTCTTACGGGCAGGCCATAACGTTTTGCCCGGGCTTATTTCAGCTACTTTTGTTCGCTCTTTTTTCACTATCCTGCGTTCCAATAAATTTTTATCAAATTACAATAAATTTTTGTTGACATTCGAAACAACATGGCGTATAGTAAGCTCAATCAGTAAAACCTTATCGGAGAAAGGGAGAAAGGATTTGATTTATGAAAGACAATCTCACAAAACTGACAAAATTTATCTTAGACTTTATGTATTTCGGCGGCATGCTGGTCTGTATCTCGCTGCCTGTATCCTTCAAGTGGTATGGGCAATACAACAGCCGGTTTGAAACCTTTTACTGGCCTTTAGTTATCCTGTTCTTTCTGTCTGGCATACTTGCCATCCTGATCATCGGACAGCTCCGCAGAATGTTTGACACGGTTCTGAAGGAAGACTGCTTTGTCATGGAAAATGTAAAAGCGCTGCAGCGAATGGGAACCTACAGCTTTCTGATTGCGGGTGTCACGTTTTTTCGCCTGTTTCTCTACATAACGCCGGCTGTTCTGATCATCATTTTGGTATTTGTCATAGCCGGTCTGTTCAGCAAGGTACTCGCCCGTGTATTTGACCAGGCAGTGCGCTATAAGCTGGAAAATGATCTGACCATCTGACGCAGCTTTCTGACCGAAAAAACGAAATGACAGGAGGAAACCCACATGGCAATCATGATCAATCTCGATGTGATGATGGCAAAACGAAAAAAAGGGCTGACAGAGCTTGCCGGAGAAGTCGACATTACACTTGCCAATTTATCGATATTAAAAAACAACAAAGCAAAGGCCGTGCGCCTGCAGACACTCGACGCCATCTGCAAGGCACTAAACTGCCAGCCCGGCGATATTCTGGAATATGTGCCGGATGAAGATATGCCAAACAAGGAATAAAATGATGACTCACACTTGAAATAAGGAGGATTTATTATGACAACAGAAGCGAACCAAACCCTGCCACCGCAGAAAAATACAATTGTAAACACATTTCAGAATATACAAGAAAATACGCAGAACCATACACCGGATTCTGTTCCTGTCACAATGCAACAGCCGGAGCCGACACCATGCTACAAAACAGAAAAAATCAGAGAGATTGTAGAATCTTTCATGCCCTTTGGCCTTGCAAGCTTTCTCTATGGCATTTTCTTCTGCTTCTGTCTGTACCGCAATGTGAAAGGCGTGACATCGCCACTGCTCGGCATCGGAACACTTGCCTTTTATCTCTACAGCTTTTACCGGCTTGATATCACCTGCCCGCTCCCAAAGAAGCTGTTTTACGGCATCAGCATTTTCCTTTTGGGGCTTTCCAACATGCTGACTGACAGCGGTGTATTGATCTTCTTAAATTATACCGGGATGATTCTGCTGCTTTTCTGCTTTTTACTGCAGCATTTTTATGAGACAGGGAAATGGGACTTTTCCAAATATCTGGGAAGCCTGCTGAAGACGATTTTCTGCTCCGTCGGTAATATCGGCTATCCCTTTAGGAGCCTTGGGCTTTATCTGAAACAAAGGCAGACAGAGAAAAGCCGCCGCCTTTATTCTGTTTTTCTGGGGATACTGATCGCAATACCTCTGCTGGCTGTTGTCGGTTCCCTGCTCCTGAGCGCAGATGCCGTTTTCCGCCATTTTACCGACAGGCTGTTTGCGAACCTTTTGGAAAATATCAAATTCGGTAATCTGTTTCTGATGGCTTTTCTGGTGCTTTTCGGTATCATGGCTTCCTACGGCATTTTAATCGAGCTTGCCGGAGAAGGGATTGATGACAAAATGAAAGACCACCGGACTATGGAACCTGTTGTCGCTATCACCTTTACACTGGTTCTGACAGTCATTTACCTGGCATTTTCCATCATCCAGATTATGTATCTGTTTATCGGCAATATGCAGCTGCCGGATGGCTACACCTATGCCGCATACGCCAGAGAAGGTTTCTTCCAGCTTTTATTTGTCTGCCTGATCAATCTCTGCCTCGTGCTGTTCTGCATGAAGCATTATCAGGATAACAAAATCCTCAAGGGGATTCTGACTGTCATCTGCGGCTGTACCTATATCATGATCGCCTCAAGCACTATGCGTATGATTCTTTACATACAGACTTACAATCTGACCTTCCTGCGTCTGTTTGTACTGACCGCACTCTTTGTACTGTTGCTCTGTCTGACAGGCGTTGTAATCTCAATCTATAAAGAAGCGTTTCCGCTGTTTTCTTTTATGATGACAGTTGTAACGGTAACCTACATTGTATTCTCCCTAGTAAGACCCGACCGCGTGATCGCCTCCTATAATATTGCAAATTCCACTGCCCAGGATTCTTATTTGTACCAGCTCAGTCTCGATGCTGCTCCCCTGATGGAAAAAGCAGGTTACTTTGACAATGTGGAAGTGACGCAGGATTCCTGCAAAGAAATGGATTATCGCCCTTACTATCCGGACAAAAAAGATTATATCCGATTTATTCAGGCAGAAAATGAAAGAATGACACTGCGCACCTTTAACCTGTCCGTCTACAGGGCCGGAAAGGCAACAAGCGCGCATGTCATCCCATGATCATTACACTTTAAATCTTTCTATTGCAAGGCAAACACGGCCAGAACCACCATCGTTCCAAGAAGAAGCATGCCGCCAAGCGCATAGGCCTTTGTCTTGAGTCGATAGCCGTAATGATAACCGCATTCCAGTCCGGCGATGATAAAAACAGCACCAAAGAAAACTAGGATCCCCAGAAGAGTGATGTGCACAACACGCACAAGTCCCAGTCCGAATCCTGTCAGAAATGTATAAAAGCCAACCTGCAGACAAAGTGAAACAAATATCTTTTTCATGTAATCTTCATTTTGTCTGCGTTCCACCATATCTTCGTTTCTGACTGCACTTTGCAGCATACGCACTGCAATGACGCAGAAAATAAGGATACACAAAATCGCATTTAATGCATCTCCCCGCTCAGAGAGATGAGCAAACTGCATCCACGATGCAATAGCATATCCTGTACCAAGCAGAAAAATCTGATAAGCGGCAAACACCAGGATACCGATGATGAGTTTTCCCTTATGAATCGTGGAAAGGAGCGCTCCATGACAAGCAGATCTGGCAAACAAATCCAGTCCCAGTGCAACCGCTATCGCGGTCATGGAAATGATACCGATACACATCACTAACGCTCCTTTCTATGCCCAATATGGGTTTCACAATTTCCGATTCGCATACCGTATGTCAGAACAGCGGAACCTTGCCATCATACGAATCATTGATCACAAAATAGGCGGCAAAATCTTCCGGTTTAACATATACCTGCAGCTTTTCAATGCCTGCAAGATCATTTCCCTTGCGCTCATACTGCTCATAAATACGCTGCATTACTGTTTCCATGTTACATTCCAGCTGACGATACTGCAGAATCACTTCAGCCTTTGGTATCTTTTTTTCTGCCATATCACTACCCCCTTTTGCATGTGACATATCCAATAGCATGATATCGGGCGCAAAAGGTATTTTGCCCCATGATATCAACGGATTGCTCCGCACTTTTTGCTTTTGGCATCCTATCATTTATATAATAAGGATAGCACATTTTACTGTACTTTAACAGCACCAGTTTTGATAATAAACTTGACATTTCCTGCTTTTCCGTCAGCTTTGCCGCTGAAATTATCATAATTTTCCGCTGCTTCTCCTGCCGCCTCAATGCGGTCATACAAATCGCTCAAATCTCCGTCAAATGCATTTGTAAGCTTCTGAATGCCTTCTGCATCAAATTTAAGCATACCTTCCTGTAACTTGCCTGCGCCCGCGTCCAGTGTCTCGACGCCATCTGCCAAAAGTCCGCCTGCTTCCAGAATTTTGGAGCTTCCGCCTGTCAGCGTGGCAGAATTACTGTCAAGCTTGCCTGCACCGGCCATTAAATCTCCCGCACCTTTATCAAGTTTTTTGACACCATCTGCCAAATCTGTGCTGCCCTTGCTCAGATCGGTCATTCCGCTTTTCAGCTTTTTCAGCCCCCTCTGGAGTGATTTGCTGCCATCATACAGACCTGTGACTTTGTTTCCTTTTTCATCTGTATAGCCGTTGATGCCTTTGTTCAGAGACTCTGCACCCGTGGCAAGCTGACTGACTCCGGCATCTATCTGACCGGCACCCTCTGCCAGACTTGCTGCACCGGTAGAAAATGCCGCAGTGCCATCCGAAACACTTTTTGCACCGGCAGAAAGTGTATCCAGATTGCCGGAAAGATTGCTGCCCTCTGCGCCCTGTTTTACAGTCTGCAAAGCCGTCACTGCGCCCGCTGCGCCGCCAAGATTTCCGGCAACCGTTCCCATATCCTGCAGATCAGTCAAAAAGGTTGCCTTAGCACTTTGCATGGAAGGATCGGTGGCAAGCTGACTGCCGATTGCAGCGGCAAGCTGGCTCTGATCCCCTGAAAGATCAAGCTGTGTCATTGCTGTCTGCAGAAAGGTTGCAAGGTCTGCTGTCGTCGCATCCGGATTTTGCGAAAGGTATCCGGTGATAGCCTGACCAAGCTGCGTCTGCACTGCAGATATCACTGCATTTGCACCGACACTTGCGCCAACGCCTGCGGCGGTAGATGCAATACTTGTCACATCCTGGGCAATCTTCCCACTCGTCTGATCTGTGTAAGTGGCAAGCTGCGCTGAAAGCTCTGCCTGCGCTGCCTGCTGCTGCCCAATGCTGGTATCAATTGTCTGGAACATATTGTCGATTCCCTGTCTCAGCGCATCTACCCCATCACTGACCTGCTTCGCTCCCTGTGCCAATGTGGGCGCATTTTGTGCCAGCTTATTTGCACCTGCCACAAGTGCCGGTGTGCCGGCTGCCAGATCCTTTGCTCCCTTGGCAAGCGACTTTGCCCCTTTTGCCGCACCCGGGTTTGCATCTGTCCCGTCTCCGGCATAGCCTGCCACAATCTGGTCAATGCCATCCTTTGCATCGGAAGAGCCTTGTTTTAACTTGCTGACACCATCTGTCAGATCCGGCACACTTGCAGCGAGTTGCTCTGTTCCTTGTTTTAAGGAGACAGTGCCCTGTGCCAACTGTCCAACTCCCTTTGTATATTCCGTCACGCCGCTGTCAAGTGTTTGCAGACCACTGTTAAATTCTCCCACTTTCTTTTGCAGCATATCCGTTCCTTCCTTTAAGCTGCCGGAGCCATCCACAAGCTGGCCGGAAGCATCTGAAAGATCATTCATCTTGTCTTGCAATTCGCCTGTATCCATACCTGACAGGTCGATATCGGAAAAGACATCATTCAGCACCAATGAAATTGTCATGTCCAGCGCAAAATCCTTTGCATCAGCCGTTACCTCGATAAAATCCGGAATCTCAGGCGCCTCTTCTCCTTCTTTCAGGGTTTCTTTCTCAAGCTTTAAGGTATCCTTAAGCCCGGGCAGCGCCATACCGGCCACGATCATATTGTTGCCCTCTGAAATGACCTTGCCGTTTGTTACCTCCACATTGGAGAAGTGCTCTACCGGAAGCACCATGCCGCCAAGCACCACAAAAGGAACACTGACAGTCTGCTCTTTGCCTCCCACCATTACTTTCTCTGCTGTATGATTGGAATAATCAAAACGAATTTTTACCTTACCATCCTTTCCGGCAATCTGCTCCGGAGAAACCTCCTCATCATCCAGATAATAGGTAATCTTCACGTCCACGGGTGTCTCCTTTTTTGAGGTGCCCTGATAATAGATATCTTTTCCGTCCGCCTGCCATGTAACTTTACTGCCACTCTGCGTAAAGTTTTCATCCCCCTTTACATTTACGATGTCGGAAAGATCCGATACATCCTGCAGCTGACTGCTGCCGTCCCTGTTTTTCAGCCATCCGCTCACGAGAATGTGATCCGTATTGCCGTTTGCATCGGAAAAGACATAGACTGTCTCTTCCTTATCAGTGTCACCTGCATAACTACCACTTTCATCAGACACTCCGCTGCTGCCCGCCTCATTTTCCAGAGCATCCGTAAGTGTCTTCTCGATCTGCTCCTCATTCTCTTTTTCTGCGCGCACCTGCGTTGTAAAAGCTGTGGATGCAAAAAGAACAGTTGCCATAGCCAGTGCAATGGCTCTTGCCACATTTTTCTTTTCCGGTTTCTGTATCAAATTTATTTTTCTCATAATGATCTCCTTTCATGATTACTTTTTTATTCTGTTTTTTTCGGTCTGATTCCGATGCTGGTCAGACAGATCAGCTTATCGAAGATGATCAGCATGGCCGGCAGCACGAGCAATACGGTAAACATACTGATGATCGCGCCTCTTGCCATCAGCGTACAAAGCTGACTGATCATATCAATATCGGAATAAATACCCACACCAAATGTCGCTGCAAAAAAGCTCAGCGCACTAACGATAACCGGCTGAACGGAAGCCTGATGTGCTCGGATCACAGCCTCTTTTTTCTCCAGCCCGGCATTTCTCTCCACCTTGTACCTGTTAGTCATCAGAATCGCATAATCTACGGTTGACCCGAGCTGGATCGTACCGATGACAATGGACGCGATAAACGGAATCACCGACTTGGTGTAGAATGGCAGTCCCATATTGACATAGATTGCAAACTCGATCGTCAGCACTAAAATAATCGGAAGTGAAACAGACCGGAATACCACTGCAACGATCAAAAAGATCACACCTATGGATACCATACTGACTGTCCTAAAATCTTTGTCTGTAATTGTGATGAGATCCTTGGTACAGGGCGCTTCACCGATCAGCATGCCGGAAGGATCATATTTCTTGACAACATTTTCCAGCGCGGTGCACTGCGTGTTGACCTCATCGGAGGCCACTTTATAGGCCGACGTAATGATTGCAAGCTCATGTCCTCCTGCAATCAGCTCATCCTTGATTGCTTGTGGCACCATTTCATCCGGAATGGCCGGACCCACCAGCGCATCAAGACCAAGCACAGCTTTGACACCGTCCACCTCTTTCATTTCCTTTTCCATATCTGCCTTTGTCTTTGCAGAAAGATTTGAATCAAAAAGCACCATATGCATTGTGTTCATATCAAAATTGTCATTCAGCTTCTCGTTTGCCACAATGCTTGCAAGCTCCCCAGGCAATGTGGAATCCAGATTGTAATACACCTGCGTCTTCTGATAGCCGATGATTGCCGGAATCCAGAACAGAACAAACAAAACAGCAATCAGAATATAATGCTTTGCAACAAACCGTGAGATTTTAAGCTCCGGAATCAGCGGTTTATGTTTTGTTTTCTCAATCACCTTATCAAAGATCAGAATCATGGATGGCAGAATCGTCACGCATCCGATCACGCCGAGCAGGACACCCTTTGCCATGACAATGCCAAGGTCAAGTCCCAGTGTAAAACTCATGAAACAAAGTGCTACAAAGCCTGCAATGGTGGTAACAGAGCTTCCCACCACAGAGGAAAAGGTCGCGTGGATGGCATTTGCCATCGCCTGCTGCTTATCGCCGCCAAGCTTATGCTGCTGCTCCTCGTAGCTGTGCCACAGGAAAATGGAATAATCCAGCGTCACGCCAAGCTGCAATACCGCCGCAAGTGCCTTGGTGATGTACGAGATCTCTCCCATAAAAATATTTGTTCCCAGATTGTACAAAATCGTAATACCAATACTCAACAGGAAAAAGACCGGGATCAGATAGGAATCCATCGTTACGGATAACACGATTGCACAAAGGACAACGGCAATCAGAACATAGAGCGGTGTTTCCTTCTTTGACAGATTCTTGGTATCTGTGATGACTGCCGACATACCGCTGATAAAGCACTGCCCTTTCGTGACATCTCTGATTTCCTCAATGGCATCCATCGTCTCATCTGCCGACATCGTGGTATCATACATCGCAATCATCAGCGTTGCATCCCCGTTTTGGAAGGCTTCTACCAGTTGATCCGGCAGAAGCTCTGTCGGAATTGAAATATCCACAAAGCTGTCATACCAAAGTACCTTTTTCACATGATCCACGTTTTCAATCTTTTCTTTCAGTGCAGAGACATCCTTGTAGGGAAGCCCCTCTGTCACAATCATGGAAAAAGCACCCGTTCCAAAATCTTCAGACAAGATATCCTGTCCCACCATCGTTTCGATATCCTTCGGCAGATAAGAGAGAATATCATAATTGACTCTCGTATTCACATAGCCGAAAAATGCCGGAATCAGAAGGAGAAGACTCAAAATGAAAATGACATAACGACTTTTTACAATTCCCTTACTTAACTTTTTCATGATGTTCATCTCTTTTCTTTGTTATTCTGCTTCTTTTATAAAAAAAAGAACTGCATATGAAAATATGCAATCCTTTTCGGATGTCTCCACATTTTATACAATAACACCGATTTGTATAGCAAATCCATACAGTCGGCTGATTTTGCCTAGCTATCTCTCTACTCCTGCAACTCCTCGATCATATCCTGCATGGAACGGGTGATAATATACTGATAAATCTCCGCAATCTCTTTCGGTGAGAGCGGCATGCCACTCTCAATCCAGTTTACCACAACAAACGTCATGGACTGGGCATAATATTTTGCCAGCATCTGCGGAGTCAGCCATTTGTCCTTGACCACCTTCTGTCCGATCTTTGCCTCCAAAATCTCAGAAAGAAGCTCTTCCACGCAGCTTTCCGTGATCTCTTTAAAACTGTTCTGACCGGATGTCTTTGCGATCTTCATATAAAATTCCTTATCCTTTTGCAGATTGGTAAAAATCAGCACCATCGCCTCATCAATCATATCATTTGCAAGAAGCGGTCGCACCGGATCTAATATCTCCTGCTTGATGATCCGCTCAATCAGTTCATATTTGTCCTGAAAATGATTATAAAAGGTTGGGCGTATCACATGCGCCATATCCGTAATTTCTTTGATCGTAATTTTGGCAGGCGGCGTTGTTTTTACAAGCTGCTTAAAGGCCTGCATCATTTCCTTTTCTACATCAGGCCTGTTTTGCATAGTATCACTCCACTTTAATTCATTTCTTCCACTTGCTTAATAAACTGCTTGATCCCCCGGAAGGTCTTATCACTTACATGATAGGCAAGTGCTCCGGCGTCTGCCTGTGCCGTCTGCTCATCCACATCGGCTGTCATCATCAGAAACTGTGCGATCAGCTCCTCGCGCTCCACAAGCTGCTTTGCCTTTTTCAGACCTTCCTTTGACAAAACCAGATCCAGATTTCCTGTTTCCGCAAGCATGCCCTCTGCCTTCAGCTTTCCCATAGCGCGGCTGACACTTGGCTTGGAATAGCCCAGCGCATTTGCCACATCAATGGCACGCACACGCTCCTTCTGACATGACAATAGATAAATCGTTTCCAAATAAGTTACTCCTGACTGCTGCATTCGTGTTCTCCTCTGTGCTTTTCTGTACTATATTCTATGTATTTTCGTTTGCTCCCATTTTTGCATCCCGGGATTTGCTGCGCTCCTTCGTATACTCCCTGACCATACGGTCAATGCTCTCCCGGGAAATCGGATAATGAAACTCCTTTACAATCTGATCCGTCGTATACCCGCGGTCCACAAGATGCCTGATCGCGCCGCCATAGGCAAAATCCTTCGTAAACTGCTGCAAGGCATCCTCAAAATATCCCTGCCCCATATCAGCCGACAATCTGCTCTCTGATTGCCTCAAGCTCTTCGGGAGAAGGACTGCCCGGCTTCCAGCCAATCTTCTGTCCGTCCTCTTTGTATCTTGGAATCAGGTGCAAATGATAATGGAATACCGTCTGACCTGCGACCTCTCCGTTATTCTGTACCAGATTAAAGCCATCGCAGCAAAGCTTTTCCGTCATCTGCGTTGCCATTTTCTTGGCAAGCTTCATCACATCCGCTGCCGTCTCCTCCGGCAGCTCATACAGATTGGCAAAATGATTCTTTGGCAGAATCAGCGCGTGCCCCTTTGTCGCAGGCCCAAGGTCTAAGATCACCCGGAACTCCTCATTCTCATACAATGTCTTTGCCGGAATCTCTCCGTTTGCAATCTTACAAAAAATACATGTGTCGTCTTTCATATTTGTACCTCCTTGTTGATTATTCTTATGCTCATTATTCAGAAGGGAAACATCTCATCAAGCATCCGAAACTTTGTGAAATCGCCCTTCATCTTCATCTCGCCGGTCATGAACGCTCTCTGGAAGGTCATTCTGCCGCCCATGATCTCGGCAAGGACATCCTCAGACATACTTAACTCAATCTCCGTCTTCTTTGTTTCCTCTCCATAGCAGACAAGCTCTGATGTACTAATATCAAGCTGCATAATATCCGGTTTATTTCCTATTTTTAATGTATAGATGCCTCTGCCGTCCGCCTTTGGCCGGAATGCTGTCTGAAATGCCTGACTGTAATCCTTTGCCTCCTTGGGCGCACTCTCTTTCAGCATCCCTGCAAAAAAGCTGGTGAGCTCCTGAATATCTTCCTTTTGCTTCTGTACATAAACCTCATTGGACGCATACTCGGAAAGCTGCTCCGTCTCCTGGGGCGTCAGGTCCATACGATTATTGATGGCAACCGTCTGATTGACCGCCTGATTGCTCGCCGGAAGGCTCTTGACCTTCTGATGCACCGTACGGTAAAGATTTTCTGCCTTCTTTTCAATCAAAGTAATGTAATCCTGATTTTTAGAAAGCTCCTTTGTATCCTTGATATATCCGCAAATACCACTGCAGGGCAGACCACCCAGAATCTCCCACGCATTGGAAAGATCAAGCTTAGCCTCCCGCTCGCCGTAAGTGGTACTCATGACAATTGGTGACATATAAATCTGCGAAATCTTTTCCTTGTCGCCATACAGCCAGATGGCATCCAGAAAAGAAGACATATAGCCGCCAATGCCATGCCACTCCACTGTTGTCGCCAGAATAATACCATCTGCCGATTTCAGGGTCTGTGGGAGCGTTGTGATCGCATTTTTAATCTCATACAGATTAAAGCGCTCCACAGATACATTCAACTCCTCAAGCACTGCCTGCATCCTGTCCAGCACAAATATCGTGGGATCATCCACAACGCCTCTTCCGCCGTAATAAATGTTTATTTTCATCCTTTTCCTCTTTCCTATATAGTTTCCAATATACAATACATAGTCGTATCTGTTTCTGTATCCAGCAGACATCTCTTGTTTCCGTCCGCCTGTACCCAATCCCTCATAATGATCATATCATCAAACATCCGCTTTTTCCTGTCTGCCTAAAAAATGCGATTTCTTATCCCGCTTTGTATGATATAACAAAACCGCCAGCACAAAACCTGCAAGAAGACCTCCCACATGCGCTGCATTATCCACATTGGTCGACCTGAATCCCGAATACAGGGTATAACCGATCATAAACAATACCTTACCGACAGTCATGATCTCCGCATGCCCGCGGTTACGGATCGCCACCCACAAGAGAGCACCCACCATGCCGAAAATCGCACCGCTTGCTCCCAGAGATGCCGTATATTCCTGTGTGAGATAAGAATATGCCATGGAAGCAAACGATGCTGCCACGCCACTGACCAGATAAAGCACCAGATATTTGAAATGGCCGAGCGAACGCTCCACAATTTCCCCAAGATAATACAAGATCAGCATATTTCCCACAAGGTGCGACATATCCGCATGCAGGAACATGCTCGAAAAAATCCGGTACCACTCACCCTCCATAACCTTCTCATAGCTGAGCATGCCCACCTCATAGAGGAGATTTCCCGTCAGTACACAGCCTGTGAACAAAATGGCATTCAGTACAAAAAGCCAATGGTTCACAAACGGTCTCTGCTTAAAACTTTTATAATACGGCTTTCCTTTGGCATCATATTCCATCGCCTGCAGCTGCCCGTCCTGCGGTATCATATCCCGGCTCAGACAATCCTGCAGCTTCCCTTTCATGCCATAAAAATCTTCCGCTTTTCCTTCCTCAATCACAAGCCGGTTCTCCTGACAAAGAATCACCCAGCCAAACCGGTCATCCGCATTCAGCGCCTCTGCCGCTGCAAGATCATCCGTCAGTATGACCGACAACATATGTACCTCAATACAGCCTCCATCCATAAACCGCCAGGAGGTTTTGGTCCGGAAGGCGTCATACTGCTCCTTTGTCATATCCGGATTTCCCGCCCGATCCACCAGCATAATGGCATTCACATAACCGTTTTCCAGCTCAAAAAAGATGGTAAATCCGGGGATAGCCGCAGATAACTTTTTATATCCAATATCATTTAGATAATATTCAATCTTTTCTCTCATAAACAGCCTCGCATTACTTATCTTAGGGTAACATTTTCGGCGGGGTGTGTCAATTAAAAGCGCAGAGAAATTGAAGACAGGCTGATACAGCATTGCGTGACAAAAAAAGTGAGCGCAGGCTAATCGGAAAGTGCACGCCGGTAAGCCTTTTTATCCTTTTCACACATTTTACCAAATCACAATGACAGTATGTGTCGTGCCAAAAAGCAAGGCGCGCAAACTTCTTGCTCCGTCCCATTTCCCCCTGCCCCAGTAGATGACAAGTGTTCTGCATTCTTCTTTTTCAGCTCCCGAAGCTGCTTATCATACTCCATCGCTTCCTTCAGCATCACACGGATGATCATGGAATAGTCGATCTTATCCTGATTTTCCAATATCCATATGTAAAACAGGTTCCCCGTATACTTCTGACGCATGACATAATCGCTGATCCGCTCCATGTATCCGTCCTGCGATTTCTGCACCGCCGAAGCCGGCACCGGTTCAAGCTCCTCAGCACGTAAGATCTGCTGCCCCGCAAACACACTTCCGTTAAACACATCTGCAAATCTGCGACGGTCAGACAGATAGTCCTTCAGTATCATGTGAAGCCTCACACGACTAAAGTCGCGTGCTTCCTATAGCAGCCTTACGGCTGCATCTGCTTTAAGCAGATGGACTACATTTCTACCATACAGCTAAAACTCAGATACTTATGCCGCTAAAGACATAAGCTCCGCATTCAAGCTAATTAAAGTAGAGAATGTGCAGGTGCTTCTCTTGGCAGACTGAGGAACTTTTGCCTCAATTGCCAACCTTGAACTCTCGTCCAGGGATTTTAATATTTCACGTATAAAATATCTTGCTCCGATATTATAGGATGCAGATAAATCACAGTTGTAGATTTTACCGTTTTGGAACTTACAAAGTTCATAGGTATTAAATCCACCAGCTTTTCCACGAAGAACTATGCCGCTTCCATCATATGCATATTTACTTGTTCCCCATGCACAGATATGACTGATTCTCATTCCTAATCTGTGGGCTTTATTTGTAACAATGGACTGAACTTCCTGACTTCGCCACAGATGGAGCTTCTGTTTCTTCGAGCCATGAAGCTTTCCCCTGCGGTCTAAATGCTCAAATACAATTACATCGGCATCATAAAGAACGGCAGTATCCATGATAAACTGTGCCGTCTTAGCCGCTATGTTTGTATTGATGCCTTTCGCTTTTGCCCAGAGCCGGGGAGTTTTATGGTTGCCATGCTGCTGTGCCTTTTTGATACGGTTTATGCTATGCGAAAGATGGTCTGTTTCCTTGGGAAGTCTGCAGAAATGCCTTCCGAGAATAGTGCCATCACTGCGCATCACACTGACCGTGGCTGCTGAGTTGATACCCAGATCCACAGCAACAACAGTCTGATCTTTTACATCTGTTTTGCCAAGTGTTACTTTTTCCTCAAAAGGGAAGTCTAAAAACCACTCCTTACCCCGTTTTTGAAGGGTAGGAGCGCACTGCTTGCGGCTTTTACAACGTCTTGTAATATAATCCATATCCGATTTACGGAGATCAACTGTGATCCAGTCCCATGTGTTGCGCACATATACTTTAATCTGTGCTTTATAATCGTCTGTCTGGTTATACATCACAGTCCGATACATGGAAGGGAACACAAATCCGGCTTTCGGCACGGATGGCTCTTTACCTATAGGATTATCTGACCAATTTTTAAGGTTTGATTTATAGGACGATACCTTACCGATAGCCTCACTGATCGCACCCCTGCGGAGATAACTCGGTATCTTGTAAAACTTTGAATCGAAGTCATACTTTGGATTTGGGTTATCTTTTGTGGTGTGGATCAGTGTTTCTATATATCGCTGCCGTTGCAGGGAACTGCCTGTCCGTAATAAGCTGTCCCAGTTTGCATTACAGACATCTATGAGATAATCCACGGCGTTTCGGTATACCTTAACAGTATCTTTGAAGATATGATTATAGCATTTGATCTTGACCTTATATGTGGTATATATCTGCATACCGCTGACCTCCTTTCCGTCTATCTCATCTTTTGGCCGTTAATGTATTTTTCTACCTGTTCCAATGTCCTATCACTTACAGTGGCAACAAAATAGGACGGATTCCACAAATGTCCTCCCCAGAGCTGACTTTTTATTTCCGGGTGTTTTAAGAACAGCCATCTTGCCGTATTGCCTTTCAGTATCTTGATCGCGTCCGATAGTTTAAGCTGTGGTTTGCAATCCACAAGAAGATGTATATGATCAGGCATGACCTCCATTGCTATGACTGTCATATCTAAAGATTTAAGCGTTTCGAGAAGATAACTCCTGATATCAGATTCGATCCCGCCTACAAATATGGGCTTTCTATACTTTGTAACCCATACGATATGATACTGCAACGAATAGACATATCCACGACCATGCGTAACATCTTTTGGCATTGAAAAATAAGATGTTTTATCCATGTAAATAGTATACCATATGTTTTGTTAAATTTCAAGAAAAGCCGCCTAACTCACGACTAAAGTCACGAGTGTGCGGCGGCTAAACATCAAATCGCATGACATTGGCAGCTATCATATTAGAAACATCTGCTTTTCTATTACTATATCACCTGATTATACAATTAATCAATATTTATTTTGATTAATTTATAAGCAATTTACAACCATCGTAATGACACAATTTGTCATCCACATGTCCGGCACCTTTTGACCAAAGGGTGCTATTTTTGCGCCCTGCGCCCAATAAGCCGAAAGGCTATTGTAATCTGGACGCAGGATATCTTTCCCCTGATGATATCGCGGGACGAGTCAAAGCGACAGGCCGCGGCGGTACGGTTTTGCAGCCCGGCATTGACTGTCTTGAAAACGCAAAGGATTTTCCGGCAAAGGGGAAAGTGTTTTATTTTGGGTAAAACCAAATGTCTGCTTTGCGACTGCTCTTTTTCTTTTGGAACCTTGATCGTCACCGAGATACCAATGGCAAGTCCTGTTATTCTAGGAGAGAGTCCTATGGAACAGAAAATGGGAGAACAATAAACCAAGACATATTTGACATTATAGTCGGATATGATATAATATGCCTAGGCAAAAAGATATAAGTTGCTGATAATCCAGCAAGGCGAAAATCCCAGAGGGCGCATCCTCTGGGATTTTCTTCTCGCATTAAGGTTGAGCATACCTAGGCTAGTTGTCTGTGTCGTTTCCATCTAACCATTTGCAAATATAGTGGCAAACTATACCTGCCATAATAGAAACCAGAAAAGATATAAGTAAAGCTGACAATCTAGCACCCCCTTTCTGTTGCCAGATTGGGAGAGACAACTTGTTGCATTAACTTGTTCTGATAATCAGTATAGAATGCCAGTTTAGTCATTTTTTTTCTTTTTGTGTATGACCCAAAAAAAGGTGAGAACAATCACTCGTTCTCACCTTTCTGTTATTTTACTTCATACGATCCTCGCCAATAATTCTCCCGGTGTAATTGCAATCACACTGCTTTTACAGAAATCCTTCCCATTTCTTGTGACAATATAATCCGCATTTATACGCTCGGCGATACTGCTCTGGACAGCATCCTCAAAATCATCCCGGTTTTTGTCTGCGGCGTTTCCGAGATACTTTTATTTCAATTCAATCTGCGGAATTTCAAACACATCCCTCATCTCTTGCTCTCCTTCCTTTTCGTCCGTTTCCCTCTTTTCCTTCCTTTCCTTCCTTTGCCATCTCATTTGAAAGAACCTGTGCAAAACCACCGGCAAAGTCGTGACAGCAATTCCGCCAATGGACAAAAGCAAGAAGACAACACTTAAGATACCCTCCCGCAGCGCGATAAAGTCCCAGAAACTGTCCACCTGCCAGGCAAAAATGAGATAGCAAGAGACACCGATACTGCCACAAAAAAGCAGCACAAACAATAGCAGTGCAAAAAGATCCACCCCTTTTTCCTTCCTGTCACTATCCTCGCAGCCGCCATCCTTTTTGGCAGCAGACAAATTTGACAAATCAGATAAAACATCTCCCATCTGATTACTCCTATCCTGAGAAAATTCTTGCTGCATCAGCGATTTCTCCGGTATATCTTCCTCTGATCTGTCTGCCTCCATGATTCCTTCGACTGCTCTCTCTGATTCTGCCCCATACAAAAGCTCCAGAATGACATGATGGAGGGTATCGTTTTCCCGTTTGATCATCCGGTAAAACTGATAAGCAAGCACGACCGCCTGTTCATCCTCCTGGTCGATCTTTCCGAGCAGCTCCTCCGAAAAGCGGATACAGCTCTCCCGCAAATCTCCCTTTTCCTCCGGGATATAACAAAAAGACCATTCCCCGTTTTGCGAGAAAACAAGATCCGGCGCAAAGCAGATAAAATCCTCCGGTAAGAAATAAGATGAGAGCTTTTCCGTCACCAGAAGCAGGCTTTGCAAAAGTGAGCGCATATCTGTGCCGCCAAGACGGATACTATGATCGGACAGCGGCGTTTTCCCGGTAATGTCATAATATAAATTCATTTCTCCGTTAAACATCCGCTGCCTGACTGCCACAAGCCCCTGTATGTGATTTTCAAGTATCATACGCAGTGCAAATTCATCCATTTCCGGTGTCTGCGCAATGATCAGATATTGATGACTTTGTTCTTTCTGGATCAACATTTTAGTTATCTCCTGATTCTGTTTTGGGCATTTGACCGGATGACAGGGCTGACCTGCCTGCAGATATCGCCCAAAGTACATCCGCAGGGTCCATGCGCCACCCTTTTTTGCTTACCTTTGCGGAAAAAATTCCTTTTCCGGGCAAAAGTGCCGTAATTCCCGGAACCGGATTTTTCTGCTCCAGTTCGATCGTCACTTGCACTGATGTCAGAGAGACCGTCACCTGCGCTGTCGCAGAAGGGCGCAGCAAAAGCTTGCTTTTCAGGCTCTGCTCCACATATTGCTCCACTTCCTTTTGGATTACCCCTTTTCCGTCGTGCTCCATCTGCAAGCCCCGGTGCACCGAAAGGCACGCTATCGTCTCTGTCGCTTCTCTGTTATATAGAAAGATGCTGCCATGGATCACCAGAACAATTACCGCCAGAATAAGCGGCATCAGAAGTGCCAGTTCGACTGTCGTGCTGCCATTGTGCTTACCACGGATTTTTTCCGTTTTTCTCTGTTTCTTTTGCTGTCTGTTTCTATTCCTCTTTTGTCTGATTTTCATTTCTCGTTTTCCCTGTTTCCTTTCATTTCGCCGTCATACTGCCGGGCTTCATTTCCCTTTTACAAAGGTCTGACGATCCCTTCCTTGTGTGCATATCTCTCTCATCAAACAGCCGGGCATCAAAGTCAAAAGTCAGGGTAGCTCCAGACATCCCATCATGAAAAGAAAGGATGCAAAAACAAAGGGTAGAAAGGGAAGCTCCCTATGCTTCGATTTCTTATCTGTTCCCCTTGACAATCCTTTGTGAAAAAGCAATAAAGAAATTCCACAGATTCCGGTCACAAATAGGCTCAGCATAAGGAGCAGAATCGTCTGATACAATCCCAGAAAAATGCCGCACGTAAAAAATGCACAGGCATCTGCCATACCAAGCTGTTTTCCCGTGATCAGACTGACTGCCAGAAGGAACATCCCCGGCAGCAGGCTAAGCACACATGTGATGACCAGATCACAGACATAAGCTCCTGTTTCATTTGTCCCGCCGAAACAGGCAAACCACACTGCGAGCTGCCTGAGCATACCAATCGCAAAAAACACACCTGTCAGTGTCAGGCTGATCCTTTTTACCCACAGATCTGTCACACTGCAAATGCCAAGATATGCTGCCAGCAGATAGTGCTGATACACTTGAAAAAACTGTACGGTTTCCTCCATATTAGTCTCCTTTCCTACTATTCTTTTCCATCCGGGGACATCCGGTGAATGATACGCCTTACTGCCCGCACTCGCTGCAGGCAGGTTTTCCATTCACCTGCGAAAACGGCACCACATAGACTGTTCTCTTGATATT
Organism: uncultured Lachnospiraceae bacterium; assembly: GCA_945949085.1. Lineage (GTDB taxonomy): Bacteria > Bacillota > Clostridia > Lachnospirales > Lachnospiraceae > CAG-194. The sequence continues at coordinate 10,070 of CAMFDJ010000009.1, read as the reverse complement.
TGGACAGGTCAGTCTGACATGATACTTGATCCCATAAGAGGCGACATACAAGGTCATTTTAGAAAGATCGGATTTTTTCATCCCTTTTGTACAGATGGGACATGCATAATACCTGCTGCCATCCTCGCTGCGCTGCGCACTCATTTTCCCGGGTGGTATACTTTTTATCGTCACATTTAAATGACTGCAATCCCGTCTTCTGTGATAGACACTTCCTTCCTCTGTCACATACACATATGCCGGATTTTCCTCAGACAGAAATCCTTTACTGTTATCATAGCCGTTCCAGATATGTGCCTTACAGTGGTTTACCATCAGAAAATGACGAAAACCGGGACCTTTGAGAGGAGGCGCTGCGCGATATGGCTTGTAAAATTCTACCATATCAGTGCTACCCCTTATGCCTGCTGCGCTGCCTATAACGCCATAAACTGCTGCCTTTCTTGTCTGCTCATACAGCTTCTCCTCCTCGCGCACATATGTCCTTGTCATATCTACCATCGACAGAAGCATCACACAGACAATCAGAAAAAGCGGCAGAGCAAGCGCAGCTTCAACTGTGGCACTTCCCTCCTGTCGACAGATTTTGTGCGACTTTCTTCGAAGCAGATTTTTCCGGTCATCCCGCGCCATACGCTGTCTGTCACAGGGGAAAAAAGGCGGCAGATGATATCCTCCGGCAGAAAGTGGTGGATTTTTAGGTTTGTGCTCTCTTTGTACGCGTCGTGTCTGGGAAAAACATTTCCTCCTTTTCTTTTTTTGTATGAAAGTATCAAGACTCGATTGAATCTCTGTTCCTCCGGGGGACATCATCTCTCACCTCTTTTCCCTTTTTGCAGCAAATTCTCCTTACCTCTGTTTTATTGCATGGACGATCCGGCAAAAGCAGACAAAAGCCGGTCTGTCACGCAGATATGTCCTATTGATAACAAAAGGTGCGCTCCACCTTCGTGCTGCATCCATAACGGCTCCCCACATAGGCACTTACCGACAGGGCATCCAGACAGTCGTCCATTCTGAAATGAGAATTATGTGGGGTAAGTCTTACATCCATTTCCATCAAATCAATGGTGCGCGCACTTTTTTGTGTCTTTGATTGCGCCATAAGAAACAGCATCAGATAATCCTGATAGTTCAGGCCGTCCTTCATGGCAGCGACATTGCCCAAGCCGAAATTGCTACCCTGCGTCACATTCTCCAAAGCCTGCTGCGCGCTGCTTTCTGCCACATCCTGTGCATACCCGAGCATGCCTTGCAGACTGTAGTGCCAGTCTTTTGCTTCCTTGATCAGCTTTACCCGCTTTCCCAAAAGAAGCTGTTTGACATCATAGACACTCTCCGCATAGGCCCAGGCAAACAAAAGGGAAATCTTGATGGGCTCCGTCAGATAAGGAACGCCGGCAGCAGTCGCTATGGAAGCCGCCAGAGAGGCTGCTTCCGCCTGCTTGGATGCATCGGCAAACAGGAACGTGACATTGCAGGCCTCCCGCAGCGCAAGAAGACGGTGCACGATTGATTTTAAATTTGCTTCATCACTTTCTTTTCCTGCAATCACATATTCCATTTGGTAATCGAGGCCGCTTCCCTCATGGACATCTGTATAATTGCCGCAGCACGCAGCGATATAGGCATCAAACAAAACCGTATCGACAGCGGTGGGCGCGCTTCTGCCGGCAAGTCCTGCGCCTTTGTTAGTCACGCCTCTGTGCGAATAATAGGAATCTGCCGTAATCGTCTTGGAGGAAATCATCGTATCTGCGCCGGTGACAAGCAAAAGCACACCGCTTGGCCGCGTGGCATTTACGCCGTCGGCAGGATTATCCAGTTCAAATTCCTCTGTGATCGGATTGCCTTCCTCATCTGTTTCACCGGTTTCCCTGCCTGCGCGCTCCGCCTCGTCTATGATTGCCTGATTGGCATTTCTTTGTCCGTCGATATCCCTGGTAAACAGGGAAAACTTTTCCGCCTGCGCATACTCCTTCTGCAAGGCTTCTATGTAGGACAGTCCATATTTTGCCTTCATATAGCAGGCTGCCTGACTGACTAAAACGTCTGCATTTTCATCTGTTGCATAGCTTGCCTGCAGGATCTTCGCATCCTCCAGAAAGGTTTTTGTCGGATCTGCCGTTTTGATCGCTTTATTCCCTTCGCTCAAATTCATGCGCAGATATTCTGTCAAATGCTCCTCCACCAGGGAAAGGCTCCCCTGCTGCTTTTCATAGGAGCTGTCAATGAAAAGCAAATGGTATCTCTCAAAAAGCGCCCTGTTGTATTCTGCAAACACAGAATAGACTGCCAGATCCATGGCACAGTCTGCCTCCACAGCAATCGCACTTCTTCTCGCACCGTCCACAACCGTCAGAATCAAAGACAACAGCACGGAAAGTGTCAGTGCCAGATAAATTGTAATAAACCCATTTTCCTGCTTTTGCATGGACAGCTCCTTTTCTTTGCTCTTTGTTCTTTTTCCTTTATTTCCTATTTCTCTGTTTCCTTGCATCCGGGCTTCTCTGCTTTCCCGGCTCATTTTCCTATACCTTACCGCTCTCTGTGGTAATGGTCTTAAAGATGTTGTTGACAAGTGTTGTCAGCTGTTTTTTGAAAATCAGGACAAGGCCGATCAGAACTACCAATATATTTACTAGGGAATTTCAAATGCAGTGTTTTCAAGGGTTTTAACACCATACACACTGTATATACTGTATGAACTTTAGAACTGAATAACAGAATTTATAGATTTTTGATGAAGTTTAAATCCTTTTTGTTTAATGCCTTTTGCAAATCTTGATTCTTCTTTGATAGACTACTGTTCTCACTTTTCAACTTTTCAATCTGTTGCTGTAAAACTTGTAACTGCTTATCCATTGCTTTATCAAGAATTACTTTTTGAGGTCTGGTCAAGGCTTTCCCATCCTGTAAGTCTCTGGCATTTTCCAATGCTCTGCTGACTTCCTCGTTTTTATAAAAGAACCCTCTGGATAATCCGGTTCGTTTTACCAACTCGCCAACTGTTACCTGAATATTTTCAGATACCATTTTTGAAATCTCTGCCTTTGCTTTCGCAATCTTGGCAGTACTTGTTGCCTTATTCGTGGCAACCATTCTGTCATACTTAGTCACGATTACCACCCCTTTATCAAGTTTTGTAAGATTTCATCCATGCTTTGACGCATTTCTCTTGTTTCATCTGCAAGCTGTGTATTTGACATCTTCCGGTAGTATTTCACACTGGAATTATTTGCGTGTCCTAACAGCTTTGCAATCGTTGTATCATCTACGTGCATTTCCGTCAGCTTCCGACCATAAGTATGCCGGAATAAATGTGTACCAACCCCAAACTGCTCTCCATTATCATCCCTTAAATCATTCTCATTGATTATCGCCATGAGCTGATATTGTATTTTTGAGTAAGTCATAGGACGGCTTGCATCCTTATCATTTGCAAATACATAAGGACTATCCGGAGAATGTGCCTTTGTGTACTTAATAGCTGCATTTATCAGTTCCAGCATTTCTTCATTGATGGTCTTTCGATATGTCCTTCGACTTTTAATCTGATCAATCCGGATCATCAGCTTCCCATCTTTTTCAAATACACAATCCTGCTTTAATGTCAACGTATCAGAAATTCGTGTGCCTAACATCTGATGTAAAATCAATGCCCTTGCCACCTGCACATCCGCAGTTACAATCGCACTGTTTAATCTTTTCAGTTCCGCATCCGAATAGGACTTGTACAACTTTTCCGGATTTTTAGGAATGTCTGTTATCAGAAACAGATTACATATTCCCGGATTGTCTGTCATCCTACCAACCAAATCAATGATTGCCTTCAGATGAAAAATATCTGACCTATAGGATTTTCTATCGGTTGCTTCCGTATTTAGGTATATCAGATAGCTTTCCACGATTTCCCTATCTACATCTGCCATTGACTTCACATCCGAAAAATTCTCCGCCAGATAAGAACTAAAGCGGTTTATAGCAACAAGTTCTGCTTGTACCGTGCCGACTGCCCTAGTTTGCAGTTCCATAAAGGCTGCATCCTTTACTTCCTGTCTCATTTCATCCTGTACAATCTTAGTAAAATTCAATGTCTCTGTGTTTTTAATTGGATTGTCTATAAGGATCAACCCCATCTTATCTAACTTCCATATATCCTTTTCTCTCTCCGGTCTTTCATCTTCCGGCGTGAGGAAACAATATACTTTTTTAAGATACCTGATGTGAATACTTTCATCCTGCTCGTCCTTTGAGACACGTTTACACACTTTTCTAGTTGTAAGTGGCTTTCCATTCATTAACAGCCATTTCTTCATATCTTTTACCAGTGTATCCAATGGAAGTTCTATAAGGCTTTCCATCTTTGGATGCTTTTCGGATAAGAATCTGCATACCATATTGTACTGTGTCAAATCAGCCCGAAGACTGGTTGCCTTCATAACAGTACCCCTATGCATCACAAAGGAATAAAATTCTTGCTGTAAGCCCTCTGTCGGAAGTTTATCAATGCAAAAGCAAAGATTTCTGCTCTTATCTGCCAGTGAGCCAGCCTTTATGTCTTCCGACTGGTAGCATGGCAAATCATTAAATCTTAATTTCATTTCCATTGTAATCTCCCTTCCGTACTGCCTTTGCAATACTGTTTTCTTTCATACTGAAATATTCCTCGTTTGCTTTATCTATCTTCTCCGGCAGATAATCCACATACTGCTTTGTCATTTCCTCTGACTTATGCCCTAAGAAATCTCGGATTGCCTGTAAGGATGCGCCATGCCCGTACATTGCTGTACTAATGGTATGCCTGTAATCATGGGAACGGAATGTGTAATCTCCACAATCAATCCCCAGTTCCCGGCACTTTTCCACCATCTGCTTACAAAATGTCCCCACCTTGTATGCACCGCCCTTTTCATTCTGAAATACATAATCATCTGGTGCTATGTGCATCTTTTCCTTGTAGGAAATCATCAGATGGTAAAGCGTTTCCGGAATAGGAATTGTTTTTTCTGCTTTCATCTTGTTTTGATAGAGCCTGATCCACGTGTCCCCATTCATTTCATAGTAGGCATCCCCCTTGATGGTGCAAACTTCATTGATTCGTAAGCCAAGACACCATAGGTGTAAATACATGAGCCTTAAATGTTCTGGGAACAGATGCAGGTTGGAAAGCATCTGTCTTACCATATCATCCGGCAATGCTCTGTCATGATGTGTCGGTACTACATTCTTTAGATAATATTCCATATTGAACGGAACTTTCTCTATATAGCCCTTTACCACCATGAACCTCATAAATTTATATATGTCTGCCACCTTGCCATTGAAAGTAGCAGGTAATATATCGCTGTCAATATGCTTCATGTAGGCATCCATATCCTGTGCCGTAAGATGAAGCAGGGATAAGTTCTTTGCATCACAGTATTCCAAGAACTCTGACACCCGGTAAAACTGAAACCGGATATTGCTTATGGAAAGTGATGTAACGCCTATCATATACTGCATATAGGACTGGAAGAACTTGCGATTATCCTTATCATGAACCTGCATGAACTGGATACGCACCACCGGATTTGCCGGATTCATGCGGTCACTTTGCAGCTTGAAACGCTCCATGTACCACACATTTGCATCCCAGTTTGTTTTCTTTGCTCGTAAGAATAAAAACTTCCTTATATTGTCTACAATCTGGATATAGACATCTGCCTTATCAACTTCCAGACCATCCAGCTTTTCCTTAAACTTCGCAATATCCTTTTCTTCCAGTTTTTCCAAATCCTCAATCCCCTGTTCAATACAAAAGATATACAGAAGTTTTAGCGGAACTAGGAATCTCTCCCTGCGTAATTTCCAGTCTTTTTCATTCTCCAGTATGTAATTCAACATAAAGAATATCTGATACTTGACCTGCTCTGATGCATTTAAGGAAAAATCAAAAAGTAGCTCTTCCTTATTCCGGATGTAATAAAAAGTCTTTGCAACCTCAATATCCGGATGGTATAGGAGAAATATCTTTCCCCCGGTATATCTTAACTTCCGTTCCTTGAAAAGTGCTTTATCGCATTCCTTCTGAATGGAAGCAAGTTTCATATTATCCAGTGCTTTGATATATTCAAATCTTTTTACACCGCTGATTGCCCGGCTGACATATGCTTCATATGAGGCACGGATTTCATAAGTAATATCCTCTGCTCTTTTGATTCCATGCGCCATAAGATATACTTCCGCTTTCTTTATGGCAGCTGTCATCTTTTTGCCGTCTTCCAGCTCTTTTAGAAATTCTACATTCTGTGGAGCATAATAGGCATACTGAATTGTTTCCATGCACCCTACATAAAGGACTTTCTGCTTATCTGTAAAATCTATTCTTTGATTGATATACTCTCTGAAATCCTGTATATCCTCGTCTGTGACATCCTCTATGGAATAGATGCCTTCTTGTAAAAGGAAATCCCTGATGGCAGCCCTTTGTTTGCCCCTTACTGTGGCACAAGCATCAAGCTGTGCATCCAGCTCTGCAATACGGGCAGTCATATCAAACTGCAAGATACTTAAAGCAGCCATCAGTCACACCCCCTTTATATCAATTTATCTACCATGTAAAGTGACTTGTTTTTACTGTAAAAATCATCTGTTGCCTGACTAAGTTCATCAGCATCTATATTCAGATACTTTTCTGTTGTGCTGATGTGCTTATGTCCTAATGCTTTGGAAATCAGTGCCAAATCCCACCCACTTTTACGCCTTTCATTTGCAAAATAATGTCTTAGCATATGTGGTGTTGCCTTGATTCCGGTTTTCTCTTCCAGTCTTCCAAGCATAGCATAAACCGTATTTACATTTTCCGGCTCCCCGGCATTCTCTCCGGAAAGGTTGATAAACAGATAATCGCTTTCTTTCAGAAGCTCTCTATTTTCGGAAAGGTAATACATCAGAATATCAAGTGTCTCTGCACTTATCTTTGCTCTGCGGTATTCCGCATTCTTGGCTCTGGCAGCATTTTCATTGTCCTCACGGTATTCTACCCGGATCACTCGCTTTTCATAGTCAATATCCTGCGTGTACCGGATACCAAGTATCTCTCCGATACGAAATCCGGTTTCTGACAGTAAAAGAAGCATCAGCTGGTCACGGCAATTCACACACGCTTCCAATAAGGTAATGATGCAATCCTTTTCTATGGTCTTTCCTATGTGTTCCTCTTCCTTTAAGTATCCCTTAAATGTCCGGCAGGTTACGGAGAACCTGACACCTACATTATTGGAAAAAGAAACTACCCGGCTTGACAATACCTTTAGGTCATGAAACTGTTCATATTCCAGTTCCAGAAAAGTAAACCATCCAAACACATCCCTTAAATATGTGTTGCAGGTCGCATTCCTTGGCTGCTTTCTTTCCTTATCGCCGTTATGTTTTCCATTTTTCAGCCACGCAAGAAATTCCGTAAAATGTAAGTGTTGTTCACTATAGGGAAGTTCTGACACATCCCCCAGTTTTACATCCTTTTCCTCTAAGTAGCTCATGTAATAGGAAATAGAAAATGCAATCCGCTTAACCGTGTTCGGAGATTTCTTTGCCCTTGTCATATGCGTAAGATACTTGGTAGGCAGTGGCATGATAGACATATCTTCCATACAGCGGATAAAGAAATAAGTAACATTTCCATCCTGTACCCTGTCAACTGTGTACGGATTCATCTGACCACCTCCATATTCATTTCTTACACAATACACATTATACACAAATTGACATGCCATGTCAATTATTTATTGATTTAATATGTCAAGATATATCAATTTTTCTTAATCTGGCATATTCTGAAATTGACTTTTTGCATCAATCAGTTTACTATATTATCGGAGGAATCTATAATGAACCATAAATATGATCCACAGGAATTTGCTACACTCTTACAACGTGCAGTCGGAAATACAAAGAAAAAGGAATTTGCCAGTTTGATTGATGTATCCCCAGAGTATTTATCAAGGATACTGAACGCAAAGCTGGAAAATCCTCCTTCCATAAGTAAAATTCAGTCAATCGCCCAGAACGCCAATAATGGTGTGACCTATGCACAACTTTTATCCGCTGCCGGATATGCTGCACAAGACGAAGCTGATCCAGCCCTTGCTATTCCTACATCCCTTTCCGAAGATGTAAGGAAGTTCATGCAAGGCACTATATTAACTGCTCTTTCTGTATCTGGCATATCCTGTACTTTGGAGCAGGAAAAAAAGGACACCGACTATCATTTGTCAGTATCCTTTGCTTCCGGTGCTATCTCGCACTGGCACTTTATTTTTCTGTCAAATGCCACAGACGAATTGATGAAGAAAGAGCTTCAATCTCTTTATCTGCGCCTGATTTTTGAAAAAATATCCGATACGGAAAAAATCAGCTTCGTAACAGGAAGTAAGGAAGAATTTGAACTGTATTCATCAAGGATACCGGAAAACATCTCCCTCAACCTCTCTGTCATTCTGATTGATGAAAAAAATCTTACCATTGAAAAGGAATGCTGGATTAAATCCACGCCATCTCTTTCCAGTGAAGACATTTCCATTTACACCTTATGATCCATCCGAATTTAACAGCAAAATTATAGAGTGGAGCAGCTTCATGGTTGCTCCACTCCATCGTTTTCACTGTTAAACAGAATAATGTTCATATTTGTTGTTCGCCATATTTGCCACGCACCCCTGACCGCATCCGCATTCCGGATACAGGGAGAAAATCAGCCCATCCATGTAGGTCTTTGGATGTCATAGGTAACTAGCCTCTCCGTGGTTCGCACCGAGTCGTACTTCTACGAAAGTCTCATTATTCCTAATATGTATCTTGGCAGACAGTCCGTACCAATAGGGCTGTTTTAAGTTGCTTGTCCTCGCTCATGGCGCAAGTCTTACCTGCTGTCATATATAGGTTCTTGTAACTGATTCCTGTATATCCAATTTTCAAGCTGCAATATGAAGCGGTATAAAACCCCTTCACATATAAGCCGAAAATCATGCAGGGTGTCCGAAAATTTTTCATTTTTTATTTTATAATGTGCCTTTTTCAAGCATATCAAGAACTACTTTCGCATTAGTCTTGGACTCAAGGCATCCCAATTTTTTCTCATTCGCATCCAATACCAGCTGCATTGCATCTTTTACCTTTCCAGATTCAATAATTCTGATCATAGCATTTGCACGTGTTGTTGTACCAGAAATATCATCATCAATACCTGGGTATTCCTGATACAGACTTTTGATAAACTCTGATTTTCTATCTGCGTCCTGCCATTCCTCTTTCCGCTTCAGAAATTCCAACATAAAAGAACCTACATACCAAAGACCTGCACTCCGGCATACATCCTTTAATTCAAAATGATTTTCTATCTGCTTTGACATTTCCCGTCCTCCATATTATATATTTGCAACTATAATAGCATAAAAAAATGCAACCGGGTTTAAGTAAGGACATCCGGCTGCACAATAATACTAAAGACCACAAGAAAATTTTCTCATTGTCATAATCCGTTTATATTCTTTTTTGTCATGCTTCTTTAGGTATTCCATGCGCTCCCTTTGGGCTGCATCAATCTTTCTGGCTCTCTCAATGAGTTCTTCATATTCCTCGTCTGATATCTCAAAGCGCAACTGCCTATCTTCTTTCTCTGCGCAAAACATTTTCTTTAGTATTCCCATCTTTTCCCCTATCATCACAATATGTCTGCATTATTCTTTACTACAGTAATCGTACTGATATATTACAAATAAAACAAAAAATCCTGCTTGTCAAGTAAAGCGCAACTTGACAAGTAGAATTTTTCGTTTTTAAGGGTAGTTAAGCCCCTTTATAAAAAAGGTGCTATCGCCTACTTTTCATAATTCAGTTTGCGTGATATATAATTCCTTTAGACCAATGGAGTATGTCCTATCGTTCCGGTGTCTGCTTTACTTTTGTTTCTGGCTTCGTTGCTACACTTGCAGCTGCCTTTTCCTGCCCTTCTTTTATCTTACCACGGATAGAAGTTTTTTCTTTTGGCTCTTTTACAGCATCTTTTTCTGTCTGCTGTGCCTTTTCAT
>CAMFDJ010000008.1 GCA_945949085.1 uncultured Lachnospiraceae bacterium | reverse complement strand
CGACAGGCATTTGAAACGGCAGCCGAAGCGGTTGCAGTCATGATCACGCAGGGCGCGGATGCGGCCATGAACTCATTTAACGGAAAAACAGTATAGCATAAATCGTTTTGCAAATACCAAAGTATGGCAAATTGTGGAGAGAAGAAATGGAACTACTGACCGGAATCTGCAGGGAGCTTGCTTTCTTTGAGGAAGCGAAGAACAATTTCATAAATGGGGAGACAATTGCAGTTTCCGGCTGTGCCACCTCCCAAAAATGTCAGATGATCGCAGCGCTTGGCACTGATTTTCCGATAAAGATCATTGTGACACATTCCGATATCAGGGCAAGAGAGCTGTATGATGATTATATGATCTATGACAGGGATGTGATGCTTTTTTCGGCTAAGGATTACATATTTTCGCAGGCGGATATCAGAGGACAGGAAATGACGAGAGAGCGCATTATGGTGCTTAGGAGAATCTTGGAGGGTGATCCGCTGACAATCATCACAACGCCGGATACGTTTATGGCACCCTGTCTGCCGCTTCACGTATGGAAGGAGCATTGCATTGCAGTGGGGCGTGAGAGTGTTGTGGAGGAGCAGGCCATCGCGCGTAAGCTTGTCCGCATGGGATATGAAAAGACGTATCAGGTTGAGCAGCCGGGGCAGTTTTCTGTGCGCGGCGGTATCATTGATATATTTGATATGACGGAGGAAAATCCATACCGCATCGAGTTGTGGGGGGATGAAGTTGAATCCATCCGGCGTTTCGATGTACTGAGCCAACGATCCATCGAAATGCTGCAATCTGTCACGATTTATCCGGCGACAGAGACTATTTTGACCGGGCAGCAAAAGGCAGATGGTCTTCGCGCAATCAAAAAGGATGCACAGGATGCTGCGCAGACGCTGCAAAAAAATGGGCTTTTGCAGGAGGCAGCCCGGATACGAAAGATGGCGGATCAGCTGGCCGAACAGATGGAAGAGTTCGGTGTGATGGCCAATCTGGATAGCTATATGACATATTTTTACAAAGAGCTTGTACCGTTTTTGGATTTGTTTGATGCGGGAGAAACAATGATTGTTCTGGATGAACCGCTTCGCAGCCGCGAGCATCTTGCGGCAGTGGAACTGGAATTTCGCGAGAGCATGAAGATGCGTATGGAAAAGGGATATGCCCTGAAAGGACAGGGAAGTCTGCTTTATGATGAAAAAAGAGTATGGGCAATGCTATCCGGGCAGCACCTATTGCTTGTTTCCATGCTTGAGAGCAAGGTGCCGTTTTTGCCTGTTTCGTATCAGTACCGCGTGGATGCCAGAGACATCGGTTCGTTCCAGGGCAGCTTTGAGATGCTGGTGGAGACCCTTTCCAGGTACCGGAAGAATAAATACAGAGTGGTGATCCTTTCGCCATCCCGGACAAGAGCACAGAGACTGGCAAAGGATTTATATGATTATGAGATTCCGTGCTATTATACGGAGGAGTATGAGAAACAGATCGGACCAAAGGAAACCGTTGTGGCTTACGGACATGTGGCAAAGGGATTCGAGTATCCTTCCCTCGGGTTTGCGCTGATTACGGAGAGTGATATTTTTGGCAAGCATGTCAGCCGCAAAAAGAAGAAAAAACGCTATGAAGGGCAGAAGATCAACGATTTTACGGAGCTGAAGGTCGGCGATTATGTGGTGCATGAGAATCATGGACTTGGTATCTATCAGGGAATTGAGAAAATCACTGTCGATAAGGTGCAAAAGGACTACATGAAGATTGCGTATCGAGACGGCGGCATTTTATATGTGCTTGCGACCGGATTTGACTCGGTTATGAAATATGCGTCGGCTGACAGTAAGACGCCAAAGCTCAATAAGCTTGGCAGTCAGGAATGGTCAAAGACGAAGGCAAAGGTGAGGACTGCTACCTGTGAGGTGGCAAAGGATCTGGTGGCGCTGTATGCGGCGCGCCAGAGCAAAAAGGGACATGCGTATGGACCGGATACTGTTTGGCAGAAAGAATTTGAGGAAATGTTCCCGTATGAAGAGACGGACGATCAGCTTCAGGCAATTGCGGCTACCAAGCAGGATATGGAAAGCTCCAAAATCATGGATAGACTGATCTGTGGAGATGTCGGATTTGGCAAGACGGAGATTGCGATCCGCGCTGCATTTAAGGCAGTGCAGGAAGGCAAGCAGGTTGTCTTTCTGGTGCCGACTACGATTCTTGCCAAGCAGCATTATGACACGTTTGTGCAGAGAATGAAGGAGTATCCGGTAACGGTGGAGCTTTTATCACGCTTTCGGACAGCTGCCGAGGTGAAAAAGGTCAAGGAAGGTCTGCGCAAAGGACTGGTGGATATCGTCATCGGTACGCATAAGGTTCTGGCAAAGGATATGGCATACAAGGATCTGGGACTTCTGGTCATAGATGAGGAACAGCGCTTTGGTGTGGCGCATAAGGAGCGGATCAAACAGCTCAAGGAGACGGTAGATGTCCTGACGCTGACTGCAACGCCGATTCCGAGAACGCTTCATATGAGTCTTGTCGGTATTCGGGATATGAGTGTGCTGGAGGAGGCACCAAGTGATCGCGTGCCGATTCAGACCTTTGTTATGGAATATAATGAAGAGATGGTGCGCGAGGCAATTGGCAGAGAGCTTGCCAGAGACGGACAGGTCTATTATGTGTATAACAGAGTGGCATCCATCGCAGATATGGCGGCGCAGATACAGGCGCTTGTGCCGGACGCTGTTGTTGCATTTGCCCATGGACAGATGAAGGAATCAGAGCTGGAACGCATTATGTATGATTTTGTCAGCGGAGAGATCGATGTGCTTGTTTCCACGACAATCATTGAGACCGGTCTTGACATTCCGAATGTCAACACAATGATCATTCACGATTCCGATAACATGGGGCTTTCGCAGCTCTATCAGCTCAGAGGGCGTGTGGGACGTTCCGGCAGGACTGCGTATGCCTTTCTGATGTATAAAAGGGATAAGGTGCTAAGGGAAGTGGCAGAAAAGCGTCTGCAGGCAATCCGGGAATTTACGGAGCTTGGCAGTGGCTTTAAGATTGCCATGAAGGACCTGGAAATACGAGGCGCCGGAAATCTGCTCGGAAAGCTGCAGCATGGTCATATGGAGGCAGTCGGATATGATCTGTACTGTAAGATGCTAAATGAGGCGGTCAAAAATCTGAAGGGTGAAAAGACGTTGACAGACTGGGTGACGACCATCGATCTGGATGTAGACGCTTATATCCCGGATAGTTATATTGTCAATGAATACCAGAAACTGGATATTTATAAGAGAATCGCCGCCATCGAGACGATGGAGGAATGTGAGGATCTGCAGGGTGAGCTTTTGGACCGCTTTGGAGAAATTCCAAGATGTGTGAACAATCTGTTGCGGATTGCGCTCATCCGTGCGGGTGCGCATCAGGTTTATGTGACAGAGATCAGAGGGAAAAAGGATGGCATTACCTTCCTGATGGCAAAGGATGCGGGTATCGTCGTCGAAAACATTCCGCTTGTACTGCAAAATCTCGGAAACGATATGTCGTTTTCCGCAAAAGGCGATCCGTCCTTCTTTTACAGACTTCGCAGTACGAATATTGTGGAAAAGGATGAAGAGCAGATGCTCACAAAAGCGGAGCTTGTCGTCAGTCAGATGCGTGCAAGACTGCTTGTGTAGACGATAGGCATCTGCAAATGATTATGATGCATCGGACATGAAAGGTGTGGAAGGATATGTATACTTACAATATCACGCAATGGCTTGCTTTCTTTATCATCTATTGCTTTTTGGGCTGGGTGTGGGAATCTGCTTACGTTTCGGTTCGAAAGAGAAAGTGGGTCAACAGAGGATTTATGCACGGACCGCTTCTGCCAATCTATGGAAGCGGCGCCGTGATCGTGCTGCTTGCGGCGCTTCCGGTCAGGAAGAGTGTCATTGCAGTCTATTTTGCGGGAATGATTGCGGCAACGCTTCTGGAATATGTGACAGGAGCGGTTATGGAAGCCTTGTTCAAAGTGCGTTACTGGGATTATTCCAATCAGCGCTTCAACTTAAACGGACATATCTGTCTGACGAGCTCACTTGGCTGGGGGCTTTTTAGTGTTGCGATGGTATATTGGCTGCATAAGCCGTTTGAGAGGGTGGTTCTTGCAATCCCGGAGGCAGTCCTTTCTCCGATCGTCCATGTGATCATGATGCTGGCAGCGGCTGATTTTGCGCTTAGCTTTAAGGCTGCAATCGAGCTGCGTGACGTTCTGATCAAACTGGAACAGGTCAAAGAGGAAATTCGGTTGCATCAGAAGCGGATTGAGGTCTATGAGGCATTTCTTGCAGAGGAAGCAAAACAGAAGCTGCAAAAACATGAGGAAGAATTTGACCGTGTGAAGAAAGAGCTTGCTTTTGTCAGGGAAGAACTCGAGAAATTAAAGACAGACCGCGTGCGCAGATGGGAGAATGTAAAGAGTGATCAGCTGCGCCTGCTGCGTGCACATCCAAGTGCTATCTCAAAAAAATACAAGTCTGCTTTTGAAGAGGTCAAAAACAGACTTGATTTGAAAAATAGGATTGAAAATAAATTGGAAAAAATCGATCTAAAGGGAAAATTCGATCGATCTGATGACGAATGATCCTGCATTTTAATAAAAGATATCTGCAATGGGAGACGATTCATCAATGATCAGCGTCTTGTTATCGCCGACCATGGTTTTCTTTGCGGCATCCAGCGACCTTAGAAACAGATAAAAATCTGCCTTATCCGGGTCATTATAGGCTTCGCTTAAGATTTTCATGTATTCTGCTTCGCCCTTTGCAACGATCTCCTCGGCCTGTGCATCTGCTTCGGATTGCATTACAATGATCTCTGCCTTGGTATTGTTAGAGATCTCTTTTGCTTCTTCCTCACCTTCTGCCTTATAGGTGGCTGCGATATTGTTGCGTTCTGAGATCATGCGTTCATAAACCGCAGCCTTGTTTTCATCCGGCAAATCCAGAGATTTGGTTTCGACTGCCAGAAGCGAGATGCCGTACTGGGAGAGGGTATCACCGATGTTGTTTTTGATGGAGGCTGCAAGCTCGCCGTCACGACCGCTGATGACCTCCTCCTGGCTTAAACTGCTGATGACATTTTTCAGACTGTTATAGACAATGGTATCGATACGGAATTCCGCATTGCTTTTCTGTGCGCTCAGCGTCTGCGTATACTTTTGCGGATCGGTGATGCGCCACAGGACAAAACAGTCTGCAATCATGGATTTTTTGTCCTTTGTCATGACGTCGCTCACCGCAAGGTCATATAAAAGCGTTTCGTTCTCAATCTTTTCTTCCGTCTGGATAAAGGGGAGCTTAAAACTCAGTCCCGGTGTCTGACGGATATCTTCAATCTTTCCAAACTGTTTGATCACTGTATACTGATTGGGATAAGTCACAACCATGCAGTCGCCAAGAACGATCAGGGCGGCAAAAGCAAGTATCAGTATGATGGGAATGATTTTTTTCTTTTTCATAAGGTATCCTTTCTTATCGCTGTTTGTGCTTTGGGCAACTAGTCTTCATTTGTACCTGAATCATCTGCGTGCGTACTCTCGGCAGACGGCATCTTTGTCGTTTCAGTTGTCCCTGCAAAGCCCGAGGAGGCTGCAGTGTTACTCTTGGAATCGCTTGCATCTGATTTACCGGTGTCCACGCCGGAGAAATCCGTGAAGGATTCAAGTGGCAGCATAGTCTGTGTCGTGCCATCGCTCTTTTCGATGATAACCTTCATATCCGGCAGAATTTCCTCCATCGTTTCATAGAACATACGCTGTTTGGTGATCAGAGGATATTTCTGATATTCGTTGTACAATTCATTCAGACGTGCTGTCTGTCCTTTTGCTTCATTGATGCGTTCTTCGGCCTGTGCCTGTGCCGTCTTTAATGTCTCGTCGACAGAAGCTCTTGCGGCCGGAATATCCTCGTTTCTCTTCTGGTTTGCCTTGTTGATGGAAGTTTCCTTGCCCTGCTTGGCATTTTCCACGTTTTTAAATGCATTGATGACCTCTGTGGTCGGCGGCTCTGCATCCTGGATCGTGATATTGACAAGCTGGATACCGATATCCTCTGTGTCCAGACGGGAAATGATTTTTTCCTTGATGGATGCCTGAATCTCACTCTTGCCGGTTGTGATGACGCTGTCCACATCATACAGACCAATGGTGTCACGGATATAGCTCTGCGTCAGATTTTTCAGGATAGAGACAGGATTTTCAGAGGCATATAAGTATTTGACCGGGTCTGTGACGCGATACTCCACGTAAAAATCCACATTGACAAAATTGTAATCCCTGGTGATCATAAACGATTCGGAATCGATGGAGGCATCTGTCTCCGGGTCGTATCCGATGGGAAAACCATTGATGGTCTTCGGTACTCTGACACATCGCTGGATCAGAGGCATTTTAAAATGAATACCGGATTCTTCGATCACAGAGGGGACTCCTAAAGTGGTAATCACCGCGTATTCGTTTTCCTTCAGCGAATAAAAACTGCTTCCAAACAGGAAAAAGACAAGGAAAACAGTAATGATTGTGCCAATCACCTTTCCGGCCCTTTTTCCCTTGGCAGCATCTGAGACCCGCTCGAAGGGCTCGTCTTCTTTTTTCTTTTTGAACATAATTTTCTCCTTTTGTATATTTGTGACTTTTGACCTCACAGATCCACATATCAAACATTAACTGCGAAGCACATATCTGTATTGTAATTCTTCTGTATCAGAAAAGCAATCCGAATTGTTTCTACTCGGATTTGCCGATTGGCGTAGTGCGGAAGTGTAGTGTCTGGTATTTTTTGGGTGTCAGCCCTGTCTTTTGTCGGAAAACCTCCGTAAAGTAGCTCTGGCTGGGAAAGCATAAAATAGAAGAGATCTCTGCCGGCGTAAATTCTGAATAGGTCAGCATGTTACAGGCTGTCTCAATTTTTTTGTCGCGAATATAGCCGCTGATTGTCTGACCGGTCTCCTTTTTGAACAGCCGGGATAAATAGGAGGGATTTAGTCCGGTGTGCCGGGCAAGTGTTTCGACAGTGATGCGGGTATGCAGACTTTCGCAGATATAATCGATACATTTTGCAATCGGCTGAGAGCAGATCTTTTGTTTGCGCAGATTCTTCATGCGGACAGTATAATCCAGACACATGATAAAATGCAGATCGGAGATATCCTGCGCACTCTTGCTCTGATCGACCTTCTGGATGTAAAAATCGCTGATGCTGTATGCTTTGGAAAGTTCAAGTCCTCCCTCGATGCAATAGCGCGCAGCAAGTGCGCAGGTGATGACAAAATGATATTTCAGATGCTGCAGATAGTTGTCAGACAGCTTGCCAAGCCCTTTTTTGTCGATGAGCGATTCCTGACAGAGTTCCTTGATCTTTTCGACATTTCCTTCCTTGATACAGGAATAAAATTCAAGCTCCGGATTATATGGCGCATGCAACAGATCATTTTCTCTTTGTACAAATTCTTTGTAGAGCAATTCCTTATTGTAATCCATGATAACCTCGCTTTTTCTTTGACCTTTGCGTACACTATATCATAAAAACGACAATTATGAAATGAAAACGATATAATTTGCGAGATCATTTTGTTATAAAAGTAGTACAAAAGATAATTACTTGGTTTTTCATACATCTTCCTTTCAGATGGAAGCGCATGATAAGTGCCTTCCATCTCCCTTTTCGGGGGACAAAGTGACACCGGCGCTGTGCAAACACCGGTCAGAGTGGCAGAAATAGGGAGATACAGGAAAAGCAGGAAAATGATAAGAAGAAGCCTGGCAAAGCAGGAAGAAAATGGCAGGAATAAAAAATAGGAAGAAGTAAAAATAAAGAAGACTACGAAGTATGAAGGAGGTTTGGAAGCGCATGAGATTGAAAAGAGGCATCAATCTGGGGGGATTTTTATCACAGTGCGAACACACAAGAGAACATTATGACACGTTTATCGGGGAAAACGACATCCGGCAGATTGCACAGTGGGGATTCGATCATGTCAGGCTGCCGGTGGATTATGAGGTGATTGAAGAAGAAACAGGGAAGCGCATTGAAGCAGGATATGAGAGATTACATACCATCGTCGGATGGTGTCGTAAGTACAACATTGATATCATCTTAGACCTGCACAAAGCACCCGGCTATGATTTCAATAATGCCGGAAGCGGAGATGAGGCGGGAGAGCTGAACAATCTTTTCTATAATGAAGCGTTGCAGGAGAGATTTTTGAACATCTGGAAGAATATTGCTTCTGATTTTGCAAAATATGACAATGTGGCATTTGAACTGCTCAATGAAGTGGTGGAGGAACATAATGCTACCCTTTGGAACGAACTGATTGCCAGAGCGGTCGGAGTGATCCGCAATATCACAAAGGAGACACCGATCATTTACGGCGGTATCCAGTGGAACAGTGCGAGAACATTGAAGCTTTTGGAAGCTCCGGCAGATCAGAATATCATCTTTACCTTCCACTTTTATGAACCGCTTTTGTTTACACACCAGAAAGCACACTGGGTAAAGGCAATGGATCCGAACAAGACGGTTCCGTATCCGGAATCTATGGAATACTACTGCGAGGAATCCAAAGTACTCGGCTTCCAGGGGGAAGTGGTCGGCAAGGCAGTTTCTAAGACAATGGGGCCGGAGTTTATCAGTGAGATGATCGGAGAGGCTGTCGAAGCAGCGCAGAAGGCAGGCGTATCACTTTACTGCGGAGAATTCGGTGTAATCGATCAGGCACCTGTTGCGGATTCCCTTCGCTGGTTTCAGGATGTGGACACTGTATTTCGTCATTATGATATCGGCTGCGGTGTCTGGACATACAAAGAAAAGGACTTCGGACTGATGGATTCTCATTATGATCCGATCAGAAATGATTTGATCTCTCTGTGGACACAGGGGATGAAATAAACAGCAAACAATAATAATTTATGGGAGGAAAAAAGCATGAAACAATTCAAGCGCGGACTGGCATTTTTGCTCGTTCTGGTGATGATGGTAACTTCAATGGGTGTTGGCGTTATGGCTGCACCGGCAAAGACAAAAAAAGCATCCATCAAGTCGGTTACGATCACGAAACCTGACACAAAGACGCTGGTCATGAAAAAGGGAAAGACCTTTACCATCAAGAAAAAGGTCACAACAACAGGAAAAGGCAAGATCAGCAAGGCAGTGACTTTCTCATCTTCCAATAAGAAGGTGGCAACGGTTTCTGCAAAGGGTAAGATCAAAGCCCTGAAAAACGGTAAGACAACCATTACCGTAAGAAGTAAAGCAAACAAAAAGAAAAAAGCAACCTTAAAGGTCGTTGTAAAGACACCTGTTACAAAAGTAACACTGGATCAGAAGACATTGGAACTGATAGAAGGTGAGACAGCAACTTTGACAGCGACTGTTACGCCAAAGAATGCAACAGTTAAGAAGGTGAAATTCACCAGCAACAAGCCTGAAATTGTTAAGGTCAGCAGCAAGGGCACGCTGACAGCAGTCAAAGAAGGTACGGCAGTCATTACTGTTACTTCTACAGACGGTAACGGCAAGAAAGCAACCTGTACGGTAATTGTAAGGAAGAAGGCACAGGATACACCTGACAAAGACGATACAAACAAAGACGACACAAACAAAGATAATACAAACAAAGACGACACAAATAAAGATGATACAGAGAAACCGGGTGATGATGACAAGAAGCCGGAAGAAAAACCTGTAGAGAAATTATCTTATGAAGGTTTTGAACTGAAATGGAAAGATGATTTTGACAGTGTTTCCTTAAACAGCGCAGACTGGAATGTAGAGCTCCATGAGCCCGGCTGGGTCAACGCAGAATGGCAGGAATATGTAGACAGTGAAGAAAATATTTATCTGAAGGATGGCAATCTGGTTATCAAACCTGTTCGCAAACAGACGGGTGTGGATGAAGATAACAATCCTATCTACGAATACACTTCCGGCCGTGTCAATACACAGGGAAAACATGATTTTACATACGGTCTGTTTGAGGCCAGAATCAAGGTTCCGACAGGACAGGGTTATCTGCCGGCATTCTGGATGATGCCTACAGACGAGAATTTGTATGGACAGTGGCCAAGATGCGGTGAGATCGATATCATGGAGGTCATGGGTCAGGATACCACAAAGGTTATGGGAACCCTGCACTATGGCAATCCGCATGCACAGACACAGGGCGAGAGTGTCTTAAAATCCGGTGATTTCTCAAGCGAATATCACACCTATGCGGTAGAATGGGAGCCTGGAAAAATCAAATGGTATGTGGACGGCGTGAAGTATCACGAAGCAAACGACTGGTTCACCACAACAGAAGGACAGGGAACTGTTGCATACCCTGCACCGTTTGACCAGCCATTTTACATGATCTTAAACCTTGCAATCGGCGGATCATGGGTTGGATATCCGGACGAGACAACGACATACGAAGATCAGGCATTTACGATTGATTATGTAAAGGCATATCAGAAGGACAAGACATACTATGACAACCTGGAAGCTACCGTTGAAAAACCTGAGAAGGCACCTGTTGTAGAGCCTGAAGACGGAAAATATGTACAGAACAGCGACTTCTCTGCAGCAGATGATTTATCCGGAGAAAACGGTTCCAACTGGAAATTCATGACCCAGCAGGGTGGTGAAGGAACCGCTAAGATTGTTAAAGACGAAAAGCTTGGTGGAAATGCAGTAAAGATTTCTACAACAAAAGCAGGTAATGAGGAGTATGCAGTACAGTTTGTGCAGGCGAACATTCCTGTAAAACAGGGCGGGAAATATCAGCTCAGCTTTGATGCATATGCAGCAACTGACAGAACCATGATCGTTGATGTTTCAGCACCGGATTACAACTATGCAAGATACATGAACGACACAAAGGTTTCTCTTGGAACAGAAAAGCAATCATACTCTTTTGAATTTACAGTAAATAATCATGATGATGCAAATGCTCGTGTTGAGTTTAACCTTGGTAAAACATCTCCGATTTCAGATGTATTTATTACAAATGTTGTAATAAAGAAGATCGGTCAGGAAGAAATTGACAACAGCAAGAAGGTCATGACAGATGGTAACTACGTATCAAATGGTAAATTCCAGGAAGGTACGGAAGTAGGAAAGAAATTCATGCAGTACTGGGATGTTGTGACAAGTGGCAATGCAAAGGCAACAGCTGCTGTAACAGATCTTGCAGACGGCAGAAGAATGAAGATTACTTCATCAGGATGTGTATCAGAAAACTCTGTTGTATTGCAGCAGACAGAGCTTCCTCTGACAGCAGGTAAATATCAGCTCAGCTTTGACGGACAGGTAGACGGACTTGCAGCAGATGCGGACAGCAAAGTCAGAGTCAATGTCGCAGGACAGACCTTTGAGGCAGAACTGACAAATGACAAGAAGGATTATGTATACAAATTTGAGATACCTGAATCAGCAGAGATTGCAGACATTAATGATATCGTATTCGAAGTAGGTGCAAACGGTACAGTACTTCTTGACAATGTCAGAATCGTTGAGGATACACTGATTAAAAACGGTTCTTTCAATGCAGACCTTGCAGGTTTTGAGGTATATGCATACACGCCTAGCGATGTATCTTATACGGTTGACAGTCAGACAGAAGATAAGGCATTTGATATTACAATTAAAAACACCAATGATGCAGACTGGAAAATCCAGCTGAAACAAAACAATGTAACACTGGAGAAAGACCAGTGGTATAACCTGACATTTAAAGTAAAATCTTCTATCGCCAGAAAGATTTCTTATGCAATCCAGAGAAATGGTGCGGTTCATAAGGATGAAAAAGGTGGAGAGGACTGGACCCCTTATGTGCAGAATGTAGTCGAGTTACCGGCTTACGGCGATAATGGCACATACGAGACCGTCAGTGTAGACTTTAAGATGAACTATGATACAGATGAAGGTTCTATCTTTAATATTGCCATGGGTGCTGTTAAAGATGAAAAGATTACAGAGCAGCACAGAATCTGTATTGATAACATCGTTCTTGAAAAGATTGACGAGCCTGAGGACCTGTTCCCTGAGATTCCCGCAGGTACAAATCTTATTCAGAATGCAGATTTTGCAGACGGAAAGGATAATTGGTCTGAGACAATTGCAAATTGGGGCGGAGAATTTGTTGCAGATGCAGAGTCAAGTATTTCTGAGAATTCTGTATCAGGTAATGCCATTACCTATGCCATCAATAATACGGGAACAGACGACTGGCATGTACAGCTGAAGCAGAATGATATTCCGATTCATAAGGATAAGACATATGTTCTGGAATTTGATGTATGCGCAAGTATGGACAGAACAATTCACTATGCAGTACAGCGCAATGGCGAAAAGAATGGCGGAATATGGGACGCATATCAGGAAGCTGATGTTGATCTGACAGCAGGCGAAACAAAGCATGTAGAAGTTGAGTTTTCACCGGATGAAATTGACAAGTATGCTGCACTGAGTATCTCAATGGGTCAGATTGCCGGTCAGCAGATCACGACAACACATACCGTGACACTTTCTCATATTTCTCTCATGGAGAAAAAACCAGAGAATTTGTTTATAAACGGAAACTTTGCGAGCGGAACAGACGGATGGAATCCATATATCCTTTCAGCTGATCTTGGAACGATTACGAATGTAGGCGGAAAACTGATTTACAATGTAAAGAATCCGGGAACAGAGGAATGGAACGTCAAGCTGACACAGGAACCGATGACTTTAGAGGCAGGTAAGAAATATCGTCTGCAATTTACAGTCAGCACAGATGCAAATAGAAAGATTAAATATGTATTCCAAGACCCCACAGACAATAAATACACATGGTATGGCGGAGAAGCCTTTGATTTGAAGGCAGGGGATGTTAAGACGGTCAATTCCATTGTCGATGTGACAGACAAAGCTACTTGCAGTACAATTCAGTTTAATGTGAATATGGGAGTCATTGATGACTATTCAACTGGGGAAAAGGTTTCTCATGTTCCAACCGATGAAGCTACCATTACCTTATCTGATTTCTCTTTGGTAGAAGTAACAGAGTAAAACAGTCACCCCAATAACCATTTTCAATACCTATTACACAGATACCTCGGCGGACGGAAGTCTGCCGGGGTATTTGCGTAATATTAGGTGTCATGGTTCCTTTTTTGGGGTGAAATGCAGAAAAAGAAACGGCCTGACATATACTATTAATATAAAACTAATATTGTAATTAAAACGACGATGTGTTAAAATACAATACACGCATAGAGGGGCGGATAGGAGATTGTATATGGATAGAGAATTTTTATGTGCCATATCTGATATGATGGACGAAAAACTGGATCCGATCAAGACACAGATAGGGCAGTTGTATGGTATGAAGGGTGATGTCGAAGGGCTAAAACACGATGTTCATGTTCTGAAGGAAGATGTACAAGGCCTGAAGGAAGATGTGCAAGGCCTGAAGGAAGATGTGCAAGGCCTGAAGGAAGATATGCAGGAAGTTAAGGGTAGGGTAAAGAAAATAGAACTGACACAGGAAAATGTGATTCTGCCACGCCTGCAAAATATAGAAGAATGCTATGTTTCGACATATGAGAGGTATCAAAAGAATTGTGACGAGCACGAGGAAATGAAGCAGGACATAGCAATGTTAAAGGACGTTACAGAGAAGCACAGTCAGATACTGCAAAGAATCTCCTAGCAGTAATTCTCCCCCTTCTATTGACAAATGCCCGCTTCTTTCCTAAAATGAAGGAGCAATGAAGAGAGATAGTACTTATGGGAAGTGCTACAGAGAGAGAGCCAATTGGTGGGAGGCTCTTGCATGGAAGATAGGGAACCGGGCTTGGAGCATCCGATGAAAGTCGGCGCAGCGCAGCGTTACGGGCATAAGAGTGAGTTTAATGAAATTTTCATGGACTAATCAGGGTGGTACCGCCGGCAATGCCGGTCCCTTTTGAGGGATGGTGCCACCTTTATTTTGTCAAAAGAGGCGACTTTTTGTGAACAAGAAACAGAGAAAAGGAGAAAAAACAATGGCAGACAACAAGAAACAGGTAGAAGCGATCACTGCGATGGATGTCGATTTCGCGCAGTGGTACACAGATGTAGTAAAGAAAGCAGAGCTTTTGGATTACACATCCGTAAAGGGCTGTATGGTATTCAAACCGGCAGGATATGCAATCTGGGAGCTGATCCAGAGACAGATGGACGACAGATTCAAGGCAGTGGGTGTACAGAACGTTTATCTTCCTATGTTCATTCCGGAAAGTCTTTTGGAAAAAGAAAAAGACCATGTAGAAGGTTTTGCGCCTGAGGTTGCATGGGTAACGCACGGTGGACTTCAGCCACTTCAGGAGAGAATGTGCGTGCGTCCTACGTCAGAGACATTATTCTGTGACTTCTATAAAAATGATATTCATTCTTACCGCGATCTGCCACGTGTATACAATCAGTGGTGCAGCGTAGTCAGATGGGAAAAGGAGACAAGACCTTTCCTGCGCAGCCGTGAATTTTTATGGCAGGAGGGACATACCGCACATGCGACAGCTGAGGAAGCGGAGGAGAGAACCATTCAGATGCTGAATCTCTACGCAGATTTCTGTGAGGAAGTATTGGCAATCCCTGTCATCAAGGGCCGCAAGACAGACAAAGAAAAATTCGCAGGAGCAGAGGCTACCTACACGATTGAGGCGCTGATGCATGACGGGAAGGCACTTCAGTCAGGAACCAGCCACAACTTTGGAGACGGATTTGCCAAGGCATTCGGTATTCAGTATACAGATAAGGATAACAAGCTTCAGTATGTACATCAGACTTCATGGGGTACGACAACCCGTCTGATCGGTGCGCTTATCATGGTTCACGGCGATGACAACGGACTTGTTCTGCCACCTAAGGTTGCACCTGTGCAGGTTTGCATCGTGCCAATCCAGCAGAAAAAGGAAGGCGTGCTGGATAAAGCATATGAGCTGAAGGAGCGCCTTGCAGGTCTTGCCGGTAACGGTCTGCGTGTCAAAGTAGATGATTCCGACAAGAGTCCGGGATGGAAATTCTCTGAATGTGAGATGCGAGGTATTCCTGTTCGTGTGGAGATCGGTCCAAAGGATATCGAGAACGGCAAATGCATTCTGGTACGCCGCGATACGAAGGAAAAGATGGAATGTGCACTGGCAGATGTAGAGACAGAAGTTGCAAAGCTGCTTGATACCATCCAGAAGGATATGCTCGAGCATGCGCGTGCGCATCGCGATGCTCATACCTATGTGGCTAAGACAAAAGAGGAATTTATTCAGATCTTCAATGAGAAGGCAGGATTTGTCAAAGCTATGTGGTGCGGCGATCAGGCATGTGAAGATCAGATCAAGGAAGAGCTCAGTGTAACGAGCCGCTGTATGCCGTTTGAACAGGAAACATTATCTGATGTCTGCGTCTGCTGTGGCAAACCGGCTAAGAAGATGGTTTACTGGGGACGTGCGTACTAAAAAAGAAAGGAAGGGAAATCATGAATATTTTAGTAATCAACTGCGGGAGCTCCTCTCTGAAATATCAGCTCATCAACTCTGATTCGGAGGAGGTTCTGGCAAAGGGACTCTGTGAGCGAATCGGTATTGACGGAAGCTGCATCACCCATCAGCCAAATGGTGGCGATAAGGTAACGACGGAAATTCCAATGCCGACTCATACACAGGCAGTGGCAGCAGTGATTGAAAAGTTAACCGATGCTAACGTTGGTGTTGTAAAATCTCTTGAGGAGATTGATGCGGTCGGACACAGAATCGTGCACGGCGGCGAAAAATTTGCAAAGAGTGTCATCATCACAGATGAAGTGATGAAAGCAATCGAGGAATGTAATGATCTGGCACCGCTCCACAATCCGGCAAACCTGATCGGCGTGAATTCCTGCAAGGCACTGATGCCGGACACACCGATGGTGGCAGTTTTTGATACGGCGTTCCATCAGACGATGCCTGCCAAGGCGTATCTCTATGGACTTCCCTATGAATATTATGAGAAATATAAAGTGAGACGCTATGGTTTTCACGGTACAAGCCATGACTTCGTATCTGCGCGCACAGCAGAGCTTCTCGGCAAGAAGCGAGAGGATTTAAAGATCATCGTCTGCCATGTGGGCAACGGTGCCTCCGTTTCTGCCGTAATGAACGGCAAGTGTGTGGACACCTCCATGGGTCTGACACCGCTTGAGGGTCTGATCATGGGCACGAGAAGCGGGGATATTGATCCGGCGATTATCAGCTTTCTTGCAGAGAAAGAGGGTAAGACGGCAGATGAAGTTGTCAATATTTTAAATAAAAAATCCGGTGTGCTCGGTCTTTCCGGCGGTATCAGCTCCGATTTCCGTGATCTGGCAGCGGCTGCACAGGAGGGCAATCAGAAAGCAAAGGATGCGCTTTCCACTTGGGCATACCGTGTGGCAAAATACATCGGTGCGTATGTGGCAGCCATGAACGGTGTGGATGTCATTGCATTTACGGCCGGTGTCGGAGAGAATAATGTGCTTGCCAGAGAAGAAATCTGTTCTTATCTGGGTTATCTGGGCGTGACGATCAATGAGGAGGCCAACAAGGTGCGTGGTGAGGAGATTGAGATTTCCACACCGGATTCCCGCACAAAGGTATGGGTTGTGCCGACCAATGAAGAGCTTAAGATCGCCAGAGAGACGGTTGCTCTCATTTCATAAGAACCGGAAAATTGCGAAACTCGTATTGTCCGCGGCATAGAGTAAATTGTTTCGCAATTGCCTATATAATCGGAATCATAATGAGGATCACATATGTTAGATACTTTTTTTCACAAACTGATTGATGCAAACAGAAAAGCCGATGATCACAAAATCGGCTTTTTAGATTGCCTGCTGCTCATTTGTGCCACGGGCTTTTCCCTGCTGACTCGCTGGCAGCTAAAGGACTTTACGCTTGCCGGATACATGGGAGAAGAGGTGAGTGCGCAGCAGTTTTCTTATTATAACGGAATCAGACTGGCAGAAATGGCGGCAACAATTTTGATCGCTGCCATGCTGGCAGGTATCATTTTTGCCACGCACAGAAGCAGCAGAAAGGCAGCGATCGCCTATACAATTGTATTATTTCTGCCCTCGCTTGTCGCACTTGGCGGGATGGCGGGATATGCGGACAGCGCGATCACGCTTCTTCTGTTTGGAGTTTTTGCATGTGTGTGCTACCGGAAATACCTGCCTGCGCTTGTAGGGGGCGTTGTGACCGGAGCAGCAGTCTGGCTGCTGAATCCTTTTCTGGCACCCCTGTGCAGAAGCTTTTCCGTCTTTGAGATATTCGGTTTTGGACCGTTTCATGCAGAATATGCGAAGGCAGGTATTTTGTTTGTCATTTTTCTGATCGGATGCATTGTTTTCGTGAAGGGAAAAACAGTACTGGCATCGCCAAGAAGCCTTCTTGCGTTTGCCATGCTGGTGGGATGTATTTGTAATCTTCTCCTTGTCTGCATACCGATTAGTGTATGCCTTCTCATAGAGCTTCTGGCAATCTGGGACAGCTTCGGAAATCCGAAAAGACTTTACCGGGCGATTCTTCTGACCGGAATTGATTTTGCGTGCATCTACAGACAGATGCTGGATACTACATTTGTTCCGGCGTACATCTTCAGCTTTCTGCTGTTGTTTTTGCTGCTGGATCTGGCGTGGGAGCTCTATATCATGCAAGAGGGCAGAGAAGCAGAAACAGACAAAGAGAAATGGAAGATTCTGTCATTTGCAGTGTTTGCAACCCTGCTCGGCATGGCAGTGCGTTTTCTCTTCCGTCATTTTGAATCAGTGGATTACCGGTTCTGCTTCAAACCGTGGACGGATGCTTTCAAGCTCGGCGGCGGATTTCGGGCGATTGCCGGTGACTTTTATAACTATCCGCCGTTCTATATGTATATGATGTACCTTGTCAGCCTCCTTCCCATGGAGCCGCTGTATCCGCTGAAGATTGTTTCCATCCTATGGGATTTCTTTCTGGCTGTCGGCGCGGGACTTTGTGTCAGGGAGTGCACAAAGAGCAGGAAAAAAGGTATCTTGACTTATGCGCTGATCTGGTGTCTGCCGACCGTTGCTGCCAACAGCGCGCTCTGGGCGCAGTGTGATGTGATGTACGTGTGCCTGATCATCTGGAGCCTGTACTTCTATGCGAAGGACAAGCCGAAGCTTTCGATGCTCTTTTATGCAGGTGCTTTTTGCTTTAAGATGCAGGTTGTATTCGTGCTACCTGTGTATATTTATCTGTGGGTACACAGAAAATATAAATTGTATCAGTTTTTGTATCTGCCGGGATTGTATGCACTCGGCTGTATTCCGGCATGGCTGATCGGCGGTAAAAGCCTGAAGGAACTGCTTTTGTTGTATGTGGGACAGAGCCAGCAGGAACCGTGGATGCTTTCCTGGTACTGGCCGAATATCTATCAGATATTCGGTACGCATGAATTTTATGAATTTTTTGCAAAAGCAGGCATGTACGGTGCGATTGCGGTCACGATGCTGCTGCTTTATGATATGGCAAGAAAATTGAATGCTACCAATCCAAAAATGATCACTATGATGATGTATGCATATGCGGTGGTGATTCCGTTCTTTTTGCCATATATGCATGAGCGTTACGGCTATCTGGCCGATGTGCTTGCAGTGATGCTTTTTGTCATGATGCCGCGTTTTTTGCCGCTTGCAGCATCTCAGATTCTGATTTCCTACGTGGCATATGCCTGTCATTTGCATGAGGAATTGATCGTGCCGACCTATCTGTATTGTATTCCGATGGCGATCATGGTCTGGGCCTCGGTCAGGGCTGTCTATTTTTTTCAACAAAGGAAAGAAAAATAAAAAATGACAAATCAATGAGATTTTGGTTGCTTGTGGAGAGCGTCATGCCGGAATATAGGGAGTATAGAAAATGGTGAAAGGAAAACGGAGATACTTTGCAATTTTCATAGGTGTACTGATGCTGTCAATTGTCATGGCGGGCTGCGGGCGCGTTGATGACGGACAGGTGCAGAAAGAGACAGAAGAATCTGTGGATCTGTCACAGGCTGACGCAGACGTGCATTCGAACGGAGATGTGACTGCACAAAAAGAGGATACATCACAAAAAACACCCATGTCGGAACTTGAGCTTGTGGCTGGTGTGGAACAGGCTGCAAGTGCGCAGAGAAGCGGTCAGGAATTAGAAAACGGACAGGAAACAGAAATCGCACAGGAAGCAGAAGAACAGGGAACAGAAAGTAAGCAGACAGATCCGGATGTGCAGGAAATTCCGACAGATGATGATTTTGAGGATGCGAAGAGCACGGGCGGTTTGGACGATCAGAACCGGGGAGAAACCGTGACACAGGCATCACAGACAGGCTATCTTGTCGTCATCGATGCCGGTCATCAGGCAAAGGGAAACAGTGAAAAGGAGCCTGTCGGTCCGGGAGCTTCTGAGATGAAGGCAAAAGTCAGCGGCGGCACGTCAGGGGTGTCGACAGGACTTGCAGAATATCAATTAAATCTGGATGTCAGCCTAAAGCTGCAGGCGGAGCTTGTGGCAAGAGGCTATGAGGTTATCATGGTGCGTACCTCTAATGATGTCAATATCAGCAACAGCGAGCGCGCCGCTGTGGCAAACAACGCCGGTGCGGATGCATTTGTGCGTATTCATGCCAATGGATCGGAGAATGCGGATGTAAGTGGTGCCATGACGATCTGTCAGACAGCATCCAATCCTTACAATAGTGCACTTTACGACAAGAGTAAGGCATTAAGCAGCGCTGTTCTTGACAGCTTAGTGCAGGCAACAGGCTGTAAAAAGGAGCGTGTCTGGGAGACAGATACCATGAGCGGAATCAACTGGTGCCAGGTGCCGGTTACGATTGTGGAGATGGGCTACATGACCAATCCCACGGAGGATCGGAACATGGCATCGGCGGATTATCAGAGTAAGATTGCGACGGGAATCGCAAACGGACTGGATCAGTATTTTGGGATTGTGCGCTGAGAACAGATTAGAGTTGCAGCATATATCAGAAAAGCAGAAGATAGTTCAAACAGCAAGAACAGTATCAGAGAGGAACAGATATGATCAGGCTTCCGGAGGATGTGGCAGATATCATAGAACAATTGCAGAAAGCAGGTTACGAGGGCTATGCCGTAGGAGGTTGTATCCGGGACAGCATTTTGGGGCGCATACCCAATGATTGGGATATTACCACCAGTGCGCTGCCAAGGCAGGTCAAGGCACTTTTTCCGCGGACGATCGATACGGGAATACAGCATGGCACTGTCACGGTGATGCGCAACCACACGGGATATGAAGTGACGACCTACCGCATTGATGGTGAGTATGAGGATGCCAGACATCCAAAGGAAGTGACTTTTACTGCTGATCTGACAGAGGATTTAAAACGTCGGGATTTTACCATTAATGCTATGGCATATAATGACCGCGTCGGACTTGTGGATGTTTTTGGCGGGCAGGAGGATCTGCAAAAGGGCGTGATACGGGCAGTGGGGGATGCGAAGGAACGTTTTACCGAGGATGCGCTTCGTATGCTGCGGGCGGTACGTTTCGCAGCGCAGCTTGGTTATACCATTGAGGAAAATACGCAGCAGGCAATCAAAGAGCTTGCGCCGAATCTGCAAAGAATCAGCGCAGAGCGCATACAGGCAGAGCTTGTCAAGCTTGTGACGAGCAACCACCCGGAACATATGAAGGTGCTATACGAAACAGGGATCACGACGCAGATCCTGCCGCAGTTTGACCGAATGATGGCGACGGAACAGCACAATCCGCACCACTGCTTCGGTGTTGGGGTGCACACGATTGTTGCCATGCAACATATAAGGCCGGATAAGGTATTGCGTCTGGCAATGCTCTTTCATGACAGTGGTAAGCCGGCATGCAAGACAACGGATGAGAAGGGGATCGATCATTTTCATGGTCATGCCGACAGATCGTGCGAGATTGCCACAACAGTGCTGCGGGAATTGAAATTTGACAATGATACCATACACAAAGTCTCTATGCTGGTAAAATACCATGATTATAAGGTGATTCCACAGCCCAAATATGTGAGACGCGCTTTAAATAAGCTGGGAGAAGACATATTTGTCATGCTGCCCGAGGTAAAGCGTGCTGATGTCCTTGCGCAGAGCAGTTTTCAGAGAGAGGAAAAGCTGGCAGAGATTGAGGCGCTCATGATGGTCTATGAGCAGGTAAAAGAGCAGGAACAATGCTTTTTGATGAAGGATCTGGCTGTTACGGGTTCAGATCTGATAGCGGCAGGGTTTGCACCCGGACCTGCCCTTGGCAAATGCTTAAAACAACTTCTGGATATTGTGATTGATGAACCGGAAAAGAATCAAAAAGAAATTTTGCTCGAAATAGCAAGGGAAAGCATTTTCTGAAATGTTCCCTCATAAGATAGGTATTGACTTGGATGGAAGGAAAACTGTCCGGGACAAATCCGATCGGGAGGGAAGATACAAGTGAATGACAGAGCGGTTTCTTTATTTGAAAAATATGGGATTACCCCGGAAAAGATCAGAAAGGGAAGGGGAAGTCTGATCGTACAGACGCAGGAAGGACAGTTCCTGCTTACTGAGTATAGCGGACCGGCGCAGCAGCTTCAGATGGAATATGAACTGTTACAGGCACTTTCAGACTGTTATGACAGACCGCTTGACAGAATTTATAAGACGCAGGAGGATGACGCTTTTTATTGCACAGATTATGAGGGAAAGAAATATATCCTTAAGGATTTTGTGGAAGGCAGGGAGATGGCAGTCTGCGATCCGCTGGATATCAGACGCGCAGCAGATGGAATTGCAAGATTGCATCTGGCTTTGCGCAAGGTGACATTCCCGGCAAAGGAGGCACTCTGCCGGCAGCCTGATCACTTGATGGGGGATTTTGAGAGGCGCTGTGCAGAACTCCTGCGTGCGAGAAATTATATGAGAAAGCTGCCTCGCAAAGATGATTTTGAGCTTTCTTTTTTGAAAAATTATGATATATTCTGGGAGCAGACACTTGTCGCAATGCGTTTTCTGGATGAGGACTGTATACAAAGCCTTGGTCAGAAGCAAATACGGGAGCAGATGCTGATTCACGGTGATTGTAACCAGCATAATATTTTGATTTGTGAAGATGGCGTTGCGATTGTGAATTTTGAGCGGGTCAGTTCCCATCTGCAGGTGAAGGATCTTTACTTGTTTATGCGCAAGATTTTGGAGAAGAATGACTGGTCCATCCCGGTAGGGCAGAATATCCTTTCGGCCTATCAGGCGGTTTTACCGCTGACGCAGGAGGAGAAGATGTATCTGCATGCACGCTTTCTCTATCCCGAGAAATTCTGGAAAGTGGCAAATGGTTATCTCAACAGGCGAAAAGCCCTTCCGGCCAGGAGACAGCAGGAAAAGCTGTTGGCAGCACTGGAAAAAGAAGAAAAAAGACAGCAGTTTCTGAAACGGTGGTCAGAAATCTGCGTGTGAGGATGATGACATATGAGAAAATGGATAGGTGGGATACTGCTTTTGTGGATGACCACTCTGCTTTACGGCTGCGCCGGCACCACGGTCAGGCAGGAAACGGAGACACAGGAGACTATGGATTTTGCAGCAGAGACTTTTGTCAGCGAAAATCGCCTGGCAGATTCCCTCGACAGAGCAATCATACAGAATGTGGATGTGGAAAATCAGAAGATTACTTTCTACAATCTGAAGCTGGGCAAGAGCTACATTTTATCTTACGACAGTGCCACAGGTATCAAGGACAGGCATGACGAAGAGCTGGTAGCGGCGCAGCTTCAGGTAGGGGATGTGGCATATGTTACTTTTTTGAAGGATACAAAACAGGCAAAAAGTATCCGGCTGGATCAATCCGTCAGCAGGACAGATGTGGTCAGACAGTTCGAGATCAACAGGACGGCATACTGGATGAATATCGGTGATGTCCGTTATGCAATCGCCGAAAACGCAGCAGTTCTGACATCGGAAAAGCTTCTGTCCCTGATGGATATCAACGAGGCGGATACGATTGCTGTCTATGCAGACGATGCCCACACCATTTACAGTATTGTGATTACCAATGAGCATGGGTATGTGCGGCTGTCAGGAGAGGATGCCTTTATCGGCGGTTTTGTGGAATTTGGACAATCTGTCATCCGTCAGGTATCACAGGATATGCTGGTGGTTTTGCCGTCCGGCACTTATGACATGTTTATTTCTCATCAGAATAATGCAGGCAATAAACAAGTGGAGGTACTGCCCGGACAGGAAACCGTAGTGGACGTTTCGGATCTGGTCAAAGAGGAAGAAAAGCGCGAGGGAGGCATTATTTTCACAATCACGCCTACGGGAGCCATTCTGAAAATAGACGGGGAGGAGACCGATTACAGCTCGGTTGTCACGCTGTCATACGGGATTCATCAGATCATTGCTGTCTGTGACGGATATAAGACCATTACACAGTATATCAAAGTGGGACAGGAGATGGCCAACATCAACATTGAGATGGAAAAGAGCAATACGGAAAAAGATGATTCTGCCGGTGAGGGCTCTGTGAGCGGGAATAGTGCAGTAACGCAGGCAAGTGATGGCTACCAGGTCTATATTGATGCACCGACAGGTGCGGAACTGTATGTGGAAGGGAAATACATCGGAATCATTCCGACCAGCTTTGATAAAAAAGCCGGCAATTATGTGATTTCGGTCAGAAAGAGTGGTTATACGACCAGAAGTTATTCTCTGGAAATAGACGACAGCAATAAAGATGTACACTATTCATTTTCAGAGCTTGTGCTTTCGCAATAATTTGGGTATACTGCAAATGGAGACAAGTCAATTGAAAAGACGAGGAGGATATGATTTATGAGCTACAAAGAAATGTATGAGGAATGGCTTTCCAATCCCTATTTTGATGATGCGACCAAGGACGAGCTTAAGGCCATTGCAGGAGATGAAAAAGAGATTGAGGATCGTTTTTATCGTTCTCTGGCGTTTGGTACAGCAGGTCTGCGCGGTGTGATTGGCGCAGGTACGAATCGCATGAATATTTATATTGTCAGAAAAACCACACAGGGTCTTGCAAATTATATCAAGAAGTGTAATGGAGAGAAGAAGGGTGTGGCGATCGCTTACGATTCCCGCCGTATGAGCCCTGAATTTGCGGATGAGGCAGCGCTCTGTCTGAATGCCAACGGCATCAAGGCTTATGTGTTCGAGTCCCTCAGACCGACACCGGAATTATCTTACGCAGTGCGCAAGCTCGGCTGTATTGCAGGTATCAACATCACAGCCAGCCACAACCCGCCGGAATACAACGGATACAAGGTATACTGGGAGGACGGTGCACAGATCACACCGCCTCATGATACAGGTATCATGGATGAGGTGACAGCCGTTACCGGTTTTGACTGCGTCTATACAATGGACAAGGAGAAGGCTGTCGCAGATGGTCTTTATGTGCAGATCGGTGCAGATGTGGATGACGCTTACATTGCAGAGCTGAAAAGCCGCGTGATCCATCAGGATACGATCGATCAGTTCCAGAAGGATATCAAGATTGTTTACTCTCCACTCCACGGAACGGGTAATATCCCGGCAAGACGTATCCTGAAAGAACTTGGATTTGAAAATGTGTATGTAGTTCCGGAGCAGGAAAAGCCTGACGGCAATTTTCCTACAGTTTCTTATCCGAATCCCGAGGCTGCAGAGGCATTTGAACTGGGACTGAAGCTTGCAAAAGAGATTGATGCGGATCTGGTGCTGGCAACCGACCCGGATGCAGACCGTCTGGGTGTCTATGTGAAGGATACAAAGAGCGGCGAATATATCACGCTTACCGGCAATATGTCCGGTTGTCTTCTGGCTGATTATGAGATCGGGCAGATCAAGGAGACAAAGGGACTGCCGGAGGACGGTGCACTGATTAAGACAATTGTTACCACCAATATGGCAGATGCGATTGCAAAGGCATATGGAGTCAGACTGATTGAGGTGCTGACAGGATTTAAGTATATCGGACAGCAGATTCTTGGATTTGAACAGGCCGGTAAGGGAACCTATCTGTTTGGCTTCGAGGAAAGCTATGGCTGTCTGATCGGAACGCATGCGAGAGATAAGGATGCCATTGTTGCGACGATGGCACTGGCTGAGGCGGCTGCTTATTACAAGTCAAAGGGTATGACACTCTGGAATGCCATGATTGCCATGTATGAAAAATACGGCTATTATAAGGATGATATCAAGTCTATTACCCTGAAAGGCATTGAGGGACTGCAGAAGATCCAGGATATCCTGAATACGCTGCGCAATAACACACCCGAAAAGATTGGTGATTATACAGTGCTTTGTGCAAGAGACTACGAGGCAGATACCATTCGCAATGTTGCCACAGGTGAGGTTACCTCTACGGGACTTCCAAAATCAAATGTGATTTATTACGATCTTTCAGATGATGCATGGCTTTGTGTTCGTCCTTCCGGAACGGAGCCGAAGGTGAAATTTTACTATGGTATTAAGGGCGTTTCCCTGGAGGATGCCAATGCAAAATCCGCAAAACTCGGGGAAGAAGTTCTTGCAATGATCGGCGAGATGCTCAAATAACCCCCGGAATTGCGAAAAACCCTTAAAATAAGGCATTTTCCCTTGACAAAACATGGTAAAAAGGATATAACTAGTATTAGGCTTTCGCTTTTTGGACAGCCTATAAAAAATAATACTCAGTAAGAGGAGGAGTTCACAATGAACAAAACAGAATTAGTTGCAGCTATGGCTGATCAGGCAGGATTATCAAAGAAGGATGCAGAGGCTGCTTTAAAGGCTTTCACAGATGTTGTATCTGACGAATTAAAGAAGGGTGGAAAGATCCAGTTAGTTGGTTTTGGTACATTTGAAGTATCTGAGAGATCTGCAAGAGAAGGAAGAAACCCTCACACAGGTGAGACAATGAAGATCGCTGCTTCTAAAGCACCTAAGTTCAAAGCTGGTAAGGCTTTAAAGGATTTAGTAAACGCATAATAAACCGACAGGTTAAATGAATTTGCAGGGTGTGTGTTCAAAGCGAACACATACCCTTTTTTGTAGCGAGGAAGGAAAATGAGACTGGATAAATATTTAAAGGTGTCGCGTCTGATCAAGCGCCGCAGCGTTGCAAATGAGGCGTGTGATAACGGACGTGTCATGATCAACGACAAGGTGGTTAAGGCCAGCGCCAACGTTAAGGTAGGCGATGTGATCACCATTAATTTTGGAAATAAGGATGTCAGGGTTGAAGTTCTTACTGTACAGGAAACAGTCAGGAAGGAAGAGGCAAAGGAGATGTTTCGTTACCTGTAACAAAAAGATAGCATATCCATACCCGGCAGCACATATACTCTAACATGCCGGAGATACCGCGCAGGAGACTGCAAGGAGCCGATGGCGGAGTATATGACCTGCGCTGCGGCATTTGGGAGGTGCTGATATGGACGATACAATGACAGTAAAGCAGAGAGCGCACAAATTCATGCTCACCAACAGAAAGACATGTCTCGTGAGCGGGGTTTCGGATGTGCTCTCTTTTGATTTGTCGGAAATTCTGCTGGAGACGGATCAGGGGATGCTTCTGATCAAGGGGAGTGACCTGCATGTCAACAGACTGACACTGGAAAAAGGAGAGGTGGACATCGAAGGGAAGATAGATTCCCTGACCTATTCCGAGACATCCGGGCATATGGCAAAAGGAGAAAGCCTGCTGGGAAGGCTGTTTAAATAATGAGTGCCTATATCATCGAACAGTTGCGGTTTGGCAGCAGTTGTCTGTTGTTTGGTGTGATTATCACGATGTTGTATGACATTCTCCTGATTGTAAGGGCGGTGCTCCGTCATTCTAATTTCTGGGTCAGTATGGAGGATTTTCTGTTCTGGATCGCGGCCGCATTTGGGATTTTTCTGTTGCTCTACCGGATGAATTACGGTAAGGTCAGATGGGTCGCGGTATTTCTGCTGTTTCTCGGTATGCTGCTCTACAAAAAAATTGTAGGAAATTATTTGGTAATTTTTATGTCAACAATAATAAGGCAAATACTACATCTAGTGGTACGTGTCTTAAGTATCCCACTAAAGATTGTAAAAACTGCATTTTACAAGGTATTTTGCAAGGTGAAAAAGGCTGTCGGGGAGCAAAAAAACAAGTTGACGGGCAACATAAAAAAGGTTAATATGATTTTATGTAAACACCGACGTGTAACGAAAAAGGCAGAAAAAAAGGGGAAGAAAAATGAGTCGCAGAAGATACCGTAAGGGTTCGCGCAACAGACTCGGCGATTTCTTTGTCTGCATTGTGGTACTTCTTCTGATTTTTATCGTCTCTGTGAAATGTGTGGAGCTTAAGGCCAGACAGAATGAATACTTGCAGAGAGAAGAGGAATTACAGGCGCAGATTGACGAGCAGCAGAAACGGGCCGAGGAACTGGAAGAATTAAAAAAATATGTACAGACAGACTCTTACGTGATTGAGACGGCTGAAGAAAAGCTTGGACTGGTACGTGAGGGTGAGATTATATTCAAAACGACGAGATAGGGCATATTTGCAGGAGATACTTGCAGATATGCCCGTTGTCGTTAGAAAGGGAAATGGGCGCAAGCTTCCCATGTCGAAAAAATCTGCGGACCGCCTGCATGTTATGACAAAATCCGAAGACTGCATTCGATATACTGCATTTGATAGGACAAGTTGTATAAGGCGGTGGGAAACATGAATGAGAATAAAGGTTTACCGGAAATTACAAGATGCAGATTGCTTGGGTATGCCGAAATTCTTTTGCAGATCGCAGATGATTATATGGAAAAAGAGCCGGAGGAAGATAGTCAGCTATCCAGAACCGCCATGCTCAGAGCGTATGAGGATGGCAGGAGCAGAGCAATACTTGGCAGCTTTATGATGGATACGGCAGGACATTTGGAAAAGCTTGCCTGTATGGGATTTCCGGATTCGGATACCAGACAGCGGCAAAGGATAAAGATTGAAAAAAAACTCAAGGCAGAAGGGATTCTTCTGCACGATTACTACCGCATACAAAACCGGAACGGGTACGAAGAGATCGGTATGACGGTCAGCAGTTCTGATGATTATTATGATGTGACTGATGTCGCAGAGCTTTTGTCAAAAATGATTCATAAAAATATGGTACCGACAACAGACAGCAGGCAATATATCCACAAGGATATGGTTTCCATCTGTTTTTGCGAGGAAGTCAGATTTGACTTGCTCGGTGGCTATGCAAAAGCGACAAAGGATCAGGAAGAGGTATCAGGCGATAACTTTCTGATGCGGGAATTTGATGACGGTACCTATATTGCCGCAATCGCTGACGGTATGGGATCGGGCGAAGCGGCGTGTGAAAGCAGCGAGCAGGTGCTTGAACTTTTGGAGCGATTTTTGGAAGCAGGGCTTTGTGTTCAGGACTTTCGAAAAGCGTGCAACGGATTTCTCTATATGCGGCGCGATCTGGAACGGAGCGTGACGATTGATATTCTGGAATGCAACCGATATACGGGAGAAGCCGTCTTCTATAAAAACGGCGGCTGTTCTTCTTTTTTTGTGCGCGGAGAGAAAATAAAGGAAATCAATGCTGATAAGCTTGCGCTTGGTGTCAGAATGTATGCATGCGGAAGCAGCGAAACCGTGTTTTTCGATGCGGGAGACTGCGTTGTCATGCTTTCTGATGGGGTGATGGACTTTTACGGACAGCGTAAAGCAATGCTCCGGGAGGTGCTCCTTGCCAAAAGAAATTCTTCTCCCGGCGAAATTGCGACAGCAATCCTGAAGAATGTCATTGTGGGCTGCCAGGGGAAAATGCCGGACGATATGACAGTGCTTGCCATCCGGATTACAGAAAGAGACGCATTCTAAAGTTGATTTTTGGCGGTAAAACAACTATATTGTACATATGAAGCGAACGAATATTCCTTATGAATTTGAGCAGAATATCAAAGAGATGATAGGGAGACATCGGATGATCTGTCCGGGGGAGACAGTGCTTGTTGCACTCTCCGGCGGCGCGGATTCTGTATGTCTTTTTCGCGTGCTATATGCGCTTTCTGAAAGTTATCCCTTTCGGCTCGAGGCGGTGCACGTCAATCATATGCTGCGCGATACGGCAGGCAGGGACGAAGCGTTTGCGCGAGCGCTTTGCGAGCGCTTTGGTGTTCCTTTCCACTGTGAAAAGGTGGATGTTGCAGCCTATGCAAAAGAGCAAAGACTTGGGACAGAAGAAGCGGCAAGGACTCTGCGCTATGAGGTGTTTGAGAGAATCAGGGAACAGATTGGCGCAGGAAAAGTCGCTTTGGCACACCATGAGGGGGATCAGGCAGAGACAATTCTGTTTCATCTGTGCAGAGGTTGCGGGATAGAAGGACTCAGGGGTATGGAGCCGGTCAGCGATTATTATATCCGCCCGCTCCTTGGCTGTGACAGAGCAGCCATAGAGAAGTATCTTGCCTGCCTCTCACAGTCCTATGTGACAGATGAGACAAATCTGGAAAATATTTACAGCAGAAACATACTGCGCAACCTGATCATGCCTGTTTTGACTGAGAATATCTGTGCAAAAACGCAGGCGCACATTGCGGCCACAGGCGAGCGGATGGGACAGCTGGAGGATTTTATTCATATGGCGGTGGAACAGGCCTATAGGGATTGCGTACAGGATGCGTATCAAAGAGACGCAGACGGAAAAAAAGTAGATAGGAAGCAATCTCTGGATATTCCGGCGCTGCAAAGGCTCCATCCGTTTGTACGCTCCGAGCTGGTCCGGACCTGTTTATACCGGCTTTGCGAAACGAAAAAGGACATCACAGATGCACATGTTGCAGCTGTGTGCGGACTTTGTGACAAGCAGACGGGAAGGAGCATCAGTCTGCCTTATCATATGCGGGCTTACAGGAGTTATCATGCGATTTTATTAGAAAAGTTCACAGAAGCGGATGAAAAAGAGGACGGGGATGCGCAGCTATGGCAGCAGGAAATCCTGATAGGGGCACAAGGAGCAGGCTTTGCGTGCGAATATGCCATGCAGGATGGCAGAAAGCTGTCTGTCAGCATCTTTTCCAGACCGAAAGATGCAAATATTCCAACAAAAGCATATACGAAATGGCTTGATTATGCTAAACTAGATAAGTCTTTGGCACTGCGCATGCCAAAGGAAGGCGATTATTTTTTGATGGCAGACGGTCATAAGAAATATCTGAAGGATTATATGAAGAATGAAAAGATTCCTGCCGGACAGCGCTCCCTTATGCCAATCGTGGCGATGGGAAATCATGTTGTCTATATCGTGGGCAGAAGGATTTCAGAGGCATGTAAGGTGACAGAGACGACGGAGATGATTGTGCAGATTCATGTTCGGGATTAGGAATCCGGGTAATAAGTGAAAGGACACAAAGGAGGAGAAAATATGGCAGAGACAATCAGTGTGATGATTCCGGAAGAGGAAGTGGATGCCAGAATCAGTGAAATAGGAGCAATGATCAGCAGGGATTATGAAGGAAAGGTGGTACACCTGATCTGCGTACTGCGCGGCGGAAGCTTTTTTATGTGTGAGCTTGCTAAAAGGATTACGGTGCCGGTGACGCTCGATTTCATGTCGGTATCAAGCTATGGGATGGATACAAAGTCAAGTGGTGTGGTCAAGATCGTGAAAGACCTGGATGATCCGATTAAGGATAAGGATGTCATCGTGGTGGAAGATGTGGTGGATTCCGGCAGAACCTTAAGCTATCTGCTTGAGATGCTAAAAGCAAGAGGACCGAGAAGCCTTCGGCTCTGTACGCTTCTGGACAAGCCCTCACGCCGCGTGATGGATGTAAAGGTGGATTATACAGGATTTGAGATCCCGGATGAGTTCGTAGTCGGATATGGGCTCGATTATGCACAGAAATACAGAAACCTGCCTTATATCGGCATTGTGCATCCGGATGAGGACGAGAAATAATCGAAAAAACAGATAAAAGGAAAGGCTATGAAAGAAAATGGATACTAACAAATCAAAGGGGCTGGGTGGTTCCTTTATCATTATTCTGATTCTGCTTGGCGCAGCGATCTGGATCAGTTCTTTGCGTTCTTCCGAGACAGGGTACAACTGGAATGATTTCATGCAGGATTATGAGAGCGGAAATATTGAGACGGCAAAGATTTCGCCCAATGCAGAGGTTCCCACAGGCTCGGTCAGAGTGCAGCTGACAGATGGCTCGGTCAGAGAGCTTTTTGTATCGGATGTGACCAAGGTGGAAACACTTCTGACGGAAAAGAACATTACGTATGTCATGAAGGATATGCCCAGTGAGAACTGGTTTCTTTATTACGTACTCCCAATCCTGGTTGTATTTATCGTATTTGTGTTCTTCTTCTCTATGATGAACGCAAATGCAGGTGGCGGCGGATCTGCCGGAAAGATGATGAACTTCGGAAAATCCCGTGCGCGTATGACGCAGGGCGGAGAAGGGCAGATCAAACTAAAGGATGTTGCCGGTCTGAAGGAAGAAAAAGAAGAGCTCGAAGAAATTGTCGAGTTTTTAAGAGATCCGGGCAAATTTACGCGGGTGGGTGCCCGTATTCCGAAGGGTGTGCTCTTAGAGGGACCTCCGGGAACAGGTAAGACCATGCTGGCCAAGGCAATTGCCGGAGAGGCAAGTGTACCGTTCTTTTCTATTTCCGGTTCCGATTTTGTGGAAATGTTTGTCGGTGTCGGTGCATCACGAGTCAGAGATCTGTTCGAGGATGCGAAAAAGAATCATCCCTGTATCGTATTTATCGATGAGATCGATGCAGTGGCAAGGAGACGAGGCACCGGTATGGGTGGCGGCCACGATGAGAGGGAACAGACGCTCAATCAGCTGCTTGTCGAGATGGATGGTTTTGGTGTCAATGAAGGTATTATCGTGATGGCGGCAACCAACCGTGTGGATATACTCGATCCTGCCATTATGCGTCCGGGACGATTTGACCGGAAGATCAGCGTTGGAAGACCGGATGTAGGCGGCAGAGAGGCTGTTTTAAAGGTGCATGCAAAAAACAAGCCGCTTTCAGAGGATGTGGATCTGAAACAGATTGCACAGACTACAGCGGGATTTACGGGTGCAGACCTTGAGAATCTGCTCAATGAATCAGCAATCATAGCAGCTAAGGATGATCGTAAATTTATTCAGCAGGAAGATATCAAGAAAGCCTTTATCAAGGTTGGTATCGGTTCAGAGAAAAAGAGCCGCATCATTTCCGATAAAGAGAAGCGGATTACAGCGTATCATGAGGCGGGTCATGCCATCCTGTTCCATGTTCTTCCTGATGTGGGACCTGTCTATACCGTCTCCATCATCCCGACAGGTGTTGGCGCTGCCGGTTATACCATGCCATTGCCTGAGAAGGATGAGATGTTTATGACCAAAGGACAGATGTTGCAGGATATCATGGTGGATCTGGGTGGACGTATCGCGGAGGAACTCATCTTTGACGATATTACCACAGGGGCTGCGAGCGATATCAAGAAGGCAACCGATGAGGCACGCCAGATGGTGACACGCTTCGGTATGTCTGAGGCAATCGGCACGATCAACTATGACAGCGACAGTGATGAAGTCTTTATCGGTCGTGATCTGGCGCATACAAAAGCCTTCAGTGAGGCAGTGACATGCGAGATTGACAGAGAAGTGAAAAATATCATTACCGACTGCCATGAAAAAGCGAAAAAGATCATTGAGGAGCACATCGATGTTCTGCATGCGTGTGCAAGCCTTCTGCTTGAGAAGGAACGCATTACGCGTGACGAATTTGAGGCGCTTTTTCCTGTCTCATATCCACAACCTGATGCACAGCCGGAGTCTTGAGAAATAAAGCCTTCTTTTTTGGTAAAATAGCACATAAAAGTGAATGGGGAGCCTGTCTGTTTTTGACACGCTCCCCATTGCATTGTGAAATATTAACAAAATCAAGATGTATGTTTTGTTAAATTTGTGAAAAGATACAGTAGACAATAAAGGGGGGCTTTGCTACAATACACTTGTAACCCCCCAATACATTACATAGTTTTTTGCTATACCCCATAAGAAAGAAATACCTTCTCCGAAAGACCAGTTACCCC
The DNA here is from genome assembly GCA_945949085.1 of uncultured Lachnospiraceae bacterium. Classification (GTDB taxonomy): domain Bacteria; phylum Bacillota; class Clostridia; order Lachnospirales; family Lachnospiraceae; genus CAG-194. The sequence goes on along the minus strand of CAMFDJ010000008.1, from coordinate 56,442 downwards.
ATAACTGGTCTTTCGACCGTTTTGGGAAAAACATATTGATAAAAGGCTACATATCATATAAAATAAAGGTGTTATTGCTTAAACGATTTCGTAAAATCGCAGGGGAGTCGTTTAGGAAATGTGGGAGGTTTCTATGGATTTTAAAACAGCTGACCAAAATGTGAAAAATCTGCAATATATCACTTCTATGAGACCTGTCTTTAATAAGCTGGGATTATTTTCCGATATGACGGATGATTATGTGATTCCCAGTCAGCCTGCACCATACAGTCATGTGAAAATTCGTTTCCGCAGTGCAAAAAATAATATTGATTATGTTTTTCTTGTACACAATGGACAGAAATATATGATGACAAAGATCAGACAGGAAGGACTGTTTGATTTTTATGAGGTTGAGATCGAACTGGACGAAGAAAAGTTTGAGTACCATTTTGAGATCGTAAGCGGCAAGATTACCTGCTTTTATGATCTGAGAGGTGTGACCAGAGATGTGCAGGACTACTATAAATTTACCCTTGTGCCGGGGCAAAAGACACCGGAATGGGCAAGGGGCGCTGTCATGTACCAGATTTATGTGGATCGTTTCTGCAACGGAGATCCGAGCAATGATGTCTTGACGGACGAGTATCATTATATTGGTGAGCATGTGACAAGAGTCACTGACTGGGGCAAATATCCTGCCATGATGGGTGTTCGCGAATTTTATGGTGGCGATCTTGCGGGTGTACTGCAAAAAATGGACTATCTGCAGGACCTGGGTGTGGATGTGATCTATTTCAATCCGCTCTTTGTCTCTCCTTCCAATCATAAATATGACATTCAGGACTATGATTATATCGACCCGCACATCGGTGTGATCGTGGAGGATGAGGGCGAGCTTCTGGCACCGGGTCAGAACGAAAATAAATATGCATCGCGCTATATCAACCGCATCGCCAATAAAAAGAATCTGGAAGCATCCAATGAATTGTTTGCCCGTGTTGTGCAGGAAGCGCATAACAGAGGTATGAAGGTGATTTTGGACGGCGTATTCAACCACTGCGGTTCCTTCAATAAATGGCTGGACAGGGAACGTGTTTATGAGAACTTTGAGGGATACGAGAAGGGGGCTTATATTGCAAAGGACAGCCCTTATCACAACTACTTCCATTTTTATGACGAAAACAGATGGCCCTATAATCCGACCTATGATGGCTGGTGGGGACATGACACACTCCCTAAGCTGAATTATGAAGGCTCTAAAGAACTATATGATTATGTGCTGCAGATCGGGAAAAAATGGGTTTCTCCACCTTACAATGTGGATGGCTGGAGACTGGATGTGGCAGCAGATCTGGGGCATTCTCCGGAGATGAATCATCGGTTCTGGAAGGATTTTAACCGCGCTGTCAAGGAGGCAAATCCCGATGCGATCGTTTTGGCAGAGCATTATGGTTCCCCAAAGGAATGGATTGAAAACTGCGAATGGGATACCGTCATGAATTATGATGCCTTCATGGAGCCTGTCACCTGGTTTTTGACCGGCATGCAGAAGCATAGTGATGATTACCGCGAGGATCTGTATGGAAACGCAGACAGCTTCTGGGGAGCTATGACGCATCACAGTGCAGCGTTTACGACACCTTCTTTGCAGATTGCCATGAATGAGCTTTCTAACCATGATCACTCCAGATTTTTGACACGAACCAACAAAAAAGTTGGGCGTGTCAATACGATGGGAAGTGAGGCGGCTAACTGGGATGTCAATAAAGCAGTTATGCGTGAAGCGGTTGCCATCCAGATGACATGGCCGGGCGCACCAACGGTATATTACGGAGATGAGGCAGGTGTGTGTGGATTCACGGATCCGGACAACCGAAGAACGTATCCGTGGGGACATGAGGATCACGAATTGATCTCGTTCCACAGAGACATGATTCGCATTCACAAAGAGAATCAGGAATTAAAAACAGGTTCCTTATGTAAGGCACTGGCCGATTATAATATCATTGCGTATGCCAGGTTCAACCAGAAGGCGCAGTGTCTGATTGCAGTCAATAACAATCCTCGGGAAGTTGTGAAGGATATTACCGTATGGCAGTTTGGAATTCCGATGAGCTGTAGCATGACACGACTGATGCTGACATATGCGGACGGATATACGACCCAGCCGCAGGAATATGCCGTGGTAAACGGAAGGGTACACCTTACACTGCCGCCGACATCGGCGATTGTCTTAAGGCACGTTTCGGAGTAGTTGTGAGCCGGGATGGAAGTTCGTATTACCAATGGGATTGCTGCTGTGAATCAGGTGAAACATGCGAATGAATTAGGTGAAGCATGCGAATGAATCAGGTGAAGCATGTGAATGATAAAGACTTTGTTCACAATCACATAGTTTCAACAAAACATCGCAACAAAACATAGTCACGACACTTGCAATTTGCCTGCAGGTGTGCTAATATGTATGACGCTGGGGCAAAAAGTCATGTTTCATCGATATAAGCCAAGCATGACTTTGCAGCTCTGATAAAAAGACAGGTTGTATGATCTGTCTGTGATATGGGTGGATTCCCGAGTGGCCAAAGGGGACAGACTGTAAATCTGCTGGCAATGCCTTCGAAGGTTCGAATCCTTCTCCGCCCATTCCGATCAGCTGATACATGTGCAATGATGTGCACTGTTATGTAGTTGCTGATCTTTTTATATGGCATGCCCGCGTGGCGGAACTGGCAGACGCGCAGGACTTAAAATCCTGTTGTAGCGATACAGTACCGGTTCGATTCCGGTCGCGGGCACGATGTAAATGAGCTTCAAATCATTGTATAGCAATGGTTTGGGGCTTTTTTCATTTTTGAGAAAATGTATGTACATGTATGTACCCCGCATAAAATGGGCATTTTCTGCGCCTTTACTTTGGGGTGCTTTCGGAAACAATGGTATCGGGTGGAAGGATGGGAAAGATGTTCAAATGTAGAAAGTCCATTCCATAAACTGTATAGCAGAGAAGATCTGAATATGGTATAATCAAGAAAATTTACAGATCGAAATTGACCGAATTCTTTGAGCGAGGGATGCTTCTTGTCCGAAGGGCAAGAAGAAGGGTAAAAGATACAGATACCTTTGAATTGACCGAACTTAGAGAAAAAGTACAAACGAAGTTATTTCTTGTCCTGGCAAATGCGAAATAGGGAGCATTACCCATAAAAAATGTCTGTATTTATAAATAGTAGGTAAAATCAGAGGACATGAAGGTCGCATAAGCAGGAAAATACCTATAAAATATGCTGATTAATATGTTTTATAGGTTAAATCAAAGGGAATAAAGAAGTATGAAGCAAAAAATTACCTATAGAATTTGTGAAATGGCATTTTCTATAGGTAAAACCAGAAAAAATGAAGTAAAACGTGTAAGAAAATACGTATAAAATTTGCATAGAGAAGTTATTTATAGGTAAAATGATAGGCCAACATATCAGAGACATATCAGCGACATATCAGCGAACGGGAGAGCGACAGCTTCAAATTTAATTATGCGGTGCCATTCGCATTCCGCTTGCGCTACATGCTCATGACGCGCTGTCGCGCTATGCATCCAGTCCGAAATTCAGCCGTTTGTGAGCAAGCTCCCACGACTGATTCCGTCCTGTCTGCGCACCGCTCGTAGAAACACGCAACTTCCGGTTTGTCAACTTGTTAGATTCCGAATATGGTGTAAATATGTCAATGGAGTATTCTTTTTCAACTGACAATAACTCTACACTATCATATGGAAACATTGCATAATCGCTTACATATGGATATAATATAATCATAAAATTAATAGATAATTCTCGAAAGGAGGAGCGCAAATGAATGCAGAATTAATAGATGTGGTTACAGCCAAAGTAGTGGATCAAGTGATTGAATTGGCAAAAGAAGATATTTATAAAATGTATTTATTCGGCTCCTGTGCAAGAGGGGATTATACAACGGAATCAGATGTTGATATTATGATTATCTTAAAATGCGATAAAGAAAAACTAAAAACTTATCGCAAACAAATCAGCAGATTGGCCAGCAGAATAGGATTGGAGAATGACATAGAGGTGTCTTTACTGCTCAGAGATAAAGAATCTTTTGAATCCGGTCAGAGAATCTTACCGTTTTATCAGAATGTCGCCAGGGAAGGAATCACAATCTATGGATAATGAACGAAAGGCATTGGCAGAATATAGGCTTGAGCAGGCTGAGATATGTATGAATTCTGCAAGGGTATTAACCGAAGCAGGTGATTATAAAGGCGCTGCGAATCGTTCGTATTACGCTGTTTTTCATTGCATGAGAAGTATTCTTGCATTGGATGGACAGGATTTTGCAAAACATTCAGGTGTGTCAGCATACTTTAGAAAAGAATATATAAAGACGGGCATATTTGATGTTGAGTACTCAGATATCATTAAAGAAGCATTTGATATTAGGAGCGATAGTGATTACGATGATTTTTTTGTAGTATCAAGATCTGACGTGGAAGAGCAAATTCAAAATGCTAAGAAATTCTATGAAGCAGTAAAAGCGTATGTTAAACTGAATTGTTGACCGAATCATAATGAATTAAGGCAGGAAATTTGAAGACACCTTGAAGTTGGCCGTATAGGTAGTGTGTGGAAAGCTCCTTTCTTAGCGGGTTTATACGTTTCCGTGATAGCTTAAATTCCGACCTAGGGCACGATAATATTAAGCTTCAAATCATTGTATAGCAATGGTTTGGGGCTTTTTCTTTTCTGTGCTCTGCTTTCGGAAACAATGTGAGTGTAAGGATGGGGGAAAGCTGTTTAATTATAGAAAGTCTGCTAAATAAACGATATGGCGGGGAAGATCTGAATATGGTATAATCAAATAAATTTACAAATCGGAAGTTAAGGAGATAAAAAATGCTTATCAGAGAATATCAGACATCCGACTGCAAAGAAATTACAGAGCTGTTTTATAATACAGTCCACACAGTAAATGTAAAAGATTATACAAAAGAACAATTGGATGTATGGGCAACAGGGCAAGTGGATCTAGAAAAATGGAACCAGTCTCTACAAGAACATTACAGCATAGTTGTTATTGAAAATAAAGTTATTGTAGGTTTCGGGGATATAGATAAAACGGGTTACCTTGACCGTTTGTATGTTCACGCTGATTATCAGGGAAATGGTATTGCAACTGCTATTTGTAATCAACTGGAGCAAGCTGCTCAAGGAGATATTACTACTCACGCTTCTATTACGGCGAAGCCTTTTTTTGAAAAAAGAGGTTATAAGGTTGTTAAGGAACAGCAGGTAGAACGACAAGGAATTTTTCTTACAAACTTCTGCATGGAAAAAAACAGATGATTTTCTGCTTAGAATGGAGAAAATGATGATTATTTTAATAACAGGTGCATCACACACAGGTAAGACTGTGCTTGCTCAAAAACTGCTTGAAAAGTATAGATATCCTTATTTATCGATAGACCATTTGAAAATGGGTTTAATTCGTAGCGGCTATACCGAACTCACACCCGAAGATGACGATAAGCTCACAGAGTATCTGTGGCCTATTGTTCGTGAAATAATAAAAACCGCCATAGAGAATAAGCAAAACCTTATTATTGAAGGGTGTTATATCCCTTTTGATTGGGCAAATGACTTTGTAAAAGAATATCTTGATAATATCAAATACTTTTGCCTTGTAATGAGCGAAAATTATATTAAAAAGCATTTCAACAATATCAAAAAAAATGCAAGTGCCATAGAAAGTCGCTTAGACGATGAATGGTGTACTGTGGAAAGCGTTTTAGAAGATAATGCACAGTTTATGAAACTTGCAGAAAAGAACAATGTAAAATATGTGCTGATTGATGATAAGTACGAGATAGATATTGATTTGTAATAATAACTTCCGGTTTGTTGAACGGAGCATGAAAGAAGCGAACAAAAGAAAGGAGCATACATATGAAAACACGCGTAGAAGAAACAATTGCAAGACACGACAAAGGATTTAACTGTGCACAGGCGGTAGCCTGCACCTACTGTGATCTGGTTGGTGTGGATGAGGAGACGATGTTCCGCATGACGGAGGCCCTTGGCCTTGGCATGGGTGGTATGCAGGGAACCTGCGGTGCTGTCAGCGGAGCCTGCGTGCTGGCCGGGATGAAGAGAAGCACCGCAAATCTGGATACGCCAAACAGTAAGGCGGAAAGCTACAAGCTCTCCAGAGAGATCACACAGAAGTTTCTGGAAAAGAATGGTTCGCTCACCTGTAAGGATCTCAAAGGCGTGGAGACCGGCAAGGTGCTGCGCAGCTGCCCGGACTGCATCAGGGATGCGGCTGCCATCGCGGAACAGGTTTTGTTTTGTGAGGAATAGGCGGATTATTGCGATACCGATAATATAATCCATCGGAATAGATACGGATTGATACAAGGCACGACAGACAGCAATTTTTGAATGGCATAACAGCAAGAAATGTAAAGAATAATCTTGTCGGCAACGTAATAATGAAAGAAGCAATCTTGATTTTGCAAAAAATGTAGAAAAGGAAAGCTTCTTATGAAAAAAAGAGTAGTCATTTCAAAAGTGCTCGTATTAGTGCTCCTGCTGGCAGTTTGTATGGCAGGTTGCGGCAAAAGCGTGGCGACAGAGACATCGTCTTTGACAGACGACCAGAGTGAGGAAAGTACCGCGGAAACTGACACGCAGGCAGAAACGGAAAAATCGCAGGAGAAGGCAGAAGGCAGTGCAGAGGATGTGCAGGAAGATGCGCAGCTGGGTACAGAAGACACTTCTGCGAATGTGGTGCTCAAGGAGATATATGCCGGGCACAATATGAAAGTCGGTACCTGCCTGAGTGCGCAGATGATCAAAATACCGCAGATGAGCAAGCTGATCTGCGAGCAGTTCAACAGCATCACGATGGAAAATTCCATGAAACCGGACTATATTTTTAATAAACAGAAAAGCATCGAAGCCGGTGATCTGGTTGTGGAGTTTAACAAGGATACGATAGAAATGCTGGACTGGGCAAAGGAAAATGACATGGCAGTACGCGGTCATACTTTGGTCTGGTACAGTCAGACACCGGATTGGATCTTTTATGAAGACTTTGACACGCAAAAAGATTTTGTAAGCCGTGACGTGATGCTGGCACGAATGGAGAGTTATATCAGACAGGTATTTGAAAAGCTCACAGAGTCCGGCTATGCAGAGTTGTTCTATGCCTATGATGTGGTAAATGAAGCATGGATGGAGGACGGCTTGCTGCGGGAGAATCACTGGTCTGAAATCATCGGAGATGATTATCTGTGGTATGCATTTTATTATGCCGATCAGTACGCGCCGGAGACCATCGATTTATATTATAATGACTACAATGAGCAATTTAAGACGGCAACACTGGTAAAATTTGTTGAGACGCTTGTTGATGAAGACGGCAATTTCCTGATCGATGGAATCGGTTTGCAGGGGCATCTTTATACGATGGATGATCTGAATCAATATTTCAGAATGGTGGATACACTTGGCAAGACGGGGCTCAAAATCGAGGTTACTGAGCTGGATGTTTCCCTCGGTAAATGGCAGAATACGCTGGAAGCAACTGATGACAATCTAAAGGTGCAGGGCAGATTTTACTATAGCCTCATTCAGGGGCTGTTTGAGAGGGTAGACGCCGGTAGCATCAATATGGATTCGCTGACTTTCTGGGGTGTGTCCGATTCTTATTCCTGGAGAAAAAATGCAAATCCTCTTCTCTATGATGCAGCATGCCAGCCGAAGTATGCATATTTTGGGGCGGCGCAGATAAAAGAAATGGCGGGATTTGACGAGTAAGAGGAGCAATAAGGTTTTGTCGTAAGCTTTTTAGGGCTTGACACCCGCACATTTGCAGTTCTATAATCAGTTTAGTTAAGCGATTACGAAAAACGTTGACGAAGACAGTAAGCATATTGACGAAAGTCAAAGCGAGTCCGGGAGGGTGCGAGCCGGATATGAGTAGCGATTTGCCGAAGATCACTTCCGAGTTGCAGGCTGAAAACAAATGTGATTTGCAAAGTAGGTGCTGCCGATTCTGTCGCGTTAAGGCAGGCGCATATGAAGTTGTTTTATAGAATACAGCGAGTATGCAGTAACAGGTGGTTAGCGGATATTACCCCGTCCTATTACAGGACGGGGTTTTTATATGTAGCGAGGAAGGAAAATGAGCACGAGCGAAGCGAGTATTCATTTTCACCCGAGCGAAATAATCACCTGTCTCAAATGAGTATAAACAAAAGATTTCTATGGAAGGAGCAAAAATATGTATCAGAAAGTTGAAACCAACATGAACTTTGTGGAGCGCGAGAAAGAAACAGAGAAATTCTGGCGCGAGAACAACATTTTCCAGAAGAGTATGGATGCCCGCAAGGACGGCCCTACTTACACTTTTTATGACGGACCGCCGACAGCCAACGGCAAACCGCATATCGGTCATGTCCTGACACGTGTCATCAAGGATATGATCCCCAGATACAGAACCATGAAGGGCTACATGGTGCCCCGTAAGGCTGGTTGGGATACCCACGGACTTCCGGTAGAGCTGGAGGTAGAAAAACTGCTCGGACTTAATGGCAAGGAGCAGATTGAAGAATATGGTATGGAGCCGTTCATTGCCAAATGTAAGGAATCTGTATGGAAATACAAGGGCATGTGGGAGGATTTCTCCGGCACAGTCGGTTTCTGGGCAGATATGGACAACCCTTACGTTACCTATGATGACAACTTTATCGAGTCAGAGTGGTGGGCATTGAATGAAATCTGGAAGAAAGGTCTTTTGTATAAGGGCTTTAAGATCGTGCCTTACTGCCCGCGCTGCGGTACACCGCTTTCCACGGCTGAGGTTTCACAGGGTTACAAGACAGTCAAGGAGCGCTCCGCAATCGTGCGCTTTAAGGTGGCAGATGAGGATGCTTATTTCCTGGCATGGACGACAACGCCATGGACACTGCCAAGTAACGTGGCACTCTGCGTGAATCCGGATGAAGCGTATGTCAAAGTAAAAGCTGCCGACGGCTATACGTATTATATGGCAAAAGCACTGCTTGATACTGTATTATCATCAAGACTTGCAAACGAAGAAAACGACAACAAGGCATTTGAGATTCTTGAAACCTACAAAGGAAAAGAGCTTGAATACAAAGAATACGAACCATTGTTTGCCTGTGCAAAGGAAGTAGCTGACAAGCAGAACAAAAAGGGCTTTTTTGTAACCTGCGACAGCTACGTTACCATGTCGGATGGTACCGGTATCGTACACATCGCACCTGCATTCGGTGAAGACGATGCCAATGTAGGCCGCAACTATGATCTTCCGTTTGTACAGTTCGTAAACGGTAAGGGTGAACTGACAGAGGAAACACCTTATGCCGGTAAATTTGTAAAGGATGCCGACAAGGATGTCCTTGTAGATCTTGACAAAGAGGGCAAGCTGTTTGATGCACCGAAATTCGAGCATGAATACCCACACTGCTGGAGATGTGATACACCACTCATTTACTACGCAAGAGAGTCCTGGTATATCAAAGAAACAGCAGTCAGAGATGATCTGATCCGCAATAATAACACAGTTAACTGGATTCCGGAATCTATCGGTAAGGGACGTTTTGGCAACTGGCTGGAGAACATTCAGGACTGGGCAATCTCACGTAACCGTTACTGGGGTACTCCGCTCAATATCTGGGAATGTGAAGGGTGTGGACACTTGGAATCCATCGGAAGCCGCGCCGAGCTGGCAGAAAGAAGCGGTAACCCGGAGGATGCAAAGGTAGAGCTTCACCGTCCATATATCGATGCTGTGACCTTTACCTGTCCTGATTGCGGCAAGACAATGAGACGTGTACCGGAAGTGATTGACTGCTGGTTTGACTCGGGCGCAATGCCGTTTGCACAGCATCATTATCCGTTTGAGAATAAGGAACTGTTTGAATCCCAGTTCCCGGCACAGTTTATTTCCGAAGCAGTTGACCAGACCAGAGGCTGGTTCCATTCACTTATGGCAGAGTCAACACTTCTGTTTAACAAAGCACCATATGAAAATGTTATTGTATTAGGTCATGTGCAGGATGAGAACGGACAGAAGATGAGCAAATCCAAGGGAAATGCCGTTGATCCGTTTGAGGCGCTGGAGACTTACGGCGCAGATGCGATCCGCTGGTACTTCTACATCAACTCCGCACCGTGGCTTCCGAACCGTTTCCACGGAAAGGCAGTACAGGAGGGACAGCGTAAATTCATGGGTACTCTGTGGAACACCTACGCATTCTTTGTTCTGTATGCAAATATTGACGGATTTGATGCATCCAAATATACACTGGAGTATGACAAGCTGCCCGTTATGGACAAGTGGCTTTTGTCCAAGCTGAACACCCTGATCACCGAGGTGGACACGAATCTTGAGAATTACAGAATCCCGGAGACAGCCAGAGCACTGGACGATTTTGTGGATGAAATGAGTAACTGGTATGTGCGTCGCAGCCGTGAACGTTTCTGGGCAAAAGGCATGGAGCAGGATAAGATCAATGCCTACATGACGCTGTATACCGCTCTGGTGACAGTTTCCAAGCTTGCCGCACCTATGATCCCGTTCATGACAGAGGATATATACAGAAATCTTGTTTGCACAAATGATCCTACGGCACCGGAATCTGTACATCTGTGTGATTTCCCGGTTGCAAATCCTGCATTTGTGGATAAGCAGCTTGAGGAGGACATGGAAGCAGTCCTGAAGATTGTCGTTATGGGACGTGCTGCGAGAAATACAGCCAATATCAAGAATCGTCAGCCGATTGGCACCATGTTTGTAAAGGCTGAGAAAGCACTTTCCGCGTTCTATCAGGAAATTATAGAAGAAGAATTGAATGTCAAAGAAGTAAAATTCACAGATGATGTCAGAGACTTTACAACTTACACCTTCAAACCACAGCTTAAAACAGTCGGACCGAAATACGGCAAACAGCTCGGTGGTATCAAGCAATACTTAGAACAGCTTGACGGCAATGAGGCAATGGATAAGCTGAATGCAGGCGAGAGTCTTGTATTTGACGTAAACGGTACAGCAGTTTCCCTCGGTAAGGAAGATCTCCTCATCGAAATGAGCCAGAAGGAAGGCTACATGTCAGAGGCTGACAACACGGTTACGGTTGTACTTGATTGCAATCTGACAGAGGAACTGATCGAGGAAGGCTTTGCGGCGGAGATCATCTCCAAGATCCAGACGATGCGTAAGGATTCCGGCTTCGAGGTCATGGATCGCATCAGGGTTGGTATCGCAGGAAATGATAAGCTGTCTGCAATCGTGGCAAAGAACGAGAAAGCCATCGCCGACAAAGTACTGGCAGATTCCATCGACAAGGATGCAACCTATGCAAACAGCAAGGAGTGGAATGTCAACGGCGAGAAAGTGACGATTTCTGTTGAAAAGCAGTAAGCAATGGGTAACAAAAGAAAGAATAGAAACGTAATTTGACAGCAGGATAGGCGGGAAGAAATTCCCGCCTATCTGTAGCGAGGAAAGAAACCAAGCACGAGCGAAGCGAAGTATTTGGTTTCATCCGAGCGTGCACGAATAATTCGTAGAGCGCGAAGCGCGACTGACGCGAAGCGGTAGGAATTATGAGTGAAAGAGGAAAGAAACCAAGCACGAGCGAAGCAGGGGAAATTATGCAACGGGAATATTTTTACAAGGATAACCGCGACTATCTTTTGCATCAGCAGGCGGAGATTGTCGAATTTGAAATAAAAAAGGTGCGTCGCCAGCTTGATATTGCGATGCGCAAAATGCACCACCTCAAGCAGGATATATTTTATTATGTGGGTATGATCAATGCGGATCTGCTTATCATTTACTTGTTGGGCATGGTGGTAGACTTCGGTAATGTCATGGAAAAACTCATTGTGGTAGTGCCGTATCTTTTGGCACAGTTTGCTCTTCTTATCTTTGGACCCGCCATCGCACACAATATTTCGCAGACCTGCATGATGATCGCGCTCAACTATTACAGCGAAAAATATACAGAGGTCATCCGCAAATATAAGGTGGTAACCTTTCTGGCCGAGCAGAGGAACTGTCAGAAGGTGCTCACGCGCTATCAGGGTTACATGGATAAGCTGGATGACTGGATGCTTGCATTGCAAAATGATGCACTGACCCTTACGGAGTGGGAATTAGAGGAAGAATTTGGAAAGATGGACTTAAATACCAATATTCCTACGGCTTCTCAGCTTCATGGACCGATGAAGCAGATGACAAAGCGGCTGACGTGGGGGCTCTATGCGGTGGTTGTGTTGATTGCCGCCGGACTCATATTGCTGGCAAAGAAGGGATGAAAATGGGAAATGCACGCGGAGCTGATCGAAGGGATCTTTTATGATATGGCATCGTCGTCCGTGGTGCATCCGGATGCTGTTCATGGATATTACTTCAAGTCTGAAAAACAGATAGAAGCGAAAAATGGAACATGTGGGTCGGAAAGAAAGGCCTTTTTCTGTATCAGGGAGAGATCATGGTGGATCTGGATGTACGAAGAGGGATGATAGCAGAATTTGGAAAAAATGACGATTTTGGCGTTTTTTCTTCCTTTTTGCGACTCTTTGTTGTATAATAGTTGCGGTGCTTAAACGATTAAGTAAGATAAATGGTCAACCGGTAGGAAACTGACATACATCTGTTAGAATTCTACAGAGGTTGATTTAGGGATGATTATGAAGAAATAAGGAGGCAACTATGGCAGCAAAAAAGACGACTGTACCGGTATCACCGACCTTTGACAAAGAGCTCTTTAAGAGAAGTGTGCTCTACAATGTCAGAACACTGTATCGCAAAACGATGGAGGAGGCAACTGACCAGCAGATTTTCCAGGCTGTATCCTATGCGATCAAGGATCAGATCGTAGAAAACTGGATGGAGACACAGAAACAGTATGAAAAGAAAGATGCCAAGACGGTTTATTATCTGTCTATGGAATTTTTGATGGGACGTGCGCTGGGCAATAACATGATCAATATGCAGGCATATACGCAGGTGAAAGAAGCACTTGATGAGCTTGGCATCGATATCAATGTGATTGAGGATCAGGAACCTGACGCAGCACTTGGTAATGGTGGACTGGGAAGACTGGCAGCATGCTTCCTTGACTCTCTTGCAACACTTGGTTATCCGGCATATGGATGCGGTATCCGTTATCGCTACGGTATGTTTAAGCAGGAGATCAGAGACGGTTATCAGGTAGAAGTGCCGGATAACTGGCTTGTAGATGGCAATCCGTTCGAACTTCGCCGTCCGGAATATGCCAAAGAAGTGAAGTTCGGTGGTTATGTGAAGGTATATCAGGATGCCAACGGCAGAAATAACTTCCGTCAGGAAGGATACCAGTCTGTCACAGCGATCCCTTATGATGTGCCGATCGTCGGCTATGGTAACGGTATTGTCAATACGCTCCGCATCTGGGATGCACAGCCGGTAGAATGCTTCCAGCTCGATTCCTTTGATAAGGGCGATTATCAGAAGGCTGTTGAGCAGGAGAATCTGGCACGTAATATCGTAGAGGTGCTCTACCCAAATGATAATCACTATGCAGGTAAAGAGCTTCGTCTGAAACAGCAGTATTTCTTCATTTCTGCATCCGTGCAGGAAGCGGTTGCCAAATACATGAGAACACATGATGATATCAGAAACTTCCATGAGAAGGTAACATTCCAGCTCAATGATACACATCCGACAGTTGCAGTAGCAGAGCTGATGCGTATCCTGATGGATGAATATTATCTGACATGGGATGAAGCATGGAATGTAACAACAAAGACTTGTGCTTACACAAATCATACCATCATGGCAGAAGCACTTGAGAAATGGCCAATCGAGCTGTTCAGCCGTCTGCTTCCTCGTATTTATCAGATTGTCGAGGAGATCAATAGACGTTTTGTGATGGAGATTCAGGCAAGATATCCGGGCAATCAGGAAAAGATAGCCAAAATGGCAATCATCTACGATGGTCAGGTCAAAATGGCACATCTGGCAATTGCAGCCGGTTACAGTGTCAACGGTGTGGCAAGACTGCATACAGAGATTCTGAAGAATCAGGAACTCAAAGATTTTTACGAAATGATGCCTGAGAAGTTCAACAATAAGACAAACGGTATCACACAGCGTCGTTTCCTTCTGCACGGAAATCCGCTTTTGGCAGAATGGGTGACAGCGCATGTTGGGGCAGATTGGATCACAGACCTTCCGAAGATCAAAAAGCTTGCTGTTTATGCCGAGGATGAAAAGGCACAGCAGGAATTTATGAATATCAAATATCAGAATAAGGTACGTCTTGCCGACTATATAATGAAACATAACGGCATTGAGGTGGATCCGAGATCCATCTTTGACGTACAGGTCAAGAGATTGCATGAATACAAACGCCAGCTTTTGAATATTTTGCACATTATGTATCTGTATAATGAACTGAAAGAGCATCCGGATATGGAATTCTATCCAAGAACCTTTATCTTTGGTGCAAAGGCAGCAGCCGGATACAAGAATGCAAAGCTGACGATCAAGCTGATCAACTCCGTGGCTGATGTCATCAACAATGATGAATCCATTAATGGTAAGATCAAAGTTGTATTCATTGAGAATTATCGTGTATCTAATGCAGAGATCATTTTTGCCGCTGCGGATGTCTCAGAACAGATTTCCACAGCTTCCAAGGAGGCATCCGGCACAGGTAACATGAAGTTCATGTTAAACGGTGCGCTGACACTTGGAACGATGGATGGTGCAAATGTGGAGATCGTGGAAGAAGTTGGACGTGAGAATGCATTTATCTTCGGTCTTTCTTCCGATGAAGTCATCCAGTATGAGAAGTTTGGCGGGTATAATCCGATGGACATTTTCAATAATGATGCCGATATCCGCAAAGTGCTCATGCAGCTCATCAATGGCACATATGCACCGAACGATCCGGAAATGTTCAGAGATCTTTACAACTCTCTGCTCAATACAAAGTGCACGGCAAAGGCCGATACATACTTTATCCTGAAAGACTTCAAGTCATATGCTGAAGCACAGAAGAAAGTTGAGGCTGCTTACAGAGATGAAGCAGGTTGGGCAAAGAGTGCTATCTTAAATGTCGCTTGCTCCGGCAAGTTCACATCCGACAGAACCATCCAGGAATATGTGGATGACATCTGGAAGCTTGATAAGGTGACTCTTCCGAAGAAGAGAGAAGCAAAGAAAACAGCAGATGCTGAGTGACCCTTGGGGACGGAGTTTGGGGTTCATCCGGAATGACCCTTGGGGACGGAGTTTTGGGTTCATCCGGTAGAATAATTTAGAATAAGAAAATGACAGAATGGAACGAGGGTAGCGTGTGCTACCCTCGTTTTATAAACGTGCGAAAGTCCCTAATCCGCCCTGGCAGTGGGAAGTATTCCTAGGAGGAAAGGTACGGATTAAAATCCTGCTTGCAAATGGTTTGATTTTGTTCCCGCATACAGTCAATCAGAAAATCATAAAATTCCAAATGCTGTACATCCGGTCTGCAGCCGTCCTTTGTAAAGTGCATTTCGTTTTGTGCATCGGTACGGTAAGGAAGCCACTCGGGCATTGGGGTGCCATCGTGATCCGGTCCGTTTGGATTCCCGGATTGAATAAAATTGGTCACGTAATTGCACATTTGTCTTGCCAGGTCAAAATGTCTGCCCGTATAAGGTCTGAAGGATGCCGCCAGTGTCTCAAAAAAGAACCACAAATCCACGGAATGAAAAGTGCCCGGATTGTCACTTCCCGGAATATCCGCTTCGAAAGAGTAGTAATAGCTGTCTGCGTTATTATGGGCAAATGCACACTTTACAGCTAACTCAATCCCGCGGCAGGGGGCATAGAATGAGTTGTTAACCTTAGTATGTGCTTGCGCAAAGGCAAGAAAGGCATCTGTTTTCGCACCGAAAATAGTACGTGCTTTTTGGAGAAACGCTTCCTGCGACGGTGCCTCAATAAAGCTTGGAAATTCGTCGTAGGTATTTCCGGACAGAAGCGGAACATGGGCATGCTTGCCCGCCAGAAACAGACGGAACGGATCAGCGGTAATGAAATGCCGGTCAATGCAGGGAGAAAACCGCGGATGCGAGGCGGCAAACTCTGCATATTTGTCCCGTATTACAAGGGCATCAAGCTGACGGGCTTCTTCCAGACTTGTCACATTCAGGTAATCAAAGAAGGCTTTTCCGAGTGCTTGTGCCTTTTTGAGAGGCTGCGGAGTGATAAAATCATCTGTTGTATAGGGGTTTCGAATGATTCCGCTATAAATGATTGCCTTCTGGAAATGACCGATTGCCTTTTCGCTTGTCAGGTGGGAAAGCACGCTGGCCCCCCCGGCAGATTGTCCGGCAATTGTAATGTTCTTCGGATTTCCGCCAAAAGCTGTAATATTACGCTCTGTCCACATGAGCCCGGCGAGCTGGTCCAAAAGCCCGAAGTTTGTGCATGCCTCAGGGGCCTCCTTTGTCAGTTCCTCGTGGGCGAGAAAGCCAAGCGGACCAAGCCTATAGTTGACGCTGACAACCACAACACCTCTTTTGGCAATGTTTTCTCCATTAAATTCCATTTCGGAAGGATATCCCCACTGAAAGCCGCCGCCAAAGAACCATACGAGAACCGGCAGGTTATCGCTCTCTGAGAGGGCAGGTGTCCATACGTTGACATACAGACAGTCCTCGCTCATTTCAATCTGGGAGTCCACATGAAATTCCCTGCAGTAGATATCATCTCCAAGACCGGGTGTATCCTGAATGGAGATAGGAGCAAACGAGAAAGCGTCCTTTATTCCATCCCAGTTTTGTGCAGGCCTTGGAGCACGCCAACGGTTCCTGCCGACCGGTGGCGCTGCATAGGGAATTCCCTTAAAGACGCTTATTCTGGCGTTGTTTCCGGCAAGTCCTCTTACGAGACCATTTTCGGTTTTTACAATTTTAAGCATAGTAATCCTCCATGTTTCTATTGTTATTATTATCATTTCATTTTTTTCGAGGAAATGAAACCGACAAATTCTAGGATCCAGGGGGACGGAGTTTGGGGTTGACCCTAGGGGACGGAGTTTGGGGTTCATCATATTCTTTTATTTTTTTCATCTGCCTGAACAGACAAAGCGGTTGCAACATTTCCGCTGCAACATTGACAAAAACCTGAGGCCACTGCTTGGAATTTCCGATTTAAATGTGATACAATAGACAACGAAAATAAGAGTAGGAAATCGAGATGATAGAGTAAAATGACAGATCATAGAACATTGTCGGAGACAGAAAAACAGAAAAAACAATTTGATAAGATGACAAGTCAGCCGATTGGAAAGCTTTTGGTGACATTATCCATTCCGACAATTATCAGTATGATGGTAACGAATATTTATAACATTGTAGATACTGCATTTGTTGGAACGCTGGGAACGAGTGAGAGTGGAGCCACGGGTGTGGTATTTGGCTTTATGTCCATTTTGCAGGCGGTAGCCTTTATGTGCGGGCAGGGTGGCGGCAGTCTGATGTCGAGAAAGCTGGGAGAGAAGAATCTGAAGGATGCTTCCATGTTCTCATCAACAGCGTTCTTTTCTTCTTTTTCCTTAGGGCTTGTGATTGCAGTTTTCGGTTTTCTTTTTTTAGATCCACTGGTAAGGCTACTTGGAAGTACGCCGACGATCGCACCTTTTGCAAAGACATACATTGTTTTTATTTTATTGGCGGCTCCGTTTTTTACATCAAGTCTTACCATGAACAACCTGCTTCGCTATGAAGGCAGGGCGGTACTTGGAACGGTGGGAATGATGACGGGATCTGTTTTGAATATTGGTCTGGATGCATTTTTGATGTTTACCTTAAAAATGGGAATTGCAGGAGCCGGAATCGCAACAGCAGTATCGCAGCTAATCAGTTTTTCTATCCTACTTAGCATGTTTTTGCGTGGAAAAACGCAGACAAAGATAGCACTTCGGCTGGTATCAAGAAAAAAGGAAGATGTTTGGGGTGTGCTTTCCACCGGGTTTCCGAGTCTTCTACGGCAGGCACTTTACAGCGTGGCAACCATGCTGCTGAATGGTGCATCCGGCGTGTATGGTGATGCGGCGGTGTCTGCGATGAGTATTGTGTCGCGCATCAGCTTTTTCCCGATGGCGGTTGCAATCGGAATCGGACAGGGCTTTCAGCCGATATCAAGCTTTAATTATGGGGCAGGCAAAAGTGAGCGTGTGCGACAGGCTTTCTGGTCGGCACTTTTTGGCGCGGAAATGGCGATTCTCTTATTGTCAGTACCGATTGCAGTGTATGCGTCGCCACTGATCAGGCTTCTCAGGGATGACGTGCAGGTAACAAACTACGGTGTCAGAGCACTTCGCCTGATGTGCGTAGGACAGTTGTTTGTGCCGCTTACGATGATGGTTGAGATGGGCTTTCAAAGTACGGGAGCAAGGCTTTTGGCAAGTTTTAGTTCGAGCCTTCGAAGCGGACTGCTTTTTATTCCGATGCTGCTTGTCTTCTCTAAGCTGCGTGGTATGAGCGGTGTGCAGGAAGCACAGCCGGTTTCATTGGTGCTCACGTTTTTTGTATGCATTTTTCTATGCAAGAAGTTTTTGCGAAGAGTTTCGTGAGACGGGGATATTATGAGGCTTTTGCTTTTACATTGTATAGCTTGAATCGTTTGTTCATTATTCCTCCATAACACAAGAGGCTATGCATCAGCATAGCCTCTTGGTAGTATCCGCCGCAACGGAAAACTCTCTTATCGTTTCCACTTATAAGGTAGGACTCACCTGATGATTGCTCATCTCTATAAGTATTGTACACAGAAGCCGAAATGTATGCAATAATTTTTTGTTGATATTTCTCCACCTGATATTTTCTATTCCATTACGAGGTCAACCCACCTTGTGGGAGGTTGTTCCTTTTGCAATTCTAATAATAACACACTATAGATATAGCTTCAAGAGAAAATCGTGTTATTTATATTTCTCCAGTGTGATTTTAATATTTTTGATAATATCCCTCAGAATGAATGTGTCGCGCGTGGAACAGGAATCAAACAGTTCCAGAATTTCACGTTTTGCAGAAGGGGTGTTATCCGGCAGGTCGTAGAGTAATTCGTCAGTCTGAACAGACAAAGTAGTTGCGATATTGACAGAGACTCTCTTATTGCATACCTTTAAAGCTGTTGCATCTTCACAAACTCGTCAAACCGTGGCAGAGCCAGGGAAATCTTGCCATACTCTGATGTATCAATCACGCCTTTTCTCTTCAACCTGTCTCGATAAACGGAAAACTGCTCTGATTTCATATCCAGGTTTTCGCGTATGGTTTTGACTTTGTTGTCGCCGCTTAGGGAAAGTTCTGTCAGGACTTTTTTGTCTATTTCCGACAATTCCGACCATATTTTACTATAGACATATTCTTCTAAATACTGGTCATATTCCGGCAGTATTTCGTCCAAAGATTTACTTGTGCGATTCTCCCAGTAAAGATATCCAAGTACCTGAAACGCAAACGGATAACCTTTTGTAAGAGAAGTCATTTTGCCTGCAACTTCCGCATCAATTCCAAAGATGTCCTGATAGTGTTTCCGCACTGCTGTGTAATTCAACGGTTCCAGTACCACTTTTGGTGCACGATACAGGAAAGTCAGGGACTTGTCATTTTGTAATTCATAAAGATTTTCATATAATCCGGTCATGAGAAGATAGATTGGGTAATCCTGACGCAGAAAAATTTGAAAAGCGCTTGCGAATATTTTTATATACTCGGAATTGATTACCTCGTCTATGGTAATCAGAAGTCTTTTGCCGGTTTTTTGTATTTGTTCCAGCATTTTTCCGAGAACATCTTCGATATCTGTGATCGGCGCGGCATTTTCAATAGACACACCAAGTCCAAATGCAGAAAAATCAAGTTTTGCTTTTAGGAACAGGTCATGCATCTGTGGCAAACCGTAGATCTTAGCGGCAAGGCTTTGCAGAAGATCTCTTGTGGGATTTAATTCCAGTACAATCCAATCTTTGTTTTTGCGCATCTCTCCTGCTATGTGAGTCATCATGACTGTCTTTCCGGAACCTCTCACCCCTGTGATCATAAATATCTGATTGGAAGGCGACTGCGCACTGAATGTATCAATGATACGACTTGTCTGCGTGATACGCGAGATATATTGCACTGGTCTCTTGCCAAAAGACAGCGTAAACGGATTGTTCATAAGCATTCTCCTTTTTATAAGTCTTTATAACCTCGGGTTTGTTTTATAAGTATTTATAACTTTTGTTTTATTTTATAACCTTTTATAACTTTTTGCAATATAGAAAGCATGGATTACACTGCTAAGCATAAGAAACCATTTGCAGTACGCCCTAATCCATGATAAACTTTGTATGGTTTCAATTAAGTACTGACAGGAGGAGATGCATATGAAATTACATGAGGGCGGCGTCTATCTGGTAGGGGGATCAAAGATCATTCCCGACGGACCCGAGGCGCAGATGGCTGTAAAGGCCGAGACAGGAAAAGAAATCAGCAAAGAAGAAGCAAAGAAATCCACGATCGCATACGGGATTTTGGAAGCGCACAATACCTCTGGTAACATGGAAAAGCTGAAGATCAAATTTGATAAATTGACAAGCCACGACATTACATTTGTCGGCATTATTCAGACAGCAAGAGCTTCAGGACTGGAGAAATTCCCGATTCCTTATGTTCTGACGAACTGTCACAACTCACTTTGTGCAGTGGGCGGAACCATCAACGAGGATGACCACATGTTTGGTCTGACCTGTGCCAAGAAATACGGCGGCGTTTATGTACCTCCTCATCAGGCAGTTATCCACCAGTATGCAAGAGAGATGCTTGCAGGTGGCGGCAGAATGATTTTGGGATCTGATTCCCATACCCGTTACGGTGCACTCGGTACCATGGCGATGGGCGAGGGCGGCCCTGAGCTTGTTAAGCAGCTTCTTTCCCAAACCTACGATATCAACATGCCGGGCGTAGTCGGTGTGTACTTTACGGGAGCACCGCAGAAGGGTGTCGGACCGCAGGACGTTGCACTTGCCATCATCGGCGAGGTGTTTGCAAACGGCTATGTGAAGAATAAGGTTATGGAGTTTGTCGGACCCGGCGTCGCCTGCCTGTCAGCAGATTTCCGTATCGGCATCGATGTCATGACGACAGAGACAACCTGTCTTTCTTCTATCTGGAAGACAGATGACCGGATCAAGGAGTTCTATGACATCCACGGCAGAAGCGAGGATTACAAGGAACTGAATCCCGGTCAGGTGGCTTACTATGATGGCATGATTGAGATCGATCTGTCACAGATCAAGCCGATGATCGCAATGCCGTTCCACCCGAGCAATACATATACCATTGACGAGGTCAATGCAAACCTTGCAGATGTGTTGCATGATGTAGAGGAGAGAGCAAAGGTTTCTCTGGACGGACAGGTGCCCTATTCTCTGAAGGACAAGGTTGTCAACGGCAAATTCATGGTAGATCAGGGTATCATCGCAGGCTGTGCCGGCGGCGGATTTGAAAATATCTGTGCGGCAGCTGATATCCTGAAAGGACGCTATATTGGTTCAGATGGATTTACATTGTCTGTATATCCTGCGTCCATGCCGGTCTACATGGAACTGATTAAGAATGGCTGCGCAGCAACCATCATGGAGACGGGTGCTGTCATGAAGACTGCATTCTGCGGACCCTGCTTTGGTGCAGGTGACACACCGGCCAACAATGCATTCAGTATCCGCCATTCAACTCGTAACTTCCCGAACAGAGAGGGATCTAAGCTGCAAAATGGCCAGATTTCTTCGGTTGCACTTATGGATGCTCGTTCTATCGCAGCAACAGCAGCAAATAAGGGACAGCTTACACCTGCAACAGAGTTTGACGGCAACTTTGAACAGTATAAATATTATTTTGATTCTAAGATTTATGAGAATCGTGTATTTGACTCCAAGGGAGTGGCAGATCCAAGCGTGGAAATCCAGTTTGGTCCAAATATCAAGGACTGGCCAAAGATGGTTGCCCTGACAGATAATCTAGTGCTTAAGGTGGTATCTGAAATTCATGACCCTGTTACAACAACAGATGAGTTGATTCCATCAGGAGAGACATCTTCTTTCCGTTCTAACCCATTGGGACTTGCAGAGTTTACATTGTCTCGTAAGGACCCTGCCTATGTGGGACGCGCCAAGGAGGTGCAGAAGGCAGAGAAACAGCGTGAGGCAATGGTCGCAGGTGAGTCAAAGGATTGTCCTTGCACTGTTCTTGCCGAGATCAAGCCGGTGATGGATAAGATCAAGGAGCAGTTTACAGATATCAGCTTTGAGAACTGTGGCATTGGTTCAACGATCTTTGCGGTGAAGCCGGGTGACGGTTCTGCCAGAGAGCAGGCTGCAAGCTGTCAGAAGGTACTCGGCGGCTGGGCTAATATCGCCAACGAGTATGCGACGAAAAGATATCGTTCGAACCTCATCAACTGGGGTATGCTTCCATTCATCATTTCCGAGGGAGCGCTTCCTTTTGAGAATCTGGATTACATTTTCGTGCCGGATATCAAAAAGGCAGTGGAAGAAAAATGGACAGAGATTAAGGCATATGCGGTAAAGGATGAGCTTGTTGAATTTACTATGACACTCGGTGAACTGACAGACGAGGAGAGAGAAATCATCTTAAAGGGTTGCCTCATCAACTACAACCGCGTATAATTTGTGCCGAATAGTTCTATTGCCTGATCAGGACACAGAAAAAACACAGAAAAGACACAAATTAGTTTTCTGAGGTTACGAAAACACAAAAAGAACCGATATATAGTACAAAGGTTCAGGGAACAAGAATCTTTGTGCTTATGTCGCCATGGAAGGTATATACCCGTAAGGGTGTATACCTTCTTCCGCGTTTATGAGCACGGCTGCGTGGCCGGGGATTTGTACAGATCACACATCTATATAGATATGGATACCCGGCCACGCAGCCCCACAAATCAACAGGAAGAAGGAGGAAACATTTGAAAATCGATTCCAGCATGATAGGAATGGAATCCGCCAGAAGCTATGCTTCTGTGACAAGAAAGAGCATCTCAGCCAGCCTGACGGGCGGGATTGCAGGACAGGGAAGTGAAATGTCAGACGGGTCTTTTGCGGGCCTGTTACATACGAAGGAAGAAGGAGAAAACATGGTTCAGATGGGCTCGCGCCGCATACAGGTCAGAAGCCTTGTAAACGCGCGGGAGGTCTCCTCTGTTCAGGAGCGGAAGACGCTTGAGTCTATCCGGGAGCAGTGCGTACTGTTTTTGATCAAGTGGCTGTATTCCGGTATGAGGGGAAGACCGATGGATCAGATGCAGGAGAGTGTGTCACCCCCGTTTGCGGATGAGTGGCAAACGAAGCAACAGAGTATGCAGCAGAATCCGGCGCAGGGCTTCGGTCAGAGTATTGGCAGTGGGTCCTACTGGAATGCAAGCTATTACCATGGGGAGATGGAAACGACAAGCTTTTCCACACAGGGCATCGTACGCACTGCAGACGGCAGAGAGATTAACTTTAATCTCGATTTGACCATGAGCCGGAGCTTTCAGGAATATTATGAGGAGAATATATCTGATCAGCTTCCGCCGATGACAGATCCGCTTGTCATCAATCTGGATACACAGATGGCTACTTTGTCAGATCAAAGGTTTGAGTTTGATATCGATGCAGACGGTATCAAGGACAGCATTCCCTATCTGCAGAGTGGCAGCGGATATCTGGCACTCGATAAAAACGGTGACGGTATCATCGGCGACGGCTCCGAGCTGTTTGGGACAAGCAGCGGTGACGGCTTCCGGGATCTGGCGCAGTATGACAGGGATGGAAACGGATGGATCGACGAAAACGATGACGTGTTTGAAAAGCTTCTGATCTGGTCAAAGGACGAGACGGGCAAGGATGTGCTGTACACCCTAAAGGAGGCAGGTGTCGGTGCCATCTGTTTGCAGAAAGCAGCGACGGATTTTTCACTCAATTCCTTAAAGGACAATCAGGCAAACGGAAAGATTCGCAGCACAGGTATATTTCTCTATGAAAATGGAAATGTGGGAACCATGCAACAGCTTGATCTTGCGCAGTGAGAAAAGCGAAATAGGTGTTGAAAAGAGCGGGAAAAAACCATACAATAGCAGAGTAAGCAAAAATAGGACACATAGAGAAGGAGACTGCTATGAAAGAGCTACAAGGATTTATGAAGGGTGTCAATCTTGGGGGATGGATTTCTCAGTTTGCCAAATATGATGAAGAACATTTTGCAACATTTATTACGGAAAAGGATATTGATTATATTGCTTCTTTAGGCTTCGATCATGTCAGAGTACCGGTTGACTATAATGTGCTTGAGACGGAAGAGGGAGAACTAAAGGAGACAGGCTTTCATTATCTGGAGAATTGCAGACAGTGGTGTGAAAAAGCCGGCATAAATATGTTGATCGATCTTCATGAATGCTATGGATATTCCTTTGATCCGTTGAAAAAGGACATGGACCGTGAAAAATTCTTTTCTGATGAAGCATTACAGGCACGCTTTTTTAAGCTGTGGCGTGAAATTGCAACAAGATTTGCCGATTATCAACATCAGGTTGCATTTGAACCGTTAAATGAAGTAGTTCTGGTAGAAGTAAAAGATCTGTGGAATCAGATTGCAACAAAATATGTCAAGATGATGAGGGAAATCGTTCCGGATGCCTATCTGGTCATTGGCGGCGTGTGCTATAACAATGTTCTGACAGTTCCGCTTCTTGACGTTCCGATTGATGATAAGATCGTCTATAACTTCCATTGCTATGAGCCGATGATCTACACCCATCAGGGTGCGTACTGGGTAGATGAGATGCCGCGCGATTTCAGAATCGGTTATCCGAAGACACTGGAAGAGTACAGGGAAACGAGCAGGAGTCTTTCTCAGAACCTGGCAGGTGCTGTGTTTGATGAGGGCATTTCGGAGATTGGAGAAGCTTTCTTTGAAGATATTTTTAAACCTGCAATAGAAAAAGCAGAAAAGGATAATGTATGCTTATATTGCGGAGAATATGGAGTGATTGATCTGGCAGAGAACGAGGGCAAAATCAAATGGCTTTCCGATATCCACAGTGTATTCAAAAAGCATGGGATCGGACGTGCTTTATGGAACTACAAGGAAAAGGATTTTGGACTTGTAGATGAGAGCTTTGAGTCTATCAAGGATCAATTTATCGCAATTTTGTAAGTAAGAGGCATAGCAATAAAAACGATCATGACACTGGAAAGAGCTGCACATCGCGTAAAGCGGTGCGCGGCTCTTTTTGACTCTACTCTTATTAACAAAGAGTGAAAGAATCAGACCATTTTTACATGGAATGATAGAAAGTTGAGAAACCAAAAGATCATTCACTGTACCCGGGCAATTTTTGTAAAGGAAAATAGCCATAAGTGTAAAGAAAGGAAAAGAACAAAACTGTAAACTGAAAGAGAACATGCATTGGTTGTCTGAACCAATACAGTGCAATAACCATTTTGAGGGATTGGCTGTCATATAGACTGGCACCTGTAAGACGCAATTCTCCGGGGTGGAAAAATAGGAGGTTACAAAATGAAAGGAAAATTCAAAAGGGCTTTATGCCTGTTGCTCAGTTCGGCAATGGTGCTGACGGGCAATGCTTTTGGCGCAGATGGATTGTCCGGTTCTGTGGAAGCAAAAGCGGCAGATGTAGTTGAAACCAAAGAATACAGCATTGTTGATTTGGAAAACTCATTTTGCTCAAACAATGCTACCATTACAATTTCTGACAACTGTGCCAAAATTTCTTATGGAAAGCAGTACGAAGAGGTCCGTTATGCTGTGCCTGAATCACTGGTAGGCCGCGTTGAGAAGATCACGTGCAATATAAAGGAAGCAGGATCAGCAACATCTTTGGCTGTGAAAGTATTCGAAGAGGTTGGCGGATACGAAATCGGCAGCGAAAAAGATGTCGATTATGGTACAAATGTATATAGAAAAGGTAATCTGGAAGGTGTCGGCGTAAAATCATTTGGTCTGATGTCCCTGAAAGACGGTACATTGGATATCACACTTGAGAGTGTCACGTTTGAAATGAACGATCAGTATCCTTCAGGTCCCGTTACTTTTACGGTAAGTGAGCTGAATAATTCGTTTGTTACAAATGATGCCGAGTATACAGTTTCCGGTAATGAGGCAGAAATTAATTACAAGAAACAGTACGAGGAGGTTCGCTTTGAGGTGCCGGAAGCGATACAGAAACGTCTGGAGTCAGTAACATTCAATGTTAAAGAAGATGTATCAAGTTCTTTAGCTGTGAAAGTATTCGAGAAGGTTGGCGGATATGAGATCGGCAGCGAAAAGGATGTTACATATGGAAACAACAGCTATACAAAGAATAATTTAGAGGGGCTTACCATTAAGTCTATCGGTCTCATGTCTTTGGCCGAGGCCGGATTAAGCATAACGCTCAAGAGCGTTACCTTCGTATTGAGAGATAATGAAGCGCCTGTTGAAAAGAAAGTTGACACATCTTTAAAACCGGTTCGCGATGCACTTGGTGAAAACGGACTGATTGCAGGTACTTGTGTTCCTTTCTCTGCATTAAAGGATGAGGAGAGATTGAAGCTGGTGACACATCATTTCAACAGTGTAACCTGTGAAAATGAAATGAAACCTGATTCTTTCCTGGGCAATGCGACTGTCAGTGGAAACGAAATAGTAGCACTTGACTTTTCACAGGGTGATGCGGTTGCCGATGAATTGTTAAAATATAATGCAGGCAAGCAGGAAAAAGATTGGATTAAGTTAAGAGGACATGTGCTGGTATGGCATTCTCAGACACCTGCCAAGTTCTTCCACGAAGACTTTGATACGGAAAAACCGTACCTTGATAAAGCTAAAATGAATGCTCGTTTAGAGCAGTATATCAAGCTTGTTATGGAGCATTATTATGGCGAAGACAGTCCGTATAAAGATTTGATCTACGCATGGGATGTAGTAAACGAACAGGCAAATGACGACAGCCAGAATCCGGGTATCCGTTTGGGAACTGACTGGGCAAAGGTATATGACGGAAGCGATGAATATATCAAGAATGCATTTATTTATGCAAACAAGTATGCGCCTGAAAATGTAAAACTTTTCTACAACGATTATAATGATACAACACCTGCAAAATGCGGTTATATCTGCGAGCTTGTGAAAGATATCAAAGCCACAGAAGGAGCCAGAATCGACGGTATCGGCATGCAGGGACATTACAACATCAACTATCCTTCGTTTGAAGAGTTTGAGAATGCATTAAAATCATATGCTGCAACAGGTGTAGAGGAAATTCAGCTTACAGAGCTCGACATGAAGGGCTCAGATGATTATGATGGAAAATTCCATGATGTAGAATATGCAAAACAGGCATACCGTTATTTGGGATATTACAACTCTATCCTTGCATTTAATAAGACTTCAGATGTAAAGGTAACAGCGATTACTTTCTGGGGAACAGATGATGGCAATTCATGGCTGAATGATTTCAATGGTGCCGGTGGCGGCGCAGACGGCAAGCACAAAGTTTGTCCGCTTCTGTTTGATAAGACATATGCTGCAAAGCCTGCATATTGGGCATTTGTAGATCCAGGCAAGCTCCCTGCAGAGCCTCCTGTAACAAAGGATGCAAAGGCAGTGAATGCAAAGGGAACAGGCGATGCTTTGGAGGAAAGCTTTAAGGCTGACGCAACAGAAGTTTCTTTCAAGACAGCTTGGAATGATAATGCGTTAAAAGTAAAAATCAGCGTAAAAGACGCAACATATAGTGCAGATGATGCAATCAAGGTTTATTATGACCTTGTCGGAACACGTAATACAGGTGACAATATCAAGGTGATTGAGATCTCCAGAGCTGATGCAATTGCAACAGATGACGGATATGAGGCATATGTCACAATCACTCCGGCTGAGGGTGACAAATTGCCTGAGACAATGCTGTTTGATGTCAAGGTTGTAAATGATGGCAAAGAGGCTTCCTGGTCTGATACAACGGGCAATCAGGAGAAATCAAATCTCTATTACGGTGCACTGAAGCTGTCTGCAAAGGTATTGCCGGTTAAGAAGGGATCGCCTGTTTCAATCAACAGCGCAGAATGGGATACAACCGATGCGGTATCTCTTGATATTAAGGGCAGCGAACCGGAAGCAACAGCGAAAGCAAAAATCCTCTGGGATGAACATAATCTTTATGTCAGAGTAGATGTAGTGGATCCGTCACTCGACGCAACTGCTTCAGCAACGCATGAGCAGGATTCCGTTGAAATCTTTATTGACGAATGCAATGAAAAGGCCGGTTCTTATGACGACAATGATAAGCAGTATCGTGTCAATTATCAGAACCAGAAGTCTTACAACGGTACAACATGTAAAGAAGAAAATATCAAATCAATTGCACAGACAACAGAGGATGGCTATGTCATCTATGCTGCAATCAAGTGGACATCGTTAGACGCAGCAGCTGATGCAATCATCGGTCTGGATGTTCAGATCAATGATGGTAAGAATGGCGGACGTATTGGTACACGCAATCTGTTTGACGCAAGCGGAAACGGTTGGTCTAATCCGTCAGTATTTGGTTCAGCCAAACTGATTGCAGGTGAGATCCCTGAAGATAAGGAAGACGTTATCCCTGTTACCTACAAGGCAACTGTAATCAACGGAACAGGCAGTGCGCTTTACAAAGCAAGTGCAAAGGTTACAATTAAGGCAGACAAGGCAACTTCAGGTAAAGTGTTTGACAAGTGGGTAGTAGAAGGCGATACAGTTAAGCTGGCTGATGCTGCAAAAGAGACTACAACCTTTGTTATGCCTGCAAAGAATGTAAAGATAACTGCAACTTACAAGGATGCACAAAAAGAAGAGCCAAGTAAACCGGAAGAGCCAAGCAAACCGGAAGAGCCTGCAGCACCTGCACCGGCTAAAAATGGAACTGTATGGAGCGATACACAGACAAAGGCATCTTATAAGGTGACAAGTGATGATGTGAAGAACCCGACTGTAGCATACACAAAGTCTGCAAACAAGAAAGCCACTTCCGTGAAGATTCCGGCTACCATTGTGAAAGACGGTGTTACTTATAAAGTTACTTCCATTGCACCGAAGGCATTCAAGAACAATAAGAAGCTGACTAAGGTAACTGTTGGAAAGAACATCACATCGATCGGCAAGGAAGCATTCAGCGGATGTACAAAATTAAAAACAGTTTCCATGGGTGCTAATGTAACCACAATTTCAGACAAAGCATTCTACAAATGTACTTCTCTGACAAAGATTACGATTCCTGCGAAGGTTACTAAGATTGGAAAGAGCGCTTTCTATGGATGCAAGAAGCTTGGTACGATTAGGATCAAGACAACTAAGCTCAATAACAGCAGAGTTGGAAAGAGCGCATTCAAGGGTGTTAAGTCTAATGTGAAAGTAACAGTACCGAAGGCTAAGAAGAAAGCATATAAAAAGCTTCTCACAGCAAAGGGACTCAGCAAGAAAGCAACAATAAAATAAGTTTATAAAAGCAAATGAGAGAAGAGCTGCTACACCGTAAAACGGTGTGCAGCTCTTTATTTTGTCCGAGGATCCGGATGGTTCTATCACTTCGGAATGGGACATACATATAGGAGAAGCTATGTGAGATCAGGTGATCGTATTTTACCGGAAAAGAAGATATTGGCAGGAATCCTTTTTTTGATACTGCTGACGGCAGTGATGGGAATGAGAATACAGAATCAGCCAGCCGAAGAGGCAATGAACCGGGAAACGATGCTGGCAGGAGAACAGAAAGAGGAAAATAAGGAGAAAGAGGAGCATGTCCGGACGGATGGAACATTTTCACAGACGGAAAACCTATATCGGGAGCTATATCAGTGCTGTAAGGACGAGGAAAGCTGGGTGGAACTGTATGTATTGAAAGTGCTTTCCCGAAGCATCGATACTTCTTATGAAGCAGAGACATTAAAGGCGCAGGCCGTTATTTTGCGCAGCCGGTTATGGGCGGGGAAACAATCAGACAGAGCGTCTGCATGGAGTGAAACAAAACCGTCAGAAACAATTACGGGAAACGAGGGGGTAAAAAAAGAAAGCGAAGACTCTATGATCCGTATGCTGCAGGCTGTTCTTGACACCAGAGGTATCGTGATGCAAAAAGACGGGGAAATCTTCTGCATGAGCTATCATGCGATGAGCAGCGGCATGACCAGAACACACCTTGACAGCGGCAGGCAAGGTGTTTCATGCCCCGGTAATCTTGCAGCCAAAGACTATATGACAAAGGTAAAGATTAGGAAGGAAAAGACAGGCACGCTCGGTGAGGCGAGGCGCGATGAGCAGGGATATGTGGAGTGGATTGAGCGCAACGGAGTCTGGGTGAGCGGCGAAAAATTTCGCGTGGAGTTCGGATTACCCTCTGCTAATTTTACATGGGAACAAGATAAGGGAAAGTATTGCTTTACTGTCAAAGGCATCGGCCATGGCTTTGGATTTGATCAGTATTATGCAAATGAACTTGCAAAAAACGGGGATGATTTTCAGGAAATACTGCATTATTTTGATGATGAAATAACTTTTGAAAGAATCGAATAACACATAGCATTTCGGGCAACAATATGTCTGAGGTGATGAATATGTGGAATCAGAATAAAAAACAAAAGAAGGGTATTATTTTTTCTACGGCTGTGATCGCACTCGGATGTCTGCTATCTGCTTTGTATGCAAATTCTGCCATGAAACAGTCCGGTGATTATTCTGTGGATCTGTCACAGCTTGATGGGGCGCTTGACAATGCGACAGGGCAAAATGAAGAAGCGCAGGGATTGCCGTCGGATGGTATCGGAGCAGATGCGGGAGCAGCGCAGGAGCTTGCGCGGGCAAGCGGATCGGATGTAGTCAATCCGTCTCCTGCCGGAAAACTCACCGCGCAGCTTGAGAGAGAAAAGGCAATGACCGGGCAGGCGGAGATTGTACCTGCAGGAAATGAGGCGGTCATGCACGAGGAAGAAACATTGCAGACACCGGAGACTCTTGTGCCTGACGCATCTCTGCATTTTGCGCCGGAGGATGGCTGTGGATGGCCGGTGAACGGTGATGTGATCCTTGGATACAGCATGGATAAAAGTATTTTCTTTGAAACACTGCAGCAATACCGCTATAATCCGGCAATCTATATCAGTGCGCAGGAGGGTGACAATGTCAGTGCCTGTGCGAAGGGACAAGTCACGGAAATCGGTTCTGATGTGCTGATCGGGCAATATGTAAAAATGAATCTGGGAGACGGCTATGAAGTAACCTATGGGCAACTGGATGACCTGGAAGTGGCCAAAGGAGATACGGTTGCCAGAGGTCAGGTGATTGCCAAGGTGGCTCCGGTCACAAAATATTATGCGGTGGAAGGAACGCATGTCTATCTGAAAATAGAAAAAGATGGGCAGCCTGTCGATCCGATGGAACTGATGGAGTGATGATCCGACATATGAACAAAGATGCTGTTTTAAGCGAAAGATAAAGATTTAACACTTTACCTGTCATGGCACGTAGAGTATAATTGAAATCGTGTATGGAGGTAATTTTTTGAAAGCACAAAAGAGACTACTACCTCTTCTCGCAATATTGCTGGTCAGCTTTTTTGTGACCGGATGCAGCTTTTTTCCCGGTAATGGGCAGAGACAGACGCTGCGCGAGGAAGAGAGTGCCGGGCAGGGTGAAGAAGACCTGGAAATGCTTCGGCAGGATATGGAAGGCTTTGTGGGAGAAGAGGCCTACAAAAAGAACTTTGTCAAACCGCAGATGGATTCACATATTTATATAGATGTGCAGGGATATGGGTCGCAGGACGGCAAACAGGCGTTTTTTTGTGGGGAGAATCTGCAGGGAGAGTTCTCGGTATATGAGAGAGACAGCGGGAAGCTTGTTTTTGCAGGCAGAATCATGCAGACAGAAGATGATCCGCTGCTTGCACATTCTGTGTACAGAGGAGATTTCAGTAGCGTGACAGAGCCGGGCACTTATTACATACAAATGCCGGTGATCGGCAGATCGTATGACTTCGAGATCACAGAAGACTATGATGAAAGGGTCATCGGGCAGCTTCGACAGCTTTTTTTGGAAAAAGAGCCGGCGGTCTATTTTGAAAATGCGGGCAAGGAGCCGACGGAGGATTCCCTGTATGGATTTTTGCAGATGAGCATTTCCTATCAGCTCGTGCCGGATGCGTTTGATGAGATCATCTTGCAGAGACTTTGTGAGGAGGCATCCTATCTTGCCGTCTGGAAGGACGAAGCAGACAAACGGAAAGATGTTCTGTCTGCCGGCGAGAACTACCTGATCAGTACCTGCCTTGCTCATTTTGCATCTGTGATACAGGAGAAAGACGCAGCACTTTGCAGACAATGTCTGCAGACGAGTCGCAAAGCTTATCAGCAGGCTGCCCTGGCAGCGCAGGATACAGGAGATGAGTCATATTCCTATATGGCATCAGCAGCGCTGTACAGAGCAACGGGAAATGCAACATATCATAATCAGGTAAAAAAAGTGTATCGTGACATCCGGCAGAAAGCAGATCAGGATCCAAAGAGCGATATCGCTGCTATCGATGTTTTTGCGGCAGAGGCAGATTTTTCTTATCGCCTGTTTCTGGCATCCTTTTTCTATCTGACGACGGAGCGCACTGTGGATTATGCAATCTGTGAGGAGATGATGACAGATTTCGTGGCAGAGTGTGCCGGTTATCTGGATGAAGCAGCTGTGGGCGCATATGGTCTTACGACAGGAAGTGCATGGATGCAGGCTGTGACGGGCAAAGAATTGACAGACGCGCAGAAAGAGGAATGGGAACGCATGCGCCGGCAAATGATCAGGCAGCATGCCATTCGTCTTGCAATCGCAGACTATACTGTGGTTGGACAGGAGTACGTGACGGTGTGCAGGCAGCAGATGCATTATCTGATGCATGATACGCAGCTTGCAGATATGCAGGACGAAAGCAGATCGGCTATGTGGCTGATTTTGAATATCATAACAGGAAGCGAGGAAACAAAATGAAAATAGTGGTTCTGGCAGGCGGAACGAGTACAGAGAGGGATGTATCGCTCATTACGGGCAAAATGGTATATCAGGCATTGTGTCAAAATGGACACAGCGTTGTTTTGCTCGATGTTTTTTTCGGTTATGACGAAGAAAATTATCAGGATATCTTTTCCGTGGAACGTGATTGGGCGGCGCAGATCAGTGCCATCACGGAAGAAGATCCCGATATTGAAAAGATCAAGCAGATGCGGGGCGGTATGGGCTTTTTCGGACCGCATGTATTGGATATCTGCCATCAGGCAGATCTGGTGTTCATGGGCTTGCATGGTGCAAACGGAGAAGATGGCAGAGTGCAGGCGGCACTTGACCTGGAGGGAATCAAATATACAGGGACAGGACCTCTCGGTGCAGCAATATCCATGGACAAAGGTCTTTCCAAGCAGATTTTTGTGGGAAACGATATTCCGACTCCGCAAGGGTACACGATTCGCAAGGGAGAAGCGATTGCAGAGGATTTCACTTATCCGGCAGTGGTAAAGGCATGCAACGGTGGCTCGAGCGTAGGTGTTTATATCGTGCAGAACCGGGGAGAGTGTGAAGAGGCGGTGCAAAAGGCTTTTGCCTATGATGATCAGGTTGTGATCGAGCAGTATATCAAGGGACGGGAGTTTTCTGTCGGCGTCATAGAGGGTAAGGCTTTGCCGATTATTGAGATTGCTCCGCTCCAGGGCTTTTATGACTATAAAAACAAGTATCAGGCGGGCAGCACAGTGGAAACCTGCCCGGCAGAACTTTCCGAGGAGCTTACGCAGAAAATGCAGGAATATGCACAGAAGGCGTATCAGGCTTTACATATTGAGTCCTATGCAAGAATAGATTTTATGATGAATGGACAGGGTGAGATGTTCTGCCTGGAAGCCAATACATTGCCGGGTATGACACCAACTTCACTGCTGCCGCAGGAGGCACAGGCGCTGGGATATGATTTCAATCGCCTGTGTGAGTGGATTATCGAGGCGTCCCTCAGAAAATAGAGTCAGGCACAGGAAAATGCAAAAATACATTCGGAATGTTGCAGACATGGCCATAGGGAGCGGTCAGGAAGCATTGCCTGGGAAATGAAATGCAGGAAAAGAAAACAAAAAACAGGAGTGTACAGAATATGAAACAAATGACACTTTCCAACATCATCGAAGCTTGTCACGGCACTTATCATGGACCGCAGGAGAAGCTTTCCTCCATGGCAGAGGGTGTAGTCATTGATTCCAGAAAGGCAGAGCCGGGATTTGTATTCATTGCCACAAAGGGAGAACGCGTGGACGGTCACAGCTTTGTCAGACAGGTGATGGAAAAAGGGGCGCTTTGTGTGATTGCGGAGCGCACATTGCAGCAGGAGGATTTCGGCCCGCAGAACGAGATCTGCTACATACAGGTTTCAGACAGCTTTCAGGCATTAAAAGACATTGCTGCATTTTACCGCAGCCGGCTTTCCATTCCGGTGGTCGGAATCACCGGCAGTGTGGGTAAGACCAGTACAAAGGAGATGATTGCAGGTGTCCTGTCTGCCAAGTTTCAGGTGCTTAAAACAGAGGGAAATCTGAACAATGAGATTGGTCTTCCGCTGACAATACTGTCTATCCGGGATTGTCATGAGGTAGCAGTCGTGGAAATGGGAATCAGTGATTTCGGTGAGATGAGCAGACTGACGGCGATTGCCAGACCTGATATCTGTGTCATCACCAATATCGGACAATGTCACCTGGAAAATCTGGGGACAAGGGATGGCATATTAAAGGCAAAGACGGAAATATTTGAAGGACTTTCCAAGGATGGGTATGCTGTTTTAAACGGTGCGGATGATAAGCTGATTACAATCTCGCAGGTACATGGCAAAAAACCATATTTTTTTGACAGTGAGGACTGTTACGCGACAGATGTGGTGAGCAGAGGATTATTTGGCACGGATTGTCGGATTCATACAAAGGACTGTGTCATTTGGGCGCAGATCGGAGTGCCGGGGGCGCATCAGGTATCAAACGCAATGGCTGCCGTTATGGTGGCACAGCTTCTTGGTATGACGAAGGAAGAAATCGAAACGGGAATCCGCATGGTGCGCGCCATCGGAGGCAGAAACCATATTGTGCAAAAGGGAGAGCTGACGGTCATAGATGACTGTTATAACGCAAATCCCGTTTCCATGCGCGCTGCGCTGGATCTGCTCGGGCTTGCACTTGGCAGAAAAGTAGCCGTGCTGGGTGATATGTTCGAACTGGGTGAGGATTCCGATGCACTGCACAGGAGTGTGGGCGAATATGCGGCTCTGTCAAAGGCAGATGTCCTTGTCTGCATCGGCGAAAATGCGAGGTATATTTTTGAGGGCGCCGATCGTGTGATGGCACAGGATGAAAAAAATAAGCTTTCCCTGTATTATTTTACAGACAAAGCTTCTTTTCTTGCGCGCAGGGATGAGATTCTGCGTGCGGAAGATACCATTTTGCTCAAGGCCTCCCACGGCATGGCATTTGAAACATTGCTTGAGCAGTTGTAACGTTTTAGCGCTTGTTCTTTTCTGCAGCAAGCGCTTTATTTTTTTCATAGGTTGCTGTCAGGATATTCTGTACCTGTTTGCTGACCATTTTTTTCTCTTCGCGGCTCATCTGCGCCATGTAGATTGGCTTTCCATACTCGACGATGATATGCTGCTTTTGGATCTTGGGCAAATGTGCTTCAAAAATCTGACTGGTGTCATTCATGGTAACCGGTACGATGGGACAACCGCTCTTTTCGGCCATCTTGAAACTGCCGTCATGAAATGGCAACAGTGTATCCTGCGATTTGTTTCGCGTACCCTCCGGGTAAACATTTACGGAAATGCCGCTTTTGAGCAGTTCAATATTTTCTTTGATCGTCAAAAGTCCCTTTTTCAGATCTGTTCTGTCTAAGAAGGTGCAGTGCAGATTGCGCATCCAGTTTGATAAAAGCGGGATTTTTTCCATTTCAATTTTGGCTACGCTTCCGGTCGGACGGATTGCCTGATCGTATGTCAGAAGTGTGTCAAAATAGCTGCGGTGATTGCCGACGTAGAGTACTGCGGTATCTGTTGGAACATTTTCCTTGCCGATGACAGTAGTTTTGACACCTGATAAAAAGAGGCACACGCGAAAAGCCCAGGTCACAATCGCCAGACTACTCTTGTCCTTCAGTGGCATATTAAATTTCCCTATGATCCATTCGATCACGAGCAGTGGAATGCTCAAGATCAGAAAAATGATGACAAAAAGTGCTACTAAAATAAAACGTATCATGATAGGCTCCGATTCTCGTTTAAATGTATGATAAAATGTGAAACCATCTCGAATCCGCTTTCGCTTCTTCTCGATGGAATCCAGAACCCCATTCGCAAAATCGCCTCTGCGAGGCTTTCCTTTTGCTCATGTGGTTACTTCGCCCTATAAATTTTCAAAACATTGTTCGTTCATGCAAGCATGACGCCCAATATTTTAAAAATTTACATGGCTCTGAATAGTTACATTATACAAAACCAGGAAGAAAATAACAAGGGTGGCATAGATGATGGACTTTTTTCATAGAATAGTAGAAAATGTCTGAGTGGGAGAAGGAGCAGAATTGTTTTTGGATAAGCTGGGAAAAAGGATGTTGACACAGGTGATGGGGCTGTTTGCAGTCTTATTTGTGCTGTGCGGATGCGCTATGGCAACCGTGTCGGAGGAAAAGCTGAGGGATTTGGATTATACGGTGCAGTGCGAGGATGAGCTGCCGGCAGAGCTTAAGGAAATCATAAATTCCAAAAAAGAGAATCCGTTTAAGCTTACTTTTGAGGATAATGGATTTTTATATATCTGTCAGGGATATGGCAGTCAGCCGACCGGAGGTTACAGTATTATGGTAAAAACGGCATATGTGACAAAGAATGCAATCTATTTTGGTTCATCGCTGATCGGACCGTCAGAAGGGGAGCCAAAGACAGAGCAGCCGTCATATCCCTATATTGTGATCAAGACGGAGTTATCTGATCTGACGGTTGTTTTTGAATGAGAGATGGATGGAAATCACCATCTGTGATACAATAGACAAAACAGCCGGCGTGGCATAGCAGGAAAGACATTCCGATGCATACAATCATATGTTGCAAGGAACGGATACCGGCTAACGGAAAAGGAGAAAGAGACAGATGATCTTGATTCAAAACGGCATTCTGATCGATCCGCAGAGAGGCACAATGGAGCAAAAGGATATCCTTCTGGCAGAGGGAAAGATCTTACGTCTGGCAGACAGGATTTCCGCTAAGGAGGCAGAGACTGTGCTTCCGAAAGGAGATACCTTACAGACGATAGATGCAGAAGGGCTTAAGATTGGCCCCGGACTTGTGGATGTGCATGTACACTTCAGGGATCCCGGTTTTACGCATAAGGAAGACATCCTGACAGGGGCGAAGGCGGCGGCAAAGGGCGGCGTGACAACAGTTGTGCTGATGGCCAACACAAAGCCGGCAGTGGATGAGGAACAAACGCTGCGCTATGTCATAGAAAAAGGACTTGCGACAGATATTCATGTGCATACCTGTGCGGCAATCACCAAAGGGTTAAAAGGGCAGGAAATGACAGATATGGCTGCCCTGAAGGAAGCAGGCGCTGTGGGATTTACGGATGATGGTATTCCGATTTTGTCGGAGGATTTGGTTAGAGCAGCAATGGAAGAAGCAGCGGCACTTGATGTGCCTATCAGTCTTCACGAGGAAAATCCGGCTTATATTGAAAATAATGGGATCAATCGCGGAGAGGCATCGGCGCATTTGGGGATTGGCGGCTCCGACCGGATGGCTGAAATTTCGCTTGTGGAGAGAGATTTGCAGATTGCACTTGAAACAGGAGCTGCATTTGACGTGCAGCATATCAGCGCGGCAGAAAGCGTGGAGCTGGTACGACGTGCGAAAGCCAAAGCTTTGGAGATGGGACAGGATAACATTCATGCCGAAGCAACACCGCATCATTTCACTTTGACGGAGGAAGCTGCAATCCGATATGGGACACTTGCCAAGATGAATCCGCCGCTTCGAACTGAGGCAGACAGACAGGCTGTCATCAAAGGACTTATGGACGGAACAATTGATATGATTGCAACAGACCATGCACCGCATGCGGCGCAGGAGAAGGCAAAGCCGCTGACAGAGGCGCCGAGTGGTATCATCGGACTGGAGACGGCTTTTGCACTTGCTGTGACAAATCTGGTCAAAGAAGGCTATCTGGATTTTCCGACGCTTTTTGCACGCATGAGCCTGGCGCCTGCGCAGCTGTATCATCTGCCCTACGGAACCGTCAGGGAAGGTGCACCGGCAGATCTGATTCTGTTTGATGATACGCAGACCGTTACATTTGATCATTTTGTATCGAAATCGCAGAATTCCCCGTTTTTGGGACAGACATTTTATGGTAGAATAGAAAAAACGATCTGTAACGGTAAGATTGTATATGAAGCAGAATAAATGATAGAGCTGAAAACAATGATTGTTACCGGAACAGGTAATTGCGAAATGATTGAATCTGTATAGCCGACCGTACAATCTGCCGGAATCCCCGCAGGACGCTCGCGCTCCGATGAATTGCAACGGTACTAAGCTCGAAAGAACCTCGCTAAGTACCGGCAAGTCAAACGGCCTGCTTGGGATTCGTGCAGCTCGTACGTCCGCATCTACGATATTGCAAATTTTATAATTATCCGATGATTCTAGGAAAAAGAGAGGAACATGTGTATGGCACAGAAGAAAAAAGTAACTGCCCGCGTATACAGGCAGGATGAAATCGCAGACGGCATTTATGATATGTGGATAGAGACGTCTCTTGCGCAGGATGCAAGACCTGGACAGTTCATCAGTGTGTATCCGCATAGTCAGGCAACACTTCTGCCGCGTCCGATCAGTATCTGTGAGGTGAATGAAGAAAAGACGATGCTACGCATTGTCTACCGCGTGGCAGGACAGGGAACAACAGAATTCTCACAGTATCACGCAGGAAAAGAAATTTCAATTCTCGGGACGCTTGGCAATGGATATGATCTTTCGCTGGCAGAAGGAAAAAGAGTCTTTTTGATGGGTGGCGGTATCGGTATTCCGCCCATGCTCGAGCTGGCAAAGGAATTAAAGAAAGCGGGTAAGGCGGCATCTGTGAGTGCCATCTTAGGTTACCGGAATGAACTGTTTCTGGATGAGGATATGAAACGGTATGCGGATCTTTATATTGCCACGGAGGACGGATCCGCAGGCAGCAGGGGAACCGTCATGGATGCGATTGCAGACAATCATCTGGAAGGAGATATGATCTTTGCATGTGGTCCGATGCCGATGCTGCGTGCAATCAAAAAGTTTGCCGAGGATAACCATATGGAGGCCTATATCTCCTTGGAGGAACGCATGGCCTGCGGTGTGGGAGCATGCCTTGGCTGCATAGTTAAGACAAAAGAGGTGGATGCGCATTCTCACGTGCACAATGCAAGAATCTGTACGGACGGACCGGTCTACGATGCAAAGGAGGTAGAAATCTGATGAATACAAAAGTAAAGATTGCGGGAGTGGAATTCAAAAATCCCGTTATGACAGCCTCAGGTACCTTTGGATCGGGAATGGAATACAGTGAGTTTGTGGATTTAAACAAGCTTGGAGCAGTCGTGACAAAAGGGGTTGCCAATGTGCCGTGGCCGGGGAACCCTACGCCCCGCGTGGCAGAGACCTACGGCGGTATGCTCAATGCGATCGGATTGCAGAATCCGGGAATCGATGTGTTTGTGGAAAGAGATCTGGCTTTTCTGGAGCAGTTTGATACAAAAGTGATCGTCAATGTGTGTGGCAAGAGCGTGGAAGACTATCTGGAGGTAGTGGAGCGTCTCGGGGATGAGGAGCGAGTTGACATGCTGGAGATCAATGTATCCTGCCCAAATGTCAAGGAGGGTGCAATCGCTTTCGGGCAGAAGACGGATGCTCTTTTGCATATTACACAGGAAATCAAAAGAAAAGCAAAGCAGCCCGTCATTATGAAGCTGAGCCCGAATGTGACGGATATTGCCGAGATGGCGAGAGCGGCTGAGGCAGGCGGTGCGGATGCCATTTCCCTGATCAATACGATTACAGGAATGAAAATCGATATCAACAGGCGATGTTTTGCACTTGCCAATAAAACAGGAGGCCTTAGTGGTCCTGCCATTAAGCCTGTGGCAGTGCGCATGGTCTGGCAGGCAGCAAATGCTGTCAAAATTCCAATCATCGGTATGGGCGGCATTGCGACGGCTGAGGATGCCATAGAATTCATGATGGCAGGTGCCGGCGCTGTAGCGGTCGGTGCCATGAATTTTGTCAATCCTTATGCAACCGAGGAGATTGTTTCCGGTATCGAGAAATTTATGCAGGAAAAGGGTATTGAGGATATCAACTCGATTGTCGGCTGCGTAAAATAGACATCGGATTGGAAAAAACAGTTTTCTGCCCGTGTATTGTCGGTTAAGGTGTGCTGTGTTGTGATTGCAACATGCATCCGGTAAAATAGATTTAGAAGCGTGAGAAGTTATATTCTCCCTGCTTCCTTCATACAATGAAACAAGATAGTGAAGGAAACAGGGAGATTTTTTATGGATCTGGTACAGAGTAATATACATATGGACATGGTCAAGTGCAAAGCAGTGTCCCAGATCACAATGGAAGATGACATCAATCTGAAAGAAGATTGTCCGGATATCAGCCGCATCATTATGCAGGAGGGAACGGTCAACATTTCGGAGTGCAGAGCTTCGGCTGACCATGTGACGGTGAAGGGCACACTTGACGTCTCCATATTGTATCTGACAGAAGAAGAGGAGGAGACACTTGGCAGCATGTGTGGAAAGCTTCCTTTTGAAGAGGTGGTTTTTGCGGAGGGAATTCAGGCAGGGGATACAGTAGATGTCATCTGTAAGATAGAGGATTTGTCGGTCGGGATGATCAATTCACGCAAGATGAGCATCAGAAGTATTCTGACTTTTACCTTGCAGGCAGATGCTCTATATGACGAGATGGCAGCAACCGATCTGATCTGCGAGGAAAGTGAGAGAGTCGAATACCGGAAAAAACAGATGCAGATTGCAAAGCTTTCAGTGCGGACGCGTGATGTATGCCGCGTTCATCAGGAAGGCAGTCTGCCGAATGGATACCCGAATATTTACCGCCTGATTTATAAGAGCATCAGGATTGTTCACCCGGAGTTTAAGCCGCGGGACAATGAAATTCATATCAGCGGGGAACTGGAGGTTTTTCTGCTCTATGACAGCGGAGATGAGGAAGAAAATATCCGCTTTTATGAGACGCAGCTTCCTTTCCGCGCCGTTGTGGAATGTCACGGCAGTACTGACATGATGATTCCGGATATCCGGTGGACCATCACAGCACTGGATTTTGAAGTAAAGCCTGACTTTGATGGGGAGGAACGCTCCTTTGCAATTGACCTTACCCTTCAGCTTTGCATCAAGCTGTATGAGGAGTCGCAGGTGAGCCTCTTAAGCGATGTCTATGGGATTCGGGATGAAGTGTTGACCGAGGGGAAGAAAGGCAGTTTTCGCAAAATATTGCTGCGCAATGACGGAAGATGCCGCGTGGAGGAAGTCATTTCCTTAAATGAAGCGGTGCCGATCCTGCAGATGCTCCATATGCAGGGGGAGGTGTCCTTAGAAGAGTATTCCATCGTAGAAGATGGGATGCAGGTGGAAGGAATCATGACTGTCAGAAGCCTTTTTGTGACACAGGACGACAAAATGCCATATATGGCGGACAGCCAGAGCTTTCCTTTTACTTATCTGCTGGAGGCGAAAGGACTGCCAAAGGATTGTATCTGCAATGTGGAAGTATCGCTCGACCAGCTCAGTGGTACCTTGACAGATGCCCGGCAGCTTGAGGTCAAAGCTGTCCTGACTGTCAGCGGACTCTTTATGGAGGAATTTGAGGAGGAACTGATCGACAGGCTCAATGTGCAGCCACTTGGCAAGCAAAAAATGGCGGCGATGCCGGGTATCGTCATCTATTTTGTACAGCCGGGAGACACCCTGTATCAGATCGGGAAGAAATATTACATGCCGGTTGACAAGATCCGGCAGCTCAATGATCTGGAAGGCGATACGATTCTGCCCGGTCAGCAGCTGATCCTGATGCGGGATGTGTGAGCCGCAGGCGGAAAAGGGCAAATAGCTTTTATGTGACGGAAATGTCTATTGTGGCACATGAAATTGTGAGAAATCAATAGAGGGAAATCCCTGCTTGGATGACGGTACAAATCCGGTATTCTGATCAGGGATTTTTTGTTGTGGAAAAAGAAAAACAGGTAACATGACACAATTAACACTTTTTTGTGCATAATTGGCAATTCGTTCCCTACAGTTGCAATTTCCGCCCAAAGAGTATATTATAGCATTGTATACAAAAAACAATCACAAAACAAAACGAGAAGAATAAGATAAGGGTGAAAGCCATGGATACAAAGCATGCAGTCACAAGGCAGGCATATGCCAAGATCAATCTCGGGCTTGATGTGGTGGGGAGACTAGCAAACGGCTACCACGAGGTGCGGATGATCATGCAGAATGTAAAAATTTGCGATACACTCACATTTTCTCCCGCAGCCGCAGACGAGATTATCATCACGACAGATAAAAGTGAACTTCCGGCAGGAGAGGATAACCTGATCTATAAAGCAGTCATGCTTCTGCGCGAGCTGTCCGGAGATACGAGCGGCGTCAGGATTCACTTAGAGAAACGCATTCCGATCGCAGCCGGTATGGCAGGCGGAAGTGCAGACGCAGCTGCCACACTTCTG
The DNA here is from genome assembly GCA_945949085.1 of uncultured Lachnospiraceae bacterium. Classification (GTDB taxonomy): domain Bacteria; phylum Bacillota; class Clostridia; order Lachnospirales; family Lachnospiraceae; genus CAG-194. The sequence continues at coordinate 13,499 of CAMFDJ010000008.1, read as the reverse complement.
GGCGTGAATGAATTGCTCGGACTGGGGATCCCCAGAGAGGTTCTGCAGGAAAAAAGTGTTCGGATCGGGGCAGATGTACCTTATTGCGTGCTGGGCAGGACAGCGCTGTCAGAGGGAATCGGCGAAATTTTGACACCTGTCGCTTCCCCGCCGCAGGCCTATCTGGTGGTAGCAAAACCTGCCATCAATGTGTCAACACCGGTTGTGTACCGCAAACTTGACAGCAGAGACAGGTATGACCACCCCGATATTGACGGGATGCTGGATGCCCTTGAGAGGCAGGATTTGCAGGGCATTACTGACAGACTGGGCAATGTGCTGGAGCTCGTCACCATCTCTGACTATCCTGTTATCGCACAGATCAAAGAAATTTTGCTTGCAAAGGGGGCAATGGGGGCTCTCATGAGTGGCAGCGGACCGAGCGTATTCGGTATCTTTGAGCAGGAGGTTGCGGCAAAGCAGGCATATGACGCGCTTGTCAAAGCAACATTTGCCGGGCAGGTATTTTTGACGGAGTTTATCAACAGTGACGAATAGACAGGGGGAAGAGCATGAAGGATTTGATGCTGCAATATATGGATGAATATATTCCGCTTCGGGATGTTGTGTTTAAGACGCTCAGACAGGGCATCTTGACAGGAGAGTTAAAGCCCGGTGAGAGACTTTTGGAAATGCATCTGGCACAGAGACTCGGTGTCAGCCGCACCCCGATCAGAGAAGCCATGCGAAAGCTGGAACTCGAGGGCCTCGTGATCATGGTGCCCAGACGAGGTGCTGAGGTGGCAAACATTTCGAGCAAGAGTTTGAAGGATGTGCTGGAGGTGCGTGTGGCTTTGGACTCTCTGGCGGCATCGCTCGCCTGTGAACGCATTACGCAGGAGGGACTTGACGAACTTCATAGGGCTTGTGAAGAATTTGCCAAAACGACAAGGGAGAAAGAACTGGATGCGACGAAAATCGCAAAAGCGGACGTGGCACTGCATGATGTCATCGTACGTGCCACCGGTAATGAGAGACTACAGCAGATGATCTCCAATCTGTCCGAGCAGATGTATCGCTATCGTTTTGAGTATATCAAGGATGCCTCCTATCATGCACGCCTGATTGAAGAACATGAGCGGATTTATGAATATATCCGTCTGCGGGATAAGGAAAAAGCAGTGGATGAAATTACAAACCACATCCATAACCAGCTTACCTCCATCATGGAGCATTTGGAATCCTGAGAAATGATAGATTCATTTCAGAATGAGAAAATGATACGGTGATCATGATTAGATCAAGTAGGATGGGATATACTCCTAATAAGCATCAGTAACAGCCGCTGATCCAGACGCAGAAGGCAGGATGCAAAAAAGAAAAGGAGTATACCGGATGGAACAGAAAAAACAAAGAGTAACGAAGTATTTAGAGACAATCATATATGGGATGACAGGTATGGTATTTGCCACAGCGTTCTTTTTTGGGATTTTGTACCCGGATATGGGAATCTCGGGAAGTGCCTGCTGCGAGCAGGAAAGCAGCACCGGATGTGAGCAGGAAAATAGTGCCGGATACAACGCAGGAGACGGATTTTACAGCATACAGGTACAGGAGAGCAGCCCGCTTCAGATCAGCGACCTCGAAGAACCTTTCGGCAAAACCGGACACAGGCAGCGCAAAGCACCCTGCAGGAGGGATGATGTGATCTATGCCTCTTATTTTTATGAATGTCTCACGCGAAATGAGCCATAAAAGAGGATTTGTATTATGACAAGTGACGTTTTAGTTTCCATGAGCGGCATCCAGATGGGTGAACATGAGGATGCGGTAGAGGTCATCAACAAAGGAAAATATTATAAAAAGAATGACATGCACTATGTGGTTTTTGATGAAGTCATGGAAGGCTTTGACCAGACCACAAAAAATATTTTAAAGTTCAAAGACGGATATCTGACCGTACATAAAAAAGGCGTTGTGAACGTGAACATGGAGTTTGAAGAAAATAAGAAATCCATGAACTGTTACGCAACACCGTATGGCGATATCATGATGGGCATTGACTCAACATCTGTCCGTGTCAAAGAAGAAGAGGATCATATGCAGGTAGATGCGCGCTATATTTTAGAAGCCAACTACGAATATGTAGCGGATTGTGCGGTAAAAATAGAAATCAGCTCTGCCAAGCATGGTATCTCACTGCTTTCCTAGCAGCGAGGCATGCAACAGAGCTGATCAACAAAAACTGTAAAAGTCTTATGAGGGTTTATTTCACCTGACTGACACCGGCCTTTTCCTTGGCCATTGCCCAGGCACGTGCAAATACACCCTTTTTCTTTGCGGGTTCGCCGCTTGTCTTATTGCCTCTGATGCCCTTGACATCAACGATGTAAATACCGCTGACAGAAGCCTTGACCTCTTTTTTGAGCGGCACCTTGTCAAAAATCTTTTCGTCACAGACAAGCGATAAAATCTGCGGACCGACTTTTGCCTTTACGATGGGAAGCTTTGTGCCACGCATCATCTTTGGCGTCTGGTCGATGACAGCCTGAGGAAGACCGGAATCCTTGATCTTCATCCGCTTCTTGTCGATGATCAGCATGGAAACAGTCTGTTTCATGGCTTCCATCTGCTGCTGTTGTTCTGCCTGTTTCTTCTGTGCCTTTTTTCCAATGAAATACAAGGCAACTACTGCGATGATAAGTATCGCCAAAATCACTAATAATACAATACTGAGTGTGCTCATATTTACCTCCTAAACAAACTGTAAAAAATTATAACATTCTTTTGGCGCGCTTGCAAGGAAGATGGGGAAAACGATGGCAAATTTATGCAGCATTTCTGAAAAATATGTGAATTTCACCGAAAGGCTTTATCGGCGCTGCGAAATGTGGTATAAATAAAATGTATTTTTAGGCACAAAAAACGTGCCCGCGAGGAACAGATACAGAATAGGAGAGTATTATGAAAAAGAAAGTGTTAACGATTCTGCTTGCGATCAGCATGGTAGCCTCCATGACTGCATGTGGGACAAAAGAGGACGGTCAGGGAACGCAGGAAGAGTCCCAAAACGCAGGCGATACAGAAGATACAACAGAGGATCTGACAGATGTGAGCACTGTATCCACAAAGGATATCAATGCAGAAGATTTTGTGACGATAGGAGACTATTCTTCACTCGAGGTACCGGTAGATGTCTACAATTTCTCCGATGAGGATGTCACAACGCAGATGCAGACCGAGTTTGAATCCTATGTGGAGTACATGGATGCGTATGAGTATGCGGCGACAGAGAAGACAACAGTGGAATCAGGTGATATTGTCAACCTGAATTATTGCGGAAAGAAGGACGGAGAGGCATTTGACGGCGGAACGGCAGAGGGTGCGCATCTTGAGATCGGCTCAGGTGCATTTATCCCGGGTTTTGAGGATGGACTGATCGGACACGCTGTAGGAGAAGAATTTGACCTGCCGCTGACATTCCCTGAAGGATATCAGAATGAAGAACTTGCAGGAAAAGATGTCATATTTGAGATCAAGCTCAATTCCATCGACGAAAAAAGCATGCCGGAGATGACAGACGAAATGATTGCAGGTATGGGAATGGAATTTCAGACTGTGGATGCATACAAAGAGGGTATGAAGGAATATCTGCAGACAACCTGCGATGAGCAGAATAAAAGCAACAGAGAATCCACAGTATGGGAGACAGTCTATGCATTGTGTGAGGTAAAGGATGCGCCCAGTGAGCTTGTGGAGGATGCCAAGACCAGAATCAAGGCAAACACTGAAAAATATGCAGAGTACTACCAGATGGAGCTGGAGGAATTTATCCAGCAGAGTATGGGTGTTACAATGGAAGAGTATGAAACGCAGGTTGAGGAGGCTTCCCAGGCATCTGCAAAAGAAAAACTGGCAGTGGCGGCCATTGCAAAACAGGCGGGTATTACCTTGACGGATGAAGATGTCAGCACGTATGCACAGGAAGAATATGAATCCTTTGGATACGATTCCGTGGAGGCAATGTATGCGGACGTGGGATCCGGTCCGTATTATGACTATGTACTGGCTGAGAAGGTAAACGAGTATCTGGCAGGCATTGTCAAAGTGACAGAGAATGAACCGGTTTCTGTCTTAGAACTGATCAATGGCTAGAAATGAGTGGTGAGTGAAAATATGCGGAAGAAAATATGCTGTGTGATAATCAGTTTCATCGTGATGACGGAGATGGTGGCAAGCGTTTGGGCCACCACCATTTCAGGTGTCAAAAAGCAGCAACAGCAGACACAGAGTTCCTTAAACAGTGTGCAGAACCAGATTACCAATATCGAGAGTGAAAAGGCACAGGCAGACGAGCAGCTTGACAAGTTGCAGAGTCAGCTTGTGGATATCCTCACCAGTATTGAGATCTGCGAGGAAGAGATCGATATCAAAAAAAGGGAGATTGATTCTGCCAGAGATGAGCTCATGGTCGTACAGAAGCAGGAAGAAACGCAGTATGACAATATGAAAAAACGCGTGAAATTCATGTATGAGCAAGGTGATAAAGCATATATGCAGCTTTTGCTGGAGTCATCAGGATATGCCGACATGATGAATAAAGCAGATTATGTTGAAAAGCTGTATGCCTATGATAAACAGCTCTTAGCAGACTATGTGGCGAGCAGAGAGCAGGTGGAGGCACTGAAAGAGAGACTTGAAGATGAAGAAGCGGATCTGGAAGCCTCCAATTACGAGCTTGGTGTGGAGCAGCAGGCACTGGAACAGCTCGTGGAAGAACAGAAAGAGACGGTTGAAAACTTCGGCGAACAGCTTGAAAAAGCGAAAAAGAAGGCGGAGCAGTACAAAAAAGACTTAGAGAAACAGACGCAGCAGTTGCAGCAACTGGAAGAGGAAGAACGCATCCGCAAGCAGCAGGAAGCAGAGCGAAAGAAAAAAGAAGCAGAGGCTGCTAAAAAAGCGGCACAGCAGGCGGCACAGCAGGAAGCAGCAGGCGGCGAGACGACGATTGATACCACAAGCGGGGATGTGACAACAGGGACATCATCCGAAGGGAATACAGATCCGGCGGACTTTACGGCGGGAGCAGGAAGCACGATTGATACCACGACATCGTCAGGCTCCGGACTGGGGCAGCAGGTTGTCAATTATGCATGCCAGTTTGTCGGTAATCCATACAAATTCGGCGGAACGAGCCTGACAGACGGTACGGACTGTTCCGGTTTTACGCAGTCCGTCTATGCTAACTTTGGTATTTCCATCCCAAGAGATTCCTATAGCCAGAGAAGCTGTGGCATTGGTGTAGATTATGCATCTGCCCAGCCGGGAGATATCATCTGCTATGCAGGTCATGTGGCATTATATATTGGCGGTGGACAGATCGTGCATGCCAGCACGGAACGCACCGGTATTACATACAGTCCGGCTACTTACAGGACGATTTTGGCGGTCAGAAGGGTAATCTATTAGTCAAAACAGAAAAAGGCGATAACATGTTTCAGAAAAAGGATATTATTTTCAGCGAAAATATGGGTGTATGCCGCGTGGACGATATCACGGGTCTTTCCGTACAAAAGACCAATCCGGTGTCCTATTATGTGCTTCGCTCCATTTACAAAAAAGATAAAACAGCATACATACCTGTGGAGAATCATGAGGTGACCTTGCGACCGCTGATCACAAGAGAAGAGGCGGCAGAAAAGATTAAAGCATGGAAGCAAAGTGGCGAGTGGATGCTTGATGCAGATGATGAGACAGATTCGCAGCAGACTGTTCGTGAGCAGGATACCATCAGCTGGCGTCTGCAATATGAGATGGCCGATACACTTCCCAGAGAGGAATGCAGACTACTGTATGAGCAGGGGGAAGCGGACTATGTGATGAAACAGAACAGTACATCCGGGAAATAAAAAAGAAAAAAATAAAGAAAAAGACAGGAGCCTTTGGACTCGCTTTACACGGCGGGCACAGAGGCTCCTGTTTTGTCTTTTTTACAAATATTTTACGTCGGTTTTATATAGTAGTGATAGTGAGGGGGAAAAACTGAGAGTAAAATGATAGAACATACGAAAAAACATACGAAAAGAGAAACGGGAAAAGGGAAAAAGAGGTTTTGGTGTGCGTATGAAGAAGAAAAAATGGATGATCACAGTACTGCTGTTTGCAGTAATTCTGCTATCTTTGACAGGCTGTGCAAAAAGCGGAAAACCGGGATACCGGCAAACAATCCGCATTCTCTCAGGATCGGAAAATAAGGTACTGGAGGAAATTCTGGCAGAGTGCTCTAAAGAAACCGGCGTCGAGATCGAGATGACGTATAAGGGTTCCGTGGATATTATGAACACGCTGAAAGAGGGAGCGGGAGAATACGATGCAGTGTGGCCTGCGTCAAGCCTGTGGATCTCCCTTGGGGATACGCAACACCTGGTGAAATACGATGAGTCGATCTCTATTTCTCCGGTTGTGTTCGGCATCAGAAAGTCGTTGGCAGAAAAACTGGGATTCGTGGGAAATGAAGTGTCGGTCAGTGATATTTTGGATGCAATCAGTCAAAAGGATCTGACTTTCTGTATGACAAGCGCAACGCAGTCCAATTCGGGCGCAAGCGCTTATATCGGTTTTCTGTATGCATTGCTCGGTAAGACAGAGGCGCTGACGGAGGAAGATCTGGATAAGGAGCAATTAAAAGAAGATATTTCTACGCTGCTCGCAGGAGTAGACCGAAGCTCGGGAAGCTCTGACTGGCTGAAGGAGATGTTTCTCGCAGGGGATTTTGATGCAATGGTCAACTATGAGTGTCTGATCATTGATGCAACCGGAAAGGAGAATCGGGAGGATTTGCATTGACAGCATGCCAAACGGAGCCGAGCTGCAGAGAAGACTGGAAGAGGCAGAAGAAGATTTCAGGAAAATAGAAAAAAACGTACAAAAGATACACGATATGAATGTCAGGGATTTGGCACAGGAGCTCCAGCAGACAGCGTCGTCAATCCTTTCCTATCTGGAAGCACACCCTGACAAGATCACGTTGGCAAGACAGTTTATCGACTATTATCAGGAAACAACAGCTTCTCTTCTGCTCAAATATGTGGAATTGCAGGACTCCAGCCTTGACACGGCAGAGGTGAGGAGGCTGAAGACAGATACGGCTCATGCACTTACCGTTCTGAAAACTGCTTTTGAGCAGCAGTTTCAAAAGCTTATGAGAAACGAAATGCTGGATATGGATGCGGAAATCCGGCTTTTAGAAAAAACAGTAGAAATGGAGCGTGGCGGCAGATGAAGGCAAAAATGATCGGATTTGCAATTCTGGTGCTGGTCATTCTGGCGGGGGGAGGGTACTCTCTCTATCAGAACCGCATCACAGTAACAGAGATCAACGGCTATCTCGGCGGAGAAAAAATAGGATTGATTGAAGACGAAGAGATAAAAAGCATATTAAAGAAAAAGTACCATCTGGAGATTCATTATTCCCGTGCGGGTTCTCTGGATATGGTGACAGCCGATCTGACAGGGAGAGATTATCTGTTTCCGTCCAGTCAGACGGCGCTTGCATACTATCAGGAGTTGTACGGGAAAGCACTGTCGGATGAAATCATGTTCAACACGCCAATCGTGCTTTATTCCTATCAGATTGTAGCGGATGCCATGGAAAAAGAGGGCATCATCACGAAGACGGATGGAGTTTATTATGCGGACATGCAGAAGCTGACCGAGCTGATGATGACGGAAAAAACGTGGAGTGATATCGGACTTCCTCAGTTATATGGACCGATCATTGTGGATACAACAGATCCTACAAAATCCAACTCCGGCAATATGTATGCAGCTCTGACTGCCAATATGCTCAACAATGGGAAGACGGTGGATTTGAATTCTGTCGACGAGGTCATTCCAAAGCTCCGCGTACTATTCTCCAGACTGGGCTATATGGAGACCTCGTCCTCCGATCTGTTCAACCAGTTTCTGCGTATGGGAGTGGGGGCAAAACCCATGATAGCAGGTTACGAAAATCAGCTGCTGGAGTTTGCCACGCAAAACCCGGAGGACTACGAGAACTTAAAGGATGACATTGTCATCATATATCCCTCACCGACTGTGTGGTCCACGCATATTTATATCGCGTTAAATGACGAAGGAAAAAAGGGATACGAGGCATTGTCCGATGCAGAAGTGCAGCGCCTTGCATGGGAAAAACACGGTTTCAGGACCGGTAATAATGATGCGGCTATGGAGACGGGGGATATGAAAGTACAGGGGATTCCGGCGCAGATCACAGGGGTGATGAATATGCCGGATTATCAGGTGATGAAAAAGATCATAGACAGTCTGGAATAAGTTCGCACATCATATAGGTAATCACGAAACAACATATTCTATGCAGCGGACTGTACAATCTGCACAAATCCCCGCAGAACGCTCGCGCTCCGATGAATTGCAGCGGTACTAAGCTCGAAAGTACCTCGCTAAGTACCGGCAAGTCAAACGGTCTGCTTGGGATCTATGCAACTTGTACATCCGCAATTTAAATTCTAATAAGTTTCGTGATTACCTGTCACATATGAAAAGAGAAAAGGAGAAAACTATGGGAGAAATCAGTTTAGCAACACTTGCGTCAGCAAAAAATCAGGAGTCTGTACAGGTCAACAGTCCGGCAGAGATTGCACCACAGCAGCTTACCTTCACTCCGGAGGAGAGAAAGCACATTGAGGAAATCAAGGAAAGTATTGATTTTATGGATACGCAGACAAGCGTGCAGTATGGTTTGGGAGCACAGAGAAGAATCACGGAGTTTACCGATTCCGTTCTGCAAAATGTAAAATCAAAAGATGCCGGACAGGTTGGGGAGCTTCTCTCCGATCTGGTCATTGAGGTCAGGAGCATAGATGCCGGAAAAGCAGATGGGAACGGACTGATCGGCAAAATTCCGGGACTGCGGGACGCTGCGCACAGTATGAAAAAAATAAAAGAGAGATATACGAAGGCGGAGGTGCAGATTGACCGCATTGAAGCTGCTCTGGAAAAATCGCGCATGGAAATGCTGAAGGACATCGGCATATTTGACATCATGTATCAGGAAAACTTAAACTGCTTTAAAGAACTCGGATGCTACATCCAGGCAGGAAAAGAAAAAGTGGAGGAAATGCGCTCGGTTACCATTCCAAAGCTTCATGAGGAGGCAGCTGTCTCTGAAAATCCCATGGATGCTCAGCTTGTCAGGGATTTCGAGGATACGGTAGACCAGTTTGAAAAGAAGATATACGATCTGGAGCTGAGCCGTACGATTGCCGTGCAGTCTGCGCCGCAGATCAAATTGATTCAGAATAATGACCGTGTTCTGGTGGACAAGATCCAGACTGCCATACTGAATACCATTCCGATCTGGAAAAGCCAGTTTGTTATGGCAATGGGACTCAATAACCAGCAGAGAGTATTGCGGATGCAGCGGGAGATCACCGATGCGACAAATGAAATGCTGGTTAAAAATGCCGAGCTTTTAAAGACAAATACTGTTGAAACGGCCAAAGAGTCCAACCGGGGTATCGTGGATATTGAGACGTTACAGCGCATCAATGAAAATCTGATCTCCACGATTGAGGAGACCATTCAGATCCAAAAAGAGGGAAGAGAAAAGAGGGTGGCGGCCGAAGCCGAGCTTGGAAGAATTGAAAATGAATTAAAGAACAAATTGATGGAAGTCAGCAGAAAGCCGACATAGGAAATCGTGTATTTCCAAGTCATACCCTTGGCAAACCCTTCATACAATGTAAAAAAGTTGTTTGAGGGGTTACCTTGAAGGAATATATTGAAGAGCGTGCCATCGGCATTGCCAACTATATCGTAGAACACAATGCCACAGTGAGAATGGCGGCAAAACAGTTCGGGGTCAGCAAGAGTACGGTACATAAAGATGTGACGGAGCGACTGCCGACGATCAACCATGCACTGGCGGCGGAGGCCAGAAAAGTGCTCGATGTCAATAAGTCAGAGCGCCACATCAGAGGTGGCATGGCGACAAAAGAAAAATACGCACACCAATACTGTTGAGACGGCAAAAAAATAAGGCGAAAAAGATGATGGAAAATGATGACCATAGGGTATCGTTTTCCATTATTTTTTTGTGACTATTCAGAGCTATGTAAATTTCCGCAGGTCGGGACATCATGCTTGCATGAATGGACAGGATAGCGGAAATTTATAGGGCGAAGTAACCACATGAGCAAAAGGAAAGCATCGCAGATGCGATTTTGCGAATGTGGTTCTGAATAGTTACACTTTTTTAAGAGGGACAAAATTAAGAGCCCGCGGAGGATACACTTGACGGAACGTGCAGGCAGCAGGAATTTGGTGGCATAAGAGCGAAAAATACTGTATAATACATGTGGCGAAACGCATATAAACTATACAGATGATAGTACATTTCTGTAGCTATTTTCTGCGTTTTGAAATTGTTCCGATGATGTTCCAATAATCAAAAGAAAAACAGGAGGATTGCCATGCCTGACATCAAACACCTGACAACGCTTTGCTATATTGAGAAGGATGACGCCTATCTGATGATGCACCGCGTGTCCAAGAAAAACGATATCAACCACGACAAATGGATTGGTGTGGGCGGTCATTTCAAGGAGGGAGAAAGCCCGGAGGAATGCCTGCTGCGTGAGGTTATGGAGGAAACAGGATTGACCCTTGCAAGCTGGCACTTTCGGGGGATTGTCACATTCAGGTCGGATGATTATCCAAGTGAATACATGCATCTGTATACGGCGCAGATTGCAAAAGCGGATGGGGAAAATCTGCCGGACTGCCCGGAAGGGATTCTCGAGTGGGTGCCAAAGGAAAAAGTATATGAGCTTCCCATCTGGGAGGGAGATAAAATATTCTTTCGGCTGCTTGGTGAGGATGCACCTTTCTTTTCCTTGAAGCTTTCTTACAGGGGAGACAAGCTGGTGGAAGCAGTGCTGGATGGGCAGGTAAATCTCCTGTAATTGGTTTGCGGAAAACTGCAATTTCTTATAATCGGTTGGATATGAGAGGTGATTGCGAAATACTTTGCTACGTCTGGCCGGGGCAAACAACTTATTACCAAGAGAAGTGTGAAGGATAGAAAAGAAAGGAGCAGTATGGAATACGAACGCGTACAACATACATTTCCGCCTGTCTATGACGAAAATTCCAGAATCTTGATCCTGGGAAGCCTGCCGAGCGTCAAATCCCGGGAACAAAATTTCTACTACGGACATAAACAGAACCGCTTCTGGAAAGTGATGGCGGAAGTTCTTGGCAGTAGCGTGCCGGAGACGATCGAAGAGAAAAGAAAGTTGCTTCTTGCTAACGGTATTGCGCTGTGGGATGTCATTGCAGAGTGCGATGTTGTAGGTTCCAGCGACAGCTCCATTCGCAATGTCACAGTTAATGATATTGCCGGACTTTTGCAAAAGACCAGAATTGAAAAAGTTGCAGCAAACGGCGGAAAAGCCAAGCAGCTCTATGACAAATATCTCTATCAGGAGACGGGCAGAGAAATCATTGCCATGCCCTCGACCAGCCCGGCAAATGCGGCGTGGAGCTTGGAGAGACTTGTGGAAGCCTACAGAGGACTTTTTGTATGATTTTGCAAAAACACATTGTACTTTCAAGGCGGCTACTTTATAATAGATGGAAGTAAAACGCATAGGAAACGATAAAAACCACGGAGGAAAACATGAAAAGAGAAACTGTTATAGTAATCGACTTCGGTGGACAGTACAACCAGCTCGTGGCAAGACGCGTCAGAGAATGTAATGTCTACTGTGAAATTTACTCCTACAAGACAGATATTTCCAAGATCAAAGAAATGAATCCCAAGGGAATTATCCTGACGGGCGGACCGAACAGCTGCTATGAGCCGGATTCCCCGACCTATTCAAAGGAACTTTTTGAACTTGGTATTCCGGTGCTCGGTCTATGCTACGGTGCACAGCTTATGATGCATGTACTGGGTGGAAAGGTGATCACCCCTGAGGTAGGAGAATACGGTAAAACAGATATCACATACACGGAAAATGCCGTTTTGTTCAAAGACTTGCCTTCCAAATCTGTCTGCTGGATGAGCCATTTTGACCGTATTGCAGAGGTGGCTCCCGGATTTGAGGTGACCGCATACACGGCGGATTGTCCGATTGCAGCGGTGCAGAACGTGGAGAAAAACTTATATGCGATCCAGTTCCACCCGGAAGTATTGCATACCATTAACGGAACAGAGATGATCAAAAAATTCGTGCGTGGTGTTTGCGGATGCGCGGGTGATTGGAAGATGGATACCTTCGTGGAAAATGCCATCAAGGAAGTCAGAGAAAAAGTCGGAGACGGCAAGGTGCTCCTTGCACTCTCAGGCGGTGTGGACTCTTCCGTGCTTGCCGCACTTTTGGCAAAGGCAATCGGACCGCAGCTTACCTGCGTTTTCGTCGACCATGGCTTACTTCGCAAGAACGAGGGAGACGAAGTAGAAAGCGTATTCGGAAAAGGCGGTTCCTTTGATATCAACTTTATCCGTGTGAATGCACAGCAGCGCTACTACGAAAAGTTAGCAGGCGTTACCGAACCGGAACAGAAGAGAAAGATCATCGGCGAAGAATTTATTCGTGTATTTGAAGAGGAAGCAAAGAAGATTGGTGCGGTGGACTTCCTGGCACAGGGAACGATTTACCCGGATGTGGTGGAATCAGGACTGGGCGGTGAATCCGCAGTGATCAAATCGCATCACAATGTCGGAGGATTGCCGGATTGTGTTGACTTTAAGGACATTGTAGAACCGCTCCGCAATCTGTTCAAGGATGAAGTCAGAAAGGTCGGACTTGAGCTGGGACTTCCGGATTATCTGGTATATCGTCAACCATTCCCGGGACCGGGACTCGGTATACGTATCATCGGAGAGGTCACAGCGGAAAAGGTACGCATTGTACAGGATGCGGATGCTATCTACCGCGAAGAGGTGGACAAGGCGGCAGCAGCTTACAAGGCTGAAAACGGCAAGGAAGCGCCGTGGATGCCAAACCAGTACTTTGCAGCGCTTACCAATATGCGTTCCGTCGGCGTTATGGGTGATGAAAGAACCTATGATTACGCCGTTGCGATCCGTGCAGTGCGCACTGTGGACTTCATGACGGCAGAAGCTGCGGAGATTCCATTTGAAGTGCTTCAGACAGTTATGAGTCGTATCATAAACGAAGTGAAAGGCGTGAATCGCGTATTCTACGATCTGACGAGTAAACCGCCGGGAACGATAGAGTTTGAATAACAAAAGCAACTCAAAGAATGCCGTATTTATGCGGCTTCTGAGGCTTTTCAATAACGATTTGATAACAAAATGATAACACTGTGATAAATTGCATTATTGATAAATAGTGCAAATGGTTAACAGGTGTGGTTTCAGATAAGACAATAAAAGGTCTTGTCGAGCTAATGAAAAATTAGCTTGGCAAGACCTTTTTCTTTGCCTGAAAGTAAGCCGGTTGAAACGATTCGAAGAGCATTATTTC
>CAMFDJ010000007.1 GCA_945949085.1 uncultured Lachnospiraceae bacterium | reverse complement strand
TCAATAACGAGTGGGGAAAACAAGTTTGTTTTTTGGAATATGAATGATGTGACCTGGTATGCGTTTGCGATGTTTGTATTCTGTCTGTTTACGATTCTGCTGACTGTCGCATGCAAGCATGCAAATGCCGCTTTCATATTGGTTATTTCGATTGTGGTTTCTGTGCTCGCCGGATTTGTGGACCGGTTTGGGACTTTTTTGTCATTGAGCAGGATCTTTGCCTTTTATCCGTTCTTCTATTTGGGATATGTGCTTGAGGCCAAGCAGGTCCAGCAGTTTGTCTCCAAAAAATGGGTAAAGGCAGCTTCGGTCTTCTTTCTGCTTGCAGTTGTCCTTCTTCTGTTTGTGAGGCTGGAGGACTGTTATCGCTTTTTATATGTCTTCAAATCGAAAACGCCTTACAGTAAATGGAAATGTGAGGGCATGATGCCGGTAGCCATGAGACTGTTCTGGTATGTCTATGCTTCCATCTTCAGTCTGGCGGTTCTGGCGTTGACACCGGTCAAACAAAGTATCCTCACAATAATCGGCAGTAGAACGATGACAATTTATACGTGGCACTATCTGCTGATGTTTCTGTTTTATTCCTCTCTGCGTGGGGAGGAGATCATAAAGAAAGTATTGCCGGCTCATTACTTGGTGCTGGTTTTTGCGGTCTCTGTTCTGATCACAGGGATATTGGCATGGAAACCGTTTTCGATGCTCACGGAGAGAATTGTATATCCGCATTGGATACACAGTCTATTTGAGAAAGGAAAAAAACGTAACATATGAGAGGTCTGAATCAGGGATTCGGTATAATAGCATATCGTAAGCATGGCAGCATATGTCTGGCGTGGCTTTTGATGCTGTCTGCCGTTTTTGCGGCGTTTGATCCGGGAGGGAGCGTGCAGGCAGAGGAGGTTTTTGCGCCCCTCTCCTATCAGGATATTGATTTTGGGTTCGGGGAGGAAGAGCTTTTGACACCGCCAGGGGATGCTCCTGCACTGCTGCAGATGGAGGATCCGGAGCCGCAGACAGATAATGCGGCAGGACTGCCACGTATCTATGATCCGAGGCAGCGTCCGGAGAGTCTTGTCTCTTTGAAAGACCAAAATCCTTATGGCTGCTGCTGGGCTTTCTCTGCGCTGGGAGCCTGTGAGGCTTCTGTGGTAGCCAAGGGCATTTCAACAAACACCGTCGACCTGTCGGAGCGGCATCTCGCTTACTATTTTTATAAGAAAGGCGGAGAAACAGGTGACTTGCTGGGCGGAACGCTGGGGGACTATAATACAAATGGCACGACAAGTTCTTATCTGGATATCGGCGGTAACAATCTGCTCACCATCTGGCATCTGGCGAGCTGGTGTGGGCCGGTAGCTGAGGAGACTGCGCCATACGCGGGGCTGATCGGTAACAAAAAGGCTGATGAAACGGGACTTCTGGGGATGACCAATTCCACTCAGATGGCATATGAAAATGATGTTGTCCATCTGCAAAATGCCTATGTCGTTGATATCGGAAAAAGCTATGAGGATGAAAGTCAGAGAAATACAGTCAAGGAGCTGATCCTTAAGTACGGGGCGCTGACCATGAGTTATTATGCAGATAAGAGCAGCACCTATGACAATGCGCAGCATAATTGTTATTATTATGATGGGACTTACAAATACAAGACAAACCATGCAGTGCAGGTAGTTGGCTGGGATGATACCTTTCCGAAGGAATATTTTAACGAAGGACACAGACCGGACGGAGATGGTGCGTGGCTGATCAAAAACAGCTGGGGAGAAGAAAACGGAACGCTTGCGCAGAACGGTTATTTCTGGCTGTCTTATTATGACTATGCACTTCGCTATGAAAGGGGCTATACACAGAAGCTTGTGTATGTGTACGACTGTGAGCGTGCGGACAATTATGATCATATCTATCAGTATGACGGAGACGCCGGACATAAACGGTTTGGCAAAGAGGAAACGCAGATCGTCGGAGGCATTTCCAATAAGGTGGAAAAGACGCAGAAGGTTACCTCTGCCGGTAATATATTTACGGCCTCTGCCAATGGGGAAAACAGGGAAATCCTGCGGGCAGTGGGAATTGGTGTCAGCACTGCCGGGGCAGCGTATACGCTATCTGTCTATACGGATGTGGAGAACAGTGATCCGGAGAGCGGAACGCTGGTACATACGCAGCAGGGAAGTATTCCTTTTAATGGCTATCACACCATTTTGCTGGAAAAAGAGATCACGCTTTCGGCAGGGCAGCGTTATTCGGTGGTCTTTTCATTTGATGAGAGTGTCTATGTCTATGCCAGCCGCAATTTCAGCTTAAGTCCATGGCAGTTTTTCTCTGCCAATACGGAAGGGCTGAGCTTTGTCAGAACCGGTGAGGGGGCGCAGTGGATTGACTGTGCACGCAGTGATGCATTGCATGATGCCTGTGCCATGCGTATCAAGGCTTACACAGATGATGTGGAAAAACCCCGGCTTTCGGCAGATCAGCTTACGTTTGGTGCGGCCGGTGAGACGGCAGTCCTGACAGCTTCTGTGTCTGACAACACGCTTTTGCGCTGGGAGTGCTCCGATCCGCAGGTGGTTTCCCTGACACCAATGGCCGCAGACGGGTCGGTCAGCGAAAACGGAACAACTGTATGCGTCACGGCACTGGCGGATGGATTTGCGACGGTTACGGTATGTACCCCGGATGGCGAAGCATCCTGCAGTGTGCTTGTTGACACGCAGCCGGAGAATGAAAATGTATATATCAATATGGATACCGGAGCAGATGGCCGCGGGGAGGAAACGCCGGGGCTTGTCTCCATACAGATGAGCAACGAGGCACTTTCCCTGCGGGAAGGGCAAAGCCACGAGCTTACTGCATCTGCATACTATTCGGATGGAGGAAGATATCCGACAGACCTGACGTGGCGCTCATCGGATGAGACGGTTGCCGTGGTGGATCAAAATGGCTGTGTCACGGCCTTGCAGGAAGGTACGACCACTGTGACAGCGCGAAGCGGCGATATCAGCGCGCAGTGCATAGTCACAGTCACTGCGCCGGAACAGGAAACGGATGCGGGGCAGGATAAAGATACAGGCGGAGACAGTGACGCTCCGGAGAAGAAACCTCCGGAGCCTGCAGAGCTCTTGTCTCTGACGATGCATTGCCGGGAGGCGTGTGTTGCCGCAGGAAAGACATTGGAGCTGTGTGCAGAGCCGGTTTATTCGAAGGAAAATGCAACTGACTGGATGGTGTACTGGAAGTCCTCTGATCCGACGGTGGCCGAGGTCAATGACTGCGGCGTTGTCTCGGCAAAGAAACCCGGAAAAGCACTGATTACAGTCTACAATGGAGAGGTACAGGATAGCTGCACTGTGACAGTGCTGCCCGGAAAGCAGACATTTGCATCGGCGAAACTGAGAAACGGAAAGATAGAACTTTCACTCAAAAAGCAGAGCGGTGTCGACGGATATGTAGTTTACCGGGGCACATCGGAAAACGGCACCTATAAGGCGGTTAAAACGCTGAAAGGTGCAAAGAACGTCAGTTATACGGGCAAGGCGCTGAAAGGCAAAAAGCTCTGTTATTATAAGGCGCGGGCTTATAAGCTCATAGATGGCAAAAAAATATATGGCGCATATTCGAGGATTGTCAGCGCAAAGCCTGCACAGACCACACTTGTGAAGGCAAAGGCAATCGGAAACAAATATGTGAAGATCACATGGAAAAAGGCTTCCCGCGCAAGCGGCTATGTGATTTACCGTTCCACAAGGAAAAACAGCGGTTACAAAAAGGTGGGCATCTGCAGCAATCAGCAGCTTGCCTTTGTTGACCGGAAGGTAAAGAGTGGTCGCACTTATTATTACAAGGTGCGTGCCTGCCGCACAGTAAGCGGTGTGAAAATATACGGAGCATACTCGGATGTAAAATCCGTTTGTATCCGATAGGAGGATGAGGCATGTCTAGAAAACTGGCAAAGAAGCAAAAAAAGAAAGAAAACCCGGCGATCGAGGTCACGGGTTCCATATTGGAATATGCATGGGCATTGTTTCTGGCGGTTCTTTGCATATGGCTGCCGCTTTACATGGTGGACGGATATTATAAGATCGGGACGGCAAAATTCAATGCCTATGCGCATATTCTGGTGTTTGGGCTGCCGCTCATTTTTGTGCTTGTACTTTTGTACCGGATCTTCGTGTGGAAGGAGAACGGTTTTTGGGGACAGCTGAAGACACTGCCGCGCCGTATGATGCCAACAGACTGGTTTGTACTTGCGTTTGTGATGATTGCACTGGTGTCCTTTTTGTTTTCCGGCAATACGGAGCAGGCTTTCTGGGGATACGACGGATGGTTCATGGGACTGTTTTTCCAGTTTAGCATCGCAGTGCTTTATTATATGACGGCATCTCATGGCAAATATGCCAAAGTGGTTCTGACACTTTTGTGTGCGGTTGCTTTTCTGACCTTTCTCTTTGGAATTTTGCACAGGCTTCTGATTGATCCGATTGGTACGTATGAGAATATCTCGGATTATTATAAGACGCAGTTTTTGTCTACTCTCGGACAGGCATCCTGGTATTCGAGCTTTGTCTGCAGTGTCATGCCGATCGGTGTCAGTTGTTTTTATCTCGCAAAAAAGACCTGGCTGCGCATTGTCAGTGGCATTTTCACGCTTGTGTCATTCATGACGCTTGTGACACAAAATTCGGACAGCGCTTATATCGCTTTTATCATGATGTGTCTCGTGCTATTCTGGTTTGCTGTAAGAAGCGCAGATGGCATGCTGCGGTTTCTGGAAATATTGCTGCTCTTTTTTGCGGCCCCCAAGCTTATGCAGCTGCTGCTTGTGCTGCATCCGAACGAAACGCTTGCGCTTGATACGCTCAGTACGATGCTTGTCTTTGGAGCATTGCCTTATATCCTGCTGGCCGTTCTTGCGCTGCTTGTGGGTTTTGTATATTTCTCAAAAGAGAAGATCTGCTATCCTGAGAGAGGTATGCGCATATTTGCCAAAGCAGTCTGTCTGTTCCTGCTTGTCTGTGTGGCTTTTGCAGTTCTGATTCTGGTGCTTGGCGCACAGGGGAAACTGCCGGCGGCCTTGCAGTCTCTGGCTGATAAGATCCCGTATCTGACCTGGAATGCGTCATGGGGAAATGGGCGCGGTTTTACATGGGCCGCAACGGCAAAGATCATCTCTGAATTTTCACCGCTCCATCTGCTCATCGGTGTGGGACCGGACTGTTATGCGCATTATGCATATGCCTATTATGCGGACTGGCTGAATTCCAAGTGGGGGAATAATGTACTGACAAACGCACATAATGAATGGATGAACATGATCGTCAATTATGGATTTTCGGGGGCAATCTGCTATCTGGGTATCTTTGTGTCTGCCCTGGTCACTTTCCTTCGAAAAGCGGATAAAGCACCGATCTGTATTGCCTGTGCTGCCTGCATTGCATCCTATATGGGGCATAATCTGTTTTGTTATCAGCAGGTGCTCTGTACACCGTTTCTATTCATGATCATGGCATTTGGAATCTATGCAGTCAGGAAAACAGAGAAGCAGCCGTAAAAAGATAATGCATTTTTCGTAGAAATAATGTATGATGATAGCAAGATACTTGGGGAAAACACATTTTGCTCCAAAGAAAAAAGGAAAAGACGGGCATTGCCTGAAAGTATAAGGAGGATTTTATGAGAACATATCTCGTCACGGGAGGAGCCGGTTTCATCGGTTCCAACTACATTCACTACATGTTTAAAAAGTATGATAACGACATCCGCATCATCAATGTAGATGCACTGACCTATGCAGGAAATCTGGAGAACTTAAAAGAGGTGGAAGACAGAGACAATTACACCTTCATCAAAGCCGATATCTGTGATAAGGAAGCCATCGCGAAAATCTTTGCGGAAAACGATATTGACAGAGTGGTACATTTTGCGGCAGAGAGCCATGTGGACAGAAGCATCCGCAATCCGGAGGTTTTTGTACAGACAAACGTACTCGGAACGGCAGTGATGCTCAACTGTGCAAAGGCTGCATGGGAATTGCCTGATGGAAGCTTCAAGGAGGGAAAGAAATTCCTTCACGTATCGACCGATGAAGTATATGGTTCCCTGCCGGATGATCCGGATGCATATTTCTATGAGACGACACCGTATGATCCGCACAGCCCATACTCTGCTTCCAAGGCAAGCTCTGATATGCTGGTAAAGGCATATATGGACACATACAAATTTCCGGCAAACATCACGAACTGTTCCAATAACTACGGACCGTACCAGTTCCCGGAGAAGCTGATTCCGCTGATCATCAACAATGCACTGCAGGGCAAGAAGCTGCCTGTTTACGGCGACGGCAAGAATGTCCGCGACTGGCTGTTTGTGGAAGACCATGCCAAGGCAATTGATATGGTACAGGAGAAAGGACGTCTGTTTGAGACATACAATGTAGGCGGACATAATGAAAAGCAGAACATTGAGATCATAAACATCATCATCGAGACATTGCAGGAGATGCTGCCGGAGGGAGATCCCCGAAAGGCACTTGTGTCAACGGACCTGATCACCTATGTCGAGGATCGCAAAGGTCATGACAGACGTTATGCGATCGCACCGGATAAGATCAAAGCTGAGATCGGCTGGGAGCCGGAGACGATGTTCAAGGAAGGCATCAAAAAGACGATCAAATGGTTCTTTGAGCACGAGGACTGGATGAAGAACGTGACCAGCGGTGATTATCAGAAATATTATCAGGAAATGTATCAGTCATAGACTGTAAGAAAGAAGGGACTTTTCAGATGAAGGGAATTATCTTAGCAGGCGGTTCCGGCACGAGGCTGTATCCGCTGACCAAGGCAATCTCAAAGCAGATCATGCCGATCTATGACAAGCCGATGATCTACTATCCGCTGTCAACACTGATGCTGGCAGGTATCCGGGAGGTGCTGATCATCTCAACGCCCCGCGATCTTCCGGTGTTCAAGGAACTGTTCGGAACCGGAGAGCAGCTTGGTATGCAGTTTACCTACGCAGTGCAGGAGCAGCCAAGGGGGCTGGCAGATGCCTTTATCATCGGAGCGGATTTTATCGGCAGTGACAGCGTGGCACTTGTGCTTGGTGACAATATATTTTACGGACAGAGTTTCTCCAAGGTGCTGAAAAATGTGGCAATGCGTACGGAAAATGAGCCGGGGGCGACTATTTTCGGATACTATGTCAGAGATCCGAGAGAATATGGCGTTGTGGAATTTGATGAAAATGGCAAAGCACTTTCCATTGAGGAGAAACCGGAGAAACCAAAGAGCAATTATGCGGTGCCCGGTCTTTATTTCTACGACAATGATGTGGTTGAGATTGCAGCAAATGTCAAACCGTCGGCAAGAGGAGAAATCGAGATTACGAGTATCAACAACGAGTATCTGCGCAGGGGAACCTTGCAGGTGGAGACCTTGGGGCGCGGTTTTGCATGGCTCGATACAGGAAATCACGATATGCTTTTGGATGCGGCTGATTTTGTGGCAGCGTTCCAGAAGAGACAGGGACTTTACATCTCCTGCATCGAGGAGATTGCATACAAGAGAGGCTTCATTGACAGGGAGCAGCTTTTAAAGCTGGCTGAGCCGCTGATGAAGACGGACTATGGTAAATATCTGGTAGAGGTTGCAAATGGACTCTAAAATCAAATTGGTTGCGATTACCTGCGCAGGGTTGGTAGTCGCAACCATTCTTGGAATTGTGGCATTATATCATATAGGTACCCGGAAACAGGATGATCTGCGAAAACAGGTAACAGAAGCGGTGACCGGAATCGAAGGCGCTGAAAATGCAGAAACAGCGCTGCAGGATGCGGCGCTTTATGAGGAGTACGGGCTGGACCCGGCTAAGAATCCGTATGCGTTTCTTGATGACGAGGCGTTTTTTGAAAAACCGCTTGCAGAGCAGGAGGGTGAGAAGGTTTCTTTGCTGGTAACCAGTGTGCAGAAGGATATCCGCATCCATGTGGTAGGTGAAGACGGAGCACCGGTCGGCGGAGTGCTTTTTTCTGTGATGATTACAGATAGCCTGGGAAATCCCGTTTCTGATTCCGGTTCTCCTGATGTGCCGGAAAGGTCCGATACGCCCGGGAAATCTGATGCGCAGGACAATTCAGGTGATGCGCAGACAGAGCAGAAGGAGCAGCCAGAACAGACAGAGACAAGTCCTGCAAATGATCGGGAAGAGGAGCCGGCAGCCCCGCAGGCGCAGCCGGGCGTGTATCATGACGAGGATGAGGATGGCATGATCTTCGTATCGGGACTGCCCGGTGGTGATTACAAGGTTTCTCTTTTGCCGACGGATGGTTACGTGGTACCGGGAAGTGACACGCCCATTGGTGTGAGTGATGAGCTTTCCTACACGCTTTTGTCTGATATTTCATTTCTCATCAAATCGGAGGATGAGATCGACGCCAAGGAAGAGGATACCGGTGTCAATGAGGCGGAGCGCGATGCCGATGGCACAGAGACCAATGTCCGTCTGGCAGACGGCGCGAGTATCTTCGGGATTGATGTATCCAAGTGGAACAAGGAGATTGACTGGAAGAAGGCAAAGCAGGCCGGTGTGGAATTTGCCATCATAAGATGCGGATACAGAGGTTCCAAAACGGGTGCGCTGGTTGAGGATCCTTATTTTGAAAAAAACATAAAAGGTGCACAGGAAGCAGGTGTGCGCGTGGGCGTGTATTTCTTTACGCAGGCAGTCAGTGCTGTCGAGGCTGTGGAGGAGGCCAGCATGGTGCTGACATTGTGCAGGGACTATCAAATCGCTTTCCCGATGTACATTGACACAGAAGGTGCGGGAGGAAACGGCAGAGCGGACGGACTGGATGTGGATGCAAGAACTGAGGTAGTCAGAGCTTTCTGCGAGACCATAGAAAATGCCGGTTTTACAGCAGGTGTTTATGCAAGCAAAAACTGGTTGGAAAAGAAGCTCCATGCCGATTCGCTTGCAAGCTATCAGATCTGGCTGGCACAGTATGCAAGAAGTGCTACCTATCAGGGAGAATATGGTATGTGGCAGTACACCTCTGCCGGAAAAATAGACGGAATAAACACATTGGTTGATTTTGATGTCAGCTATATGGATTACTAAATAGGAGTGGACATGCAAAACGATAGAAAAATTAATTGGTTTAATCTGCCGAGAGAGCTTTATGAAAATAGAAGGCTTATCTGGAAATTATCAAAAAATGATTTTAAAACCCGATATGCCGGTTCTTATCTGGGAATAATCTGGGCATTTGTACAGCCTGTTGTAACAGTGCTTGTTTACTGGATTGTTTTCGAAAAAGGTTTAAATCAGAAAACTTCGCTTATCACACAAGGTATCAATGTTCCTTATCTGTTGCATTTGACGGCAGGACTTGTGCCATGGTTCTTCTTTAGTGAAGCTTTGACGAATGGAACGACATCGCTTTTGGAATATCATTATTTGGTAAAAAAGGTTGTTTTTAAGATAAGTATTTTACCTTTGATAAAGATTATTGCAGCAACATTTATTCATATCTTCTTTATTTGTTTTATGTTGACCGTGACAATGCTGTATGGTATTCATCCAACCTTATATTGGCTGCAGTTTATTTATTACAGTGTGGCGTTGTTTTTGCTTGTTTTAGCGGTAAGCTATGCAACGTGTACGATTGTTGTGTTCTTTCGGGATCTGACACAAATTATCAGCATTATTTTGCAGGTTGGCATGTGGGCAACACCTATTCTTTGGGACATTTCCATGTTGGATGCGCATCCGGTGCTCGGAACGATTTTCAGACTGAATCCGGTTTACTACATTGTAAGCGGATATCGAAACAGCTTATATGGTGAAAAGTGGTTTTGGCAGTCGCCGGGGCTTACGGTTTATTATTGGATATTGGTAATTGCCATATTCCTCATCAGTGCAAGTATATTTAAGAGATTAAAACCACATTTAGCAGACATCATGTAAAGGAAACAGTATGGAAAACATTGCAATTTCTGTAAAAGATCTGGATAAGGTATATAAATTATACGAAAAGCCGATGGATCGATTGAAGGATTCCCTTGGACTTACCAGAAAACAGTTATATAAAGAGCATTATGCATTGAAAAAAGTAAATATGGATATCAGACGCGGCGAGACGGTTGGTATTATCGGAACAAACGGTTCGGGAAAATCAACCATCTTAAAGATCATTACAGGTGTACTGAATCCTACGGCAGGCAGTGTGCAGGTAGATGGCAGAATCTCTGCACTTCTGGAGCTTGGTGCAGGCTTCAATATGGAATACACGGGGATTGAGAATATCTATCTGAATGGTACGATGATTGGGTTTACGGAGGAAGAGATTGAAGCAAAAATGCAGGATATTCTTGATTTTGCGGATATCGGGGATTTTGTTTATCAGCCGGTAAAGACTTATTCCAGTGGTATGTTTGTTCGTCTTGCATTTGCGGTTGCAATTAATATAGAGCCGGAAATTTTGATTGTTGATGAGGCACTTTCTGTTGGAGATGTATTTTTTCAGGCAAAATGCTATCGCAAATTTGAGGAATTCAAACAGATGGGAAAAACCATTTTGTTTGTCAGTCACGATTTGAGCAGTATCAGCAAATATTGTGACAGAGTTGTGTTGTTAAATAAAGGTGTGAAGCTTGCTGAGGGTGCGCCGAAGGAAATGATTAACCGCTACAAAAAATTATTGGTGCATGCAGATGAAACGGATCTTTTGGATGAAGATGCGTCCGGGGCATCAGAGACGAATGCGATAAGCAGAGCAGACAAAGCAAAGGCATCATCGGCATTCTGGAAGGATTCGATGAATGTCAATGAGGGTGCAACGGTTTATGGCAATGGGATGGCATCTGTTGTAGATTTTGGTATTTTTGATGAGGAAGAGCTTCTGACATCTTCGATTGAAAAGGGGACGGTGTTTACAGTTCGTTCGAAGGTTACTTTTGCAGAAGACATCGCAGATCCCATCTTTACATTTACGATAAAAAATTTAAAGGGCACGGATGTGACCGGTACGAATACGATGTTTGAAAAGGTTCCGCTTGCGCTTGCAAAGGCAGGAGAAACTTACATTGCAAGCTTCAGACAAAGAATGCAGCTGCAGGGGGGAGAATATTTGGTATCCATTGGCTGCACAGGTTATCGAAATGGTGAATTTACAGCGTATAACAGATTGTATGATATCTGTAGTCTGACAGTTATTTCGGATAAAAATACAGTTGGATTTTTTGATATGGAATCAGAAGTGACGGTAGAGAGGGAAAATGGAAACAGTATCGAATAAACAAAAACAGCTCAACAGGGATGCGACTGCTTTTTATTTACATGCTGCCATGAGACAGAATCTTGTCTTCGCAATGGAATTAAAGGAAACCGATCGTGTGTTATTGGTCGAAAAGGATGAGCCTGCCGTTGAAAAAGCGGTGCAGGAGAAAGTAAATAAACTGATAACGGCAGAGGCAGAAAAGTTAATTGCGGACAATAACAATACGATATGTGAAGCATACGATGTGATTATCTGTCTGGGGGAGAAACCGACGAGTGGCTTATTGACTGTTTTTCACAGATTACTGACCCGCGATGGCAGAATGTATCTGGCATTTGATAATTATTTGCAAGATACGGATAGTATCTGTAAGCAGGAGCAAATGACAAAGGACACCTGCAAATGCAGCTTACAGGGAGCCAAGAGAGCACTTGCGCAGGCAGGGCTTGTCTGCCATCAGGTTTGGTATCCTTATCCGGATTGGCGATTTATGTATTCTGTTTTTTCTGATGCTTTTATGCCAAGTGCAAAGGAGCTTGCCTCCTGCCATAATCGTTTAGATAATAGGAAACTGGAACAGACAAAAATGTGGGAGCAGGCAATTGCTGACGATATGTTTTTTTATCTGGCACCGGCTTTTTTGATTTGTGCAGGAAGGCCTAAGCAGAACGAAAGAGATCACGAGAATGAAGAGAAGGGCAGTGGTCCGGCAGAAACAACAGTATACTGGCGTTTTTCAAACGACAGACAAAAGCAGTTTGCTATTTACACTAGAATTGGTGTAAAAGAGAAAAAACGTTTCGTAGAAAAGGGATTGATTTTTACGGAGGGACAAGCGCATATTGACAGTATGTTTTATTCGTATGAGGATCTGTGCAAACAGTATGCCCATCCGATAGATGGGACAAATATTACCTGTCGGATTAACAAATGCCAAAAGCAGGGAAATAAGCTGTGGTTTGAATATATAAACGGCCAGTCGGTGGAAGAAATTGTATTGGAATTATTGGCAAAGGGTCAGACAGAAGAGGCAAAAACATGGGTAAAGGATATTGCTGCCCTAGTGCGCAGCGGCGAGGAACACGAATTCGAAGCTTCTGAGCAGTTTACGCAGATGTTTGGCGATGTCGGTGAGGTAGTCAGACAGATGGGTCTGACCGTCAGAAAGACGACCAATATTGATCCGTTACTTTCCAACTTTTTGTTGCAGGATAATGTTATCACGATGATTGACTATGAGTGGACCTTTACATTCCCGATTCCGGCGGATTATGCCGTGTACAGAATGGTATTTTATCTGGTTCACAATCATGCAGATGTGGAATTATTGCAACAGATAGATTGGTATGGCATGTTGGGGATTTCACAGGATTCGCAGACGCTTTTTATGAAGATGGAGCAGGCGTTCCAGACTTATCTGCAGGGAAGTGAGGTGTCTGAAAGAAGTCAATATGAGTGGTACCTTTCAGAAAACCAAAAGAATCTTAGGATGATGCCGGAGCATACACAGATTGCCTACTATTGGGATGATGGCAATGGGTTTTCGGCGCAGAACGTAAAATGGATAAATGGAAACAGTCAGGAAGGAATCGTGATTCCTTTGGTGGATGGCAGCAAAAAGGTCAGACTGGATTTGAATGAGGAGCCTTGTCTGATCTGCCTGAAAGAGCCTCTGCCACTGGATGAGATAGATGGAAACGGATTCTGGCTCAGTGATACGCAGGTATTGTTTACAGAGCCTGATCCACAGATTATTGGTTTTGCGCGTGGGCAGGATAAAAAGCTCTGCGTAAGTTTTGACTGCTATGAAGTGCCCGGGCAGCTCGTAGAGCAGATGACCGGGCTTATGCAAAGAGGTAAAGACGACGCCGGGCAGCGTGCTTATCTCGAAGAAAAAATAGCGCAAATGGAATCGAGTGCCTCATGGAAGGTGACAAAACCTCTTAGAAAACTAAAAGGAAAGTGAAATTGTGATACAAAAACTGAAACACAAAATTTTGCAGATGCGTGTAAGGGCAGCGGATGCGCGATATCTTGCAGAATATGAATATCAGAAGAACCCATATCAGAATCTGTTAAAAGAAGCAGATGGAAAAAACTATCAGCACTATCATTCCATACCAAAGGGCGAATCCGTCCGCGGAAAGATAGGCTGTTTAACCTATGCGCAGATTGCGGAAGAGCTGAGAAATCCCGGCAGTCTTTCCCTGAATGACGATGTGCTATACGTGGTTTTAAAAGACTGTGACCAAACATTATTTGCGCAGGATTTTGAAGATTGTCTGAAGGAGGTAGAGAGTAAAGCTCCGCTCATTTATTGGGATGAGGATGTATTGAAAGCCGATGGAATGGTAAGTCATGAACCATATCTGAAACCGGATATGTCTGTGCAGACACTTTATAGCTTCTTTTATTTGGGAAGCTGTTTTGCCGTGAAATCACAGGTGTTAAAAAAGGCCTTATCAGCCGTCTCGTCCTGGGAAATCTGCCGCGCGAAGGATGAGGATGAACAGAAGAATAATCAGATACTTGAATCTGCTGCAGTTTATGCGGTGGTGCTTTGGTTGTCCCAAAAGCACAGGTTTACCCATATCGAAAGAGTGCTTTCCCATCAGAAGGATGCAATTCCCTTTTGGGGAATGGAAAAGGATTATGTGTGTGTAAAGCAGGCATTCTTTAAACAGGCAGGTATAAAGGCAGACTGCCTGCCTGCCGGATATGCAGACTGGCAGAGTGTGGTATATGATGTGCGGTCTGACATGCCGGAGAATGCAAGTGACATAGGACTGCAGTCGCTGCCTGCAGAGGTTCCTTTGGTATCTATATTGATTCCATCAAAGGATCATCCTCAGGTTTTAAAAACCTGTGTGACATCGATTAGGAAGCATACATCCAAAGTGAAACCGGAGATTATTGTAATCGACAATGGCAGCAATGAGGAAAATAAACAGCGGATAAAAAAACTCTCAAGGGAATGGGATTTCACCTATCTCTATGAACCGATGGAATTCGACTTTTCCCGAATGAATAATCTGGCTGCAAAGCACGCAAAGGGAGAGTATCTGCTCCTCTGTAATGATGATATTGAAGTGCCGGATACGGATTCGGACTGGCTGTATCGTATGCTGGGGCAGGCAATGCAGCAGGGGATTGGTGCGGTTGGTGCAAAGCTGTTATATCCGGAAGGAAACCGCATTCAGCATGCCGGAATCAGCGCAATCGGTTATGAGGTGGGTCCGGCGCATAAGATGCTCGGCTATGAGGATCATACAGACTATTATTTTGGCAGAAACCATCTGACCTATAATGTGATTGGTGTGACGGCAGCATGTCTTTTGGTAAAGAAAGCACACTATGAGCAGGCAGGAGGGCTGCCGGAGACAATGAAGGTTGCATACAATGATGTCTCATTCTGCTACAAGCTCCACAGCTTAGGATATGCAAATGTGCAGAGAAATGACGTCGTGCTCATACATCATGAATCCTTAAGCCGTGGGGATGATCGCATGGATGAAAAGAAATGGGAAAGACTTTTAATAGAAAAGGGAATTCTATACAAAGATTTTCCACAGATTTGCCGGCGTGACCCGTATTATAATGTGAACTTGACAACAAATAAGGACAGCTTTGTCTGTCATTATCTGTACCCATATGAGAATAGAGATTTATTTAGCAGAGTAGTCAAAAATGCAAGGGCAATTCCAGCAAAGTGGCATAACAATTGTTTGAATTTGACAGTGGAACATGCAGTCTGGGACAAGCGGATGCATAGAACGGAAGAGGAAAGGTTCTGGATTGAGGGATGGTGGTATGTGCTTGGAATGGATAATGCACGCTACAAGGCAACGGTGGTGCTGACACCAAAAGAAGGGAATCCTGTCTATGTGTCTGTGTTTATACGTTACCGCAAGGATGTGGAAGAAATCCTGGAGCAGCAAAATGTCGGTCTTTCGGGTTTCGTATGCCGTATCAGAAAAGGAGACCTGCCTAAGGGAACCTATCGCATTGGATTACTTTTAAAGGATAGTTGTTCCAGACAGAAATTATACAAAGAAGATGAGCAGACGATTACGATAGCGTGATGAAAGGAGATAGAGATGGCAATTGTCATACTGACGATATTGCTGGTTGTCTTACCTGTGATTGTAGGCGTATTTCTTGAAGCAGAAGAGATAAAAGGGCTTAGATTGTTTGTACGCTTATGGGCAAAAGGCTGGGCACTTATGTTGGCAGTCTTTGAGATGGTTTATATACCGGCCTATTTTTTGAAAATTTCATATCACAAATTCCTGATGGTCTATTGTGTCATAATCCCGGTTTTGTGTATCGCGGCAATCCTGTATAGGCATCGTTTATTGCTGTGCATATTTCAGGTTGATAAGGAACGTGCGAAAAAGCTGCCGGTACTCTTGTTTGTCTGTGTCGTACTTGCAATCCTGGCAACTTATGTGCCTGCCTTCTATACGCACGGAGATGAGGATGACGCTTATTACATTGCAACAGCGGTGACGACGCAGACGACCGATTCGATGTTCCGATATAATCCATATACAGGTTATGCCTTAAAGAATCCGAACAGCAGATATCTGCTATCACCAATGCCGGTTTATTTTGCCATGCTCAGTACGCTGTCCGGGATGCATGTGCTGAGTCTGGCACATCGTGTGTTCCCAATCTATTGCATTTTACTTGCTTTTGCTATTGGATGGATTCTGGGACAGGTATTATACGCAGATGAGAGAAGAAAGCAGGAGTGGTTCTTGCTCTTTTATATAGTGCTCACTGTTTTGTCGGGTTATTCTGTGCGAAACAGTTCGACGTTCTTAATGTACCGTATCTGGCAGGGGAAGGCGGTTCTGGCCGCGGTATTGCTGCCACTGATATGGGCGGTCTGCCTAGAATGGCTATGTGTGGAAGATATGGGGCAGGAAAGAAATGCGGATAATGAGAAGACAGACAGAGGAAGGAATAGGATACAGCTAATGACGTTGTTTGTCTTATCTGCGGCAAGTGGACTGGTTTCAAGTATGGGGATTTTCCTGGCTCCCGTTTTGATTGGGGCACTTTCCTTGGCAGGTGCGCTTTATCGAAGAAAGCTGACCTGTTTATGGCAGGGAATTCTATGTTGTCTGCCTTGCATCATGCTTGGAATGATTTATATAGTGGTATTCTGAGCACACAATTTGTGCGGCAAATCGTGTTGTGACATATTATAAAAGGAATGAAACAAATGGAATTATTGCTGGAAGCAAAAAAAAATTTTTATGAATATTTTGGGACTGGCTTTTTTCTGCCATTATTTCTGCTTGGGATTTTATTTATTCTTGTTTTTCGGGATAAAAGAAAGAGCAGCTATTTTATGGCGTTTGCAAGTATCATACCCATGCTGATCTCATTTTTTCCACCATGTGTGTATGTGATCAATAAATGCATTGGAATTGATGTGTACTGGCGGATGTATTGGCAGTTGCCGGTAAATGCGCTTATTGCCTATCTGTTTGTGGAAACTATGCCCTCAAAGGCAGATAAAGCGTCTGCAAAAGTGTTATATGCCGTGATAGCGATAGGTCTTCTCTGTATCGTGGGAGAACCGATTTTTACAAGTGAGGCATTTTCCAAATCCGAAAATGAATACGAGATTCCGCAGGAAACAGTAGAGCTTGTAAATATGATCGAACAAAGCGCAGAGCCTGATGAGAAAATCAATGCGATCATTCCACCGGATCATGCGCTCTATGTCCGTATGTACAGTGGAAAAGTCAATCAGATGTACGGCAGAAAGTCCGTTTCACCAAGAGGAGAAAAAGCTATTGCTGCCTATGAGAATCCGGATGCGACGGAGGCTGCAAAAACACTTGTCACATTGGCGAAGCGATGCCACTATAACTATGTGGTGTATTACAACGATGCAGATGTCATCGCCTATTTTGAGAAAAAGAAATTTGAGTATATTGGGAACGTGGGAATATACGCAGTATTTAAGAAATAAAATGTGTCCGAAGAAATATAACGAGGAGAAAAACGCGTGATAGGCAGATCCGGAGAACAAACAAAACTGCATAATAAAATGACCATTCTGCTTAGCATAGGAATTTTGGCAGAGTTTTTGATTTTTCTGGCGAATGCATGCGTCACCATGCCATATGATATGGGTGAAACGGTAAAATGGCTGATGGATTATGTTGGAACAGGTGTGGTTCTTCACCTATTGTTAGTGTTGATTCCGGTTGCTATATTTGCTCTCTTTCAGTTGTCGCTTATGATTATGGGACAGATGCTGCTGAAAGTCGAAAAACAGGTGCGGCTTCAAAAGTGTCTGGAAATTGTTTTCTGGGGGGATTTATTGCTGCTTTTTGGCGATGAAAGGCGGTGGAGTCTATCTTATCAAATGCTCCATGGACTTTGCAGTATACGAGGCATTCGATTTGTTCTGCTGGTGATGGGCGTTATGCTTATTGCAGCAATGGCAGCTAAGAGGATGTGGAAGAAACAGGCAGCTGTTACGTTGGGCATTGTATTACTGCTTTTGATGATTTATTGTAAATTTACGGGTTTTTTGAGTCTGCCTGCTAAGATTTTGTATGTCAGTTTGTATTACATTACCGTATTTGGAATTGTAATTCTGACAGACAGACTGGAAAAGAAACAGCAAATGACTTTCTGCATTGGCGTTTTTGTGGTAATATGGTTTTGTGGGCAGTTTATCTTTTCGAAGGGAACGCATATGCATTTGTCTCATCGGGATGAGAAGCTGTCTCAAATTATGGAAATGTTTGACATAATAGAAGAAAAAGAAGGGAATAATCTGCCGATGATTGCCGGGAATAATGGCGGTCTAAAGCTGATTATGGCATACAACACAGATATAGAGATCCCTTATGATCCAAATGAAATGGCGGCCGCAAAATGGAGCCGGCAGCAGTATGATGATGCAATGATTACCATGTACAATGCAGCAGACTTTGGAGAGTATGGACTTGGTGCACTAATTGCATATGCCCAGCAGAAGGGATGCAGATATATTCTTTTGGCAGATGAGGAGAGCTGGATTGCAAATAACATGATTGCAGGCGGTTATGCACTTATATATGAAACAGAAGATATGATGTTATTTTATAAATAAATGATGGGATATTGAAAAAGGAAAGAGATATGGCATTAGAGCAGGATAGAGAGCAGCTCTTAAATGAGCTGGCATTTTATAAAGACAGCCTGAAAGAAGAAAAACAAAAAAATGCGATGATGGCAAGTCGCCTTACCGAGATGCAGGAGAAGGTAAATGATCTTGATTTTAAATTAAAGAGAATCAAGAACAACCCTGTCTGGAAGGCGAGCAAACCACTGCGCGTGGTGATGCATTTCTTGATACGTACGTATCACAGGATGAAAGGATGCGGAGATATTAAGGGGATTGCGCATAAGATTAAGAATAAAATGCAGGACAGGAAGGCGATGAGAAAGCATGGTACGGCCAGCTTTCCCGACGAAGCAAGACGCCTGGCAGAGAGCAGTGAAAAATTCTCAAAGGATATTACGATCAGTATTCTGGTTCCGCTTTACAATACACCCGAGAAGTTCCTGCGTGAAATGATTGATTCGGTTCTTGCTCAGACCTATGAAAAATGGGAGCTGTGCTTAGCGGACGGATCGGATGCGGCACATGATTATGTGGGTAAGATCTGTATGGAATATCAAAGCCGCGATAAGAGAATCGTCTATCAGAAGCTTGAGAAAAACGAAGGGATTTCAGGAAATACAAATGCGTGCTACAAGATGGCAACCGGTCAGTATATAGGATTGTTTGACCACGATGATCTTTTGCATCCCAGTGTATTATATGAATACATGAAGGTAATCTGTAACCGGGATGCGGACTATATCTATTGTGATGAGGCAACCTTTAAAGGCGATTCGATCAACAATATGATCACGTTACATTTCAAACCGGATTATGCAATAGACAACCTGAGAGCCAATAATTATATTTGTCATTTCAGTGTGTTTGCAAGAACGCTGTTAGAAGGTACGGAGTTGTTTCGAACCAGATTTGACGGATCACAGGATCATGATATGATTTTGCGTCTGACTTCTGCTGCGAAGAAGGTTGTACACATACCAAAAATTCTCTATTACTGGAGATCGCATAAGGGAAGCGTGGCATCGGATATCAGTGCAAAGACCTATGCGATTGAAGCAGCCAGAGGAGCTGTTGCAGATCATTTGGCGGTAAACGGCTATCAGAATTATGAGATTACATCTACAAGAGCGTTTGAGACTATTTTCAGAATAAAATATGAGCTGACATCCAGACCAATGGTTTCTATTATCATTGCAAACAGAAACCATAGGAGTGACCTGCAGAGATGTATTTCATCAATTATGGACAAGTCAACCTATGATAACTATGAGATTATTGTTGTTGAAAACAACAGCAACGAGGATGAAATATTCCACTACTATGAGGATATTGCAAGACATCCGAAAATTTCAGTGGTGAAATATGTCGGTGATTTCAATTATTCGGCGATTAATAATCTCGGTGAAAAATCTGCAAAAGGAGAGTATATCCTATTGTTGAACAATGACGTAGAGGTGATTTCGCCGGATTGGCTGGAAGAGTTGTTGATGTATGCCACCAGAGAGGATGTTGGTGCTGTTGGTGCAAAGCTTTATTATGATGATTATACCATTCAGCATGCCGGTATTGTCATTGGACTTGGTGCACACAGAACAGCCGGACATACCCATTATAAAGTGCCAAAAGAAAATGTGGGGTATATGGGCAGACTGTGTTATGCACAGGATGTGACAGCGGTTACCGGAGCCTGCCTTATGGTTTCTAAAAAACTGTATGACGAGCTGGGTGGCTTAGATGAGAATTTTGCAGTGGCATTAAATGATGTGGATTTCTGCATGCGTATTCGCGAAAAGGGATATTTAAATGTATTTACCCCATTTGCAGAGCTGTTCCATTATGAATCAAAGTCCAGAGGATCTGATATGGATGGCGAAGGTGCCGCACGTTATCAGAAGGAATCAGATGACTTTAAGAAAAAGTGGCAGCAGCAATTAGAGGCCGGTGATCCTTATTACAATGTTAATTTTTCGTTAGACCATTCGGATTTCAGGTTAAAATTATAATGCAGGAAAGTATATCGGGCGTTGATGAATCATTCATGTTATGAATGATTAGCAGACATTGAGAAAACAGGAGGAAGAAACAATGAGTTATCAGGAAGCATTTGAATTCTGGCTTCAGGATGATTATTTCGATGAGGTAACCAAACAGGAGCTGTTAGCAATCCGCAACAATGCAGAGGAGGTAGAAGATCGTTTCTACCGTGACCTTGAATTTGGTACAGGTGGTCTGCGCGGTGTGATCGGCGCCGGCACAAACCGTATGAATTTTTATACCGTCCGGAAGGCAACACAGGGGCTTGCCAATTATATCATCAAACAAAACGGGCAGGATAGGGGCGTTGCGATTGCATATGATTCCAGACGTTTTTCACCGGAGTTTGCCAAAGAGGCAGCACTCTGTCTGTGTGCAAACGGGATAAAGGCCTATTTGTTTGATGCTCTTCGCCCGACACCGGAATTGTCCTTTGCAGTCAGAAAGCTTGGTGCCATTGCAGGAATTGTGATCACGGCAAGTCATAATCCGCCGGAGTATAACGGTTATAAGGTATACTGGGAGGACGGTGCACAGATCACATCTCCGAGGGACCATGAGATCATAGCCGAAGTAAATGCGGTGACGGATTACCACACGGTAAAGACGATGGACGAGGAGATCGCAGCGCAGCAGGGACTGCTTTCCATGATCGGCAGCCGGATTGATGATGCGTATATGGACGAACTGAAAAAACAGATCGTTCATCCGGAGGTCATCAAAGAGGTGGCAAAGGATATCAGCATTGTGTATACACCACTCCACGGAACAGGCCTTGTGCCGGTTACCAGAGTGCTTCAGGAGCTCGGCTTTGAGAATGTCTATGTGGTGCCGGAGCAGGCTGATCCCGATCCTGACTTTACCACGCTGGAGTATCCGAATCCCGAAGATCCGAAAGCCTTCACGCTGGCACTTGCGCTGGCAAAGGAAAAGCATGCCGACATTGTGCTTGCAACAGATCCGGATGCGGACAGACTCGGCATCTATGCGCTTGACACAAAGAGCGGAGAATATGTTCCCTTTACAGGCAATATGTCAGGTATGCTGATCGCGGAATATCTGCTCAGGGAAAAGACACTGACAGGAACCATGCCGGAAAATCCTGCGCTTGTCAAGACAATCGTGACAACAAATATGGCAGATGTGCTGACAAAGGATTACGGTGTGACGCAGATTGAAGTGCTGACCGGATTTAAGTATATCGGAGAACAAATCAAATTCTTCGAGCAGCAGCACTCTTATCATTATATATTTGGTCTTGAGGAAAGCTATGGATGTCTGGCGGGAACGCATGCCAGAGATAAGGATGCCGTTGTGGCTGTGATGTGCCTGTGTGAAGTGGCGGCATACTGCAAAAAATGTGGCATGACGCTCTGGGATCAGATGATAAAGCTTTATGAGAAATACGGTTACTTTAAGGAAGGACTGCACACAGTGACAATGAAAGGTGCTTCCGGTGCCAAGGCGATTGCCGATATCATGGCCGCAATGCGCGAAAAGCCGATGAAAGAGCTGGCAGGCCTTTCGGTGCTTGCCGTGCGCGACTACGAGCAGAATGTGATCACTGATCTGCAGACGGGAGAGAAGAAAGAGACCGGACTTCCGAAATCCAATGTGCTTTACTTTGATCTTGAGAATGATTCCTGGTGTTGCGCACGTCCATCCGGTACGGAACCGAAGATCAAGTTTTATATGGGTGTGAAGGGAAACAGCCTGACAGATGCAGGGGAGAGACTTGCAGCTCTGACGCAGGCACTGTTATCTGCAGTTCCGCATCTTTCTTAAAGGGCAGGAGGTTCCAAAGCCGTAAGGCACACAGCTGAGGGATAAGAGCAGGCTCTTTAAAATGGGGCATGGGCCGAATAGCATGCGTGGATACAGGAAGGAAAAGACAGGAGAAAACAAGATAAGATGAAAAAATTGATAGAACAGATTTTAAAATTTGGTGTGGTTGGTGTTGTCTGTTTTCTGATTGACTTTGCAATCACCAACGTTGTGGCAGCAGTCCTTAGAAATCAGATGCAGATGGCGACCGGGACAGCTGCGCTGATCGGTGCTTTCTGGGGGTTTGTGATCTCAGTCATTGTCAATTATCTGCTTTCCATGAAATATGTGTTTGTCCGCAAGGAGGACATGGACCGGAAGAAAGAGTTTGTGATCTTTACGATATTAAGCCTGATCGGGCTTCTGATCAACGAGGCGATCATCAAGCTTTCCATCGATGTACTGTATGAAAACTGGCTGTGGCTGAAAAGCCTCCTCAGTCCCGCACTCGTAACGGCAGGCGCCAAAATAGTTGCTACCGGCATTGTAATGGTTTATAATTTTATTACGAGAAAAATCTTTTTGGAGCAGAAGGAGGAGTAGCGCATGGAACAGAAAATGCTATTGTTTATTCCGGCATACAACTGTGAAAAGCAGATTGTCAGAGTGCTTGCGCAGCTTGATGAGGAAGTGGTTCCTTATTTTGAGGAAATTCTTGTTGTCAACAACAGAAGCACCGATCACACCGAAGAGGTAGTGCTGGCTTATCTGAAGGATAATCCGCAGCTTCCTGTTAAGCTGATGCGGAATGACGATAATTACGGACTCGGCGGTTCGCAGAAAATGGCTTTCCACTATGCGGTCGATCATGGCTATGATTATGTTTGCATGCTCCATGGTGACGATCAGGGCGATATCCACGATTTTATTCCTATGCTGGAGAAAGGCATCCATAAGCAGCATGACTGTGTGCTGGGAGCCAGATTTATGCGGGGATCGCGCCTGTCCGGTTATTCTGCTTTCAGAACCTTTGGAAACGTGGTTTATGATTTTATCTTTGCGTTTGTAACACATCAGCGAATCTTCGATCTGGGAAGCGGGCTGAACCTGTACAGCACAAAAATGCTTTCGGACAGTTTCTTTGAAAAATTTCCGGACAACCTGATGTTCAATTATGTGATGATTCTGGCTTCTCATTACTATAAACATGATATTATTTTCTATCCTGTTTCATGGAGAGAGGATGATCAGGTCTCCAATGTGAAAATGGTCAATCAGGCGATCACGGTGCTGAGGATGGCTTTTGCCTATTTTCTGAATCATGAAACGATCAAGGGTGAGTACCGCGAGGTTGTCAGAGAGCTTTATACGTCGCAGCAGATTACAGAGGCGGAGGAAAACTGAGAACAGTAGCAGAAGAATACGGTATGTACAGGGAGAAACTATGTACGATATAATACTGATTGGGATTGGATTTGTAGCAGTCCATTTGTTTAAGATGATGCGCCTGTATCTGGTGCTGATGGAACACCGGATTCCGTTTTGGGAATTCTTGCTTTTGTATTTTCGGACGACACTTGTCAATTTGATCATTCCGTTCAAGCTTGGCGAGATTTATCGGATTGAAGAAATATCGAGAAAAACCCGCGTCTGGCAGGTGGGAGTTTTAAGCGTGGTGGTAGATCGCTTTTTTGACACACTTGCTCTTTTTGTGTTACTTTTGCCGACGGAACTGATTTTGGGACATTCTGTATCCAAAACAACAGGGTTCTTTTATGTGGTTTTACTTCTGACCGCACTTATTTATCTTGCGATTCCGGGCAGCTTTGCCTATTTAAATCAATATCTGATCATGCGAAAGAGTTCTGCGAGGACGATGACGGCGCTGAAAGGTCTTGATGTGATTAAGAAATGGTATGATTTCACCAGGAACCTGATCAAGGGGCGCAGCATGCTGATTTTATTTGCTTCTTTTTTGGGATGGCTTTCCGAGATCGGTACGCTCTGTTTGATCGAGAGCTTTATGGGAAATGGGTTTGGACCTGCAGATTTTGCAATCTATATCAGCTCCGTCTTTCAGGCGGGAGAAAATCAATTAAAGACAGTCTATACCCAGATCGGTATTTGGGCACTGGCGATAGGTACAGTGATCGGATATCTTGTTTTTGCAATGTGCCGTCTGGCGGAATCGGCAGAGAAAAAAGCTGCGTGGCAAAAACAGCAAAACAGTCGGATGTAAGGAGACGGGAATGAAAAAAACGATTGTTATTTATGATGATACATGCAAACCAAATCAGGAGATTGCTTCCATTACCGGCGGGAAGACTTATGGACAAACTATTTTTAAGCGTGTGACGCTGAAGGATAGAATGAAGGAAGAAATTTCGCGGTGTAAAACGGTTGGAACCTTTTTGGTGTATGATAATCCGGAAGAGGAAGAGAAGTTAAAACGAGAATTAATAAATGAAAAAGGCAAGGGCGGCGGGCAGAGCGTGGTATATCTGTATTCCAATTTCGGCCTGGCGGATACGCATGAATTTCAGACAATTCTGACAAAGGCGGCATATGTGGAACAGACATATGTGGCACTTTGCGACGAAAAGCTGGCAGCTGCTGTATTCTCTGACATAGACACTGCACTCGAGGCGCTTGATCTGTTACAGACACGCCGAATGCAGGCGCTTCAAATAGAAAACCATGCTTTTACGGATTTATCGGTACTGGGTAATTTCCTGAATTTTATCACGAGCGGGTTTGATGCAAGATTTTTTAATGCGCTTGCAGGAGACGAACATACCGTTACGAAACGATCCACAAAGATTGAAAAAATTAAAGCAGAATATAATTTTTATTATCTGCTTCCCGATAACATGAAAATGTGGTTTGTCATGCCGTACGACTATAAAGAGGATGCACAGGGAGCCTCGTATACGATGGAGCGTTTCCACATGACGGATATCGCAATTCGTTTTGTGCATGGGGCAGTTTCCACGCAGGAGCTTTCTGATATTCTGGATAAACTGTTTTACTTTATCAATCTGCGAAAGAAGAAGGCAGTGGATGAGAAACAGGCAAAAGCGGTTTCGGATGATCTGTATCTGAAGAAAGTCAGAAGCCGAATGAAGGAGCTTGCGGCGTTTCCGCAGTATCATTATTTTAATACGCTCATTGAGATGGGAACGGAATATGACAGCATTGACGACATCCTGCGTCATTATGAAATGCTCTATGAGAAAGTGAACAGTCTTTTTCCGCAGGCAAATACAAATGAGCTTGTCATTGGTCATGGAGATCTTTGTTTTTCCAATATTCTCTACAGTAGAGAGGCCAGTCTCCTAAAATTGATAGATCCGAAGGGTGCGGTGACCGAGGGAGAACTTTATACGGATATGTATTATGATCTGGCAAAGCTTTCCCATTCCATCTGTGGCTGTTATGACTTTTTCAACAGTGGTTTATTTCAGATCACAATGGATCGGGATATGAAGCTTATGTTGTCTGTCGACACAGATGCCCGGCCTTATATCCGGATTTTTCAACAATATTTGCAAGAGAACGGATTTGTTTATACCAAGGTCAGACTCCTTGAAGCGAGTCTCTTCCTTTCCATGCTGCCTTATCATATGGATCAGCCGGGAAAGGTATTTGGATTTTTATTAAATGCAATCAGAATACTGCAGGAG
The DNA here is from genome assembly GCA_945949085.1 of uncultured Lachnospiraceae bacterium. Lineage (GTDB taxonomy): Bacteria > Bacillota > Clostridia > Lachnospirales > Lachnospiraceae > CAG-194. The sequence goes on along the minus strand of CAMFDJ010000007.1, from coordinate 91,384 downwards.
GTAGAACAGGAATGTACGAGGATTTGACATTTTGCTTTGATATTGACGGAACAATCTGTCCGATCAAAAAGAAGGAAGAGGAATACATGGATTTAGTGCCTTTTCCCCAGATGGTGGAAAAGATCAGGGAATATAAGGCCGGAGGTGCCAGAATTGTACTCTTTACGTCACGCAACATGAACAGTTACAAGGGGAATATCGGCATGATCAATGCCAATACGGCAAAGGTTTTGCTTGCATGGCTTGATAAGTGGGATATTCCGTATGATGAGATTATTTACGGTAAGCCATGGCCGGGACACAAGGGTTTTTATGTGGATGACAGAACGGTCCGCCCTGATGAATTCTTGAAACTGAGCGTTGATGAGATGGATGCGCTATGCAAGGGCAGCAGACCTTTAATGGAGTAGTGGATGAAAAAAGGACTTTTTGCAGGTAGCCTGATTGGTCTTTTGGCGGTTATGTTTTTTTGTCTTCTCGGAGGGCAGAAAAACGGTATGCATTATACGTATATGAAACAGGAGAAGGCACAAAAACTGATGGAAGAGCTGGAAGAGGCAGAGGAAGGTCTTGATTTTTCTCTTTGCTTTCGCGAGCAGTCTCTTTGTAAAAGTGAAGCAGATCGCACCTTTTTCCTGCCGGTAGACAGTACGGATGTCATTTGGGAAACAGGTTCCTTTTCGGCATCGCAGGGAACCCGGATTTTTTTCCTTGAGGATTTTGGCACAGAAGAAAAGGCAGCACTGACGGCAGAAAATCATGCGATTCCTTTTCTGGCAGTGCAGGGCAATGTATATGAACTCTGCTATCTGAAGCTGACAGGTCTTCCTATGATCAGCTTTGAGGGAACAGAGCTGACAAGTGAGGATGGCAATCCGCTTTATCGGTTTACCCTGTATGAGCAGGCGGGGAAACAGGATTGGGTGACAGAGTGTTATACAACTGCTACGATTCGCGGTAATACCAGCAGGGAGTATGAAAAAAAGAGTCTTCGGCTGAAACTGAAGAAACAGAAGAAGGATGGCAGCATTGTCAGTCATAACGAAAATCTTTTGGAAATACGCAAAGACGATGATTGGATTTTAAACAGTCTCTATGCGGATAATTCCAGAATCCGGGATAAGCTCTGCATGGATCTGTGGCAGGAGACAGGGGCTTATCACAATCCATATGGACAGAATTTCGGTGTGACAGGGGAATATGCGGAGGTCGTGATCAATGGTGGTTACGCAGGACTCTATCTTCTGACACATCCGGTTGACAGAAAACAGCTCCATATGGACAGCGTGTCATCGCAGCTGTCCCGCGGCGAAACCGTCGTCGAGCGGATCTATAAAAAGAAATATACGGCCGGCTGGCAGGAAAGCGATTTTACAGGCGACTATCCCGATCCGAATCTGAAAGATTTTAGGGGCGGTTTTTTCTTAAAGGGTGATACCATATTGGAAAATGCGCAGGAATGGGAACCGCTCAGACGCATGGCTGCGTGTATGGAAGCAGATGATGAGACTTTCCTTGCGTGCATCGGCACGCTTGCCGATACGGAGAATATTGCAGACAACTGGTTGTTCTTTCAAGCGATCGCCGGTTTTGATAATGAAAACAAGAATGTCTATTATGTCGCACGCAGACGGGGAAATGACAGCTATGGGTATTTTATTCCCTGGGATATGAACCTCTCCTTTGGGGCGGTTTATGCCGATAATGCTTTTTATGCGGAGGAAACCATGGATGAAGTAGAGTCGATTGTTTGTTTTCAGCCTGGCATGCGTATGATCGAGCTGGATGCGCAGGACTGCCGTGCCTATGTGAAAGAGCGCTGGAAAAAGTGGCGGGAAGGCGAATTTGCAACGGACGCACTGCTTGCGAGAATGGATGCACTGATGGGGCAGCTGACCGCCTCAGGCGCCATGGAGCGTGAGATGGAAAGATGGCCATCCGGAAATGCATCTCCCGATATCAGTATGATGCGCCGGTTTGTGCAGGAGCGCATGGAGTTTGTAGACCTTTATGTGGATCGTCTTGACCACTGACAGCAGGGAGTCTTTGTATGGAACACGATGCAGGAAAGAAAAAAACAGCAAGGCATGAGTACAAATTTCCGGTGGATGAGAGGAAAATGGCAGTATTGGATGCACGAATCGGCAGGCTGATGCAAAAGGATGCCCATGTGTCGGAAAAAGGGTATTATCAGATACGAAGTGTCTATTTTGATGATATATATAACACGTGCTATCAAAAAAATGAGGCCGGTGTCGATCCGAGAGCCAAATACCGGATTCGGATATATGACGGCAGCGATAGGGTCATCAAGCTGGAAAAGAAGGTCAAGCAAAATGGCAGAACCGGAAAATATGCGGCGGCGCTGACGAAAGAGCAGACGCAGCGTCTTCTCTCGGGTAAGCCGCTTTTTGTAGGAGAGCATTCTGCGCAGGATTTTGCAACGGCGCCGCCGCTTTTGCAGCAGTTTTACATGCTGCAGAGGACAAGACAGCTACGACCAAAGGTGATCGTCATTTACGACAGGATTCCCTATGTGGAAAAACACGGAAATGTCAGGGTTACCTTTGACCGTAATATAGCCGCATCGACGGATTTTGCACATTTTTTTGCACCGGATATCAGGAAGACACCGGTCATGGGACCGGGAGAGCATCTGATGGAAGTCAAGTATGACACGTTTCTGCCCCGCGTGCTACGGGAAGCATTAGAGATTGGAAGGCTTCGCCAGGAGACGTTTTCCAAATTTTATCTGTGCAGGAAGTGCATGCTCGAGCATAGCGGATTCTGAAGAAAATGGATTTTGAAAAATAAAATGTAGAATTAATAATTTGTAGAAGGAAGATGGAAATATGAATACTTTTTCCGATATCATGAAAAAATCTTTTTTGGAAAGCTTTCAAAATGGTGACATTACGACGGAAAGGATTTTGCTTACACTTGTAGTCACCTGCGTACTGGCACTGTATATCTTCGCAGTGTATTATGTGGCAGCGAAAAAGACCTTTTATTCCAAAACCTTTAATATTGCGCTTTCACTGATTGCAGTCATTACGGCGAGCATTATTTTGGCGATGCAGTCAAACCTTGTGATTTCGCTTGGTATGGTCGGTGCATTGTCTATCGTAAGATTCCGGACAGCAATCAAGGATCCGATGGATCTGGTATTTCTGTTTTGGTCGATCAGTATCGGTATCATTTGCGGCGCAGGTATGTTTCTGATTGCAGTTCTGACGTCGCTGATCCTGACAGTCGGACTTTTTGCGCTGGAGCTGACACCGGCCGGAAAAGCAAGTGTGCTTTTGCTGATCAATATGTGTGATCTTGCAAAAGAGACGCAGGTAAAGGAAACTGTTCAGAAATATTCCAAAAAGATGACGGTGAAATCGCGCAATGTCAGTCGTGACGGGGTGGATATGATCTGGGATATCAAGACAAAGGATGAAAACGAACTTCTTGCGCAGCTGATGCAGATTGACGGTGTGACAAATGTTTCTCTGATGGCGCATGATGGGGAAGTGACATTGTAGATAAATATAACAATAAACAATATCTGGAAATATTACGGGAAAAGTAGAATAAAAGAACAGAAAAAAGAACAGAAAAAAGAACAGAAAAAAGAACAGAATAAAGGATGGTAAAATTATGAAACTGACAGTGGTAATCACGATGGCCGGGCTTGGTTCAAGGTTCCGGGAAGCCGGTTATACAGTACCGAAATATCAGATCGAGGCGCATGGCAAAACCTTATTCGAATGGTCTATGGAGAGTCTTGCAGGCTTTTATGATGCGGAAAATGAGTATATCTTCGTCGTGCGTAAGGAAGATGATGCGGAAACTTTTATCAGGGAGACCTGTCATAAGCTTGGGATTTCCGGGGTACAGGTTGTGGCGATTGATTATCTGACAGACGGACAGGCGACAACAGCTATGCTGGCAGCTCCCTATTGGAATAAGGAAAGTGCGCTGCTCATCTACAATATTGATACGTATGTAGAGGCAGGGCAGATGAGAACGGATCAGATTGCAGGAGACGGGTTCATCCCATGTTTCCATGCAGATGGTGAGCATTGGAGCTTTGCGAAGCTTGATGAAACAGGAAAGGTGGTAGAGGTTCGCGAAAAAGTCAGAATCTCAGACAACTGTACCTTGGGGGCCTATTATTTTAAAACCTGTGGTTTGTACGAGCAGCTCTATGAGGAATACTATACGAGTGATGAAAAGTTAGAGAAGGGCGAGAAATATGTAGCGCCGCTCTATAATTATCTGATTTCCAAAGGAGGAGATGTTCGGATCTCTATCGTGGATTATGACAGGGTACATGTGCTCGGAACGCCGGGGGAACTGCAGATCTTTTTGTCGGAATACCATCCGGCATCAAATTAAAAAATCGCAAACGCATAATGGAAACCAAAAGACGCAGAAGAATCCACATTCTTCTGCGAACCTTTTTCACGAGCCGCGAATTGTGACGGGACTTCTTAGGGTAAATCCGTAAAGCTTTGAGGCGGGAGAACCGGAAAGTGGACATGAGTCAGATTGAGATGGAGTGGGAGCGAAAGAATCAGAATGAAAAGTATGCAGACATATCTTCACAAAATCATATGGAATCAGACAGCGCTATGGATTGCTGCCTTGCACTTCGTGGTAAGTTTTTTCACAGACAGTTTTCTCTTTTCGTATGTGAAGTGGGATTTTTCAAGTCTCCTGCAGGGAATGAAATCTGTGGAGACGATCTGTGTAAAGGCAGTATTTTTAGTGCTTTTGATTTTGCTCTGGCAGGGAATTTTTTATTTCTTTGGGCGTGCCCACAGAGAATTTAGAAAGCTTGCGTTATTTTATTTTGGGATTATGCTTGTTCTTTTATTATTGACGTGGCCGGGGATTTGGAGAATGGATGAATTCGGGTTGTTGTCGAGCAGCCTGCAACTCTATCCGCATTGGTGGCAGAATTATATAACAAGTGTATGGTATATATTTTCGCTGATGTTGTTCCCTTTCCCGAGCGGTGTCATACTTGTACAGATCATGGCGATTTCACTGATTTATGCAAGAATCCTGTCAAATTGCCTTGGAGAATATGACAGAGTAATGACAAGCAGGGATCCGGCAAAAAAGGGACAAAAAAGTGCAAAAGGCGGAAAAAGGAATCAAAATGAAGGGGAAATTGCAAAAAAAGGGATCGGGGTATCTGATAAGCGGCGCACAGCCTGTCTTTTGCTTCTTACAATTCCGTTTGTTATGTTTCCTGTCCTGGATTCCAATCTGTATCCGCTGCGTATGAGCTTTTATGCATTTTTGGAATTGATGCTCTTGTCAGAGCTTTACCTGGTCTACAGAAAGCGTATGATTTCGCAGACAGAAGATGGAACAGAATACGATGACAGAAAAGTCATTTTTATGCTTGTGCCTTTGGCGGCTGTGGTGACAGTCTGGAGGACGGAGGCAATCTATTATCTGGTCTTCTTTCCGGTGCTGCTCTGCCTGATTGGCGGGCTGCGGCGCTATTGGAAACAGATTGTTCTCTATATAGTTATATTTGTTATTTTATTCACGCCGCAAAAGATCGGAGAAAAAATGACAAGCGGTGATCAGTATGAACTGACCAGCGTGGTGCTGCCGCTTGTACCGCTTGTGCTTAAGGCGCAGGAAAACGGCGAGGAAGAACTGCTTGCACAGATCAACCTTGTTGTAGACACGGATGTCATTTCCCGGGCAGCGGCGGAGGGAAAAAACGGCATCAATATGTTCTGGGGAGAACCTGATTTTCAGCGCAGCTACTCGTCTGATGATTTTGCAAGATTTCAATCAGCCTATCGCAAACTGATCATCAAGTATCCGATGGTCTTTTTGCAGGAAAGATGGCAGACTTTTTTGGAATCCACCGCACTTCTGGAAAATACGACAGAACTGTTTATAAATGATGAGGTGGAAAATTATCGGCAGTTCCAAACATATCCTCTCAGCCACCCGCTTTCTGATAAAATCAGAACAACTGTTATAAAAACACTTGAAATCAGGCGGCCGTCTGATTACGAAGAAAAATATCTGATAACAGATTTGATCTATTCGCCGATTCCGTCCATTCTTGTTCTTTTGATAACGTGCGTAATTACACTGGTCAGAAAGAAATGGATACCATTTGCTGTTTTATTTACGGCGCTGTTTCGTGTGCCGCTCGTTTTTTTGACGGCACCGTCAAGGTTGTTTATGTATTATTATTCTGTCTATCTGATTGGTTATGTGGTGCTGTTTATTCAATTGGCTGTGCTTTTGCTGCAAAATGCTGCCAAAGCGCAAAATAAATAATCGTGAAATATTGATTCAGGAGAAACGGGAGCAAAGAATGAGTGTATGGAATAGAACGATTTCCTATTTAAAAAGAAACGGATTACGGAATACGATGTCTGCAGTGTTGGAGCGTGTGGATAGAAACGGCATGGATCCATTGCAGCGGAAAGCAAATCTGTATACCGGTAGAGATGAAGCGATGCAGGAGCATAGACCGGCGCAAGAGCAGGAGATTTGTTTCAGCATTGTTGTGCCGGCATATGAGACGGAGGAATACTTTCTGCGGGAACTGATCGAAAGTGTGCTGGGACAGACGTACCAAAATCTTCAGCTTGTGATTGCGGATGCGTCTGTATCTGATCGGGTGGAGCGTGTGGCAGGTAGTTATGAGGATGGGAGAATCCTTTACCGCAGGCTGGAAGAAAATGGTGGTATCTCGGAGAATACCAATTGTGCGATTGCCCTTGCAACGGGAGATTATATCGGACTTTTGGATCATGATGATGTGCTCGAGCGTGATGCGCTTTCCAGGATTGCAGCGCTGATTTCGGAAAAAGGGTGTGACATGGTCTACACGGATGAGGATAAGATGTCTGCCGATGGCACGCGCTTTTTCGAACCAAATTTCAAACCGGATTTTAATCTGGATTATCTTTTGTCCAATAATTATATCTGTCACTTTACAGTGATACGGACCCGGATCATCAAGGCGCTGCAATGCAGACCGGACTATGATGGGGCGCAGGATTATGATCTTTTCCTTCGCACGGTTGCGGTGGTCATGAAAGAGATGGATGTCAAAGAAGGCATTGTGCCGCCCACTGCGCTTTTGCGTGAGAAAATCGGTCATGTGAATCACATTCTGTATCACTGGCGCGCACATGAGAATTCTACGGCAGATAATCCGGAGAGTAAGCGTTATGCTTATGAGGCCGGGAAAAGAGCTCTGGAGGATTTTCTGGCGCAGGAAGGCTGGCATGTGCTTGTGACGCATTCATTGCATCTGGGCTTTTATGAGGTAACCTATCTTCCTGATATTTTTTCGGTCAGGGAAGATATCGCTGCTGTCGGTACGTATCGGGAAGCACATGGAAAAGTGACAGAGGGACCGGTTCTGGATGGTATGCAATGTTTTCAGGGCATGCGCACGATGTACAGCGGTTATCTGCACAGGGCGGATCTGATGTTTGAGGCGGATCTTCTGCCTGAAGGTCGCATTCTGAAACGAGGCGGACAGGCGCTGCAAAAGGAAAAATGCCCCGGCAGAACGCTGTATGTGTCACCCGAAAAGTTTGATGCAATGCAAAAAGCAGAATGAGAAACAGAATGGAAAACAGAATGGAACAAATCAAAACAACGGTGGTAATTCCGAATTACAATGGAATGAAGTATTTGGGAGATTGTCTGTCTTTTTTGCATAGATCCAAAGGCACAACATTTGAGACGGTTGTTGTGGATAATGGTTCGCAGGATGGCAGCGCAGCATTTATCAGGGACAGATTTCCCTGGGTAAAGGTTATCACACTGTCGCAAAATACCGGATTTTCTGCAGCTGTGAATGTGGGGATCTGTGCGGCCGGAACGGAATATGTCATTTTGTTGAACAATGATACGGTAGTAGAGCCGGATTTTGTGCAGCAGCTGGAACAGGCAATGGAAAAGCACGGGGAATATTTCAGTATCTCTTCTAAGATGCTGTCTATGCAAAATCCTGAGTGCATTGATGACGCAGGTGATTTTTACTGTGCGCTCGGATGGGCTTTTGGACGCGGCAAGGGGCAGGACAGTTGCCGGTTTGCGAATGAAACGGAGGTTTTTGCAGCTTGCGGCGGAGCAGCTATCTACCGCAGAGAGGTGTTCGACAGAATCGGTTATTTTGATGAACTTCATTTTGCGTATCTTGAGGATATCGATATCGGTTACAGGGCACAGATACACGGCTATCGCAACGGATACTGCCCGAAAGCGGTCGTTTACCATGCGGGCAGCGGCTCGAGCGGTTCGCGCTACAATGCATTCAAGGTGGATCTTTCCTCCCGAAACAGTGTGTATCTGGTGGCGAAAAATATGCCGCTGCTTCAGATTATCCTGAATTTACCGTTTCTGCTTGTCGGCTATCTGATCAAGGCTCTGTTTTTTGTAAAGAAAGGATTAGGCATTGTCTATCTGCGTGGGCTGATGCGCGGCATAAGGCTTTCCTTCAGCAGGGAAGGACGGAAACAGAAGGTCCCGTTCCGCCCGGCGCATCTTGGCAATTATGTCAGGATACAGCTGCAGCTTTGGGCAAATCTGATCAGGCGGTTTGTAAATTAAGGAAGCTTTAAGAAATATAGAAGTTGCCCTTTTCCTAAAAATAATGTAAAATTAATTTTGTATGTTTACAGATTTTTTCAGAAAGCGATGAGAAACTCCTTCTGAATGCATATTCCTTCCTGTTATGAGGGATTTTGCGGGAATGTGCCCGATAGGTGAATATCATGATCAAAGATAATCAGAAAATATTTAACAGACTGCACGTGGTATTGGATGCTGCCATCATTGCCGCGACTTATTTGTTTGCATGGTTTCTGAAATTCCGGAGTGGAATCAGACCCTTTTATACCGGGCTTGATTCTGTCAGCAGGGAAATCTATTTTGGCGCCCTGATTATCATTATCCCGGGATATCTGTTTTTATATTACCTGTTCAATATGTATCAGGCAAAGCGTGCAAGCAGCATGAAACGCGAGATCTATAATATTGTTGTGGCCAATACGGTCGGATTTGTCCTTTTGATCGTGGGTCTTTTCATGATCCATCTGGATAATTTCTCGCGTACGATGCTTTTTTACTTTTACGTGATGAATATTGCGGCGGATGCGGCATTTCGGATCCTGATTCACAAGTGGCTCCGCATGTTGCGCAAAAGCGGTTACAATGTGAAATACATTTTGTTGGTAGGATATTCGCGCGCTGCAGAGCTATATATTGACAGAATACGTCAGAATCCACAGTGGGGCTATGTGGTCAGAGGGATTCTGGATGATTCCATTCCGAGAGGAACGGAGTACAGGGGGGTAAAGGTGATCGGACAGATTGACAATCTGTTTTATATCCTTCCGGAGAATAAGCTTGATGAGATTGCGGTTACCTTGTCGCTGGAAAATTATGGCAGACTGGAGGAAATTGTGAATCTGTGCGAAAAATCCGGTGTGCACACCAAGTTTATTCCGGATTATAACAGTGTCATCCCAAGCAAGCCTTATACAGAGGATCTGAACGGACTGCCGGTGATTAATATCAGGCATGTACCGCTGACCAATACGCTGAATATGATCATCAAGCGCGTGTTCGATATTGTATTTGGGTTTATGGCATTAGTGCTCTTTTCGCCGTTGCTGATCATAACGGCCATTCTTGTCAAATGCAGCAGTGAAGGACCTGTCATCTTTAAGCAGGAGAGGGTAGGATTGCATAACAAGCCGTTTCAGATGTACAAATTCCGTACGATGGAGCTGCAAAAACCCAGTGCGGAAAAGAAGGAATGGACCACAAGGGATGATCCGCGTGTGACAAAGATCGGGAAGATACTCAGACGGACAAGTATTGATGAGATGCCACAGCTGATCAACGTACTGCTGGGGGATATGTCTCTTGTGGGACCAAGACCGGAGAGACCGTTCTTTGTGGAAAAATTCAAAGAAGAGATCCCACGTTATATGATCAAGCATCAGGTTCGCCCCGGCATGACAGGCTGGGCGCAGGTAAACGGATACAGGGGAGATACCTCGATCCGCAAGCGAATTGACTGTGATCTGTATTATATTGAAAACTGGACATTGGGACTTGATATCAAGATTTTGTTTTTGACAATTTTCAAAGGCTTCATCAACAAGAATGCTTATTAGGAAATAGGGCTGCCTAAAGGGATACCAATAGAAAAGGAGTAAGGAAATGGCTGGAAATACAGGGAAGAGTAAAAAGGCAAATACAGGGAAAAAAAGACTGACAAAAGAGGAGAGAGAACGGAGGAAGAGAAACCGTATCATCCTGATTGCGGTCGAAGTATTTGTACTTTGTCTGATGCTGATCGCATTATATGTGGTAGTGCTGTACGGTAAGATTTCTCATGAGACAATCGATGAAGAGAGCATTGTGATCAATGAGGGAATTGCACCGGAGAGTGATGAGAGCCTGAATGTGAATAAGGATGACATCACAACCAATGTAGGACTTGGCGGACATATGAGCGGCTATCGTAACATTGCTTTGTTTGGTTTGGATGCGCGTGACAATTCGCTTGGAAAGGGGAATCGCAGTGACACCATCCTCATTGCTTCCATCAATGAGGAGAGCAAGGTTGTAAAGCTTGTTTCCGTCTATCGTGATACGTATCTGAATCTTGGAAATGACTATTATGACAAGGCAAACGCTGCCTACTCGAAGGGTGGACCGCTGCAGGCGATCAATATGCTCAATATGAATCTGGATATGAATATCACCGACTATGTGACTGTCGGCTGGGCCGGTGTGGCTGATACGATTGATGCACTCGGCGGTGTAGAGATTGAAGTGGATGACGCAGAGATTTCCCATCTGAACAACTATCAGGTTGAGACTTCCAAATCACTGGGAAAAACCTATAAAAAAGTCACATCAACCGGTATGCAGACTCTGGATGGGATTCAGGCAGTGTCTTATTGCCGCATCCGCTATACGGCAGGAGATGATTTCAAACGTACAGAGCGTCAGAGAGAAGTGATAGAGGCAATCTTGAAAAAGGCTAAGAGTGCCAATATTGCGACATTGAACAAGGCGGCAAATACGATTTTTGAGGAAATATCCACCTCCCTGACTCTGACAGAAATTTTATCGCTGTTAAAGGATGTAAGCAGCTATAGCATCGGAGAAACCGGCGGATTCCCGGCAGAGCAGTATCGCACGACAGGTACGGTCGGTGCAAAGGGAAGTTGTGTCATGACCACCAATATGGTGGAGGATGTGCTTTATCTGCATCAGTTCCTGTTTGGCGATGTGGGTGATTACAGACCGTCCGGCGAGGTTGAGACTATTGGCGCAAAGATTCATTCCGATACCGGAAAATAACGGCAAGAACGGGAGGGGCCTTCCACTAAGAGAAGCCCCTCTTTGCGTGTATATGGGTAATTGCAGCCTGCAGGTGCGGTTGGCTGTGAAGCAGGCGGAATTACAAGTGAAAGAGGAAGGAAAATGAGCGAGGGCGAAGCAATAGATATCATCATTCCCACTTACAAACCGGACAAACGTCTTTTGCAGCTTTTGGACAGCCTGCTGGCGCAGACAGTAAAGGTTCAGCGGATTTTGATTGTAAATACGGGAAAACATTACTGGGACAGTCTTGTGCAGGATGTTGCTTTTGCGGAGAAATACCCGATGGCAGAAGTGGTGCACATTTCCGGCGGGGAGTTTGACCATGCCGGGACACGGCAGGCAGCGGTAGAAAAGACAAAGTCGCCGTATTTTGTCATGATGACACAGGATGCCATACCCGCGGATCAGTATCTGCTTGAAAATCTGATAGCACCGCTTGCCGGAGCGCATGTTGCGGTAAGCTATGCCAGGCAGCTTCCAGCGCAGGACGCTGGTCTGATTGAAATTTTTACCAGGCAATTCAATTATCCAAAGGAGAGCCGCGAAAAAAGTAAAAAGGATTATGGCGAGCTTGGAATCAAGACATTTTTCTGCTCCGATGTGTGTGCGGCTTATCGGCGGGACATTTTTGAAAAGCTGGGAGGATTTGCTGCGCCGGCGATTTTCAATGAAGATATGGTTTATGCAGCAAAGGCTGTGGAAAACGGTTACAGTATTTTTTATGCCGCACAGGCAAGGGTTGTCCATTCCCACAATTATACGGGTATGCAGCAGTTTCGGCGCAATTTTGATCTGGGTGTGTCGCAGGCGCAGCATCCGGAGGTGTTCGAGGCTGTATCGTCGGAGTCGGAAGGAATGGCGATGATCAAGAAGACTGCCGTCTGGCTATGCAGAAAGGGGCGGCCGGATTTGCTATGCAGACTGTTCTGGGTCAGTGGCTGCAAATATCTCGGTTACCGGCTGGGAAAAGGCTATCAACGTCTCCCTCGAAAGGTGATTCTGAAATGTACAGCCAGTCCGGGTTTTTGGAAGTAAGACAGAAAGAGAGAAGACCACAAAATATTCACATTCTTTGGATATACTATTCCATAATCAGGTAGGTTCGATATTGTCTTATTTTGAAAGGAGTATCAGATATGTATCAGGATGGAAATTATCCGGATTTTGATTCGTTGGATTATGAGAGACCGGAATCACATACCATGCAGACAGATTTCCCGGCAGGGCAAGCGGAGCATGTGCCGGTAACAAAAAAGAAGAAAGGTAAAGCCGGAAAAGTATGGGGAATCATAGGAGGGGGACTGCTGTTTGGTTTGTGTGCCGGCTCCATTATGATCATGATGCTGCGTCTTTTTCCGGTAAAGAGCCAACCGGAAACCGGGGAGGAGAATACAGACCCTATTACCCATACGGAGCAGGTCAACATGCCGGCGGAGGAAGAAGGCGAGGCATATACGCAGGAGGGCGGAATCGATGCTACGCAGACTGCTAAGAGCACGGCAGATACAGACAAGATGGCAGTTGTCACGGATGTGACGAACGTTGTGGATGAGGTCATGCCGTCTGTTGTTTCCATTTTTGGAACCTATGCCGTAACAGAGAGTTTTTGGGGCTACCAGCTTACGCAGGAAGAAGAAGGGAGCGGATCAGGCATCATTGTCGGTGAGAATGAGGATGAGCTTTTGGTGGTGACCAACAATCATGTGGTCGCAGATTCCACATCCCTGTCAGTGCAGTTCATTGACGAACACACCTGTGATGCGGTTGTCAAAGGAACAGATGCGGATGAGGATCTGGCAGTGATTGCGGTCAAGCTCTCCGATCTGCCGCAGGAAACCAAACAAAACATCAAGATTGCCACGCTCGGGGATTCCGACAAACTGAAGGTGGGAGAGCCTGCCATAGCCATCGGCAATGCACTTGGATATGGACAGAGTGTGACGACCGGCGTGATCAGTGCTGTCAACAGAGAATATTCGCAGGATGAATACGGTGATACAGCCTATTTGATCCAGACAGATGCGGCCATTAATCCGGGAAACTCGGGTGGGGCACTATTAAATGTCTATGGACAGGTGATTGGTATTAATTCCAATAAGATTGCAGGATCTGCTGTAGAGGGAATGGGATATGCCATTCCGATTTCTACTGCGAAACCGATCATAGAGGAACTGATGAGTAAAAAGACAAGACTTCCGGTCAGTGAGAGCAAAAAGGGATATCTGGGCATTTCCGGCATCAATGTAACGGAAAGTGTACATGAGGCATACGGACTGCCTATCGGTGTGTATCTCGCACAGGTTTTCGAAGGAACTCCGGCTGAAAAATGTGGATTGAAAAAGGGCGATATCATTGTATCCTTTGACGGAGAAAAGATTGAAACCATGGATGAACTGTCAGAGCTTCTTGACTGCTCTGAGGCAGGGACTGAAGTGGTGCTTGGTATTATGACGGCTGTGTACAATGAGAATCTGCAGCAGGATGAATATATGCAGAAAGAAATCACAGCGGTGCTTGAAGCAAGAGAATAGAACTATATTTGCAAAGATTTTTGCATACTGAAAATAGAATGCCATAGAAAAGGAGAAACGTAAGATGTCTGATTATGAAGAGGATATCTTCTTTGATGAGGAAGAAAAAAAGGAACGCGCAGGCGCGGAGGTCTCAGAGGATGATTTCGATGATGTATCGGATGATATGATGCCCGGCAAGGAAAAGAATGCGCGCTATCAAAGCATTGTGGATGTCGAGGAAGATGAATTCCGAAATGATTATGATCTTGAGGAAGATCCGGATATGGAGGATTTTGCGGATCTTGATGAGGTGGAAGAAATCGAGGAGCTTGAGGAGGAAAGCGCGGATCATATTGCCCTTGAGTCTGCTCCGTCTAAGCCGCAGGAGCACTTCATCGATCTGCGTGAGGTGACGGGAGGAGATCCTGTGAGAGAGGAAGATGCGCAGATTGTGGAGAGAAAAGAGACACAGGCGGATGACGCGGCAGCAGAAGATGAAACAGAGGAAGAGATAGAGATTGATGAGGAATCAGATGACGAATCAGATGACGAATCAGATGGGAATGGGGATGATCATGAACAGGTCTGCTTTATGTGCCGTAGAACAGAGCGCGTGACAGGAAAGATGTTTAAGCTCCCAAACAATATTTGCGTCTGCAATGACTGTATGCATAAAACGATGGATACGGTCAGCCAGTTTGATTATCAGGGGATGCTGGACCCTGCCATGCTTGATATGACCATGGAAATGGATCCGTCGCAGCTGAAGGATCTTTCCAAAAAATTCCCTAAGATCAGTTTTGTCAATCTGGCGGATCTGCGGGGAGACGGTGGTATTCCCAACAAACAGAAGCTGAAAAAGAAAAAGAAGGATGCAAAGCCTGCGCTGGACATCAAAAATATTCCGGCGCCGCACAAGATCAAGGAAAAGCTGGACGATTATGTGGTTGGGCAGGATTACGCCAAAAAAGTAATTTCTGTGGCAGTTTATAATCATTATAAGCGTGTAGCCACAAGCACGATGGACGAGATTGAGATTGAAAAGTCCAATATGCTGATGATCGGACCGACAGGCTGTGGTAAGACCTATCTGGTCAAAACGCTGGCAAAGCTTCTTGATGTGCCGCTTGCCATCACGGACGCCACTTCCCTGACGGAGGCAGGCTACATCGGTGATGACATTGAGAGCGTCGTATCGAAGCTCCTTGCGGCAGCGGATAACGACGTAGAACGCGCAGAGATGGGTATCATCTTTATTGATGAGATCGATAAGATTGCCAAGAAAAAGGAGACAACCTCCAGGGATGTCTCAGGTGAATCTGTGCAGCAGGGCATGCTGAAGCTTTTAGAGGGCGCTGAGGTGGAGGTGCCTGTCGGGGCTAACAGCAAAAATGCCATGGTGCCGCTGACGACCATCAACACAAGAAACATTCTGTTTATCTGCGGCGGTGCTTTCCCGGATCTTGATGAGATCATCAAGCAGAGATTGACGAAAACGACTTCCATCGGTTACGGTGCACAGCTCAAGGACGAATTTGACAACGAGAAGAATATCACGAAGAAGGTGACCGTGGAGGATCTGAAAAAATTCGGCATGATTCCGGAGTTTCTGGGGCGTCTTCCCATCATTTATACGCTGGATGCTCTGGATAAAGAGATGTACGTCAAGATTTTGAAGGAGCCGAAGAATGCGATCTTGAAGCAATATCAGAAGCTTCTGGCGCTGGATGAAGTGGATCTGCAGTTTGATGACGGTGCCATAGAGGCAATTGCCGAGAAGGCGATGGAAAAGGATACCGGTGCGAGAGCACTGCGTGCCATCATAGAAGAATTCATGCTGGATATCATGTATGAGATCCCTAAGGATGACAACATCGGTCGTGTGACGATCACGAAGGAATATATCGAAGGGACAGGCGGACCGCGCATTGAGATCAGAAGCGGTGATATGCCCAGATTATGTACGCAAAAGGAGCAACCAGAAGATCGCAATCAGGATACATGATACGAATGCTTTCGATCTTTCCGTCACATACAATGTTGCCGGTGCATATACTGTAGAAATGTCTCCGCCGTTTGGGGGATGTATCATCGGACAGGAGTATGTACATGGATTGCAGGGATAGAATTGTTTCGCAGGACTATGTGGAGATTCTGGTGGATTATGATCCGGCGTTTATCCGGGAATTTGCACCGCAGGCGGCGAGCTGTTTTCAGCCGCTGGGGGATGGACTTGGCATTTTATATGTCTCGTCGGTCTACACGCAGCCTCTGAGTATTTCTCAGTACCGCTATACGTATATTCCCAAGTGCTATGGTCTTCTGCAGATCGGTCTTGGAGACGTTTCCTACGAGCAGACAGGGAGCTTTCGCGCACAAAATCCGCCGCTTTCCCTGACCGGAAAAGAAGTGCTGATTGGGATGATCGATACGGGAATCAGACCGTCACTTTCCGTTTTTCAGAGAGAAGACGGCAGCAGCAGGATACTTGCCCTCTGGGATCAGACTGATGAAAGCGGTATATCCCCGGAGGGCTTTCTGTATGGTTCGCAGTATCTTGGTGATACTTTGTACCGGGAGAGGCTGCTGATAGGCAGCGGGCAACCGCAACAGAGCAGACCGCTTAAGGAGAGCGGACCGGCGCAACAGAGTACTTTTGTGCAGGACGTGAGGCAGGAGCAGGAGGACAGTCAGTTACAGGAACTGTCCCGCGAGGCACAGTATCTCGAAAACATAGATCGCAACCTTGATACCATCGGGCATGGGACGGCAGCAGCCTCCGCTGCACTTACCTGTGCGCCGGATGCATACCTGATCATGGTAAAATGCAGGCAGGCAAAGCAGTATCTGAGAGAATATTATGAGATTCCTTCTGCAGCAGATGCGTATGCGGAGACAGATATCATGACAGGTCTGGCATATCTGAGAAATATCAGCGATAAACTGGGACTTCCCATGGTCATCTGCATCACGATGGGAACGAATATGGGTTCTCATGCCTCCCATTCCCTGCTGGATCGGTTTTTGACCTCCCTTGGCAACAGGCGTGGTATGAGTATCGTGATCGGTGGTGGAAATGAGGGAAATCAGGCGCATCATTTTTCGGCGCGGATCCAGCCGCAGGGTGACAGAACCTATGAAGATATGGAAATCAATGTGGCGGAAAATACACAGGGTTTCTTTCTTGAGATTTGGGGATCGCTTCCCGCTATCTACACCATCTCCCTGCGTTCGCCGGACGGGGAGGAGATTCCACGTATTCCCATACGATATGGACAGACGCAGGAATACTCCTTTATCTATAGCCAGACTGTGGTACGGCTGGATTATCTGCTGGTGGAGCGGGCAAGCGCACAGCAGCTGATCACATTGCGCTTTGGTCGCCCGCTTGCGGGGATCTGGACGATCCGGGTGTACATGGAGCAGACAGATCTGGAGGGCGTTTTTCACGCCTGGCTCCCTATCGCGGATTTTGTGAATAGACCGATCAGCTTCCTGAGACCGGACCCTTATGCAACAATGACGGAACCGTCATATCTGGCAGAATCTATGAGTGTAACCTATTATGATGCGGCAAATGGCAGCTTTGCCATCGACAGCGGCAGAGGGTATGAGGAGGATGGACTGCAGTTTTTCGGACTGCAGGTGCCTGATCTTTCAGCGCCCGGCATTAATGTGGATACTGTGCTTGGCAAAAGAAGCGGATCGAGCATTGCAACGGCACTGGCGGGCGGATGCGCGGCACAGTTTCTGGAATGGGCAGTGACGCGGCAACGCGATCCTCTTGTCAACAGCAAGGGAGTCCGGAACTACTTTATCCGTGGCGCTGTGCGCGAGAGTGGGCAGGAATATCCGCTTCCCACCTGGGGATATGGCAAGTTGTCGCTGACAGGTGTATTTGATGTACTGCGGGGATGAATTATCAACAAATTGGCGAAATGAATATGCCTGTGAGATAAAAGGTATCTGATAGCGGCAAGAAAAGTTAGAGAAACTGACAGAAGAACAGAAAGGAAAAACAAAAATGGTTTTTGTAGTGGTTGCAGGCATTATTTTCCTGCTGGATACCATCATCAAGTTTGTCATGGAAAAGAAGATGCAGGAGCATGTCAGAGTGCCGATTTTTGGTGGGAGACTGTTTCTGACAAAGCATCACAACCAGGGGGCTTTCCTGAGCCTCGGAGAGAAGCGCTTTGCAGTGATCAGACTGGTTTCGATTGTATTGACCGTACTTTGTGTGCTGGTCTTTCTTGTGACGCTTGGCAAGCATGGACAGCTTTTGATGAAAACGGGTATGACAATGCTGCTTGGAGGCGCTTTCAGCAATACCTGCGACAGATTGACACGCCATTATGTCGTCGATTACTTCGGATTTAATGTTAAAAACGAAAGATTCCGGAATATTATTTTTAACATTTCTGATTTTTTTATCATGATAGGGGCCATGCTGGTGGTGCTCGGACTGCCGGCGGGCAAGTGAAAATAAGCGTAGGCAAAGTAGGCGCCAGTCTTGAAAAGACAGGCGTTTTTTGCTATACTGAATTCAAATTCGCATAAGGAAAAAAGCGAAAATAATCAGGCGATAAGAGGGTATTGATATGAGCAAAAAAAAGGTAGTGGTATCTCTTGGACATGAGGCACTTGGTTATACGATCGAAGAGCAGTGGGATGCGGTAAAGGATACCGCAAAGGCACTTGCGGATCTGGTGGAAGCGGATTACCAGCTGACCATTACGCATTCGAATGGACCACAGGTCAGCATGATACATAAGGCGATGACAGAGCTGCGCCGTATTTATATCGATTATACACCGGCACCCATGTGTGTCTGCTCTGCCATGAGTCAGGGATATGTCGGATATGATATCCAGAATTCACTGAAGGCGGAGCTGATCAGCCGTGGTATTTCCAAGCCTGTCAGCACTATCCTGACACAGGTGACGGTAGATCCTTACGATGAGGCATTTTATGAACCGCAGAAGGCGATTGGCCGTTATATGAGCCGGGAGGATGCGGAGATTGAGATCAAAAAGGGCAATTATGTGGAAGAGATTCCGGGCAAGGGCTTCCAGCGTATTGTCGCAGCGCCCAAGCCTCTTAAGATTGTAGAGATTGATGCGATCCGTACATTGGCAGATGCCGATCAGATTGTGATCGCCTGCGGCGGCGGCGGTATTCCTGTCATTGAGCAGCAGCATGCTTATAAGGGTGCTTCCGCAGTCATTGAAAAGGATTGCATCGCAGGTAAGCTGGCATGTGATCTGAAGGCTGATGAGCTGATCATTTTGACCAGCGTGGATATGGTATATAAGAATTTCGGCAAGGAGAATCAGGAGGGCATTGCCAATATGACTGTGGCAGATGCGTTGGCCTATATTGCGGAGGATCAGTTCGGAAAGACGGATATGCTGCCAAAGATTGAAGCTGCAGTGGATTATCTTGCGAAAAATCCGTCCGGCAGTGTGCTCATTACATCCATTGCCAATACACAGGCAGCACTGAAGGGAAAAGCAGGTACACGAATTACAGCATAGAATTCTTGCAGGCAATATCGCATAGATCGTGGATAACGATCGGACATTAGCAGGTATGTCTGGTTGACAGTGCATATTATTTTTACTATAATAGAACCAGTAACCTATTGAGTTAGTAGGAAAAGAGGGAATTGGTTTGAAGATTTCAACAAAAGGAAGATATGCTGTCCGGGTCATGCTGGATCTGGCACTCCATGATACAGGAGAATATGCTAAGGTTCGTGAGATTGCAAAGAGGCAGGATTTATCGGAAAAGTATCTGGAGCAGATCATTGCAATACTGAATAAAGCAGGATATGTGCGCTCTACAAGAGGTGCGCAGGGCGGTTACCGTCTTGCAAAGGCACCGGAGCATTATACGATTGGTATGATTCTTCGTCTGACGGAGGGAAGTCTAAGTCCTGTAGCGTGTCTTGACACGGAAGTGAACGAATGCGAACGATGTGACAGCTGTGAGACATTAGAGGTATGGAAGCAGCTGGATGAAGCAATCAACAGCGTTGTTGACCATATTACGATTGCGGATCTGGTGCGCAGACATAATGAGCGCTTGGAGAACCTGAATTATTCGATTTAAACAGGCTGTGCGCATGGAAATGGTGCGTCGTGTGTTTCTATCTAATTGTTTGTATTGAGACGATGTAATGCATATTGAGACAAAAGAATGATGATGAATGACAGAATAGAAAAGCTGCCACGTCCTATCTGGACTGTGACAGCTTTTTCCATGCAGCCTGCCGGCAGTATTGCATTGCAAATTCTGCCAGTGGCATCTGTAAGGTCGCATCGCCGGAAGCATCCAAAAGCGTGACAGTTATGTCACTGTTTTCACTGAGCAGCCAGTCGGCATTCATACCCATTGGGATGAGCAAATCTGCACCTGTCAGACCGCAGGTAACAAAGGCTCCTTCGTATGACGTTTCATCACAGGTGAAGGAGAGCTTCAAGGTTACAGAACCGTCAGGCAGCGAAATGTCATTCCATTGCATGTAGAGAAAATCATATGCGGTGCCACAGACTGTGCCCTGATTCCACTGCTTTTCCGTTTCATTCTGCGCATTTAATGATATCGCCATGGAATCGGCAAACAACAGCTCCAGAGAATCGTAGGAGGCGCCAAAGGAAGCTGCAATGTGCCCGAGTTCCGTTTCGGGGCACACCTCTCTGTAATCATCGCCGAAGGAAGTGCCGGTTGCAAGAATATGCCGGGCATTCTGCTTTAAGGCAGCCTGATTTACGTCATTGCCGGAAGAAAGAGATTGCGTTGTATAATCGGCATTGTAAACCAGACAGTACAGTTCCAGCGGATAAAAGGCTTCATCCTTGGCCACATAGACGTAGTCATTTGTCATCATAAAGTAGTAGACATAGTAGCTGCTCTGAGGCTCGATCAGGAAAATAACAGGTCGTTTTTCCTTCACCTGAGCCAGTATTTCCTGCTGCGCCTCATAGCCTTTGCCGGCCTGGATAAATCCGGTAGAGCATGCACGCGCATTGACATAATAGTAAAAGCCCTGCCCGTCAAATCCCATGTAGGAAAGCTCTCTTGGGGTTTCGGAGAGGGAATGTGCTTTGATGGCAGTTTCACATTTTATCATCACATCTTCGTATTGTTCCAAATAACCGATCTGATCGGCAACCATAAATCCATCTCCCAGCATGGAGGTTTCCGGCAGGTCGATTTCGCTCATCTTCACAAAAGTATCCGGTACTTCATAATAGGCATACAGCTTGTCCGTATCATCCATGACCAGAGCGGCTTCTCCGTTGGGATAGGTCCACATATCGGGAAATTTCATGTGGGCAACCTTTTGGTATATCATCAAAGGGAGCGAAAAGCTGATGCCAAGTATCAGCAGCGAAAGTTTCCGGCCAAACGGTGCATATCCATTGCGCATGGCAGACAGCCAAATGACCGGCAGAAACATGCCGCACACGGCGATCAGAACAGGCGCTGTTCTTGACAGGATCATGTTGACATCGGCGCGCACCAGAGTGTAAGTATACGAAACTGCAAGTGTGAGAAGACCTGCCGGAAGCGCAAGGAGCAGTATCGTTCTATGCGATGTCGTACATGTCTCTCTGTCTGCAGATGTCGATTTCTGAGCAGATACCTGTCTGCGGAGTTTTTTCGAACCATTCACAGAATGTGTCCGTGGTGGCATGCTGCGCTGCGTCAGTGTGCGCCCCATCAGCAGGAAAAAGAGCGAAGCAAACAGCCAGATGGCAAGCATCGGTAAGAAGAAGCGATAGCCCAGATAAAGGTGATTTCTTAAGGATGCATGAGTCTTGGTCAGATATGGCATGAAATAGTCTGGCGGTGTCTGACCCAAAAGGGCAATGCCATCTGCAAGGACCGTCTGTCCTGAGTAGGTGAGAGTATGCATAGCCATGCGCAGAAGGAGCGGTGTGCATAATGCCACCGGAAGCAGGCAGAGCGCCCATTTTGTGAAGGTGAAAGCACTCTTTCTACCATTTTTACGGGTGGTTTCGGAAACTGTATCTATATTACTTCCGACTGTATGATCGGATACGTGCCCTGTAGGGGATTCTTTTATGAGCCTGACCAGCATATAGCAGCCGAGCGGCAGTGTGCCTACAATCACAGCTGCTCCATAAAGCGGGTAGTAGAGTCCTGCGGCAAGACCGGAAAGGAGCCAGACCTTGAGCCACAGGGAAGGCCTTTCAAGGAGCTTTGGCAGGAAAAGCAAAAGCAGCATGGGAAGCACCATATACTGCCGGTTATAGCTGGGCAGAGCAAAGAAGATTGCAAACAGCAGCGCGTAGCCGCCGCCCGTGTGGGCATAGACGAGCGTGATCGTCACGATACAAAACAGCACCATCATCATCGAGATGGCGGGTGAATAATCAGAAACCGTTCCGCCCAGCAGGACATTTTGGATAAAACCGTTTACCATGGGGAACAGACCGGAAACAGGCGTGTATTCCTCGTAGGCGCTCTGCCCCAGAGAGACGATTTGCTGCCAGGGAATCATCTGCTCTCCGTGATGGTGCTGATCGGGCTGGGCAAACATCGGCGCAGCCGAGAAGGAGTTATATATAAAGACGGAGATGACCGTGGAGATCGGGATGAGCTTGGATACGGGAAGGGACAGACAGTCGCCCCAGTATTTCTTCACATGCAGGATGCAAAGAATAAGCAGGATTACAATCAGACCTCCAAAAAACACATAATAAAAGGGCGCATACGGAACTCTAATAAATTCGTCCTTGTAGAGGTAGGTGTCCACAAAGTAGAGCACCAGAAGAAAAGGGACTGCACATTGCAGAAGCAAAAGTGTCCGCCGAAGAAAAATTTCTTTCTGTGCTGCGTTTTCACTCGGTGTTTTCTCTTGCGATGTCTTTCCCAATATAGTCTGCGCAAGCAGCAGAAGGAGCGAAAGCACAGCGCACGTTCCGTAGAGCTGTAGATTGCTTACGGAAAATCTGTCCGTAAAGTGGAAACAGACTGTCAGAAAAGCCAAAAGCGCATAATACACGATGACAGGTGTGAGCAATCCCTCAGAGAGGTGGATATGCCTAAGGAACTGCCATTTCTTCGAAAGAACGGATAGAAGGAAAAGAATGAGAAAATAGGATAGTCCTATCGCAAGAACCGCATTGCACTGCCCAAATAGAAGCAGATGAAGCAGAAACGGGCAAAACAGAATACCACTGTAGAGGGGGAGATGTTGCCCTTCCCCGGTTCCTGTTTCGGATTTCGTCAGAGATGCCGCATTTTCCTGTGTCCGGCTTTTCAATCGACTCTTCCTGCACCTCACAAAATAGCTGACCCCGGTCACCGCAAAGCAGATCAAAATGCCAAGCATACATAGCCTCCAGAACAGGGAAAGCTCCGCTGATTTGTTGGCTCCGGTCTTTGCCAGGGTTTCAATGATGATATCCGTAAAAACCTGCGGGCAAGAGGACAGGGACGGGAATTGATATAGAAAGATCAGACCGCATATGAGCGCGGCCGCAAGTATGGCAAGAAGTAGTGTCAGAACCATGGAATGTCTCCTTTTTTAGTAAGTATGTCTCGTTTCCTATTCTATCATAACTTGGCAAAAAAGACAGCGTCATAGAAAAGTTTATCTGTAAGGATCACTGCCATTTGACAAGCCTGCCTGTGAAAGGTAAACTGAAAAAGAGATTGAAAGCACTTGAAGCTAGAGAAAGAATGGTAAGGAATCCTGATATGAAGAGAGCAGAGCACGCCGGTCAGACGTCCGGCAACAGCATGAAAAAAGAAGTGAAAAAGAGCGGACAGAAGAGGGAGTCTTTCTTCAAAAGCTTTACCCTCGCGGACCGGGCGTTCCTTTTGCTGGCACTCGGCACACTGGCAGCACTCATTTTGTTCTTTGTCGCATGCCCGGACAATCTGATGCATTCGGATACGACGGCGGAGGTCATCTTAAGCAAATTACTGGCAGATGAAAACCGGCTGATCACGAAGGACTGGTTTTATTCCACGGAGATCCGAATTGTATATACCCAGCTTGTTATGGTCCCTTTATTTAAAATTTTTTCGGATTTTGGCACAGTAAAACTGATTTCGGTTATTCTTTGTGATCTGCTTCTGGTGTGGGCGTACTTTATGCTTGTAAAGCGCTTTGGCATGGAGAAAAAATGGGCGTTTCTTTCCCTGGCACTGCTCCTTGCGCCGCTTTCCAACGAATATCTGGATATGATGTTTATCGGATGCTTTTATACCTCGCAGACCATCTGCACCTATCTGGTGCTCTCCTATGTGGTGAGGTCGAAAAGGGATAAAAAATCATGGATGATGCAGGGTATCGTCCTCTCGGCAGCAGCTCTCATTCTGGGACTGTCGGGCCTTCGCTATCTGGCGAGCCTCTATCTGCCGATGCTTCTGGCGGCAATATGGATGCTGATCGCGGAGACGGAACCGGAAGAGAAAATGGAATACGAACAAAAGTCGGCGCAGGATGCGGTGATCACGTGTGAAGCAAAGTTACAGCAGGACAAGAAAGCTTTTCTGAAAAAACAACTTGGCGGCATCTGCTATCTGCTCGTCATGACTGTAGCAGCCGGTATCGGTTTTCTCATCAACAAGTTTTACCTGGCAAAGGCGTACAGCTTCGACACGACAAGCGAGGTGACCTTTGTGCCGCTTAGTGAGGTGCCGGACCGGTTTTTCAATTCTATCAGGCTGATGATCGAATTCATGGGCTATCGTGAGATACAGGTGGTCACGCCGCTTGGTATGGTCAATGCAGTCAAATGCCTGTTTTTACTCCTGTTTGTGGGAATCGTGCTATATCTGTGGAAAAACAGGAGGACGCTTCTTGACAAAAGAGAACGCTTTTTCCTCTATTTCTTTGTTTTTCTGTTTTTGATCAACTGGTATATGCTGATCTTTACCAATGTGCTGATGCAGTACCGCTACTGGCTGCCGGTCTATGTGACAGGCGTACTGTTGATTGGCATTTTTATGCAGAAGGTTAAGTCGCTGACAGCTTTTCAAAAGCCTGTCATGGCTCTGTTTCTGGCAATTGTCGTGCTCTCGTCCCTGTACGGCGAGCTTTGGCAGGACACCAAATACAACGATTGTGAAAAACGGTACGGATATCTGGAATTTCTGGAGGAGAATGACTATGATTTCGGATATGCCACCTTCTGGAATGCCTCTGTGACGGAATACCTGACGAACGGGCAGATCCATGTGGGAAGTATCGGAGGAGACGACTGGGGTGCAAGGCCCTATGAATGGCTGTCACCCAAAGCCTATTACCGGGCAGGCTTCCATGAGGGAAAGACCTTCCTGCTTCTGGCAAGAACCGAGGAGGCAGGCATGCTCAAAGGCGACTTTACGATTATGGAGGATGCGGAGTGCGTCTATCAGGATGAATATTACGCCATTTATGAGGGGCAGCAGGGCATGTACCTGTTTTCAGAAGGCTATGAACCATAGATAGAATGGGGAAAAAGCAGTCTATTTATGTGAAAAAGAATAATCAAATTGAAATGGAGAAAGCACATGGAAAAAAGAAATGCAAAAGCATTACTGCCGATTCTGGTATTTGTAGTGTTGTATTTGGGTTTTGGTCTTTTATTTGAATATGGTTTGAAGATTGAAATGGGATTTTATAAAATTCCGGTAGTTGTTATTTTTTTGATTGCATTGTTTGTCGCATGCCTGCAGAACAGAAAACTGACGATGAATGAGAAACTTGAGATTATGGGAAAGGGTGTCAGCGATCCGAATATCATCACAATGATCATCATTTTTATGCTCGCGGGTATTTTTGTAGGTGTTGTCGGAAGAACCTCGGCCAATAGTGTGGCATATTTTATTCTGTCGTTGATTCCACCGCAATTTGCCGTAACGGTTCTTTTTCTTGTGAGTTGTTTTGTTTCTCTTGCAATGGGAACGTCTGTGGGAACCATTACACTGATCGTTCCCATTGGAATTGCAGTGGCAAACGCATCCGGATTTTCAATGCCGCTTTGCATTGCGTCCGTGATGGGAGGTGCAATGTTTGGTGATAATCTTTCCTTTATTTCCGATACAACAATTGCTGCATGTAATGGACAGGGATGTCAAATGAAAGATAAATTCAAAGAAAATTTCTTTATAGCGCTTCCGGCAGCAGCCATCAGTCTTCTCATAATCATTATCCTGTCTGTGAAAAGTTATAATGGTGGATTTGTAAAAGAGGAATATGATTTGATACAGATTATTCCATATATTTTAGTACTGATCGGTGGAATCATCGGTTTCAACGTTTTTGTCGTACTTCTGATTGGAATTGTGAGCGGTTCTGTGATTATGCTTGCGACCGGAATGATTCTTCCGACGGAATTACTTGGCAATATGGGAAATGGTGCTGCGGGCATGTATGAGACGAGCATGGTTGCGATACTTGTAGCGGCAATCTGTGCACTCATAAAAGAATATGGTGGTTTTGCAGCTCTCTTACATTGGATCAAGACAATTTTCAAAGGGGAAAAAGGCGGACTTTTGGGAATGGGACTGCTGGTTGGTCTGATGGATATTGCGACAGCAAATAATACGGTTGCAATTGTTATGGCAAACCCGATTGCAAAAGAAATGGCAAAAGATTATGGGATCAGCAACAAAAAGGCAGCATCGATACTGGATACATTCTCCTGCATTTTTCAAGGTGTGATCCCTTATGGTGCACAAATGCTCGTTGCAATTTCTGCAGCGGCAAGTCTGGGCGAGACGGTAAGTGCCTTTGATATTCTGCCTTTGCTGTTCTATCCGTATATGTTACTTTTCTGTTCGATTGCCTTCATCTTTTTGAAAAAAGGGCGCGTTACTCCTTAACGACACCAAAGCTGTCGCGGTATTGTCTGGGGGTATAGCCTGTTATGTTTTTAAAGTGTTTTCCAAAATGACTTTGCGATGCAAACCCCAAATAGGAAGCAATCTCACTGTAGGTATAATCCGAATAGGTCAGAAGGTTGCGTGCACGCGTGATCTTTTCTCGTATGATATATTGGGACAGACCGATCCCTTCGGATTCCTTAAAGAGGTGCGATAAATAATCCGGGTGATACCCAAGCTCCGTGGCGAGGGTATCTACGGTAATGCGGTCGTGCAGATGCGAAAAAATATAGTCCTTGCATTTTTCAATGTGAGGATTTTTTTTATCCTTTTTAATGCCGCTTTGTCGGGAACGGATGTCGTGCACAAGAGAGGCATAATGATATTCCATTTCCTTGGCAAAATAGATCAGGTTACTGATATCGTTTATTTCTTCAATCTGCTGGATATAGCTGTCGCTTAAGGAGAAGGATACTTCAGGGGACAAACCGCCGCGGATGGCGGAGCGACTGGCCAGTGTGACAAGCACAATCGCCAGGTCTTTCATGTTTCGGACAGGATCTTTGGAAAGCGTGCCGAGATCTCCGGCATAATCCTCTTCCATACTTTTCGAAAGCGCTTCGATATCGCCACGCTCAATACTGCCCTGTTCGCGCAGCTCCTGATCGTAAGGGTTGTGTCGGGTTGCATTTTCCTGATTCTCAAATAGTATTTTGGTGTATTTCTTTTGAATTGCCTGATTGACCGGGCGCTGCGCAAGATTACTGCGAAGAAGCGAGCGCTTATCACATGTCTCGTCCGCAAAAAGATTGTGGAAAAAAAGAATCTCTTTGATAAAGTGCTCAAAATTCGTCCTGGAAAGGGATTGAAGCCATGTAAGTGGTGCAATGTCATCTGAAAGCTCTTTCTCACACAGGTATAAGGCTACAGGGGCATCAAACAGGACCGGACCGATCAGATAAACAGCCTGTCCGGAATCGACGAGGGCATAGCAGATTTCTCCGATCGAAAAAAGAAGGGGCTGTTTCTCTTTTTGTAAGCGCACGATATAATCTGCAATCGGAAGCGTCATATAGCACCGGTCTGTAAACTCCGGTATGGCGCAATAGGAGGCCAGTTCGTCGCCGCCTACGGAAAAAGTGCGCACGAAGGTGTGAAGCTGGCGCGAAATATAGTCGATTAAAACAGAAAGATTCATAGGGGGACTCCTTTTCTTTTTTGCAATACCTTATTTTGAGTGTAGCATATTTATCGGGAAATAGATATAAGAAATGTGATATTACGCTCGGAAATGTTATATAAGATTGACACCTTCCTCCGTTAAGATAAAACCATCAAAGGAAACGGAAAATAAGCTTAGAAAGAAGGAGGAAGAGCATGAAGAACAACGATGTTAAAGTAAAAGGTGTCAATCTCGGCAACTGGCTTGTCCTGGAAAAATGGATGAATCCGGCATTGTTTGAAGGAACAGATGCGGAAGATGAATACTGGCTTCCCAGACAGCTTTCACCGGAGGTCTACGAAGCAAGGATCAAAATCCACCGCAGTGAGTACATTACAGAACGTGATTTTGTGACGATCAAATCCTGGGGACTGGATGCGGTGAGAATTCCGGTGCCATACTTCATTTTCGGTGACCGCGAGCCATTCATCGGCTGTATTGAGGATCTGGACCGGGCCTTTAACTGGGCGGAGAAATACGGACTGAAGATTTTGATCGACCTGCATACCGCACCGATGGGACAGAACGGATCGGACAATGGAGGAATCTGCGGTGTCTGCAGATGGGCACAGTTCCCCGAAGAGGTGGAATTTGAACTGAGTGTCCTCGAAAGGTTGGCAGAGCGTTATGGAAAGAGAGAGGGACTCTGGGGTATCGAGGTACTCAACGAGCCTGCACTTTCCTGGATGTGGGGTATCATGGATATTCAGAAGCGTTATCCGCCGGTAGACAAGGAAATGGCAGCCGGAAGCGGACCGATCTCTTACGAGTTTATCCGAAAATTTTATTTGGATGCCTATGATCGCATCAATCCTTATTTGGCAGACGGAAAATATGTGGTCATCCATGATGGATTTGAACTGAAGATCTGGAAAGATTTCATGCAGGAAGAAAAGTACAAAAATGTGATTCTGGATACGCATCAGTACCTGATGATGGCGGAGATGGTCGGTTGCGAGCAGACACTGGAGGGATATGCAAAGTTCGTGGCAGAACACTTCGAGAAAGAGATTGAAGAGATGCAGGAGTATTTCCCGGTGATCGTCGGCGAGTGGTGCCTGTTCAATTCTCTGGCATGCGGACAGGATACAAAGGGTGGTCAGACAGTGCTGAACGGCATGGAAGGAACCAGCGAAGAAGTATTCTCAGCCGAGCAGAAAAAAGAGATTTATAATGCGGCAGCAAAAATGCAGCTGGCAGCATGGGAGAAGGGAAGCGGCTATTTTTACTGGAGTTACAAGCTTCTGACAGATACGGTCAACACACCCGGATGGGTCGGCTGGGACAGCTGGGATCTGGGACGCTGCGTGGACTTTGGATGGTTCCCACTTGATGAAAAATAAGTAAACTGTTTCTGATACAAAGATACAAAATGGTTACACATAGAATTCCAAAGAGAAAAGAGGAGGAAAAAATATGAAGACAAAGACAAATATGAATCCCGATGCGAAGCTTTCATTCCTGGAGCGTTTTGCGTATGGTATGGGAGATTATGCAGGGAACCTGATTTATTCTGCAATCACGGCATTTCTTTTGGTTTATTACACAAATGTAGTAGGAGCAAGTGCGGCAGCAGCAGCCTCCATTATTGCAATTTCAAAATTCTTTGACGGTATTTCAGACCTGGCAATGGGTTACATCATTGACCATACACACAGCAAATGGGGTAAGGCAAGACCCTGGATTGCAAGACTCTGCGTGCCGCTTGCAGTTTGTACGGTTCTGATGTTTACGGTACCGGCAAGCTTTGTCGGAAAAGCACAGATTGCGTATATGTTCCTGACCTATAACCTGGTTTCTACCATTTTCTACACAGGTATCAATGTACCATATGCAACCATGAATGGTCTGATGACAACCAACCAGTATGAAAGAGGTCTTCTCGGTAACTTCAGAAATCTGCTTGCAACAGCCGGAACAATGACCATCAACACAGTTGTTTTGAAAATGACAGGCTTCTTCGGCGGCGGAGATGCTTATACCCAGAAGGGCTGGACTTTGACTTTTGTCGTACTGATGATCGTATTTGTCATTCTCAACATGTTCATGTTTGCCGTATGTAAGGAACGTGTGGTAGAAGGCGGTAACAGTGAAGAAGGAAAGAAAGAAAACGTATCCTTCCTGAAGGGATTAAAAGGACTTGTTGTAAACAAATATTGGATTTTGATGGTAATCAACATCTTTGCAATGTATTTCATGATGTCATGCTTCTTCGGTTCTGCATTCTATTATGCAGCATACAACGTAGGTGATGACGGCAAATATGCGATTATTTCCAACTGCCTGTCACTGGCACAGATTGCAGGTCTGTTCATTACACCTTTCCTGATGAAAGCTCTGAGCAAGAGAAAAGTATTTATCGGCGGTATGTCTCTGGCATGTATCGGATTTTTGTTGAGCGGTCTTACCGTAGATCCTACGATGCAGTGTGTCTGCTCTGTGATCAAAGGTCTTGGTTTTGCATGCGGCGGTGCTACCATGTACGGTATGCTGCAGGATGCCATTACCTATGGTGAGTGGTACAACGGTTACGGTACAGCAGGTATGGGAAATGCAGCTTCTTCCTTCTGTATGAAGGTTGGTTCCGGTGTCGGTACAGCAGCACTTGGCTGGATTCTGGCAGCAGGCGGATTTGATGCATCTCTGCAGGTTCAGACAGCCGGCGCGCTTTCCGCAATTACCGTATCTTTTGCATGGGTACCGGTTATCTGTGGTATCATCTCTGTACTTTGCCTGGTATTCTTTGATCTGGATAAGAAATACGATCAGGTTGTAGAGGATCTGAAGCAGGGCAAACACCGCGTAAATTAATATAGCAGTTACTTGCAGGATAATGGCAGTGCCTCCGATTTTTGAATCGGAGGCGTTGTATATCGAGAAAAGAAGGAATGGGCGAGAAGTAGACATTTTGGTTATGAACAATATGCTGCAGACAACATTGACCCTGTATCATTTGCATCCCTGCCGAGAAAGAAACGGATTTGGGTAACGGAAATTATGCGGGTAATGATCGTATGAGAGGAGGAAAAAATGAAGAAGGATTTGCTGTTTGGCGCGGCCTACTACCCGGAATATATGCCATATGACCGTCTTTTGGAGGATGTCAGTATGATGAAGGCGGCAGGCATGAATGTCGTTCGAATTGCCGAGTCGACATGGAGTACGTTAGAGCCGACGGAGGGCGTATATGATTTTTCCTATATTGACCGTGTGCTTGCCATCGCACAGAAAGAAGCTCTTTGGGTAATCATTGGGACACCCACCTATGCTTATCCGGCATGGCTGGCAAAAAAATATCCGGACATTTGTGTGTTTGACGGAGAAAAAAGGGCAAAATACGGGCATCGTCAACTGATGGACATCATGCATCCGGCATTTCGCTCTTATGCGGAAAACATCATACGCCGTCTGATGGAGCATACTGCCGGACATGAGCGTGTCATCGGCTTTCAGATAGACAATGAGACAAAGCATTACAACACAGCCTCCGAGGAGGTACAAAAGCTCTTTTTGGCGCATTTGAAGGAAAAATATGAAACGCCGGAGCGTCTCAACAAAGCCTTTGGGCTTGCATACTGGAGCAATTCCATCCATGACTGGGCGGATTTTCCGGATATGGCGGGCTGTATCAACGGCGGGCTTGCCGGTGAGTTTGCAGCCTTTCAGAGAACGCTGGCTGCGGATTATTTGAAGTGGCAGTCTGCGATCGTGGGTGAGTATAAGCGAGAGGATCAGTTCATCACCCACAATTTTGATTTTGAATGGAAGAAATTTGGTGCAGACATTGCACAGGATGGTTATTCCTACGGTGTGCAGCCTGATATCGTGCATGCGCAGGCGGCGCAGGCTGTCACGATTGCCGGAACGGATATCTACCATCCCACGCAGGATGCACTGACCGGTGCGGAGATTGCGTTTGGCGGAGATGAGATTCGAAGTCTCAAGCATGCACCGTATCTGGTGCTGGAATGCCAGGCACAGGCTTTTAAATACTGGACGCCCTATCCCGGACAGCTAAGGCTTCATGCCTACAGTCACCTTGCAAGTGGTGCGCAGGGACTGCTGTACTGGAACTGGCACAGCATCCACAACGGTTATGAAACCTACTGGAAGGGCGTGCTCAGTCATGACCTTAAGACCAATCCGACCTACGAGGAAAGTATGCAGATTGGCCGCGAATGGAAGCAGCATGGGGCAGACAAGCTCTGCATCCAAAAGAAAAACAGGGTGGCGCTGGTGACGGACAACCGGAGTCTTACCGCTTTCAAATGGTTTCCGATTGACCGCGATCTAAGCTACAACGATGTGGTGCGCTGGATGTATGATGCACTCTACGAGATGAATGTAGAATGTGATGTTGTGGATATCCATGCACTTGTCCCATCCGATTATGGCATGATTGTCACACCGGCGCTGTATTGTATTGCAGAAGAAAGAATTGATGCCCTGAGACGATTTGTTCAGGATGGTGGTGTTTTGGTGAGTTCATTTAAGTCCTTCGTGGCAAATGAGGAGTCTGCTGTTTATCATGAGGCGCAGCCGTATCATATGACGGATGTGTTTGGCATGACCTACAATCAGTTTACAGAGCCGGGCACGACGCTTCTTGACGGAAAAGAAGTGACCTATTTTATGGAGCTATTAAATGCAGATGGGGCGCAGGTGATTGCCCGTTATACCCATAAATATTGGGGAAAATACGCTGGGGTTACAAGCAATCACTATGGAAAAGGCACTGCCTTTTATGTGGGCTGTCATACCGATAAAGAAATACTCAAAAATGTCTATCAGAAAGCACTCTCGGCAGCCGGTATCCCCGCTTCGCAGTTTTCATTCCCTGTCATAGAGCGAAGCGGAAGGAACGGCGAAGGAGAGACTGTTCATTATTTGCTGCATTATTCGCAGGAAGAGAAAAGTGTGTGTTGTCCGTATACAAAATGCGAGGACATTCTGACGAAAGAGCAGTATGTGAAGGGCGATGAGATCATTCTTTCCGACTGGGATGTCAAAATTCTGCGGGATCTGTCATAAGAAAAGGAGTGAAAAATATGATTCAAAATCCGATTTTGCCGGGTTTTAACCCCGATCCATGTATCTGCCGAAAGGGAGATGATTATTATCTCGCGGTTTCCACCTTCGAGTGGTTTCCGGGCATTCCGATTTACCATTCGCGTGATCTGAAAAACTGGGAACTGTATACCCATGTCCTGACAGATGACGAGCAGGTGGATCTGAAAAAACTGCCTTCTGCCAAGGGAATCTGGGCACCGTGCCTGACCTATTGCGAGGCAGAGGATATGTTTTATGTCGTATATGGGGTCATGAATTCGATGAATGCCCGCTATTTTGACGTAGATAATTTCCTGATCAAGGCAAAGAACATCAAAGGTCCGTGGAGTGAGCCGGTATATCTGCATTCTGCCGGGTTTGATGCTTCCATTCTGCATGATGATGACGGACGCAAATATATTGTTTCCCTGGAATGGGAGACAAGAGAGGGGTATGAGAAACCGGGGGCCATCTGCATGGTGGAATATGATGACAGAAAGCAGGAAATTATAGGCTATCCCAAGCGCATCTGGAGCGGTGGAACAGACCGCGGCTGTATCGAGGCACCGCACCTGTACCACAGAAACGGCTACTACTATATCATGTGTGCAGAGGGCGGAACCGGCTATAACCACTGTGTGACGATGGGGCGAAGCAAAAAGGTCTGGGGACCTTATGAAAAGGATCCGATGAATCCAATTGTGACCTCCACACCCGGTTACTCCAATGAAAGACACGATCCCGATCATTTAAAGCCGAAGTATTTTAATCCAGACTCTGCACTGCAAAAATCCGGACATGGAAGTGTGATCGATACACAGACGGGTGAAACATACCTCGTGCACCTCTGCGCCAGACCATTTGTACCGGAGCTGCGTTGCACGCTTGGGCGTGAGACTGCCATTCAGAAAATGACATGGACGGATGACGGGTGGCTTCGGATGGCAGACGGCAGTAATCTGGCCAAGGCAGAAGTGCCGGAGAGCAATCTGCCGGCGTGCCCCATGCCGCAAATTCCGGAGTTTGATGACTTTGATCAGGATACGCTCAGTAATTTCTATTATGCGCCCCGCATCATGCCGCAGCGTTTTGCCGATGTAACAGTTCGTCCGGGCTATGTGCGTCTGCGCGGTCAGGAATCCCGCACCTCCTTAAACAAGGTGAGCATCCTGGCAAGAAAGCTGACAAGCCTTCATGCGCGCATCACGACAAAGATGGAATTTATACCACTTGTGCATCAGCACAGTGCAGGACTCATTCTGTATTATGATAATATGAATTATATCAATTTGCGTAAGTACTACAGCCAGACACTCGGGCAGAGTGCACTTTCCATCATTCATCTGGAAAACGGAGAAAAGACCGAGTTTTTAAATTCCAGAATTCCGGTAGAAGATGTGCCTGTTTATCTGCGTCTGGAAATCGACGGCCGCAAATCATGGTTTTCCTTCAGCATGGATGGGGCAACCTATCAGAGAATCGGAAAAGAGTTTGATACAACCAGATTTTCGGATGAATATTGCAAGTATGGTGAATTTACAGGAACGATGGTGGGAATCACCTGTGCAGACCGTGTTAAACATAAACACTATGCTGATTTTGATTTTCTGGAATATGTGAATCTCTAAAAAGAGCAGAAAGACTGCGGCATCCCATTGGTATCACAATAGGATGCCGCAGTTTATGAAATATTTATAATTGACAAAATAGTAAATGATTAGTATAGTTATACCATACCATTTATGATTGCCGGGTGAAAGTAACCGTTCTGGTGAATGGGCAGTTACGTGTAGATCGTACTCAGTCTGCGACCTGTCGTCCGTCTGCATCCATGTGGTAGTTTTCACGGATGATCAGCTCCGATACCGGAACAACCTGAAATCCCTTTTCTTCCAGTGTGGTGAGCATCTGATCTAAGGCACTTGCCGTATATTTGGCACCGTTATGGCACAGAATGATGGCACCGTTTTCCAAATGTTTATTTTCGCATACTTTTTGAATGATCGCATCACGTCCGTAATCTTTCCAGTCGAGACTGTCGACAGACCACTGGATCGGATAATAGCCGCAGCTTTCCGTACCGGTGATGACATGATTATCATAATCCCCGTAAGGCGGTCGGAACAGGAACATATCATATCCTGTCAGTTCTTTGACCCTGTTATGTACCATCATGATTTCTTCCTTGATCTCCACATCAGACAACTGACTCATATTTTTATGATTTTCGCTGTGATTTCCCAGATCGTGTCCGGCGGCCAGGATTGCTTTCACATCCTCCGGGTATTTTTCCACCCATCCTCCGGTCATAAAGAAGGTGACATGGACATTGTGTTTTTTCAAAACGGACAGGATTTCCTGTGTGTCTTCATTCCCCCATGCGGCATCAAACGAAAGGGCAACTTTGGGCTCCTTAGTATCAACACAATAGATGGGGAGATTGCGACCGCCTACTGCGCTTGAAACATGGATGGCACGCGGCATGATGGCAAAAAAACCGATGATGGATAATGCCAGTATGGAAATTGTCAGAATGACAGATTTTTGCTGTTTCAGGATTGTTCCAAGATTCATAATAACTCCGCAAGGCATCATTTGTTCATCTTATGAAAATCCTTGGATAAATATGCACGATGAGCAGAAAGGAAAATGAATCACCCAAAAAACGGAAAGGTGGAAATGAGAATGGATCAGGAAAGTAACAGAAAAGAAACGAATCAGAAGGGGAGGTATTTATGCAGCAAAAAAGGCAAAAGAGCAAATATGGAAATGCAGTGAGATGGATGCCTGTCGTATTCCTTGCAGTGATGCTGCAAGGGGACATTATGGTGACTGCCTCAGAGGCAGATTTTGTGACAGACGATATTATCTTACAGACAGATGAGTTGCAACCGCAGTCGCAATCACAGCAGCAGGAAACACCACAGCAACAATCACAGCAGCAGGAAACACTGCAGTCGCAATCACAGCAGCAATCGCAGAAGAGCAGTCAGGAGCAGAAGGAGCAAAAATCGCAATCAGAGCAAATGACGAGGCAAAAAGCGGGGGAATCACGCATGCAGCCTGCGCTGCAGGTGCAGGAGCAGGAGAAACAAAATACACAGAAGGAACAAAATACACAGAAGGAACAAAATACACAGGAAAAGCAAAATACACAGGAAAAACGAGTGCAGGATACGGAAAGCAGGATGCAGCAGGGAAAAACTTCAGAGAAAATAGAAAAACAGGGCTTTCGTGTCCCGTCGCAAGCAGGAGATTACGAAGAGGAAAAGTCCGATCAGGGGGAGAACTCTGAAAACAGAATAATAGAGGAAGCGCAGCAGTCCGAAATACAAGCTGCAGAGGGACTCATCGTGGAACGAAAACCATCTGCACATGGACAGATGCTGTTTTGGGGGATGCTGTTTCTTTGCGGCAGCATCTTTGCCGGCGGTGTTTACAGAGTATCCAAAAGATACGGAAAAAGGAGATCTGCCCGTCTATTAAGGTGGTAAAATGGGTGCTTCTGTGCTATACTGAAATGCGAATCCGGCTAAAAAGGCTGCTTGCCGTCAGATCTGTGATTCTAATGGAAAAGATTGCTTTGATTTGTGGAAAAAGTATTGTGCACAGGGAGTGAAGTGATGCAGAAACAGCTTAAGAAGTATGAAAAATACATATTACTTCTGTTACTGCTTTTATCAGCAGTGGCAGCCATCAGCAAGATATGGGTAGGCTTTGATATCGATGAGGGATATGCCATCTCTATGCCGCAGCGTCTTGTAAATGGAGATCACCTGTTTCGTGACATGTGGGAGGTACACCAGACCTCATCATTTCTGCCCGCCCTTTTTTTGTGGGTATTTGAAAAAATAACAGGTGGAATGGAATGCGTTGCCTTGTATCTGAGAATTGTCACGACTATCATACATCTGCTTATGACCGGGCTTCTCTTTCAGATGCTTTCGAAGCTGGATAGGAGATGGCGCTTTTTACTCTGCCTTGTATATTTTAATTTTCTGCCCAAATGGATGATTTCACTGGATTTTTCCATGCAACAGATATGGGGAATAACATTTGTGATTTATTTTTTGGGGAGAATATGGAAAACGAACAGGCTGCGTGACTGCTTTGGCGTGGGACTGGCACTTGCCTTTACTGTGCTGGCATATCCGGGTATGGTAGTGCTGTATCCCGTTGTGCTGCTTTGCTGCGTGCTCATGCATCAGCCTATGCATGACGAAAGAAAAGTTAAAGATAAAATTAACAAATGCCTGATGATGACACTTGGGTGTGCTTTGCCTGCTCTGTTTTTCTTTGTTTATGTACTGTCGCATATGAGCCTGACAGAATTATTGACAAATATTCCTCTGGTCTTTATGGACGGCACGCATCAATTTACAGCGCAGACCAAGCTGCTTGCATATGGGAGACAGTGGGGGAATGTGTGTAAGCAGATGGTTGTTTTGGCAGTTCCGATTATTATGATATCGTTTGTTATCATTGCACCACTTAAAAGAGTTGTGAGTGGAATCAGGGAGGATGGAAAAATCACCTGTACACAGCTGTTCATAGTATTTCTTTTGGTGTGGACTTTGGAGACCTCCCTGCTCGTGATTCTCGCTAATGTTGTTGGAATTCAGATGGGTCCCTTCCATTTTCAGGTGCGATATCTCGGATTTTTTATGGGGACATGTGTGCTTGCCTTTCTATATAGAAAGAAGCATACATTTCTCTTTTGGAATGTTTTTGTTTTACATGTGGTTGCTTTCGCCGGGATTTTACTCTTTTCCAATGTCGGACCGGATGCAAGCAGTTCTTATTTAGTGCTTGGTGTCATTGGAGGCTTTGTGCTTCTGCATAAGATGCTGCGCGAAAGAGAGCAGATGGATCGTCTGCTCTGGCTGACCTGTGCGGTATTTGTGCTGAGCCTGATCTTCTGTAAGGGATTTTATGTAAGGATTACCGAATATGGTCCGTCTGATATTCTGGAGCATCGCGAGCAGATGACAGTGGGACCGCTCAAAGGCATATATCTTTTGCCGGAGGATCATGTGCGATGCGCAAGTGACTATAAAACGATTGCACATTTGACGCAAAATGGAGAGAAACTTTTGTTCCTTGGAACGGAAGGCATTGAAAATCTGGCATCGGGCGGTGGCTACGTATCACCCTCCACGATCAGTACACCGGCGTTCAATGAGCAGTGGACGTTATATTTTACGATGTATCCGGAAAAAATCCCGGATGTGATCGTGATTGCAAAGAACACTGTGGATGATGTGGAAAAGTTTTTGACAAAAAATCCATTTGGTATTTGGATTTCGGAAAAGTATGATACAATGCATATGGATGAGACGGAATTTCTGTGTATCATCCGTAAGTAGAGGAGATGATTATGATGAAATGGGAAGAAAATGTGAGAAAGGTTGTGCCTTACGTACCGGGCGAACAGCCAAACAAGCCGAATATGATCAAACTGAATACGAATGAAAATCCGTATCCGCCTTCGCCAAAAGTTGAGACGGCTTTGAAAAATATGGATATCGACTGTATGCGTCTTTACCCGGATCCGGCAGCAAAAAGGCTGATAAATGCGCTGGCAGAGACATATGGTCTGAAGCCGGAGAATCTATTTGTCGGAGTAGGATCGGATGATGTCATTGCCATGATCTATATGACCTTCTTTAACAGCAAAAAACCGATTCTGTTTCCGGATATCACCTATTCTTTTTATGATGTATGGGCCGAAGAATTTCGGGTGCCTTACAGGACGATTCCACTCGATGGAAATTTTGAGATACGGGCAGAAGATTACGAGACAGAAAATGGTGGCGTGATATTTCCAAACCCCAATGCGCCGACAGGTGTGCTCCTGCCGCTTGAAATAATCGAGAAGATCATTGCGGCAAACCGCGATGTGGTTGTAGTTGTAGACGAAGCCTATATTGATTTTGGCGGGCAGAGCGCATTGCCGTTGATTGAAAAATACGACAATCTGATCGTTGTGCAGACGTTTTCCAAATCCAGATCACTTGCAGGTATGCGGATCGGATATGCGATGGCACAGCCAAAACTGATCTCTTATCTGAACGACGTGAAGTACTCCTTCAATTCTTATACGATGGATCAGACAACGCTGGCATTGGGAGCAGCGGCGCTTTCTGACCCTGCATATTTCGACGAGACAAGGAATAAAATAATTGAAACGAGAGAGCGGGTGAAAAAAGAGTTTTCGGCACTTGGCTTCCGGTTTGGAGATTCCATGAGCAACTTTTTGTTTGTGACACATCCAAAGGTAAAGGCAGAGCAGCTGTTTCAGGCACTTCGGGAAAAAGACATCTATGTCAGACATTTTAAAAAGCCGGACCGGATTGACGATTACCTGCGTATCACCATTGGAACGGATGAGGAGATGGATGTGCTGCTTGCCTTCCTGCGGGAATATCTTCCTTCTGCCGGCTGAAGAGCAACGAACCAATAAAAAGAACAAATCAATCAAGTAAATTGTAATAGTGGAGGAGAATCATTGTGAAAGAATATCTCATCGTTTTTTTTGTATCTATGGTACCGCTCATTGAGCTGCGTGGTGCAATCCCTTATGCGGTGGGCTTCGGCGTACCGTTATTGCCTGCGTACATCATTGCCATTATCGGCAATATGCTTCCTGTCCCTTTCATTTATCTGTTTGCCAGAAAAGTATTGGAATGGGGAGCTGACAAACCTGTCATAGGAAAATTTTTCACCTTCTGTCTGGAAAAGGGAGAGAAAGGCGGAAAGAAACTTCAGGCAAAGGCAGGGAGAGGATTGTTTGTAGCGCTTTTGTTGTTTGTGGGCATTCCGCTTCCGGGAACCGGAGCATGGACGGGAACGCTGGCAGCCAGCATCCTGGATATGGATTTTAAGTCAAGTGTACTGGCGGTCATGCTGGGTGTGATTTTGGCAGGTCTGATCATGGGCGCTGTCAGCGCAGGCGTATTCGGTGCGCTTGCAGCGGTCTTTTAGAGTTCTACCGCTTGCGCAATCTGCCGGATAGCATAGAGTGTTTCACAATTACCTATTATAGAAAATACGTAACTATTCAGAACCCCATTCGCAAAATCGCCTCTGCGAGGCTTTCCTTTTGCTCATGTGGTTACTTCGCCATATAAATTTTCAAAACATTGTTTATTCATGCAAGCATGACACCCAATATTTTGAAAATTTACATGGCTCTGAATAGTTACGAAAATACGAAAAAAGGAGGAATCGCGCCATGGCAGGCAGCTATGAAAGCTTTGCAAGGGTATACGATGAGCTGATGGACAATGTTCCCTATGATGAATGGACTGCTTTCCTGCGGGAGAAGCTGTCAGAATACGGTGTGGACGAAGGGCTCATCTGTGAGCTCGGCTGTGGGACAGGCAATATCACGCAGCGTCTTGCCCGCATGGGATATGATATGATCGGCATTGATTCCTCTTATGATATGCTGGCGATTGCGCGGGAAAAACAGCTGGAAGATAATGACAGTAATGTCAACAACATATTGTATCTCCTGCAGGACATGCGGGAATTTGAATTGTATGGAACGGTCCGTGCCTGTATCAGCATTTGCGACTGCATCAACTACCTGCTGTCTGAGGAGGACCTTCTGACGGTCTTTCGGCTTGTCAATAATTATCTGGATCCGGGCGGTATTTTTCTTTTTGATTTTAATACGGTTTACAAATACCGGGAGGTCATCGGAGATACGGTTATTGCGGAAAACCGCGAGGACTGCAGTTTCATATGGGAAAATTATTATGAGGAGGAGCAGCAGATCAACGAGTATGATCTGACAATCTTTGTGGAGGAAGAAGAAGGACTGTTCCGGCGATTTGCAGAGACCCATCTGCAGAGAGGGTATACACTGCCTGTCATGCGCCGGCTGATAGAGAAGGCAGGTATGGTGTTTGAGACGGCAATCGATATGGAAACCCAAAAAGAAGCCGGAGAGACGAGTGAACGCATTTTTGTAATTGCCAGAGAACAAGGGAAAATGCCGGAGAACAAGGGAAAAACAACAGCAGGACATAGAGAACAACAATAGAAAAGAGGATGAAAATGGCTGATTATATTGTCAGGGCAACTGCGGCGGGTGCTCAGATCCGTGCATTTGCCATTACTTCAAGAGAACTGGTGGAGCAGGCAAGAGTGCGCCATGAGACATCACCTGTCATCACGGCTGCGCTTGGCAGACTACTCAGCGCCGGTGCCATGATGGGCAGTATGCTCAAAGGAGATAAGGATCTTTTGACATTACAGATCAATGGAAGCGGACCTGTGAAGGGACTGACTGTCACGGCGGATGCACAGGCAAATGTCAAGGGCTATGCCATCGTGCCGGATGTGATGCTGCCGCCTAATGAAAAAGGGAAGTTAGATGTGGGCGGTGCGGTCGGCATCGGCATTTTGAATGTGATCAAGGATCTCGGTATGAAAGAACCTTACTCAGGGCAGACTGTTCTGCAGACAGGAGAAATTGCGGAGGATCTGACCTATTATTTTGCAACCAGTGAACAGGTTCCTTCCAGCGTAGGATTGGGCGTTCTGATGAATAAGGACAACACGGTCAGACAGGCAGGCGGCTTTATTGTGCAGCTCATGCCGTTTGCATCGGAGGAAGTGATTACAAGGCTGGAGAAGAATCTGGCATCCATCCATTCTGTGACATCCCTTCTGGAAAACGGAATGAGTCCGGAGGAAATTTTGGAGACACTTCTTGCGGGGCTGTCCATGGAAGTGGTAGATACGATGCCGGCGCAGTTTTACTGCAACTGTGACAAGGCACGGATCGAGAAGGCAATCATCTCTGTGGGAGAAAAGGAAATCCGTGAAATGATTGCAGACGGAAAGGAGATCGAGGTCAAATGCCATTTCTGCAACACCGCATATCATTTTTCCGTGGAGGAACTGAAGGCGCTTCTTCGGCGCTGTAAATGATGGTAACGAAGGCAGGGCATTTCTCACACCACAGCTGGCGGGAAGTATGTAAAATACGCAGATAGAATGATCAGGTAACAAAAATAGCAACAGAAATCAGAACGGAACCGGAAAACAGGACAAGGAAACAGGAGCGAAAATATGCAGCATGGATTTATCAAGGTGGCAGCCATCACACCGAAAATCAAGGTGGCGGATCCTTATTATAATGCAGAAGCGATTTGCGCCGGTATAGATGAGGCGGAGCAAGCCGGTGCAAAGATCATGGTCTTCCCGGAGCTTTGTCTGACGGGATATACCTGTCAGGATCTCTTTTTGCAGGAGACGCTTTTAGAGGCAGCAAAGGATGCGCTCAGACAGGTCATCGCCCATTCAGACGGTGTGGATGCATTGATTTTTGTGGGACTTCCTCTGGAGAAGGACCATAAATTATATAACGTGGCAGCTGTGATCAACTGTGGGGAACTGATGGGATTTGTGCCAAAGACTTCCCTTCCCATGTATGGCGAATTTTATGAGGGCAGACATTTCGAACCGGGAAACAGAACTCCGGTCACAATGCTGTTTGATGATGCGGAGGTACCGTTTGGAACGGACATCTTATTTGAGAGTGATGCCATTGCGGGCCTAAGTGTAGCAGCGGAAATCTGTGAGGATGTCTGGGCACCTGATCCGCCCTCTACCAGGCATGCGCTTGCCGGTGCAACAGTCATCGTCAATCTGTCTGCTTCAAACGAGACGGTTTGCAAGGATGAATACAGACAGATGCTGATACGCGCCACCAGTGCAAGGCTTGTATGTGGATATATTTATTGCAGTGCGGGAGATGGAGAATCCACGCAGGATCTTGTCTTTGGCGGACATAACCTGATCGCGGAGAACGGAAGTCTTCTGGCGCAGGCAGAGCGGTTTCAAAACGAGACGACCTACGCAGATCTGGACATTCACAGAATCCGCATGGAAAGAAGGCGTATGACTACTTATGCGGTAGATAAGGAGCCTGCATATATGGTAGTACCTGTGGCTCTGATCCGGCAGGAAACACTTCTTGCGCGCAGCTTTGGCAAAACACCGTTTGTACCTGTCGGACAGGCAGAGAGGGAAAAACGGTGCGAAGATATCCTGTCGATCCAGGCAAATGGTCTGAAAAAACGATATGAGCATACAGGATGTCAGACCGCTGTCATCGGTCTGTCCGGCGGACTTGATTCTACGCTGGCGCTGCTTGTTACAGTGCGTGCATTTGACCTTCTGACAATGTCACATGAGAATATCATTGCAGTGACGATGCCTTGCTTCGGTACAACGGACAGGACCTATGACAATGCCTGCAAACTGGCAAAGACGCTTGGAGTGGCGCTTCGCAAGGTGGATATTAAGGCATCTGTCACGCAGCATTTTTCCGACATCGGTCATGATATGGAGCAGCATGATGTCACCTATGAGAACGGACAGGCCAGAGAGCGCACACAGGTGCTTATGGATATCGCCAACCAGACAGGCGGACTCGTCATCGGGACGGGAGATATGTCGGAGCTTGCGCTTGGATGGGCAACCTACAACGGCGATCATATGTCTATGTATGGTGTCAATGCTTCAGTGCCAAAAACACTGGTGCGCCATCTCGTTCAGTTTTATGCCGATACATGCGGTGATGAGCAACTGCGAAATGTACTTCTGGATGTACTTGACACACCTGTCAGTCCGGAGCTTCTGCCGCCCGAGAACGGTACGATCTCGCAGAAAACGGAAGATCTGGTAGGTCCTTATGAATTGCATGACTTTTTCCTGTATTATATGTTAAGATGCGGCTTCGCGCCCGATAAGATTTATCGCCTTGCCTTGCAAACCTTTGCGGGCTGTTATGATGAGGAGACAATCTTAAAATGGCTAACCACATTTTACAAAAGATTTTTCGCGCAGCATTTCAAGCGTTCCTGTCTGCCGGATGGACCGAAGGTGGGAAGTGTTGCGGTTTCACCGCGCGGGGATCTGCGTATGCCGAGTGATGCGTGCGCAAGAATCTGGCTGGCGCGTTTGGAGGAATTATAGGTTTTCAGTGAAGCTGACCGTTTTCCGGTGCTTTTTTTGCCTTTTCCAAAGTGCTGCCGATCGCCTGCAGAAGCACGCTGCTGGTGTAGCGCTGCTCATCGCTGTAGGTGATGCCTTCGAGGGACTGTTTTTCGTAAATCTGGCTGACAAGGTCATCAAAAGCGGGCTCAATCAGCGGGTACATGGTGGTGACTGCTTCGCTCAGATTCAGAAGGCGAATGGAGTTTATGTTTGTCTCATCCAGAACAATTTCCAGTTCCACAGTATTGGAGCCTAAAACAAGAGTCTGGGTATACACACCGGGCTGATAGCTGACAGCATCAGAAAGTGCAGCGGATGCATCCTGTTTCCTGTCAGAGGAAAACATGAGGATGAGTAATATCACAAATAAAATGCCGAGCAGAATAAAGATACCGGTGTAGATCAGTTCTTTCATATGCAATACAATGATTTTGGTTTTGGAGCGCATGGGATGCCTCTTTGCGGAACTTTTGTAAAGTGTATGACAAAACGCAGAAGAATATGACACAAAGAAAACGAAAGAAAATGGCTGTTTTCATAATGCTTGACAAGCGTTGCACGAAACTGTTATGATAGGCGGGAACAAGGGCGTTCTTACAAGGGGTAAGTGCGTCCTTTTCTGTTAAAAGGGACAAAAAATGATTGAAAGAGAAAGGAACTGTGATATGAGAGAGAATTATACAAGAGAAAATGTGGCATGTGAGGTGGAGGAAAAGGATGTGGAATTTATCCGCCTGCAGTTTACGGATATGTTCGGGCACCTGAAAAATATGGCAATCACAGCCAGTCAGTTAGAGCGAGCGCTGGATAATCGTTTTTTATTTGA
The DNA here is from genome assembly GCA_945949085.1 of uncultured Lachnospiraceae bacterium. Taxonomy (GTDB): domain Bacteria; phylum Bacillota; class Clostridia; order Lachnospirales; family Lachnospiraceae; genus CAG-194. The sequence continues at coordinate 46,509 of CAMFDJ010000007.1, read as the reverse complement.
CGGCTATTGCATTGACGGTTTTGAGGATATCAACAAATCAGACATGCGCTTGTTTCCGGATTTAAATACCTTTGAGATTTTCCCGTGGCGTCCGCAGCAGGGAAAGGTTGCCAGGCTGATCTGTGACGTACATAACGCAGACGGAACTGCTTTTGAGGGAGATCCGAGGTACATTCTGAAGAAGGCGCTTGCACATGCCAAAGAAATGGGATACGTGTTTGAGGTGGGACCGGAATGTGAATTTTTCCTGTTCCATACGGATGAGAATGGGCATCCGACGACGATCACGCATGAGAAGGCAGGCTATTTGGATATCAGCCCGCTTGATCTGGGCGAAAACGCACGTCGTGACATGGTACTGACGCTTGAGGAGATGGGATTTGTAATTGAAGCTTCCCATCATGAACAGGCACCTGCCCAGCATGAGATTGATTTTAAATATGATGAGGCGTTAAATACAGCCGATAATATCATGACCTTCAAGATGGCGGTAAAGACGATTGCGAAGCGTCACGGCCTTCACGCAACGTTCATGCCGAAACCAAGACAGGATGCAAACGGTTCCGGCATGCACATCAATATGTCATTGCGAAAAGACGGAAAAAATGCCTTTGTGGATGAGAAGGGTGAGCTGGGTCTGAGCAAGGAGGCTTATTATTTTATTGGCGGTATTATGAAGCATATCAAGGCAATCACTGCAATTACCAATCCGCTGGTCAATTCCTATAAGAGATTGATTCCGGGTTTTGAAGCGCCTGTTTCGATCGCATGGAGCCAGACAAACAGAAGTCCGCTGATACGTGTGCCTGCCGGTAAAGGAGAAAATACACGTGTTGAGCTGCGTTCTCCCGATTCTGCAGCGAATCCGTATCTGGCCTTTGCAGTATGCCTGGAGGCGGGGCTGGATGGTATCAAAAATCAGATCATGCCGCCCAAGGGACAGGATGTGAACCTCTTTGAACTTTCAGAAAAAGAGCGTGTGGAAAGAGGAATTGATGTGCTCCCTGAAACGCTGTCAGATGCGCTGGATGAGCTGGAAAAGGATGCGTTTGTGAAAGCGGTACTTGGCGAGAAGTTTGCATCCCGCTATATTGCGGAAAAACGCAAAGAATGGGAGCAGTTCAGACGTCAGGTCACAAATTGGGAATTGGAAAGTTATCTGTATAAATTCTGATATCTCTTTCAACGAGACAAAAAACAAGTTGAGAGGAGGTATCTGTGTGACCAGTATCATAATCGTACTGCCCAGACCCGAGGACGGTAAGACGATCAAAAATTTGCTGGTGCGCAATGGTTTTGGTGTTTCTGCCGTATGTGGTTCGGGATCACAGGCAATCAATATGATGGATGGATTTGATGACGGAATTATCATTTGCGGATATAAATTAGTGGATATGATGTATTCTGAGTTGCACGATTGTATGCCGGTGGGATTTGAAATGCTTTTGATGGCATCGGATCATTTGCTTGCTGACTGCAGGGGGAATGATATCATGTGTCTTTCCATGCCGCTTAAGCTTCACGATCTGCTCAATACCGTAGAGCTTATGACAAATTCGATTGCATATAAGAGAAAGAAGCGGAAAGCACAGCCAAGAACCAGAAAACCGGAAGAAGTTGCTTTGATCAATGAAGCAAAGGCGCTGCTTATGAGCCGCAACAATATGACAGAAGATGAAGCGCACCGATATATACAGAAATGCAGTATGGATAGCAGTACCAATCTGGTGGAGACAGCGCAGATGGTGCTCTCCATTATGAAATAAGGAAAACAAAGCGGATGACCGGAACGTTTTTTTGTGAGAACAAGTAACGTCCGGTATGCACGGAAATGGAGGATTGATCTGTGAAATTTGTAAAGATGCACGGATGTGGAAATGATTATGTGTATGTGAATGGATTTGAGGAACATGTAAAGAATAAGGCGGAGCTGGCCAAGTGTGTCAGCGACAGGCATTTTGGCATTGGCTCTGATGGTGTGATTTTCATCAATCCGTCTCAGATTGCGGATTTTGAGATGGAAATGTATAACGCAGACGGAAGCAGGGGCGAAATGTGTGGCAATGGAATCCGCTGCGTGGGAAAATTTGTCTATGATTTTGGGCTGACGACAAAGACTGACATTACGGTGGAAAGCTTTGGCAAAATCAAATATCTGGAGATGACAGTGGAGGATGGGAAGGTATCCCTGGTGCGTGTGAACATGGGAAGACCTGAACTTGTGGCAGATCGTGTGCCGGTTGTTTCCGAACATGAGCAGGTTGTGGATGAACCGATCATGGTGAAAGGCGAGGAACACAATATGACATGTGTGTCAATGGGGAATCCGCACGCGGTTGTTTTTATGGATGATGTGGAGCATCTGAATATTGAAGCAATTGGCCCTTATTTTGAAAATCACAGTAGATTCCCTAAGCGTATCAATACGGAATTTGTCAAAGTCATTGACAGACAACATGTGCAGATGCGTGTCTGGGAACGAGGCAGCGGAGAGACGCTTGCCTGCGGTACAGGCTGCTGCGCAACGGCGGTGGCATGTGTTTTAAATGATAAGACTGATAATAAGATTACGGTAAGTGTTCTGGGCGGTGAGATTGAGATTGAATGGGATCGTAAGGAAAATCTCATCTACATGACAGGACCGGCGACAACCGTCTTTTCAGGGGAGTATCCTTGGGAAGAATGAACATAACGAATAAATTATCAATGCGTAAAAACAGAAAGGGTAGACAGGAGGAATGACAGATGTTTAAAGTAAATGAGGATTATTTGAAATTGCCGGGCAGTTACCTGTTTTCGACAATCGGCAAGAAGGTGAATGCCTTTGCAGCCGAGCATCCGGAAAAGAAAATTATCCGTTTGGGAATCGGGGATGTGACACAGCCTCTGGCACCGGCCATTATTGAGGCATTGCATGGTGCTGTTGATGAGATGGCTGTCGCTGAAACCTTTAAGGGATATGCACCGGATCTCGGATACGAATTTTTGCGAAATGCCATTGCGGAAAATGACTATAAAGCGAGGGGCTGTGATATTGCAGCAGATGAAATTTTTGTATCGGATGGCGCAAAGTGCGATTCCGGTAATATTCAGGAGATATTTGCCAAAGAGAACAGGATAGCGGTCTGCGACCCTGTCTATCCGGTTTATGTCGATACCAATGTCATGGCTGGCAGAGCCGGCAACTATGACCCAAAGACGGAGACCTGGAGTGATGTGATTTATATGCCTTGCACAGCGGAGAATGACTTTGCGCCGGAGCTTCCTAAGGAAGTGCCTGATATCATTTATCTTTGTTTCCCGAACAATCCGACCGGTTCTACGATCACCAAAGCGCAGCTGCAGGAGTGGGTGGATTATGCCAACAAAAACGGCTGTGTGATCATTTATGATGCTGCTTATGAAGCTTATATCAGCGAGGAGGATGTGCCGCACAGCATTTATGAATGCGTCGGTGCGAGAACCTGTGCCATCGAGCTGCATTCCTTCTCAAAGAATGCCGGTTTTACGGGAGTTCGTCTGGGGTATACTGTTGTGCCAAAGGATTTAAAGGCAGGAGATGTGATGCTGCATGCGCTTTGGGCAAGACGTCATGGGACAAAATACAACGGCGCTCCGTATATTGTGCAAAAAGCAGGAGAAGCCGTTTATTCCGAGGCGGGAAAGGCGCAGCTTAAGGAACAGGTGGCTTATTACATGCGCAATGCTGCTTATATCAAAAATGGTCTCAGGGAGGCCGGATACACCGTTTCGGGCGGTGTGAATGCGCCATATATCTGGCTCAAGGCACCAAATGGCATGACGAGCTGGGAGTTTTTCGATTATTTGCTGCAGGAGGCGAATGTGGTTGGTACACCGGGATCCGGATTTGGGCCAAGCGGTGAGACATACTTCCGTTTGACGGCATTTGGCAGTTATGAAAATACAGTCGAGGCGATTGAACGGATCAAGAAGCTGTAGAGTGTCTGTCCGGTATTGTACACAGATTTTTGGAAACTGTGGAGAAGTGGAATAAGGAGCCATACAGCATAGCATATCGGAATTTTGACCCTGCCGGGAAACCGGCAGGGTTTTGCGTGTCATGTTTTCTGCTTTTTATGAGAAAGGAAAAACGAATGCGGAGAGAATCCGACCTTGCCGAAAAGACATAAATAAGATAGACTGGAAAAAGAATCAAAAAGACAATAAATCTGTTGAGCCATAAACGTATGTTTTTCAGACAAAAGAAAAGATTGCGTGGCTTGGAAAGGAGTTACTGTTGACTGACGCACAGTTTGAACAGTGCATGCAAAGGATCAGACAGGGCGATAAAGAAGGATTGCGAGAGGTATATGAAGCATATATCGGCTATATCTATACGATAATTCTGGATGTACTGAAAAATAAAGAAAATGCAGAGGATGTCAGCGCCGATTTTTTTATCAAGCTTTGGGACATTGCCGGCACCTATAAACCGGGAAACGGACATAAAGGATGGATGATCCGCATTGCCCGTAATATGGCGATTGATTTCCTGCGGAAAAGAAAACGGGAGGAGCTGAGCGACCTCATGGAGGATGCTGCCGCAGAGTCGGAAACAGACAGCTACGGAAAAAGTATTTACGGTGGTGACCACACCAGCTCGGTGGAAGAGGAAGTGATATCTGATGCCACCCTGCAGGATGCGCTGGCACTTCTGAATGACAAGGAGAGGGAAGTGATCAATCTCAAGGTGTTGGCAGACATGACATTTAAGGATATTGCAATTTTGACGAATACGCCAATGGGAACCATTACATGGCGCTATCAGAGTGCGCTGAAGAAGCTGAGGAGATGTGGCTATGAAACAGTTTGATGAAGAATATAAGGAGCACGTGAGGGAGAATGCTCCTTCATTGTGGGATCGGATAGAAGCTGGTGTGGATGAGAAAATAAGCATCACTTCTGTTTCGGAACGAGGCACAGTCAAAAGGAAAACGGTAAAGAGAGACACCAAGAAGAAATGGCAGCGTCATATCAGATTTGCAACGTCGCTTGCCGCTTGTTTTGCCGCCCTTTTATTGGCTGTTCCGGTATTCCGTATGGTAGGTAACAAGCATACGGAGGAGATGGCGCAGTATGCGGCAGCGCCGCAAGAAACAGAGAGCATCATGGAAGATACCGAGGAGGAAGTGCTTCCTTCTCAGGAAAATGCGAAAGCTGCCGGTGATGTTGCGACCCAGTCAGAGACGGCAGCAGAGGTATGTGATGAGGAAGCTGAAAATGCTGTCACAGAAATTGCATATGAAGGAGAAGCGGCAGAAACGGAATATGTTGCGAATGCGGGAAACCAGGCTGCTTTAGCCGCTGAGGCGGATGCATGGGAAGAAAAACAGGAAGCAACCGCTCTGGGAGACAATGACAATGAAACAATGACAGAATCGCAGGAGGCGCGAGGTTTTGAGGAGGAGGCTGAGTCTTCTGAGACGTTTCTGTCGGAGGAACAATGCGAAAATGCGTATATTAAAGTATTGGAAAAACTGCAAACAGCAGATGGCTTTGTCTATACAGTAGAAATTCTGGAGGACAACGGAAAAAGCCTGCAGGCAGCGCAAATCTGGAAACTGAGCGCTGCGGGCAGTCAGACAGAGATGGAGACGGGTGGCACATATCGTATCCAGGTGAGCGTGGCAGAGCCGGAGACAATGCAGGCCACGCTGTTCAATATGCAGAACAATTAGACCATTTTTGCGGAAATAAGTGCCATTTTTGCAGAAATACTTTTCAAAATTGTATTTTGTAGTAAAATAAGAACCAGTAAAAGGGTGTAGAGATAAAATAGTAATTATGCAATAAATGAGTCGCATGTTCAAAGCTGAACGCTAGTGGAACACGCGACTCATTTATTTGAAAAAAATCGTTATTTTTCTTGCAACCGAAATAAAATAGTGTTAAAATTCAAACCGATAATAGGTTTCAAAATGAAAAGGCAATGAAGGAGACTCTTCATCAGGGAAGCGACAGGGAAGACGGCGTCACCGACTGAAAGCGCCCGCGCAAGAGCGATGAAAGGGAACGCTCCGGAGCTGATCATGTGAACCGGCGGCTCTGCCTGCTCAATGGGGAGTACAGAGGCAGAAAGTGGCGGCTAGCATGGTACGTGACACGCGTTAAGTGATTTGAGAGGAGATGTTTTCCGACCTGATGGGAAATTGTCTCAATGCGGGTGGTACCGCGGGTTTTTCAGAATAATCCGTCCCGGAACAATTGATTTGTTCCGGGACTTTTCATATTCCGGAACAACCGAAAAGGAGGAACATATGAACAAGGTATTAAACAAAAACGAATACAGAGATATTTATTTAAGTGACATTACAGAAAATGAAATCGGAAAAAGCTGTAAGGTGGCAGGCTGGGTAGAAAACATCCGCGATCACGGCGGTGTTTCATTCATCGATCTGCGCGACATGTATGGCGTGCTGCAGGTGGTACTGCGCGATACGAGCCTGCTTGACGGCATTGCAAAAGAGGACTGCGTCTGCATCGAGGGACTTGTGGAAAAGCGTGATGAGGAGACCTACAATCCCAAGATTGCAACCGGAACGATTGAGCTGGAAGCAAAGAGTATTCAGATTCTCGGCAAGGTATACAGGCAGCTCCCTTTTGAAATCATGACCTCAAAGGAGACAAGAGAGGATCTGCGTCTGAAATATCGCTATCTTGACCTGAGAAATGCCAAGGTGAAAGAAAACATGATCTTCAGAAGCAATGTCATCGCATTCCTGCGGGAAAAAATGACAGAGCTCGGTTTTCTGGAGATCCAGACACCGATCCTGTGTGCATCTTCACCGGAGGGCGCACGTGATTATATCGTGCCGAGCCGTAAGTACAAAGGAAAATTTTATGCGCTGCCACAGGCACCGCAGCAGTACAAGCAGCTGTTGATGGTATCGGGCTTTGATAAATACTTCCAGATCGCACCGTGCTTCAGAGACGAGGATGCAAGAGCAGACCGCTCACCGGGAGAATTTTATCAGCTCGATTTTGAAATGAGCTTTGCGACGCAGGAGGATGTGTTTGCAGTGGGAGAACAGGTGCTTTCCGCAGTATTTGAAAAGTTTGCACCACAGGGGAGCAAGGTGACGCAGGCACCATACCCCATTATCAGCTACAAACAGGCGATGCTGGAATTTGGTACCGACAAGCCGGATCTGAGAAATCCGCTGCGTATCATTGATGTGACAGAGTTCTTCCAGAGATGCACATTCAAGCCGTTTATCGGCAGAACGGTCCGTGCCATCAAGGTCAGCGGTCATATGTCAAAGGGCTTCCATGAAAAGCTTCTGAAGTTTGCGCAGGGCATCGGCATGGGCGGACTTGGTTATCTTGAGGTGATGGAGGATGGCAGTTATAAGGGACCGATTGATAAGTTTATTCCGGATGAGATGAAGGACGAGATGAGACAGCTTGCAGGACTTGCGGCAGACGATACCATTTTCTTTATTGCAGATAAGGAAGCAAAGGCTAACTTTTATGCAGGACAGATCAGAACAGAGCTGGGAGAAAAGCTTGATCTGCTCGAGAAGGATGCATATCGCTTCTGTTATATCAATGATTTTCCGATGTACGAGCTGGATGAGGAGACAAAGCAGATCGGTTTTACGCACAACCCGTTCTCCATGCCGCAGGGCGGACTTGAGGCGCTGAATACCAAAGATCCGCTCGATATTCTGGCTTATCAGTACGATATCGTGTGCAACGGTGTGGAATTATCTTCAGGTGCCGTGCGAAACCACGATATGGAGATCATGGTCAAGGCATTTGAGATTGCAGGCTATGACGAGGAGACACTCAAGAAGAAATTCGGCGCTCTCTACAATGCATTCCAGTTTGGTGCACCGCCGCACGCAGGAATGGCACCGGGCGTAGACCGCATGATCATGCTGCTGAAGAACGAAGAAAACATCCGCGAGGTCATTCCGTTCCCGATGAGCGGAACGGCGCAGGATCTGATGTGCGGTGCACCGAACGAGGTGACAGAGCAGCAGCTTCGCGAGGTTCACATTAAGGTGAGAGATTAGAAAGGAGCCCCCTATGGCAAACGTGATTAGTGATGAGACGATTGAATATGTAGGCATTCTGGCAAAGCTGGAGCTCTCCGAGGAGGAAAAGGAGAAAGCCAAGAAGGATATGGCGGAAATGCTGGATTATATCGATGAATTGTCTGAACTTGATACAGAGGGTGTGGAGCCCATGAGCCATGTGTTCCCGCAGCACAATGTGTTCCGCGAGGATGTGGTGACAAACGGTGATGACAGCGAAAATATGCTGAAAAACGCACCGGAGCAGAAGGATAACATGTATCAGGTTCCCAGAACATTTTAAAGGAGGTTCCCAATGGAAAATTTATTAAAACTGTCCGCAGTGGAGCTCTCCACAAGGATCAAGAATAAAGAAGTGACAGTGCGGGAGGCTGTGGAAGCCGTCTTTGCACAGATTGACAAGACAGAAGAGACTTACAATTGTTATGTGACGCTGGACAGAGAGGGTGCTCTTGTAAGAGCGCAGGAGATACAACAGCAGATTGATGCCGGGACTTTGACAGGGCCTCTGGCAGGCGTACCGGTTGCCATCAAAGACAATATGTGTACGGAGGGGATGCTGACAACCTGCTCCTCCAAAATTCTATATAACTTCATTCCGACCTTTTCCGCAGAGGCTGTCCTGCAGCTGGAAAAGGCAGGAGCTGTGGTGCTGGGCAAGACGAATATGGACGAATTTGCCATGGGTTCCACCACGGAGACATCTGCTTTTGGCGCGACGAAAAACCCGTGGAATGAGGCACATGTACCGGGGGGGTCTTCCGGCGGCAGCGCGGCAGCGGTTGCAGCAGGAGAATGCTTTTTTGCACTGGGGTCCGATACAGGCGGTTCCATCAGGCAGCCCGCTTCCTACTGCGGCGTTGTGGGAATGAAGCCAACCTATGGAACAGTATCCCGCTATGGACTGATTGCCTATGGTTCTTCTCTGGATCAGATCGGACCGATCTGTAAGGATGTGACGGACTGTGCAACTGTTCTGGAAGCAATTACCTGTCATGACCCGAAGGATTCCACCAGCATGCAGCGCGAGGACACCGACTTCACATCGGCGCTTGTGGATGATGTGAAGGGGATGAAGATCGGTATTCCAAAGGATTATTTTGGAGAGGGGTTAGATCCGCAGGTCAAGGAAAAGGTGCTTGCAGCAGCAGAGGTTTTGAAGGAAAAGGGTGCTGTTGTCGAGGAATTTGACCTTGCGCTTGTCAAATATGCGATTCCGACTTACTACACCATTGCTGATGCGGAGGCAAGCTCCAACTTAGAGCGCTTCGACGGTGTCAAATACGGTTACCGTGCCAAAGATACGGATGAACTGCATCAGATGTACAAGCGGAGCCGCTCTGAGGGCTTTGGACCGGAGGTAAAACGCCGTATCATGCTGGGCTCTTTTGTCTTAAGCTCCGGTTATTACGATGCTTATTACCTGAAGGCACTGAAGGTCAAGGCTCTGATCAAAAAAGCCTTCGATGAGGCGTTTGCAAAATATGATGTCATCCTGGGACCTGTTGCGCCGACCACAGCGCCTGCTCTTGGCAGCAGCTTATCTGACCCGATGAAAATGTATCTGGGAGATATTTATACCATTTCCGTCAATCTGGCGGGTCTTCCGGGTATCAGCGTTCCTTGTGGCAGGGATGATGCGGGACTTCCCATCGGTCTGCAGCTGATCGGGGACTGTTTCCAGGAAAAGAAGCTGATCCGGATGGCTTACACCTACGAGTGCGCAAGAGGACAGTTTCCTGTCTGCAGAGCGATAACAGAAAAGGAGGGCAGATAAATGGCAAAACAGTATGAAACCGTCATTGGTCTGGAGGTCCATGTGGAGCTTGCGACCAAAACAAAAATATTCTGTGGCTGTTCAACTGCCTTTGGCGGAGCGCCCAATACACATGTGTGTCCCGTGTGCAGCGGTATGCCGGGTTCTCTGCCTGTGCTCAATAAGCAGGTACTCGAATATGCCATGGCAGTGGGGATGGCACTGAACTGCGATATTACCCGCTATGCCAAATTTGACCGCAAGAATTATTTCTATCCCGATAACCCGCAGAATTATCAGATTTCCCAGCTGTATCTGCCGATCTGCAGAAACGGTAAGGTGGAGATTGAGACAGCGGATGGCGCAAAGAAATTTGTGGGCATCCATGAGATTCACATGGAGGAGGATGCCGGAAAGCTGATCCATGATGAGTGGGAGGATTGTTCCCTTGTGGATTACAACCGCTCCGGCGTGCCGCTGATCGAGATTGTCTCAGAACCCGATATGCGTTCTGCCGAGGAGGTTATCGCCTATCTGGAGAAGCTCCGTATGACGATCCAGTATCTGGGTGCTTCCGACTGTAAGCTCCAGGAGGGCAGTATGCGTGCCGATGTCAATCTGTCCCTGCGCGAGGTGGGAGCGACAGAGTTTGGCACCCGCACCGAGATGAAAAACTTAAATTCCTTCAAGGCGATTGCCAATGCCATCAAGGGTGAGACAGAGCGTCAGATGGATCTCTTAGAGGCCGGAAAGAGCGTTGTGCAGGAGACAAGAAGATGGGATGACACCAAGGGAGAGTCCTATGCGATGCGAAGCAAGGAGGATGCCCAGGATTACCGTTATTTCCCTGATCCTGACCTGACACCGATCGTGGTATCACAGGAATGGCTGGATGAAATCAAGGCAAGAGAGCCGGAATTCAGACCGGAGAAGATGGCAAGATACAAGGCAGAGTTTGATCTGCCGGATTATGATATCGAGATCATCACGGGAACAAAGCGTATGGCAGATCTGTTTGAGGCGACGACTGCCATCTGCAACAAACCGAAAAAGGTGAGCAACTGGCTGATGGTACAGACCATGCAGCTTCTGAAGGAGGAGAGCATGGATGCGGAGGATATCCGGTTTTCACCGGAGCATCTGGCTTCGCTCATTGAGCTGACAGATTCCAAGGCCATCAATTCCAGTGTTGCCAAGGAGGTCTTTGAAAAGATGTTCCACGATGACATTGATCCTGTGCAATACGTGGAGGAGAACGGACTGAAGACTGTCAACGATGAGGGTGCGCTCCGTAAGACCATCGAAGAGATTGTCGCTGCCAACCCGCAGTCTGTCGAGGACTACCACAACGGAAAAGAAAAAGCCATCGGCTTTTTGGTGGGACAGACCATGAAGGCGATGAAGGGCAAGGCCGATCCGGGCATGGTGAACCAGATTTTGAAGGAGATTTTGTAGTTTCAGAGCTGGAGGAGATCAATGAGATGACGATGACTCTTGACTGACGGAGATTAGAATGTCGCCATGAAGAACGATGAGATTGCTTCGGTAATAATGTTTTCATGATGGCTTCTTTTGGAAATTGTCTCGAATTTTGTAGATTTTACAGGTTCGATATGATGTCCTTTATAAGGAAATTGTTTCCTGTCGGATAACACATGATATAGTTTTTGAATGTAGAAAAAGCAGTTTGCAGGGCTTGCTTTGTGAACAGAGGAAAAGAGAGGGAAATCGAATGAGAAAAGAAAAGAGTAAACAAAACAGAGTTGTATTGACGCTTCTTTTTGCCTTTGCACTGTGTCTGGTGTTCAATCAGAGAGCGATGGCACAAACAGGAGACAGTAAGTCTTCTGCACAGGTAATTACTATGGACACTTCCTATGACGGAACAGCTGATCCGCAAGACGGAGAGTACTGGTACAAGTTTAAGACAGGAAAAGACTATAAGGACTATCATATAACAGTTACAGAAAAAAACGGAGAAAACGTAAATTGGTGTTTTTATGATACGAATGGAGTTGATGAAGTTGAGTCGGGGTATAGCACTAACGAGGGTGATTATGTAACACTTAAGCCTGATACAACCTATTATCTGACGCTAAGAGCATCGTTTTATTATGCGGAATATAGTTTTTCCATACAGACAAGAGATGATGTGTCTGATGATTTTGAAGCAGCAGTAAAGATAAATTGCGGTACTACCTACAAAGGGAATATTTCCAATAGCCGCGATGTGGACTGGTACAAATTTGTAGCTCCGGTCACAGGAAATTATAAAATTGTGATACCAAATAATCAAATATCCAGTCTGAGAGTATTAGTATATGATGCCAAAGATAATCCGTTTTTTAAGGAGTATTTTACGTATAACGGTGGCGAAGACAGTGTATCAGAAAAAATGGCATTGAAAAAGGGGAAGACATATTATGTCAGATTTTACGTTCTTAACGAGTATGATGACAAAGATTTTGAATTTAAAGTAGTGGCACCTTCGGCTTCTTCGGTACAAAAAAAGCCGGGTAAAACGTCATTTAAAACGGTCGCAGGGGCTTCCAAAAAGGTGAAGCTGACGTGGAAAAAAGCAAACAATGCTTCCGGTTATCTGATTAGATATGCAACAAATAAGTCGATGAAAAAGGCCAAAACTGTTTCTGTAAAGGGAACGAAAAAAACAATTACAAAGCTAAAGGGAAATACCAGATATTACCTGCAAATTAAATCCTATGTAAAGAATGCTAATGGCAAAAAAACATACTCCGGCTGGTCAGCTGTAAAAAGTGTTAAAACTAAAAGATAAATATTTTTGTGTAAAGAACATGTAAACATTGCCCGGCAATGCATTGTAAGGATGCGTTGCCGGTCTTTTTATGCACAGGAAAGTTCTGTATCTGAAAGAAAATGATCATTCTGATACCATTTGAGCTACTGAAACTTCGAAGAATCATAGAAAAAAAGAGGACTCCTGAAACGCTTGACGCATTGAAACATCTTATTTTTCATGATATAATTGGAGCTATTCAAAAGAATGAAGAGGCTGGAAATATCACAGTAGATGATGCACGAAAGCTCAGGGGACTGACTCACAGACTCTACAGGCACATCTACTCCCATTATGAGGAATTGGAGGAGATCAATGAGATGACGGATGAATCATTATTGCTGGATATTGAGATTGTGGAGAAAAAGCTGGAAAAAAAACGGAAACAAGAATTGTCGGCAAAGGATGAAATCATCGCTACCAAGGACAGTGAGATCGCGGCATTGAAAGCAGAAATAGAAAGATTGAAAAACAATAAATAACAGTGATTTGTGAGGAAATATCTGATAAAACAATAAATATTATGATTGTAAATTGGAGGACACTATGCTTGGAATTATCGGAGCCATGGATGAAGAAGTGGCAAAATTGAAGGAAAAGATGACAGATGTGGCGGTTATGAAAAAGGCCGACATGGATTTTTACAAAGGGAAGCTTGGGGGATGTCCGGCTGTTGTCGTGCGTTCGGGGATTGGCAAGGTCAACGCCGCTATGTGCGCGCAGATTCTTGCGGATGTCTATCAGGTGGATGCCATTATCAACACTGGGATAGCAGGTTCTCTGAACGCGCAGATTGACATCGGTGACATCGTGCTGGCAACAGACACGCTGGAGCATGATATGGATGCCGTTGCGTTTGGGTATCCGCTCGGACAGATACCGCGTATGGAAGTGCTATCCTTCCCGGCTGATGAAAAACTGCGCAGCCTTGCAAAGCGTGCCTGCGAGAACGTCAACCCGGATGTGCATGTGTTTGAGGGACGCGTTGTCAGTGGAGATCAGTTTGTTTCCGACCATAAAAAGAAGGACTGGCTTGTGGAAAATTTCGCGGGTTACTGTACGGAGATGGAAGGAGCAGCCATCGGACATGCCGCTTACTTAAACGGCATTCCTTATCTTGTCATCCGGGCAATTTCGGATAAGGCAGACGATTCGGCTTCCATGGACTATCCGACTTTTGAGGCAAAGGCAATCGCCCATTCTGTTGCACTGCTTTTGGAGCTGTGCAGGATGGAGGCAGAAGAGCAGGCAGAATAAAGTCTGTGCCTGGTCTCGTGTTGACTTGTCAGAAAGTGAGGACATTGCTCCCGGTATGAGGAATTAGTGGAGCACAATGAGCTGCCGGATAAATCATAATTGTCGGATATTGAAATTGCAACAAAGAAAACGAAAAACGGGAACCCTCAGATAAATGAGAGTTCCCGTTTGTTATATCCGATACATATGAAATCAGCTGTATATCACTTCTCTTGAAACGGATTACAGGAAGATATACTTCGCAATGAACAGTACCGTAAGGATATACATAAGCGGTGTTACCTTCTTTGCTTTTCCGCTGCATACATTGATGATCACATAAGAGATGACACCGATTGCGATACCCTCTGAGATGCTGTACATCAGAGGCATAGCAAGCAGACAGAGGTAAGCAGGAACCGCTTCTGTCAGATCGTCAAACTTGATATCAGCTACAGCAGTTACCATCAAAAATCCGACAAAGATCAGAGCCGGAGCGGTAGCAAATCCCGGAATCGCCGTAAAGATCGGCGCAAAGAAGATTGCAAGCAGGAATAAGAAGCCTGTTACAACAGAGGCAAGGCCGGTTCTGGCACCTGCACCGACACCTGCAGAGCTTTCTACATAAGTGGTTGTGGTGGAAGTACCGAAAATCGCGCCAACTAAAGTAGCGATAGCGTCTGCCAGCAAAGCAGGTTTGATTCTTGGCAGCTTTTCGTTCTCATCGAGCATTTTTGCTTTGGTTGCAACACCGACAAGTGTTCCGATGGTATCAAACATATCAACGAACAGGAAAGCAAAAAGAACAACGATGAAATTGGCGATGCTTACGCCGTTAAAATCAGCCTTGAAGACCTGTCCGAAGGTTTCACCGAATTTGGAGAAATCCGTAATGCCAAAGGAAGGATATAAGGAATAGAATCCTGCTTCCGGCGTTACCTTATATAATCCGACAAGCTGTGAAAGCATGCCAAGTACCCATGTGGCAATGATGCCGATCAGAATGGAAGCCTTGATTCCTTTTGCGTAAAGAACGATGGTAATAAACAGACCGATCAGTGCAAGGATGGCACAGATGCCTTCTGTATTGAAATTTGCTCTGAAATTCACATAGGATACCAGTGTGGAGTCGTTGTTTACAACGATATGCGCACCCTGCAGACCGATGAATGCGATAAACAGACCGATGCCGGCGCTTACACCTTTTTTCAGTGTGCTTGGAATGGCATTGAAGATTGCTTCACGCACATTTGTCAGAGACAGGATGATAAAGATGACACCTTCTACTGCGACTGCAGCAAGAGCAACTCTCCAGTCATATCCCATGGCACCACAAACTGTAAATGCAAAGTAGGCATTCAGTCCCATACCGGGAGCAAGAGCAAATGGGTAGTTTGCCATAAGCGCCATACACATGGTGCCGACAAAAGAAGCCAGACAAGTCGCAATAAGTGCTGCTGTCGGATCAATACCTGCCGCTGCAAGCATATTGGGGTTGACAGCCAAAATGTAAGCCATTGTCATAAAGGTAGTAATACCGGCAATGACCTCGGTACGGACATTCGTACCATTTTCTTTCAGTTTGAAAAAACGTTCCATGATTCAATTGTTCCTTTCTTTCTACTTTATTTTCCCTCGTAGGTGATCACCGCATCGACATCATATTTTTCGAGTCGCTTACGGCCTTGTAATCCTGCAAGCTCCATCAGGAAAATGATTTTTACCACTTCCCCGCCAAGCTGCTCGATCAGATGGGCGCTTGCTTCGATTGTGCCTCCTGTGGCGATCAGGTCATCCACAAGAACAACCTTCTGTCCCGGTTTGATGGAATCGGCATGCATCTCAATTTCTGCAGTGCCATACTCCAGTTCATAGGATGCGGACACAGTTTCGCAAGGAAGCTTTCCTTTTTTGCGGATCAGCACAAATGGTTTGCCAAGTGCATAGGCAAGCGGTGCGCCAAAAATGAAGCCTCTTGACTCAGCACCGGCAATGACATCACAGGGCACATCCTGAATCAGTGCGAGTAATGAGTCAATCGCCAGTTTAAAGCCGTCAGCATCCTGCAGAATGCTTGTCACATCGCGGAACATGATGCCCGGTTCCGGAAAATCCGGTATGGTTCTTACGTAGTCCTCCAGCTTTTTCATATGTAACCTCCTTTCTCGTAGACAAGCCTATTATACTATCTGGGGCAAAAAATAGAAAGCCATATTGTCGGAAAAATTACCAAAAAAAGTTTATCAATTCCGTTGAATCGGTCAAAGGACAGGAGAAATGTTTTCTGTTACTATAGTAAGGAGAAAAAAGTTACATTTTTACTTGAAATACAACAGGATGGATTAGGTTGCGTGGCAAGACTGCCTATTCTGTTGTACCGGATGGAGGTTATATTGTGGAAAGAAAAATGAAAAAGGGCTTGCACAAACTCCTGGCAGGTGTTTTATCGATAGCTATGGTTCTGACGGGTATTACAATTCCGGCAAAGACGGTGGAGGCGGCAGAAACAATTTCAGGGACTGATGTTATTACGGAAAGTGATAATGGGGTATATTTAACATATACCAGTACACTGAAATTTGAAGCGAATTGCTGGGGTGAAGGTTCACCGGCAGTTGATTTATATGAATATGCTTTTGCCTTACATAATACTACAGCGGAAAAGATTAGTGACTGGTCTGTAACGATTACTCCAAACTCTGCATATTATTGGAATAGTGGTTGGAATGGTGTTACAAATGACACAAGTACAGACAGTATTAAAATTGGTACCTATAAAGGTGTTGGTGACGATGGAGAGACCTGGAGCACCACAGAGATTGCAGCCGGCGGGACACAGACGGGAATGGGTTGTCAGTGCAGAGGGGATTTGTTTGAAGGTGCGATGCTCAAATTAACTTATCAAATCGGAGGCTCTACAGCAGGAGCAGATGTAGATGATACAGTAACGGATCCGTCTGTAATCGGCAGTCAGTCGGATCAGGTTACAGCTACCTGTACGAAAGGATCTTCATCAAGCGGAGAATATCATGAGTATTTTTTGCAAGTAAACAATCATTCTTCAGAGAGCATTGGTGACTGGATTGTTGCAATTCCGATGACAGGTATTTCAGAGACACAGGACTGGTCCTCATGGGCAAAGGTGCAGGCTTATTACACAGCAGAGTACTTATATATTGTTCCGGTGGGCAGTGCAGTGATTTCTGCAAATGGGTCTTTCGGTGCTGCATCAGATAATAGCTACAAGTTTAACTATAAGAGCAGCAGCGATATCTCCGGTGCTGTCGTATATTACAAGACAGGCACAGCTTCCACGGGGGCATTTGATGCAGTTATCAATCACTGTAGTGGCGGAAGTTCATCCGGTGGCGGAGGATCTTCTTCCGGTGGAGAAACCTTTGACGGAAGTAATATTGGCTCCATTGATACATCCCTGGATTATAATTTCGCAAAACTGCTTCAGTATTCTTTATATTTTTATGATGCAAATATGTGCGGTGACCGGGTTAGCGAAACGTCTCTATATTCAAAGGATTTGTACAATGGATGGCGTGGTGACTGTCATGTAAATGATTACTTTACATACAATGGTACAAAGTATAATGCAGTTGGTGGTTTCCATGATGCAGGAGATCATGTGAAGTTTGGTATGCCGGCCAATGAATCCTTTATCACACTGGGTCTTGGTTATTTAGAGTTTGGTCAGGCCTTTGATGAATTAGGTCAGAAGGAACATTTGAAAACGATTGTTGATTATTATTGTACCTACTTAAAGAACTGTACAGTGTTGGATTCTACAGGCGTGGCTGCAGAGGCGTTCTGTTATCAGATTGGCTGTGGACAAAAGGATCATGAAAGCTGGGTGGCTCCGGAGGTTGAAGATGAGTCTTCGACAAATCGCACCTATAGTCTTGTTGCGACATCTTCTAATCCGGCAACAGAGTACGTGGCGGGTGCAGCAGCAACTTTGGCAATTCATTATCTGAATTTTGGAAATGCAGAAGATTTGACCTATGCAAAAGCATTATTTGCAATGGCGAAGAATAATGCAAAGAGTACAGGAAGTACAGACACAAGTGGTAGTTTCTATCATTCCGGTTCTTGGGAAGATGAGTACTGTTTAGCAGCGGCCATGCTTTATAAGATTACCGGTGATCGTACCTATGCAACGGAATATAACAATAATAATGCGAATTCCTCTAATATTCAGAAGCCAAATGGTTGGTGTAATTTGTATCAGTTTGCATCCTATTATGCACCTACGAAGAATGAAACAGAGTGGAATACCATTAATAGCTGGCTTGCTTCCCAGGCAAATAGCTCCACATCTTCTTATTATGCAGGTGATGACAGCTGGGGTACAGCAAGAATTAACTGTAATGTTCAGTTTAGTGCCTTGTTATATGATAAGCTGAATCATGTGGATACCTATGCTGCCTGGTGCAGGTATCAGATGAGTACCATACTTGGGAATAATGCCACAGGAAAAAATCTGGTATGCGGATATAATACGAATTCACCAACAAAACCACATCACAGAGCAGCTTCCGGATATGCAGGCTGGACTGAATTTAATAATAATGTGACACAAAAATATACGTTGTATGGCGCATTGGTAGGCGGTCCTGCAAGTAGTGATTTCTCTACATATAATGATGCAGTGAATGATGCAGTTTCCAATGAGGTGACTTTGGATTATAATGCCGGTCTTGTGGGCAGCGCTGCGGCTTTATACCTTCTTTATAAGGATACTACAGATGAGGGCTTTACCAACCAGACAGTGAATGCAGATTTTTATGGTGGCAGTAATTTTACTCCTGCAGGAGAAGAGTCTGATACGCCGGCAGCCAATTTAACGGCCTCCGTTGAGAAAATAGAGATTGCTTCATTGGAGTATGGATATCGCACTTCCGGCTCCGGATCCGTTATCCTGCACAATGCGGGGGATGCGACGGCTGCTTCCGTGCGCGTGGCCTTAGAAAAAGGTTCAGACAGTGCTTTTGAGATAACAGGTAATCTATCCGGAAGCCTTTCTGCGGGAGGAGATGCTACCGTAACGGTTGCGGCGAAATCCGGCTTAGGTGCAGGTGCGCATACAGATCGTCTGATGATTTCTTATAGCGCAAACAAGACGCTCGCCATACCGGTATCCGTCATGGTGACACAAAGACCGATCACGGTAAAGGCAGAGGATAAGAACAAAACATACGGAGAGGAGAATCCGACATTCACCTATGTGGTTACATCCGGTGAGATTGTGTCAGGAGATACCCTGCATGTTACATTAGATACAACGGCAGATATGACATCAGACGCAGGCGACTATGAGATTACGGCTACGCCGGGGAGCAATCCCAATTATGCGCTCACAGTGCAAAAGGGAACCTTGACGATTGGAAAGAAGACAGTGAGCTGTGGAGAAATTCTTTTCCCGACGCCGAGCGATATTACAGTGGGAGATGCACTTTCACAGTCTGTTCTCACAGGTGGTGCTACGGAATACGGGGATTTTGCATGGGAAACTCCGACAGATATACCGGCAAAGGGTGTTCAGAGTAAAAATGTCGTATTGACTTTACATGAAAAGACAAAGAAGAACTATTCTTTTGCAGGCGAGGAATATAGCGCATCTGCAGGAACGATTACCAGAGCGGTTACCGTAGTTGTAAAAAAAGCAGTGAATCCGGACACGCCGGAGCAGCCGGCAGGCTTTGTCCGTACCAAAACGACAATCCGTATGACAGCAATCGAGGGATATGAGTATTCAAAGGACGGCGGTGAAAGCTGGCAGGATAGTAACCTGTTTACAGGGCTTTCAGAATTTACGGAATATAAGATGTGTCAGAGAATCAAGGCAACGGATGATTATGAGGCAAGCAAAACCTCCGATGTTGTCCCGGTATATACTTTGGTAAGTGACCCCTATACCATTGATCTTTCCCGGCTGAATGATGCGTATTATGTGGGTGCAATCCTGGATGAAGAAGCAGGTGCGACCATCCGTTATGATGGGCAGGAGCTTATTCTGACAACGTCAGAGACGGAACATCCCGAAGGGTACGTTATTACCGGCAGCGCGCCGGATGTATCGATTAAAGTATCCGTTGACAGTAAGATTACATTGCAGAATGCGACGGTTCATGCAATCGTTTTAGATGCTGCATCTGAGGTAGAGATTGTTGCTACAGGAACAAACCAAGTAACAGATGGTATTACCTGCGCCACATCAACAGATGTTACATTTCATGGTGAAGGAACTCTGAATACGAGTACGATTACAACGGGCGGCAACATTTGTATCAGTGATGTGCAGATTACGGCAACTTCATCCATTGCAGGTAAAAATGTTCAGATATTTAGTGGAACAGTAGATGTGGAAGTTAAGGAAGAAAATACTTCGGCTATCAAGGCAGGAGATAAGGTAGAGATATCCGGTGGTACGGTTACCGTAACCGGTGGTGATAATGCTTCAGCAATTATTGCGGATGAAGTTGTCATTACGGGTGGTGTCGTAACGGCAACCGGTGGTAGCAACGCTTCAGCTATTGTAGGAAAATCAGAGGTAAAACTGACCGGGGGAACGATTACTCCGGTGTCGGGAGGCAATCAACCGGCAATCAAAACATCAGAAGATGAGAGCAGCAGAATCGTATTAGGCAGTGATGTTACAGTCAATGGTGATGCCGAGAATATGTTCTCAAAGAATCCGGTAGATGAGAGTGGAAATACACGCAAACCGGGCAGTGTGAGCATTACTGTTGAGGAAGAACAGGAGGAAGAATCAGAAATCGAAGATGAAGAGCCGGAGATAAAGGCGACTGCCATGAAGATATCTGCAAAGGTGAAAGGTGTTTCTGACATATCCGTAAAGTCAACCTATTTGCTGGCGCCTAAGAAAACCATGACACTTAAAGTATCATTTTTTCCGGCAAATGCAGAAAAGGAGAAAGTAACCTTTACAAGCAGTAACCCTGAGGTGGCAACTGTAAAGCCTGATGGTAAGATTACAGCAAAGAAGGCAGGTACGACGACTTTCACAATAAAATCGGAAAGGGGATTGGAAAAGACCTTTCGGGTGAAGGTCGTGAAGAAAGCGATCACAAAGATCAGGCTGAAGGGTTCTAAGACCATGAAGGTTCAGAAAAAGCAAAAGCTTAAAGTAACACTTTCTCCGAATAAGAAATATGTAAGTACCGGACTTGCCTGGAAGACAAGTAATAAGAAGATTGCTACTGTTTCAAGCACCGGTCAGGTGAAAGCACTTAGGAAAGGAAGGGTTAAGATTACAGCAATTGCAACGGATGGAAGTGGTAAGAAAGCAAGCTTTACCATTCGTGTCAAAAAATAGAATGACATTTCTTTACGGACTACAAAACTGAGAAAAGTAGGCGAATGAAATGTTCCTGTCAAAAAATCCTATTTTGCAAAATGCGGATTATTCCTCCAGCAGATAGCAGACAAACTCTACACCTATCTCCGGTGTGGGAGATTTTGCAGCAAGGGAAATGATAGGTCTGACAGAATCGGGATAGTAGTCCTTCACTTTTGTAATGTCATCTGCGTAAATGCCGACCGGAATATGGGTGCCGTCATTGTAATCATAGTACACCAGGCGGTCTTTCACCTGCTCGTACATTTCTTCAGGAAGCGCTGTTGACAGATCGCGCAAAAGTGCCTGCGATGCATAATCACGAATGATCCATTCGTCTGCAATCAGAACATCATAATCACCGGTTTCCATATATGCCTGCAGAGTCTGGGAGTTGGCAAGGGAGAGGTTTCCGATCTGGTCTTCCAAAAGCTGTGTGTTTGCATGGATGCGGGCAGGCGCATCTGTCGTATCAATCTGCCTGCTTTGTACAAAACCGTCCATGAGAGCCTGCTGATCATCGCCCGTCATGACAGAATTGATCATTGCGACATAGATGGATTCATTATTTCTGTTATGATATATGGTGAGAGCAAAATAGACGACTAACAGAAGGGCAACGCAGCCAAGTGCAATTTTGATCCAGTTATAGTACCAGAAATACCGAAACTGTTCCAAGCGGGACATCTGCCTTACCTTTTCCTTCTGCGCTTTGATTTCTTCTTTTATCATGGCGGAAAACCTCCTCTGCGTCTCTATTAACCCTTATCTTATCTGTTGTAAGTTGCACTGTCAACGAAGGACATAAAATGTTTAGAATAATTATAGTATTCTTAGATAATTTCGACATGCCGGCCTATGTACATCTTGAAAATGTGGTTGTTTTGTACTATATTAGATAAATAAGGCTTTGAACAATAGGAGTGTAAAGAGTAATGAACGAATCATATGTGGAATTACTGGTCAAAAGAAAAAGTAATCTTGCAATTGTAATAGGACAAGGGATTTTCCTTGTATTTGCGATTATCAGTACCTGCTTGTTTATGCTGACGATGAGTGTGTTTTTGCTCATATTGTCTCTTGTTCTGGCAGGCCTTTTCTTTCTGCTGAAATATAATTCAGTTGTGGAATATGAATATTTGCTTTTGGACAAGGCATTATCCATCGATAAAATCAGATGCCAGAGTTTTCGCAAGAAGGTGGCAGAGTTTGATCTGAACAATCTGGAGATTCTCGCACCGGCTTCGTCCCATCGGCTTGATGCATTTCGTGACAGGAATGACATGAAGAAAAGTGATTTCTCTACGGGAGAAAAGGACGGTATGCCATATGCACTTGTGCTGCGAAACGGTGGCGCGCTTGAGCACATTCTGATCGAATGCAATGATGACCTTTTGCAGCATATCAGCAGATTTGCACCGAGAAAAGTATTTAAAGATTGACGCGGCAGTTACTTTTTGCTACACTTGCAAAAAGTTTAAAATTAAAACAAACACATGGAGGAGAAAAGAATGGCTCAGATTATTGGTGAAGGAATTACTTTTGATGATGTGCTTTTGGTGCCCGGATATTCACAGGTGATTCCAAATCAGGTAGACTTAAGCACAAATTTGACAAAAACAATTAAACTCAACATTCCAATGATGAGTGCCGGAATGGATACTGTAACAGAGCATCGCATGGCGATTGCCATGGCCAGACAGGGTGGTATTGGTATTATTCATAAGAATATGTCAATCGAAGCACAGGCCGAAGAGGTTGACAAGGTAAAACGCTCTGAAAATGGTGTCATCACAGATCCGTTTTCTCTTTCACCGGAACATACGCTGAAAGATGCGGACGAGCTGATGGCGAAATTCCGTATATCAGGCGTGCCAATCACAGAGGGACGTAAACTTGTCGGCATCATTACAAATCGTGATCTGAAATTTGAGACAGATTTCAGTAAAAAGATCAAAGAATCCATGACATCCGAGGGCCTGATCACAGCAAAGGAAGGCATTACACTTGAGGATGCGCAGAAAATCCTTGCAAAGGCAAGAAAAGAAAAACTCCCCATTGTAGATGATGATTTCAATTTAAAGGGACTTATTACAATCAAGGATATTGAAAAGACAATCAAATACCCGCTTGCGGCTAAGGATGCACAGGGCAGACTGCTCTGCGGTGCCGGTGTCGGTATCACGGCAAATGTGCTTGATCGGGTCAAAGCACTGGTAGAGGCAAAGGTGGACGTGGTAGTACTGGACTCTGCACATGGTCATTCTGAAAACGTACTCAGATGTCTGCGTATGATCAAAGAAGTCTATCCGGATCTTCCCGTTATTGCCGGCAATGTTGCGACAGCGCAGGGAACAAAGGATCTGATTGAGGCAGGCGCAGATGCAGTGAAAGTCGGCATTGGACCCGGTTCTATCTGTACAACAAGAATTGTATCCGGCATCGGTGTGCCGCAGATTACTGCAATCATGGATGCATACTCCGTTGCTAAGGAATATGGCATTCCAATCATTGCCGATGGCGGTATCAAGTACTCAGGTGATATGACAAAGGCACTTGCAGCAGGTGGAAGTGTCTGTATGATGGGCAGTATTTTTGCAGGCTGTGATGAGGCACCTGGTACATTTGAATTATTCCAGGGAAGAAAATATAAGGTATATCGTGGTATGGGTTCTATTGCAGCAATGGAGAATGGTAGTAAAGACCGTTATTTCCAGGCAGATGCAAAGAAACTTGTTCCGGAAGGTGTAGAAGGACGTGTGGCATACAAGGGTACTGTGGAAGACACTGTATTCCAGCTTGTCGGGGGTATCCGTTCCGGTATGGGCTACTGCGGAACACCGACGATTCAGGAATTGCGCGAGAATGGCAAGTTTGTAAAGATCAGTGCTGCTGCGCTTAAAGAAAGTCATCCGCATGACATTCATATCACAAAAGAGGCACCAAATTATAGCGTAGAATAGAATTCGGGAATTGGCAGGTATAGCATATGATACAAGGGGTACTCGACGCAGGCACGATACAGAAAATGCAGGATGCGTTTGCAGCCCTGTCGAATATATGTATCTACTGTATGGATGGAGATGGTCATACAGTGACAAATGTGTCCGGAGATGAGGCACAGTCACAACGCTTACTGCAGCTGGTTGGCAGGCAGCGCCTGCTTGCACTGTATGACAGACTCGTATCTTCTTCTATTGAAGATCAGATTGTAGAAGATACGGAATATGCAAACATAAAAATTGCCGCAGTGGCGGTCAGAATAGAAGGCAAGCCGGTATTATGCTGGCTTGCTTGTTGTGTGTTGCACCCTGATGATACACCGCAGGGAGGCAGGCTTGCGGCCGGTTTTTCCGACTTTACAAAGGAAACGTCACTCTATGGTGCGCTGGATCTGATGCGCATGTGGATGTTGCAGATATGTGAGAGCCACTACTCCCAAAATGTTGCGGAAGCAGAAAGCAGAAGAAATCAGTTTTCGAAGGCAGAGATGAGCCGTATGCTGCAGAAAAGTGAATGTATGACAAGAATTGTACAGCTTTTGGTGGGGCGTAAGCCGTTTGAAGAACTGGCAGGCAAGTCACTTGAGATTGCACAGGAATATCTTTCCGTCAGCTGCCTGCAGATTTTGCAGTTGTCCAAAGACCACAAAACTGCCGATGTCATTGCGGAGTATCTGAAAGAAGGACAAGCTCCTCTTTTTGAAAAAAAACACAATATTGAGCGCCCTATTGTGATTACAGGAGATAAAAACCTTGTGGTGTCACAGCAAACACTGATTTCCGCGCCGCTCAGAGAGTATATGGATCAGAATGGTATTAAGGCCTTTGTCAGTATTCCGATTCCGATACGCGGAGAGATCGGGATGTATCTGTGTGCGTATGAATGTGTAGCCGGGCGCAGCTGGCAGGTAGAAGAGGTGAAATTTTTAAATGATACCTCAAAGATTCTTTGCAGCATTTTGGATCATAGAATTGCGAGTCATTCCATGGCTAGCTCTTATCAGTCACTGACACAGATATTGAATATGATAGGAAGCTGTATTTATGTCCGCGATGTGGAAAAAGGGCAGGTTTTATTCACCAATGACCTGCTGAAGCATAATTTTGAGCAGGAACTGAAGGAAGGAACGCTCGATACGCTTTTGGACAATGCAAGACCTCTCGGTGTGAGGGACGGATTTTATGAGCTGCATCACGCTGCGAGAAAACGCTGGTATGATATGCACTATACGTATATCAACTGGGTAGATGGCCGCAGAGTGGCATTTTACGCCTTGTATGATATCACAGATAAAAAGCTCTACCAGAGAAAAATCGAGCAACAGGCTTATACGGATTTCCTGACAGGCCTATATAACCGTATGTGCTGTGAGCGCGATCTTGCATTGCAGATTGATAAAACAAAGCAGCAGAATGGTAAAGGTGGTCTGTTGTATCTGGATCTGGATGATTTTAAGCATATCAATGACGGATTGGGACATCAGTATGGTGATGTATTACTGAAATCAATCTCCAGCAGTCTGCGGCGAATCGAAGGAATTGAAAATAGCTGTTATAGAATGGGCGGGGATGAGTTTGTCATCATTATCCCTCCCGAAAGCTATGAGAATTTTGAAACAATCATTGAAGGAATCAAAGAGATATTTGCAAAGCCGTGGTTTTTAAAGGATGCGGATTATTACTGTACGATGAGCATGGGAATCTGTGAGTTTCCGGAAGATGGAGAGGATGTACAGGATCTGATCAAGAAAGCGGACATTGCGATGTATGAAGCAAAGAAGAGTGGAAAGAACCGCGTGGCAAGATATTCGGATCAAATCAGTTCTTCCTCCAATAAACGGCTGGATATGGAAAAGAATATGCGCAATGCAACGGCGGACGGTTATCGCGAATTTGAAGTGTATTACCAGCCGATTATTGACATCCAGAAGGAAGGGACACCTTGTACCGGAGCAGAGGCACTTTTGCGATGGAATTCTGCAGCATTCGGATTTATCCCGCCCTCTGATTTTATTCCACTTGCCGAGTATCTGGGACTGATCAATCCGATTGGAAACCATGTGATGCGAGAGGCTTGCAAGGCATGTAAATACTGGAATGATAATGGACATCCGGAATACAAGGTCAATGTGAATCTTTCGGTTGTGCAACTTTTGCAGACTGACATAGTAGACATTGTCCGGGATACCATCACGCAGACAGGCATCAACCCCAGAAATCTGACACTTGAGGTGACGGAAAGTCTTGCCATCAATGATATGGAACGTATGAAGGAAATCTTGAGTCATATCAGACAACTCGGAGCACGCATCGCACTTGATGATTTTGGGACGGGATATTCTTCTTTAAATCATATCAGGCAGATACCGCTGGATGTCATAAAGGTGGATCAGAGCTTTGTGACGGATCTTGCGGAGGATTCTTACTCCCAGTCCTTCATAAAAATGGTGGCAGAGCTTGCGACGGCAATCGGTGTCAGCATCTGTATTGAAGGAATCGAGAGCAAGGAGCAGTACAAGGTACTTGAGGGTATGAAGGTAAGACTGGTGCAGGGCTACTATTTTGACAGACCGATGCCAAGAGCTGATTTTGAAAAGAAATATCTTTGAAACAGACGAAATAGAAAGACAGAATAGAAAAGATATGCGAGAGGTAAGAAAAATGGAAAACAGAGAAATGACGGAAAACACAGAAAACAAAGAAGTTGTTTCAAGAAACTTTATCGAGATGGAGATCGATAGAGATCTTGCGGAGGGAAAGTATGACACGGTGCATACCAGATTTCCACCTGAGCCGAATGGTTATCTTCACATTGGGCATGCCAAGAGTATTCTTTTGAATTATGGTCTGGCACAGGAATATGGTGGCAAATTCAACATGCGTTTTGATGATACAAATCCGACCAAGGAGAAAATGGAATTTGTGGAATCCATCAAAAAGGACATTGCATGGCTCGGAGCTGATTGGGAGGACAGGCTGTTTTTTGCATCCGATTACTTTGACCAGATGTATGAAGGCGCAGTCAAGCTGATCAGGAAAGGAAAGGCCTATGTCTCAGATTTGAGTGCAGACGAAATCCGGGAGTATCGAGGTACACTGACGCAGCCCGGCAAGAAGGATCCCTACAGTGACAGAAGCATTGAGGAAAATCTGGAGCTGTTTGAAAATATGAAAAACGGAATGTATGAAGATGGCGCAAAGGTACTTCGCGCTAAAATTGATATGGCATCACCTAATATCAATATGCGTGATCCGATTCTGTACCGTGTGGCGCATATGACGCATCACAATACAGGGGATAAATGGTGTATTTATCCGATGTATGATTTTGCACATCCCATCGAGGATGCCATTGAAGGAATCACACATTCCATCTGTACGCTCGAGTTTGAAGACCACAGACCTCTTTACAACTGGGTGGTGACGGAGCTTGAGTACGAAAAGCCGCCTCGTCAGATCGAGTTTGCAAAGTTGTACCTGACCAATGTCGTCACAGGAAAGCGATATATCAAAAAGCTTGTTGAGGATAAGATCGTGGATGGTTGGGATGATCCGAGACTGGTTTCCATCGCAGCGCTTCGCAGACGCGGTTATACGCCGGAATCCATCAAAAAGTTTGTCGAACTTTGTGGGGTTTCCAAGGCAAACTCTTCCGCAGAGTACGCAATGCTGGAGTATTGTGTCAGAGAGGACTTAAAGCTTAAGAAATCTCGCATGATGGCGGTTCTTGACCCAATCAAGCTTGTCATTGACAATTATCCGGAAGATCAGAAAGAGATGCTTGAGGCTGCTAATAATATGGAAAATCCGGAGCTCGGAACGCATCAGGTGCCCTTTGGCAGGGAACTGTATATTGAGCGTGAGGACTTCATGGAGGAGCCGCCAAAGAAATATTTCCGTCTGTTCCCTGGAAATGAAGTCAGACTGATGCATGCCTATTTTGTGAAATGTGTCGGATTTGAAAAAGATGAGAGCGGAAAAGTCACCGTTGTACATTGTACGTATGATCCGGCGACAAAGGCAGGAAGCGGTTTCTCAGAGAGGAAAGTAAAGGGTACTATTCATTGGGTTCCCGTGAAGGAGGCAGTCAAAGCGACGGTTCGTCTTTATGAAAACCTTGTAGATGAAGAAAAGGGTGTTTATAACAAAGAGGACGGCAGCCTGAATCTGAACCCGAATTCGCTGACTGTACTTGAAAACTGTTATCTGGAGCCTGCGATTGCTGGCGCAAAAGCATATGACAGCTTCCAGTTTGTCAGAAATGGATTTTTCTGTGTGGATTATAAGGATTCCAGGGAAGATGCATTGGTATTTAACAGAATTGTATCCTTGAAGAGTTCATTCAAACTACCCAAGGCATAATGACTTTGCTATGCCGAGTGAGGATGGGAGGAAACAACTATGGGACTTTTATCAGGTATCCATTTATTTGGCCTGGGAGATTTGGAGGATGCCGATCTGTATGAGAAGAAACAGAAGAATACGGAAAGAGGAGAAGGACATGTAACAGCAATCCGGGAAGAAGATATACTGTTTGATAAAAACTACACCTGTCCTGTCTGTGAAGGTGAATTTAAGACGAGAACGGTACGCGTTGGTAAGGCACATTTACTTGGAACCGATATGGATTTACGGCCTAAGTATGAAGGGATTGATATGCTCAAATATGATACGGTGGTATGTCCTGTCTGCGGCTATGCGGCGCTGAGCAGATATTTTAAAGAACTGACCGGCGCGCAGATCAAGATGATAGAAAATGGGATTTGTATGCATTATGCCGGCAGGGAACCTGACGGAGCTGTCTATACGTATGAGCAGGCACTCGAACGGTATAAGCTGGTACTTGCCAATGCGATCGTCAAACATGCCAGGGCGAGTGAGAAGGCATATATCTGCCTGAAATCCGCATGGCTTCTCCGCGGGATGGGAGAGGCGCTTGATATGCAGGAACAGACCGCACTGTTTAAAAAGGCATCCTATGAAAAACAGGAAAAAGAATATCTGGACAATGCGTTGGAAGGATTTCTTGCTGCCAGACAGACAGAGAGTTTTCCGATTTGCGGCATGGATGAGTCGACGGTAGATTATCTGATTGCTGTGCTGGCCATGGAGATGGAGAAATATGATATTTCACTGAAAATTCTTAGCTCTCTGATCACATCAAAGCAGACAAATCCCAGAACCAAAGATAAGGCGCGTGATGTGAAAGAAATATTGATGCAGAAAATCAAGGAAGCTGCAAAGGATACGACGGATGAATAATCTCATCAAAAACGGAGCACACGCACTTGTCAATGCGCGGACTCCGTCTGAGAAGTCAGATTCAGATAGTAATTTGCCTTGGCGGACATGAAATAGGGGTATGCCCATAAGGTTCCGACACCAAAGGTAAGAACAGTCAGCAGAAAAATACCGATAAAGCTGACAAGGAGATAAAAGTAACCACCCTTATGACCTTTCATAAGGGTTTTGCTTTGTCTCAGTAATTCCCGCACGGACAGCGCCGGTTGATCTAATACCAGATAAAAAACCTGAGAATAATCGAGCTGGATCAGAACACATGCCAGCAGGAAAAAAATAAGAGCGAGTACAACCGGAATGACAAAATAGGAATTGCCGGTAGAAATCAGTATTGTTGCTGAAATCAGCAGTGGGAGACTGCATACGAACAACATGACAAAAATAAATAACTGCAACAACAGGCATTTGTCTGCCAGACTGCGGAAGGGATACCAGATATTGCGGATGCCGTATTCCTGGCCGCGAGCAATGTTGAGATACAGATAATTCTGTCCTGCGGTAAAAATCGCACCAAACAGGACAAGGATCAGATAAACTGCATAATATACAACAGCTGATCCAAAACTCTGCAGATTCAGCTGTGACTGTGCAATGGACAGACACCCGGAAAGCAGGATCTGCATCAGCAAAAATGCCATGATCACGGTTTTGTATTTGCCGAGCAGCTGCTCACGTGCATCGGCTTTGAGGATTTTTGATGATTTCATTGTCTGCATATCGCTCCTTAGACAGCCAGATCCAGATGCATGCCGGTGTATTTGGCTGCATCCTGTTGTTTGAGCTGTTTCTGATAGGGATTTTCTTCGTTTGCGTATTTGATCTGCGTCGTGGTTTCTCCCCCTGCCACGTAGCTGCGGCCACATTCCGGGCAGATCGCTGTCTTGATCTGTACGCTGGCCTGCAGAACCTCACCATTTCCTTTGGCGGCTTTTTTATATGCATTGGAAACATGCTCCTGCTCATGGGCACGCACTGCGCTTCCGGCCTGTGTGGGAGAAAGATGTGTGGCAGATTTAAAGGATACCATCTCATCGGAACCATCCTGATATTTACGTTCACGGCAGGTCTCGCACTGAGCCGGAGAAGATTTGCGGCCGGCTTCCTTTACCTGTGACTCGCCCGGGTTTTTGATTGCACCACTGCCTGCGGAATAGGAATTGCCTGTCTGCAATTGATAAGGAGAAGCCGTGTATGCACCATATGCACCAATCAAAGCTGCCATATTTTCACATCCTTTCTGTTTCAGATATGTCTGCACCCAATCCCGATCATAGAGGGATGAGGTGCTGATAAAAATGTCTTGTCTGTTTTTACTGCGTGATATTACTGCTACCGGAATTTGGTGCAATATCGTCTATCATTGTTGAAAGTTCCGGATACATTTCATCCAGCATCTCGTCAAAAGATATGCCGTAAACCTGCTCACATGCTTCGTTCACCTGTTTTCTGTAGGTATTGTCAAATAATAACAGATAGCATACAGAGGCGGTGACTGCAATGGAACTTACCAGCCCGAAAACAGAGGTGGCAATTCCTATTTTGGGCAGAATCTGCATATTTTGATCATTGCCTTTTGAAAGAATGGCAAACAAGATGCCAAGACCGCCTGCAATCATGGAAATAAAGATAACGGAGCAGGAGGTAATACATAATATTCCCATACATAAGGACAGAATCATGAATGCATTGCTGCGCACAGGTTTGTATCCGTAGTGCGGATATTGTTCTGCGGGAGTCTGCTGATTTTGTAAATCTGTATAATTGTCCATAGATGAACCTCTTTTCTATATGCTTATCATAGCATGATTTTAGCATTGAAGAAAGTCCCTTTTTTTAGTATACTGAAAGAACAAAATCGTGACAACCATCGGGAGGAAAAAATGAGCAGAAAGAAAGTTGAAATGATCGTCACGGCAGCAATGCTTTCACTTGCTTTGGCTGCGTGCGGCGCAAATGAAACACCTTCGGAGGAGACGGAAGAGACTGTTGCGGCAGAAAGAACGGAAGATGCGCAGGAAGAAGAGCCTGTTCAGACAGAAGAAGCCGCGGATCCGGAGGAGTCTGAGGAGACTGAGGAGACTGAGGAGTCTGATCAGCCGGAAGAGGCGGAAGAGATTTCCTATGACAATATGATAAAGAACGGAGATTTTTCAGAGGGAGTTGGTAACTGGTCCACTTATCTGAACGGCGGAACCGGTGTGCTGGCAGTCAACCATGAGGGGCAGCTCGAGGTTCGCATTGGAGATGTCGGTAATCTCGATTACAGTGTGCAGGCATATTATGACGGTTTCAAATGCGATACAGGTGTTGTTTATCAGTTTTCTTTTGATCTGGCGGTAGATAAGCCTCGTACGGTTGTATGGCGTATCCAGATAAATGGTGGTGATTATCATGCCTATTTTACGGAAGAAATTGCTGCGACCGAAGAAATGCAGCATTATGAATACGAATTGAAAATGGAAGAACCAAGCGATCCGGCACCGAGATTATGCTTTAATCTTGGAAACTATGAAGGAGATGGGGATCTTGGTGAACATGTTGTAAAAATCGATAATGTTGATTTTCACGTAGTTGACGCATCCGGTAAGACGGTGGCAGATGGCGGACCTGAAACACCGGACATTCTGGTGAGTCAGGTAGGATATTTGCCGGGAGAGATGAAGCTCGCGACCTTCCGTGGAGATCAAATTGGGGATTCATTTAACGTTATCGATGTAGAGACGAATGAGAGTGTCTTTACAGGGCAGATTGCACAGAAAGGAACGAATGAGGCATCTGACGAGACGACGGCTGTGGGTGATTTTACTTCTGTGACAGCTTCCGGAAACTATAAAATAGAGAGCGAGGGATGTGGAGAATCCTTCCCGTTTGCGATTGCAGAAGATGTTTATGATGGATTATTAGAGGACACCTTCCGCATGATGTATCTGCAAAGATGCGGCGTGGAGCTTTCGGAAGATCTTGCAGGAGACTTTGCACATCCTGTTTGTCATGACAGTAAGGCAGTTGTATATGGTACCGATCAGAAGATTGATGTAAGCGGCGGATGGCATGATGCGGGAGATTATGGCAGATATGTGGTTACCGGAGCAAAGACGGCAGCCGATCTTTTGCTCGCATATGAAATCAATCCGTCAGTCTTTACGGATGATATGGACATTCCCGAGAGCGGAAACGGCGTATCAGATGTTCTGGATGAGGTTCGCTTTGAACTGGAATGGATGATGAAGATGCAGGAGAACAGTGGCGGTGTATACCACAAAGTAACCTGTGCGAACTTCCCGGGAACAGTCCTTGCGCAGGATGAAACAGAGGAACTGATTATTTCTCCGGTTTCCAATGCGGCGACGGGAGATTATGCTGCTGTTATGGCAATGGCAAGTCGCGCGTACAAAGATGTCGATGCCGATTTTGCACAGAAATGTCTGGATGCTTCCAAGAAGGCACTTTCTTACATAGAAGCACATATGGATAAGGGTGGATTTAAAAATCCCAGAGAAATCGTAACAGGGGAATATCCGGATAGCAATTGGGAGGATGAATATTTCTGGGCTCTTGCAGAGCTTTATAAAACAACAGGTGACAGTACTTATGAAGACAAAATCGCAGAGCGCAAGCCGGAAGAATTTTCGAGAGGACTCGGATGGGCAGATGTAGGTTTGTATGGTATGTATGCATATCTGACGTCTGATTCCGTCAAGCCGGCGCAGGAAAACGTGTTAAAAGATTATATCAGAAAAAATGCAGACATTCTTGTCAATAAAATGCAAAGTGATGCTTATGGATCTACGATTGCAAGAGTATATCCTTGGGGATCTAATATGACAATTGCCAATAACGGTATGCTGTTTGTCATGGCACAGAAGGTGCTTGGAAGTGACAGCAGCACCACTGCGTATCAAAATGCATCGCAGAGACAGCTTGCATATCTTCTCGGAAACAATGCAAACGGCTATTGTTTTGTAACCGGGTATGGCAGTCTTGCTCCGGAGCATACACATCACAGACCTTCACAGGTGCTTGGAAAGACGATGAAGGGTATGCTGGTCGGTGGACCTAACAGCAATCTGGAAGATCCTTATGCAAAGGCAACTTTATCTGATGCGCCGATTGCAAAATGTTATGCAGATAATGAGCAGAGCTATTCCTGCAACGAGGTTACGGTGTATTGGAACTCGCCGCTTGTCTGCCTGCTTGCAGCAACTATGAATCAATAGCATGATAATTGCATGGGCGCGTTAGTAATTGCGAAAATTTTTTGGGCAGCAGATAGTACAATTTGCATCTGGGATATTGTGAGTTTCGCAAACAGCTACAAATACAAATAAAACAAAACAGGAGAAAAGGATCTATGGACATCAATCATAAACTGGCAGAAGAATTAGGTATCAGAAAGGAGCAGGTAGAGGCGACGGTAAAGCTGATTGATGAAGGCAATACCATTCCTTTTATTGCCAGATACCGCAAGGAAGTAACGGGGGCGCTCAATGATGAGGTGCTTCGAAATCTTTTTGAGAGACTGAATTATCTGCGAGGATTGGAAGAAAGAAAAGAAAGTGTGCTTGCCTCTATTGAGGAGCAGGGAAAACTGACTGACGAGCTGAAGGAACGTATTTTAGCGGCAGAGACGCTGGTAGTTGTGGAGGATCTGTATCGCCCCTACAAACAGAAAAGGAAAACAAGGGCATCCGTTGCAAAAGAAAAAGGCTTGCAGCCTCTTGCAGATCTGATTTTGGCGCAATCCATGGAAAAACCTGCCCTCGAAGAAGCAGAACCCTACATTGATGAGGAAAAAGGAGTCGCTACTGCCGGGGAAGCATTGGAAGGCGCTAAAGATATCATCGCCGAGCAGATCAGTGATGAGGCTGATTATCGTATTTATATCAGAGAGTTCACCTTTGCGGAAGGAAAGATAACCAGTAGTGCAAAGGATCCGAAGCAACAGAGTGTTTATGAGATGTATTATGAATACGAAGAGCCACTGAAAAAGGTGGTGGGACACAGAACGCTTGCATTGAACCGGGGAGAAAAAGAGAAGATGCTGACTGTGAAGATTGAGGCACCTGTGGAACGTATTCTCGGCTATCTGGAAAAGAAAATCATTACCGGGGACAATGCATTTGCTACGCCGGTTCTGCAGGAGACAATTGCGGACAGCTATGCCAGACTGATCGCACCGGCAATTGAGAGAGAGATCCGAAACGATCTGACAGAAAAAGCAGAGGATGGTGCCATCACTGTATTTGGAAAAAATCTGGAGCAGCTTCTTTTGCAGCCGCCCATTGCAGGTCGTGTGGTGCTGGGTTGGGATCCGGCTTTCCGTACCGGCTGTAAGCTGGCTGTCGTGGATGAGACGGGAAAGGTGCTTGATACCGTAGTCATTTATCCGACAGAACCACAGAAAAAGGTGGAAGAGTCCAAGGCCATACTGAAGAGGCTGATCAAAAAATACAATATTTCCCTGATTTCAGTAGGAAACGGAACGGCATCCAGGGAATCTGAACAGGTGATTGTAGAACTTTTGAAGGAATTAGATACAAAGGTAGAGTATGTGATTGTGAATGAAGCAGGCGCTTCCGTATATTCTGCTTCCAAACTGGCAACAGAGGAATTCCCTAATTTTGATGTCGGTCAGAGAAGTGCAGCTTCCATTGCGCGTCGTCTGCAGGATCCGCTTGCAGAGCTGGTAAAGATTGATCCGCAGTCAATCGGCGTGGGGCAGTATCAGCATGATATGAATCAGAAAAAACTCTCCGAAGCTTTGCATGGTGTGGTGGAGGATTGCGTAAACAGAGTCGGTGTGGATCTGAATACGGCATCGGCATCTCTCCTGGAATACATTTCAGGTATTTCCAAAGTAATTGCCAAAAATATCGTGGATTACAGAGAAACAAACGGCAGATTCACAAACAGAAAACAACTTTTGAAGGTGGCAAAACTCGGGCCAAAAGCGTTTGAGCAGTGTGCCGGATTTTTGCGGATCACAGACGGAGAGAATCCGCTTGATGCAACGAGTGTACATCCGGAATCCTATGAGGCTGTCGGTGGACTTTTGGAAAAGACGGGCCTTACGATGGATGATGTGAGACTGGCACAGAAGGAAGCCGCGCAGCGTCGGGAAAAGGAAATGAAAGCCCAAAACGCACAGCCTGTGAAAAAAACGGATAAGAGAGAGAGGAAGGTTGTGATACGCAATACAAACACTGCAATGGGACGTGCACTGGCCGAGGCGATGGGCGGTGTTTCTCTGGCACAGACAGACGAGGGAAACACCGGAAAGAAGGAAATGGAAAAAGGCGGTGTGACATCGCAGGGTATTTCCAGTCTGGAAAGACGTATCAGAGACAAAAAGAAGATGGCAGCAGAGCTGGGTATTGGTGAACTGACGCTGATCGATATATTAAAGGAGTTGGAAAAGCCGGCAAGAGATCCACGTGATGACATGCCAAAACCAATCCTGCGAAGCGATGTCATGGATCTGGAGGACTTAAAACCCGGTATGATACTGAAGGGGACCGTCCGCAATGTCATTGACTTTGGTGCCTTTGTGGACATCGGTGTCCATCAGGACGGACTGGTGCACATTTCGCAGATGACAGACCGCTATATCAAACACCCGCTGGAGGCGGTAAGTGTGGGAGATATTGTGGATGTGCAGGTACTTTCTGTCGATATTCCGAAAAAGCGTATCGGTCTGACGATGAAAATTGGAAAGTGACAGATGATTTCTTAAGAATTTCTTCAAAAAAACTTAGCAATATATGACTTGACAAAAGAGCTTTGTTGTATTACTGTATTAAGCAGGTAATACAAGCAAGGCTTTTTGTTATGGTGGCGAGGGAAATGTAAAGCGTGTTTTGTCGCTGTTGTGAAAAGAGGAAAGGACGGAATATGGGTGCTTTGGTAGAAATCCGGGATATGAGCAAGATATATAATCCCGGTGAAAATGAGGTCCGGGCATTGGATCATATCAGCCTGACGATTGATAAGGGTGAGTTTGTGGCAATCATCGGTCAGTCCGGTTCGGGGAAATCAACCCTGATGAATATGATAGGATGTCTGGATGTGCCGACAGAGGGAACATACATATTGAACGGAGAAGATGTCTCGCATTTATCAGATGATGAATTGTCCGATATCAGAAATAAGGAAATCGGGTTCATCTTTCAGGGGTTTAACCTGATTGCCAATCTGACAGCGAGAGAGAATGTAGAACTGCCACTGATATACAGAGGTGTTGGGCAGAAGGAGAGGCATGAACTTTCTGAGACTGCACTTGGGAAGGTGGGGCTTTCGCACCGCATGGAGCACAGACCTGCCGAGATGTCAGGCGGACAGCAGCAGCGCGTGGCAATTGCCCGCGCAATCGCACAGGCACCGCCGGTGATTCTGGCAGATGAACCAACGGGTAATCTGGATTCCGTGTCCAGCAAGGAAATCCTG
Organism: uncultured Lachnospiraceae bacterium; assembly: GCA_945949085.1. Lineage (GTDB taxonomy): Bacteria > Bacillota > Clostridia > Lachnospirales > Lachnospiraceae > CAG-194. The sequence continues at coordinate 9,527 of CAMFDJ010000007.1, read as the reverse complement.
CAGATTCTAAAAGAATTGCATGCGGATGGCAGAACTGTCATTCTGATCACGCATGACAATGAAATTGCAGATCAGGCAAAGCGTGTGATTCGTATCAAAGATGGAAAGATAGAGAGGGATTATGAAAATGTTTAAGAAGAAGAAAGACAGTCAGGAAATGAAACCAAAGACAAAGAAAAAGGGCGGTAAAAAGAAAATCATCTGGATTGTGGCTATTGTTGCTATCGTGCTGGTTATCATCATTAAGACTGCTGCAGGATCGGGCGATGCCAATGTGGCTATGGTGCAGACGGCGCAGGTACTTAAGGGAGATATTACCCAAAAGATTGAGACGAGCGGTACTGTTGCGTCCGAGGAGAGTAAGACTTATTTCGCATCAACCGGTGCGACTGTTGATACTGTGACGGCAGCTTTAGGAGAGACGGTAGAGAAAGGGCAGATGCTTCTGACCTATGACACAACAGAGATGGAGAATGAGATCAAAAAGGTTGAATATGAAGCAAAGATCAGCGAGATTGGTGCGGATGCGACACTCGCGACAATCAACAATTCACAAAAGAAGGCAGCGCAGGCGGCAGTCAATTATGAAGATGCCGTCAAATATGTACAGCATTATACCGATTGCGTCAATCAGGCAAATGCGCAGCTGGCAAAGGTATCGGAACTTTCCGAACAGCAGATGAGCCTGCAGGCTGAGCTCAAAGATTTGTCCGAAAAACTCGCAAAGAAACCGGAGAGCGAGAAACTGAACCAGAAGGTGAAGGAAAAGCAGAAAGCGCTAAAGCAGGTGGAGAAGGAGCTTCAGGCATACAATGTGAAGGAAATCCAGAATGCACTTGAGATCTGTAGTGGCGATCTGGCAGAATACAAGGCGCTGAAGGAACGCTATGAGGCTGAGAAGGAGACGGACCCATCCGCAGAACTGCAGAAGGCGCAGCAGCTGACAAGCAAAGAGGCATCTGCATTCTCCCAAAAGCTTGCGCAGGAGACACTCGATGAGGCAAAGAAAGGCATTGTATCTGAATTTGACGGAATCGTTTCGAATGTTTCTGTTGTGGAGGGGCAGCAGACAGCCCCGGGTGCAGCGTTATTTACAATTGAAAATTCCGAAAAATTGAAGGTGACACTCTCCGTTTCCAAATACGACCTGGAGAAAATTGCTGTAGGACAGAAAGCAAAGCTGACAATCAGCGGTAAAGAATATGAAGGAACCGTAAGTTATGTCAGCAAGATTGCACAGACCAGTGCGTCAGGCGCTATTATGATTATGGCGGATGTGCATATTGACAATCCGGATGAGGCGATCGTACTGGGAGTTGAGGCGAAGGTTGCCATTGAAACCGCGCAGGTAAACGATGCGATACTGGTACCTCTCAATAGTGTGAATTATGCCAGTGAAGGTGTGTTCTGCTATACGGTAGTGGACGGCAAGGTCAAAAAGCAGAGTGTGGAGACCGGAGTTTCCGATGACGAGCACATCCAGATTCTGTCCGGACTTTCTGTGGGAGACCAGGTCATCACCAATATCACAAGTGAACTGCAGGAGGATATGCCTGTTGTGGTGATGGAGGAGACGGCGGAAGAGGAAGCGGAAGCGACGCAGAAAGAAGAGTAGAGAGGATAAAAGCATGACACAATTCCTGGAATATGTGAAAATGGCTCTGATGAATATTCGGAGCAACAAAGGCCGCTCTATTCTGACGATGCTGGGCATTATCATCGGTATTTCATCAGTCATCATGGTCATATCCATTGGTAGTGGTGTTTCATCGGAAATCAGCAACGAGCTGGATAAGCTTGCCGGAGGACAGCTGGCTTTTTATTCGGAGAGCAATGAAAATGATCCGAATGGTGATGAGTTGATATCGTTTGACAGAGAGACCTTTTTGGAAATAGAAGAAAAAATCGATCACGTGAAGGGTGTCAGTCCGAATTATCAGACTTATGGAAGCGCCCAGGGACCAAAAGGCGATTTTACGGCATACTTATATGGCGGTACAGAGGCACTGCAGTATTTGTACAAGGAGCCGATCGTCAAGGGAAGATATTTTACCGCGTCGGATTACGAGGCAGCAAATAAAGTCTGTGTGATCAGGGAGAGTAGTGCGATTGCGCTTTTCGGTACGACAGATGTCATTGGTAACACCTTTGAAGTGGACGTATACGGAAGCACAGTGGAGATGACGGTGATCGGTGTCAGACAGGACACGGCGATGAGCGGCATGATGGGTATGCTGATGTATTTTGATGAGGTGGAGATGGAACTACCCATTACTACAATGGGCAGTGCTTTCGGTTATTATATAGAGGATTTCAACAACTTTTATGTATTCACGGATGGACCGGAATATGCGACAAAGGCTGCCACTGAGATCATGCAGTTTTTGCGTAATAAGTACCGTGTTCCGGCAGATTCCAACAGCATTCAGATGGCAGACTTCAACGACAGTATGAGCAGTATTACGCAGGTGATCTCCTATATTACGGTCTTTGTGGTTTTTGTGGCTGCAATTTCATTGTTGGTAGGCGGAATCGGCGTTATGAATATCATGCTTGTGTCTGTCACGGAACGTACAAGAGAAATCGGTATCAGAAAGGCGCTGGGGGCAAGAACCAGGTCCATCATGTTACAGTTCTTGTCGGAATCGGCGATCATTACGATGATTGGCGGTATCATAGGAATCATTTTGGGAGTGCTTGGCGCGAATGGAGTCTGCGCACTTATGGGGCTTCATGCGTCAATCTCGCCGGTTGTCGTGATCGTAACGACGCTGTTTTCTTCCTCTGTCGGCATTTTCTTCGGGATTTATCCGGCGAAGAAAGCGGAAAAACTGAGTCCGATTGAGGCGCTCAGGCATGAATAACAGGCTGATGGCGATAAGAGAATTTCTGACGTAAAAATTTTCCGCAAAAGAAGGAAGAGAGAAAGCAAATATAAAGAAAAAAGAAAGTGCAGGGCTGAACTTGCACTTTCTTTGCGTCTATACTATGATAGTGCAGAAAGAGAAAAATATGATTTTGGAAGGAATGGTTCTATGAATAATGATGTAGATTGGAAAGAATCCACACAAAAAGCGGAGGACATGCGATCTGACGCAGAAGGATTGCGGCAAGATGCAGCTCATATGCAGCAAAGTGCAGAGGATGCAGACAGTGCCGTGATGGCGGAAGAAAGTGAAAAGGTATGCCCACCGGATCATTCTGCAATTTTATATGAGTTAGATGTGCATATGAATGTTTCAATATTGTATGATTATATGCTGCGGCATACGTATACCAGTCTGCAGGGACTCATTGCCACGATACTCGGCGTTATGTGTATTCTCTTTTTTGCAAAAGGAGCCGGTGTGATCTACCTCGTGGCGGGCATTATTATCATAGCCTATCTTCCGTGGAATCTTTTCCTGAGTGCAAAGAGACAGGCACTGAATAATGAAGCATTTCAGAAACCATTGCACTATATGTTTACAGACGAGGGGATTTATGTGTCACAGGGAGATGCCCTGGAAATGCAGAAATGGAGTTCTATGTACCAGGCGGTAGCAACTGCCAGGAGTATTATTGTATATACATCGAGAGTGAACGCATGTGTATTTCCGCGCGCCGATCTGAAAAATGACACTTCTGTTTTGCTGGAGATTATATGCAGGCATATGGACCCGAAAAAAGTAAAGATCAGACAATAGACGAATCAGTTTTAGGCAGATTTCGCGCACTTGTCATCTGATTGTCAAATATGATACAATAATCTGTAAGGTGTGCCTTCGGGCAGTCTTGAGGAATGGGAGCTTTGCGTACTTATGATATATGAAAGCTTTGATGAAAAGGATACCTTTGCAATTGGTGAAACAATAGGAAAACAAACAAGGCCCGGCGAAGTTTACGCTTTACTGGGTGATTTGGGTGTCGGAAAGACAGTGCTTACTAAGGGGCTTGCTCAGGGTCTTGGTATTACGGAGGCGGTCAACAGTCCTACTTTTACCATTGTGCAGATTTACGAACAGGGACGTCTTCCTCTTTACCATTTTGATGTATACAGAATTGCCGATCCCGAGGAAATGGATGAAATAGGATATGAAGATTATTTTTTCGGGGAGGGTGTTTGTCTGGTGGAATGGGCAAATCTGATAGAGGAGCTTATGCCGCCCCAGACGAAATGGATCACGATTGAGAAAGATCTTTCGAAGGGTTTTTCCTATCGTAAGATTACGATAGAGAACAGAAAATGATGATGAGAGGCAGAACGTATGAACATAGCAGCGATAGACAGTTCCGGGCTGGTGGCATCTGTTGCCATTTTGAAAGATGACATCATGCTTGCACAATATAGCGTAAATTATAAAAAGACGCATTCGCAGACACTTTTGCCGATGCTAAGTGAAATTACAAAAATGACAGAATTTGATCTGGAGTCCGTGGATGCAATTGCGGTTGCAAAGGGTCCGGGGTCCTTTACGGGACTGCGCATCGGATCTGCTACGGCAAAAGGACTTGGACAGGCACTTGATAAACCGATCATTGAGGTGCCGACGCTGGATGCAATGGCATATCAGCTTTATGGGGCAAATCGTATGATCTGTCCTTTGATGGATGCCAGAAGAAATCAGGTGTATACCGGAGTATATGCATTTGAAGACCGGGGCGGGGGCAACATAGAATTTCGGACAATCAGACCGCAATGCGCGGTTTCTGTAGAAGAAATCATTTCCTATTTAAATGAGACAGGAAAACCCGTCATCTATTTAGGGGATGGAGTCCCTGTCTACCGAGACATTTTGGAACGGGAGACTGCGGTAGATTTTCTGTTTGCACCACCGCATTGTAACAGACAAAATGCTGCGGCACTTGCGACACTCGCAAAAGTGTATTATGAAAAGGGACTGATGGTATCGGCAGCAGAGCACAGACCTGATTATCTGAGGCTGTCGCAGGCGGAACGCGAGAGACTGGAGAGACAGAATGCATAATAGGATCAGGATCAGAAAGATGCAGCCGGAGGATGCGCACAGGGTGTCGGAGATTGAACAGATTTGTTTTTCCAGACCATGGTCAGAAAAGGATTTAGAAGAGGTCGCAGTGAAAACAGATGCGCTGTACCTGGTCGCAGAGGATACGGATGCACATGATGTGGCCGGCTATGTCGGGGCGTATCTGATCTTGCAGGAAGCCGATATCAATCAGGTAGCAGTAGCGCCTGCTTACCGCAGATGCGGCATTGCAATGCAGCTGATGCAGGATTTTATGCAAAAAGTGAGTGCGCGCGGAATTACAGAAGTGACTCTTGAGGTTCGGAAAAGCAATAGCGCCGCAATTGCACTATATGAGAAATGTGGATTTCAAACAGAAGGAATCCGGAAGAATTTTTACGAGGCTCCGACAGAAGATGCCTGTATCATGTGGAAGAGATAAAATTAGTGCAAGCTAACAAATATTACCACTGGAATGCCCATGGGTTGTACGATAAACTGATGTTGAAGGAATAGCGAGTCTTTATACCAAATGGGAGGATACGTATGAAACGATACGATGAGCAGAAAGAATTGCAGGAGGTTATCTGTAATCAATGTGGTAAAAAGTTAAAGGTTGAGAAAGGAATCCTGATGGAGGGGATTCTGGAGGTGAGACAGAATTTCGGCTATTTTTCCGGAAAGGATGGGTTGACGCAGGAATTCGATCTCTGTGAGGAATGCTATGACAGATTGATTGACGGTTTTGTCATTCCTGTCACGCAGAAGGAAGAATTTTTATGACACCAAAGTGTGTCTTGATTATGAAATAAAACGAGGTTACACATGCTTGATATATGTCTTCTTGGAACGGGCGGCATGATGCCCCTTCCCTATCGCTATCTCACTGCAATGATGGCGCGGTACAATGGAAAAAACATTTTAATAGATTGCGGCGAGGGTACGCAGATTGCCATGAAGAATAAGGGATGGAGCCCAAAACCGATTGACGTGATTTGTTTTACACATTACCATGCGGATCATATCAGCGGATTGCCCGGTATGCTGCTCACCATGGGCAATGCAGAACGGACGGAACCGCTTTTGCTGATCGGTCCCAAAGGACTCGAGCGTGTTGTGAAAGCATTGTGTGTGATCGCACCGGAGCTTCCTTTTGAAATCCGTTTTCATGAGATAGGCAGCCCGCAGGAAACAATTGATATGGGAGATTACCGGTTGCAGGCCTTTAAGGTAAACCATAATGTGACGTGCTATGGCTACAGCATTCTGATAGACAGACTTGGCAAATTCCAGGTGGATCGGGCAAAAGCACTTGGGCTTCCCGTACAATACTGGAATCCGTTGCAAAAGGGGAATCAGATAGAATATGAAGGACAGATCTACACACCGGATATGGTAATGGGACAGCCCAGAAAAGGTCTTAAGGTAACATATACCACGGATACCAGACCGACAAAATCGATTGCGGAAAATGCGTTTGGAGCCGACTTGTTTATTTGTGAGGGCATGTACGGGGAGCCGGACAAACAGCAAAAGGCGGTGGAGCATAAGCACATGACTTATTGGGAGGCTGCCAAGCTTGCAAAGGATGCGCAGGTATCCCAAATGTGGTTGACACATTACAGCCCGTCATTGCCTTGGCCGGAACAGTATCTTTCACAGGCAACCAAAATCTTTCCTGATACGATTGCGGCAAAGGACGGACAGACGGCAACACTTTCTTTTGAAGAGGATGAAAACTTTGCATGAGCATGGTCTTATTGCGACAGCGCAGTCTGATAGGAAGCGAGATAAGAAAATTTTGCAGGATTTCCTGCAAAGTGTGAGAACACAGATTAAGACATGTATCAAAACACAGATGAAAACGAGAAAGGGGTGAGGTATATGAAACGTGCAGCCGGGACCAAGGCACTGATTTTAGGTGCGGTCATGGTCTTGCTTGTTATGGGATATTATTATTATCTGTCCAATCGAAATGTACCTCAGCCTGAGGAAACAGTTCCGGAAGAAGAAGTACTTACACCGACACAGGAAGTACTTCTTCGTAACCTCGACACCAATTATCCGCCTTCCCCACGTGAGGTGGTCAAATATTTTAGTCAGATTTCCCAGTGCTTTTACAATGAAGAAAATACAGAAGAGGAAATTGAGGCGCTTGGTTTCAAAATCAGAGAATTATATGATGATGAGCTTGTGGCAAATCAGACAGAAGAGAATTATCTTGCCTCGCTAAAATTTGATATTGAGGAATTTAAAAAGAATAATCGTATGATCTCAAGCTACGCTCCCTCTTCCAGTGTGGATGTGGAAACTTTTTCACAGGATGGCTATGACTGGGCAAGACTGTATTGTATCTACGGGATCAAGCAGGGAGAGCTTTTGTACAATTCCAATATGGTATTTATTCTTCGCAAAGATGACCAGGGACATTATAAGATTTATGGCTGGAAGCTTGTGGAAGAATAAAAGCTTCAGAAAAGAATGGCAAATCAAGAGAATCAAAAGAAAGATACAAATCAAAGAAACAAACAAATAATTAAAATTTATTAGATTTTGAAAAGAAAAGATAATGGCAATGTTAAAAAGCAAAGCAGAAAACGAAGAAGTACAAGAAGTGAAAGTACATAAGGAAGAGGATGTATACATTCTTGCAATCGAGAGCTCTTGTGATGAGACTGCAGCGGCGGTTGTAAAGAATGGGCGCGAGGTTTTATCAAATGTAATCTCCTCCCAGATTGATCTTCATACGCTGTATGGAGGTGTTGTGCCGGAGATTGCATCCCGCAAGCATGTGGAACGCATCAATCAGGTGGTATCGCAGGCACTTGCGGAGGCTGAGATGAAGCTTTCTGAGATCACTGCAATTGCAGTGACTTACGGACCCGGTCTTGTTGGGGCGTTGCTCGTGGGTGTGGCGCATGCAAAGGCAATGGCATTTGCAGCCAAAAAGCCGCTTGTAGGAGTGCATCATATAGAAGGACACATCAGTGCAAACTTCATTCAATATAAAGAGCTTGAACCGCCGTTTGCCTGTCTGGTCGTTTCGGGGGGACATACACATCTCGTCGTAGTCAAGGATTATGGCGACTATGAGATCATTGGAAAAACCTGTGATGATGCAGCGGGAGAGGCTTTTGATAAAGTGGCAAGAGCCATTGGACTCGGATATCCCGGAGGACCAAAGATTGATAAGGTGGCAAAAGAAGGAAATCCGCAGGCAATTCATTTTCCGCGTGCCAAGGTGGGAGACAATGTCTATGATTTCAGTTTCAGTGGTTTGAAATCCGCAGTGCTCAATTACCTGAACAGCTGTGAGATGAAAGGGGAAGAGATCATTGTTGCCGATGTGGCGGCTTCTTTCCAAAAAGCAGTGACGGATGTGCTGGTTGAGCATGCGATGCATGCAGTGGAGGAATACGGATTTACGAAACTGGCAATTGCAGGCGGTGTGGCTTCCAATTCTGCACTTCGCGTAGCACTTGAGACTGCATGTGCAGAGAAAAAAGTGCAGTTTTACTGTCCGGCACCGATTCTTTGCACGGATAATGCAGCGATGATCGGCGCTGCAGGTTATTATGAATATAGAAAGGGAATCAGGAGCGGCCTTGATCTGAATGCCGTTCCGAATCTGAAACTGGGAGAACGATAATATGCCGGGGAAAAAATCAATTGCAATTGTACTGGCAGCAGGCCAGGGAAAACGGATGGGAACTGCAACGGCAAAGCAGTTCCTTCTTTTAGGTGATAAACCGGTGCTGTATTATGCATTGAAAGCATTCGAGGATAGTGCTGTGGATGGTATTGTGCTTGTGACAGCGGCTGATGAGATAGAGTACTGCAGGCAGGAAATTGTCGAAAAGTATCAGTTTCGAAAAGTCATTGCGATTACACAAGGCGGACAGGAACGATATCATTCTGTCTATCAGGGCATCCAAAAAATCAAAGAATTATCTGAAGAGCAATCATTTGCTCCTGAACTCGTATTTGTGCATGATGGGGCAAGACCATTTGTGACGGTTGAAATGATTGGACAACTAATGGAGGAAACACGCAAATGTCAGGCGTGTGTCAGTGCGACACCGGTGAAGGATACGATAAAGATTGCAGATGAAGATGGTTTTTGCGAGACAACTCCGAAAAGAAAACTTGTATGGGCAGTGCAGACACCGCAGGTCTTTACCTATGATGTGATTGTCATGGCATATAGCAGACTAATCAGACAGGAAGATGAACTCTTACGGATGGGCATGCAGATTACAGATGATGCTATGGTAGTAGAAACGATGCTGCAAAAAAAAGTGCGACTTGTGGAAGGGAGTTATCGCAATATCAAGCTGACAACACCTGAAGATTTGCTGGTCGCAAAAGCGTTTCTGGATGACTTTGAAAAAATAGAAAAAAATTGAAAAAAGCTGTTGACACTTTTTGATTGATTTGCTAGAATAACACTTGCGTCGGCGAAAGCCGAGGATGCAGAGGTATCGAAGTGGTCATAACGAGGCGGTCTTGAAAACCGTTTGTCCGCAAGGGCGCGTGGGTTCGAATCCCACCCTCTCCGTT
>CAMFDJ010000006.1 GCA_945949085.1 uncultured Lachnospiraceae bacterium | reverse complement strand
TCAGAGGGCCAAACAGACGGGCGGACCACGGGGACGGAGTCAGAGGGCCAAACAGACGGGCGGACCACGGGGACGGAGTCAGAGGGCCAAACAGCCGGGAAACAGACAGAAGATGCGCAGGAGCAGACAGCAGGGGAAGAGCCCGCGGAAGATACGCAGGAGCAGACAACCGGACAGACCACGGGGACGGAGTCAGAGGACCAAACTGCAGGGACAGAGTCAGAAGATGTGCAGGCGCAGCATGATGGGACAAGTGAAGAAAGTGCGGATTCATCCGGGAAAATGGAACAGGATGATAGGGAGTCCGGAGGCATAAAACAGGAGGATGAGAGTGACGGCTCTCAGATAGCGGAAGCCGGATCAGAAGCTGCTAAGCAGGAAGTAGAACCGGATACAGAAGCCGTAAAGCAGATCGAGATCACCGTAAACAGTGGAGATGGTTCACTGACCGTGGCAAAGAAGCTTGAGCAGGCAGGTCTGATTCAAGATGCGAAGGAGTTTGACCGATATCTTTGTCAGAACGGGTATGACAAAAAAATCTGTACAGGTGTGCACACTTTTGAAGAGGGTGCATCTGAAGAAGAAATTGCAAAAGAAATTACGAGAAAGGCAAGATAAGATAGTGTGAAGGAATTGAGGTGCGATTTTTTCGCATATTCAAAGTATTTGCATTATTTGTGATATCCAAGGTATCAATAGTATTCATGATAGAATGTTGTTGCGGGAAGGGAAACAAACGCAATTTCATGTAGAAGGAAAAAAGAGGAGGATAATCAAATGAAAATGAAGAGTGCTTGGGGAAACAAGCTGGTTGCATGCTTGACGGCAGCAGCTATGGTCGTGTCATCGCTTGCGATACCGACTGTAAATGTCAGCGCAAAGGAGACAGATGACATTGCGGCGGAGACTGCAGAAGTAAGTGAAGCGGAGGCGGTTGCAAAAGCTTATGATGCAGCCACAAACACAACAAAGTTCTATGACAACGTGCAGGAGGCAATCAATAGCGTAACGACCGCTGAAGGTGTAGTACTATCTAAAGACAATGTAGTGACACTGCTCAAGGATCTAGACAAGGATATCATTATCAAAAATTCCGTAACATTAGATTTGAACGGAAAAACGATAAAGGGCGTTCAAGATGGTTCTGAGACTCATAATTACGGACCGATTTATTTACAGAATAATAAGATTGATGATGCAAATAAGAACACGGTTTATATCAAGAACGGTATTGTCATAGCAGAGATTGACGGTGCTCCCGGATATAATACAGACAACAATGGACAAAACGAGATTTACTATACGGGCGATGTTGTGTTGGAAAACATTACGTTAAAGCCGTATATGATAAGTGAGACAACAGATGTCCCGGCCGTCGTATGGACAGATGGTCATGATTTTACACTCATTGGTTGTGATTTTTCGAATGCGACTATTCAAAATATCAACAGTATTGTCACAATCAAGAGTGGAACATATAAAGCACTGGCTAAATATGGTACAGAGGAAGATACATATAATGTAGATGGAGATCGTACCTTCAAGCTGATGGGTGGATATTATGATAAGGACACCAATATCGATGAATATATTGATACAGGATATGTAAAAGACGATACCGAAGCCTTGAATAAGGTGGAACCGACTGCTCTCACGGTACAAAAAAATGAGATGAAAGATTGGATAAACAGTCTGACCTATATTTCTGATGCACAAAAAGCAGCGTATATAGAACAGTTAAATGCTGCTGAGACAGAAACAGATGCTTTGAATGCTGCAAGAGAAGCGGGAAAAGCTGAGTTAGTGCTGAAAGGCGAGGAAGCGAAAAACATTATAAAAAGCTTAACCTTTAAAGAAGCTGAAATCATGCAAATGGATCAGTTTGTCACCAAAGTCGGTGAAATTGTGGATGATGCTAAGGCAAAGCTTGAACCTACAGGACTTTGGGACAACTTCACTCGTGTGAAAGATGGCGTTCAGATTGCAAAGAATGCGATTGATGACCAGCTTCGGCAGTCTTATGAAAAATCAACTGTAGATACGTTTGATAAAGCAAAAGCTGATGCAAAAGCAAAGGTAGAAGCACAGGCTGCAGCGTCCAGTGCTATAGTAGATGCGCTTGATCTTAGCAATAAAGCAGATTACCTAAATCAGATTCAGGCAGCAAAAGAAGCAGCATTGGGAAAAATTGACAGTGCAACTTCTGATGTATATGCAGGTATTGAAGGTCAAAAGGGAATTGATGCAATCAAGGCAATTGAGGAAGAGGCAAGAAATGCAGCGGAAACAGATGAGGCTGCTAAATTGGCTGCAATAAAAACAGAGGCCAAGGCAGCAGTAGATACACTTCCCAACCTGTCAGATGCAGAAAAACAAAATGCAAAGGATGCTATTGATGCAGCAACTACAAAGGATGACGTCCTTAGTAAACTGAAGGATGCGGCAAAGGATGCGATTGCGAAGGAAGCAACAAATGCCGACACAGAAATTGATGCATTGCCAAAGCTTACGACGGAAGAAAAAAATGGCTATAAGGGAAATGTTAATACCGAAAAGGGAACTGCAGATTCTGCAATTGACGCAGCAGATTCCGTAGCAGGAATCACAAGTGCTGTTACAACCGGAAAAGATAAGATCGAAGAGGTTGTAGACGCAGCAAAAGCAGCGGACAATGCGATTGAAGTAGGTACAAAGAAACCCGGTGCAACAGAATTGAAGAGTTCGACAGGACATAGTATTACAATTGTTGCAGCAGCAGATGTACAGTATACACTGGATAAGGTGAGCGGTCCGTGGTACAGCCTCAAGGATGGCAAGCTCTACAAGGATGGTGTAGAGGTGGCTGATAACAAGGACGACGCAAATGGTGTATTTGTTTCAGTAGCCGGAACGATTACTTTTACAAAAGAAGCGGATGAATCTGCCGCATTGATGAAGGGAAAAGAATATTCTGTATATAGCAGATATACAGATGCAGCGGTTGCTGCTGACACAGAAAAAACAAAAGATGTTGTTGATACAAAGCTCCCTACAAAGAGTACAGATGCAATTGAGATTGCAGAAGCCTTTAAAACCGGCAGCGAGGCAACAACCGGTTCTGGTTTTGGAAAAGATGAGAAAGCAGAAAACAATAGTGTTGTTGTTACTGTTGATGAGAGCAAGGATAGTTATATTGTAACCTTGAAACAGGATGTAGCCGGTACAATCACCATTCCTGATACATGGGGAAATGTTATGATTGATTTGAACGGTCACGATATCGTCGGATCGGACGGCACACAGGAATCTCCTGCAGGAAAGCAGGCAATTGTTCTGGAGGATACAGACAAAGAAGGAACGCATTTGACTGTTGAGGATAATTCTGCAGATAAAGGCGGCGAAATCAAAGGCGGAAATGCCTATGCCGGATCCGGCGCAGATGGCGGAGATGCCATTGTAGTGGAAGAAAAGAATAACAACGGTACAAATTCAACGCTGGATATTGGGGAAGGCGTTAAAGTCATCGGCGGAAATGGTGCGGATAGCAACACGGATAATGGCGGCAACGGCGGAGATGCTGTGGACGGCAATGTGGAGAAAAACGATGGTACTCTCATTGGAGGCAATGGCGGAGCAACTGATGCGAAGGATAAAGAGGGCGGCAACAGCGGCAACGGCGCGAACGGAGACATTACAGAGAATAATGGTGTAATCACCGGCGGCAATGGCGGTTCGTCCACGAATGCAGGCGGCGGTAACGGTGGTGATGGAGCAGATGGTGTGAATGGCGATGTCACCAAGAACAATGGCACGATCACCGGTGGTAACGGAGGCAATTCTGACAATAAAACCGGCGGAACCGGTGGCGACGGCGTGAATGGAAATGTCACAGATAATACAAATAGCGGTACGATCAGTGGTGGTAACGGAGGCGATTCCAAAAACGAAAACGGCGGCAACGGCGGAAATGGTGTCGATGGAACTGTCGGTAAGAACGAAGGAACGATTTCCGGAGGCGATGGCGGTGATGCTACGGGCAATGGCGGTAACGGCGGCAACGGCGGTAGCGGTACCACAGGTAATGTAGGCGAAAACAATGGCACGATCGGTGGCGGAAACGGTGGCAACTCTGCAAACGGTACAGGCGGTAATGGAGGCAGTGGTTCGAATGGAACGACAGGCGGCAACGGCGCAATCAAGCCGGGCAATAACGGCACCGGTGAAAGCAACCCGGACGGCGGAAATAAAATGCCTGCCGGTCTTTCGCCGGAAGAAGCAGAAATCTGGAAAAACTCCGAATCGCTTGAGAGTGTGGAGAAATCCATTTTGAATGCGGATACCGACAAAGGAGATGTTAAGGGAAGCAGCTTCTCCAGACTGCGACTGAGAGCAATCGGCAAAAATAAGGCAATACAGCTGAAATGGAAGAAACAGTCCAAAGCAGACGGCTACATTATTTATGGTTCGGCTTGTGGTTCTAAGATGAAGAAACTCAAAACCATCAAGAAAGCTGCTACTACATCTTGGACCAAGAAGAAACTTAAAAAAGGCAAATATTATAAATATATGGTGGTTGCCTATAAGACCATCGGAAAAGAAAAGAGAGTGATTGCAAAATCAATCGGTGTGCATGCGGTAACAAAAGGCGGCAAATACGGTAATCCGGAAAAGGTTGTCATTCGATCCAAAAAGAAACTGACCTTAAAGAAAGGCAAAACAGCGAAGATCAAGGCAACTTACACATCAAAGAAAAAGGTTCGGACCCATATCCGTATTATACGTTTTGAGTCTTCCAATAAGAAAGTTGCCACAGTCAGCAAGACAGGAAAAATCAAAGCAAAGAAAAAAGGAAAATGCACGATTTATGTCTATGCACAGAATGGTATTTATAAGACTGTGAAGGTTACGGTAAAATAGGCAGATCATGATGGCATACCGGTAAAAAGGATGCCTAATTTATGCAAAATCAAGAGAAAACCCCTTGCACAGGGGTTTTCTTTATGTTAAAATACTCACGTTGTGATTAAACACGCTTGCGGATTCCATATCGGTGGCCCATAACGCGTGTCAGGCAGAAGCAGTCTGGCAGGGCTGATATTCGGAAGAAGATGTGAGCGGAAGCAAAATAACCAAATGGAGGTAGAGACAATGAGCGTTATTTCAATGAAACAGTTATTAGAAGCAGGTGTTCATTTCGGACATCAGACAAGAAGATGGAACCCTAAGATGGCTCCTTACATCTACACAGAGAGAAATGGTATTCATATCATCGATCTGCAGACATCTGTAGGAAAAGTAGATGAAGCATATCAGGCAGTATCTGAGGTTGCAGCAGCAGGCGGAACAATTCTTTTTGTCGGCACAAAGAAGCAGGCACAGGATGCTGTTAAGACAGAAGCAGAACGTTGCGGTATGTTTTATGTAAACGAGAGATGGTTAGGCGGTATGCTGACAAACTTCAGAACTATCCAGACTCGTATTGAGACATTAAAGAAATATGAAGCAATGGAGGCAGACGGAACATTTGATGTTCTTCCTAAGAAAGAAGTAATCCAGATCAAGAAGGAAATGGAGAAACTGGAGAAGAACCTTGGTGGTATCAAAGAAATGACGCATATTCCGGATGCTATCTTCGTAGTAGATCCTAAGAAGGAGAGAATCTGTGTGCAGGAAGCGCATGCACTTGGAATCACTCTGATCGGTATCGCTGATACAAACTGCGATCCGGAAGAACTTGATTACGTGATCCCGGGTAACGATGATGCAATCCGTGCCGTTAAACTGATCGTTTCCAAGATGGCAGATGCTGTTATCGAAGCAAACCAGGGGGCAGCAGAGGAAGTAGCAGCAGACATCGCTGAGGAATCTGCACAGGCAGACGCTGAGGAAGCAGAAGCATAATTTGATGAGAGAAGTATCGTTAAAATTTCATTAGGAGGATAGAAAGATGGCAATCACAGCATCAATGGTAAAAGAGTTACGTGAAATGACTGGTGCAGGTATGATGGACTGTAAGAAAGCTCTTACAGAAACCAACGGTGATATGGAAGCAGCAGTTGATGTATTAAAGAAAAGCGGCGCAGCTAAGATGGAAAAGAAAGCAAGCCGTATTGCAGCAGAGGGTATTACCCGCGTAGCAAACGCAGAGGGCAAAGCTGTTGTTGTAGAAGTAAACTCAGAGACAGACTTCGTTGCAAAGAACGAAACATTCCAGGAGTTTGTTCAGTTAGTAGCTGACAAGGCAATTGCATCATCCTTAAACGGTGGCAAGGATGGAGAAGATGTGGAAGCTCTTTTGGATGAAGCAGGTCTTAGAGACGTATTAGTAGAAAAAACAGCTACAATCGGTGAGAAATTATCCGTTCGTAGATTTGAAAAGGTAGAAGGTGACGTAGTTGCTTCTTACCTGCATGGCGGCGGAAGAATAGGTGTTCTTGTTGCCGGAGCCGGCGCAAGCGATGACGCAGCAAAGGAAGCACTTACCAATATTGCAATGCAGATCGCAGCTATGAACCCACAGTACATCAGCAGATCTGATATCTCTGACGAAGAAATCGCTAAGATGCGTGAAATCACGATTGATAGCGCACTGAACGATCCTTCTTCTCTGCCAAAGCCAATTCAGAACGAATTGTATACAAAGGTTGAGACAGAGAGCTTATTCTCAGCTGAGGATGCAGCAATATTAGCTGAAAAGAAAAATGACAAATATTTATACAACTTCCTTTCAAAGGAAGCAATTGCTAAGCTTGGTGAGCTTGCACTGGCAGGTAAGGCTGCATACGTTGAAAACAAAATCTTCTCAGGTCTTGTAGAGGGACGTATCTCTAAACAGCTCAAAGAGATCTGCCTTATGGATCAGGTATATGTTAAAGCAGAAGACGGAAAGCAGACAGTTGCAAAATACCTTGAGTCAGTAAACAATGCGCTTACAGTTGCTAAATTCGTTCGTTTCGAAGTTGGCGAAGGTATGGAGAAGAAGAATGAAGACTTCGCAGCAGAGGTAGCTGCTCAGATGGCTCAGTAGACTTGCTGAACCTAGGGGACGGAGTCAGAGGTCCAAAAACCGGACGGCATGAAGTCGATAAGTCGATGAAAAGAAAATAAGAGAACATGAAGCGGCGAGCTTACCCGAAAAGACGGATGGGCTTGCCGCTTTTTTGGTGGACCTAGGGGACGGAGGTAGAGGTTCAAAAAATGGACCAGGGGGACGGAGGTAGAGGTCCAAAAAATGAAATCTTCTATTGACTAATTTGCGTCTTTTGCTATACTCAACAGTAAAGAACAGTAAAAGAAACGAAAAACAGTAAAAATTTTAAAACGTAAATTTGTAAAAAGGCGGTGCAAAAATATGAGCAATCCATTCAGTTTGATATTTGGTAAAGAACCGGTTGAGTCTATTCCCCGTCAAGCACAACAGCAAGAAATCATTGAGATGTTTTCTTCGGAATTACTGAATCAACAAGTGTATATGATTACCGGACTTAGAGGAACAGGAAAGACTGTATTGCTTAGCAGTATAGCGAATTATTACAGAGGCGAAAAGAATT
Organism: uncultured Lachnospiraceae bacterium; assembly: GCA_945949085.1. Taxonomy (GTDB): domain Bacteria; phylum Bacillota; class Clostridia; order Lachnospirales; family Lachnospiraceae; genus CAG-194. Next base: position 128,391 of record CAMFDJ010000006.1, on the reverse strand, counting down.
GGGAAGTGGTTGAACTCAATCCGGAACGAGATTTACTACAAAGTCTTGCCTCCAAATTATATGAAATAAAAGGGGTAAAAGATGCTTTTACAAAGGCAAAAATGGATATATCTGCGTTAGGGATTGGACTGTCAGCAGAAAATACATTTCAATATTATGACATTGAGAGTGCTATCGCTAGAATGTTAGAGGTGATAAAGAAACAGAAAAAACGAGTTTTGATCACGATAGATGAAGTTACGAACTGTAAAAATATGAGAGTATTTGCTAGTTCGTTCCAAATATTCGTAAGACAAGATTATCCCGTTTGTTTATTGATGACAGGACTTTTGCAGAATATCACCGATTTGCAAAACGAAAAAAGCCTGACATTTCTTTATCGTTCACCCAAAATACATTTGAGTGTTTTAAATGTTTCTGCTGTAAAAGAAAAATACAAAAGTATTTTTAAAACAGATGACGCTACTGCATTGCAATTAGCCAAATACACAAAAGGCTATCCATTTGCGTTTCAGGTACTCGGTTATTTATATTGGAATCATCCCGATGTGAATGATATTTTGGTTGATTATAAGATGAATTTATATGAACTCGTATACGATAAAATTTGGTCTGAATTATCAAAGAAGGATAAAAAAGTATGTAAGGCAATTGCACAATCGGAAACAGGAAAAATAAAAGAAATCCGTGCTATCTTGGATATGACTACAGATGAATTCAATCCATACAACAACAGACTTAAGAAAAAAGAGTTAATCGTTAAGGATGAACGAGGATATTGTGAATTTATTTTGCCATTCTTTAAGGATTATGTGATGGAACGCTGACTAGGGGGACGTTTCTTTTGTCCCGACGAGTGTCCCATTGTCTTGTGAACTGAACCTAGGGGACGGAGGTAGTGGTCCAAAAACCGGACGGCATGAAGTCGATGAAAAGAAAAATAATAGAACATGAAGCGGCGAGCTTACTCGAAAAGACGGATAGGCTTGCCGCTTATTTTTTCAGCGCAAGCCCAATCAGCCGATCCGTATGATCTGCCATGAACAGAGGAATATTCAATACATCATCATCCAGTTTCAAATTGTTCAGAGAGAAGCGAACACGGAGCTTTACGCTATCCGGGAATAGTTCTTTGAGCGTTTTACCTGAAGAAACACTTCTAGTATTAAGGCTTACGGCAGGGGAAATGCTTTCTGTCCATAAGCTTATTCATCAAAAATCGTTCCACAGACATAGTTCTCACATTTTTATTGGTGTTTTTGTGTATTGCAATCACATTTTTATTATGTTTCAGGAGTTTTAGAAAATACAACCACAGTTTTGTGGGTGAACCTATGGGACGGAGTCAGAGGTTCAAAAAGTCGGGAAACAGGAGCGGTGGCGTAATGCGTATTTACATAAAACACAGAATTCGTTATAATTAGGAAAATCGATAGAAAAAGGGGATACATAGGGATGAATACAAATGAGGAACAACTGATCAAAAAAGTTGAAAAAGCCGCACGGAAAGGTGCGATGAAGGGATCCGGTCTTAGTGGAATTGTCACAAATGCAGTTGCGATCATTGCGATAGTGATAATTGCGCTAGTTGTTTCTGCCAAAATGAATCGTGCCATGGATCAACTGACTTCCTTTGAGGATCCTGCCGAGAGCCATGATATGGTACTGGAGAATGACGGATTTCTGGGATATACGGCAGCAGATTTTGCGGAGGCAATCTTGGGTAAGGATTCCCAGTTGAAAAAGCTGGAAGTTTACAATGTGGAAGTCTCTGATGTTGTTACGATCACGGATACCGGTTTGATGAACTGGAGTGTATTTACAAAATGTCAGCTCATTACATACAATGGATATGCAACCTATACAGTCGATCTGGGAGAAATAGGAAAAAATGATATTTCTCTGGACGAGGAAAACAAAATCGTGTCACTCAAAATTCCACATGCCTGCTTAGAACCAATCAATATTCCGACAGATGAGATTGTGTTTGGTGACACGACAAAAGGACTGCTTGCTTTTGGGGATATCAAAATGACTCCTGAGCAGAGTTCAGAAATACAGAAAGAAGCTGAGGAAAAGATGAATCAGAAGCTGACCGAGCAGGACGCCATATCAAAGGCAGACCGATTTGCCATTCTTTCGGTATGGGAGATTTATCAGCCACTCGTAAAGTCGGTCTCTCCCGATTATGCACTGGAGGTTTCGTTTCAGTGATAATTGACCCTGGGAATGACACCCGGGGACGGAGGTAGAGTTCCAAAATGGACGCCCAAACATGAACCCCGAGGACGGAGGTAAAGGTCCATAACCGCGAGCAGCAGTGCGAAGAATCAGATATGTAAGTAACGAATAGAATTACAACAGAATATACAAGAACAGCAACACCATCGCGAATGCGGTGGTGTTTTTTTCGCGAAATTTACATGCCCTTTCAAGAAACCGAAATCAAAATGTCGAAGGAGGCGGCTTATCAAAATGAAAATCGGTTTTTGTAACTGTAGTGGTAATGCGGGATTTACAAAAAAGTCTTGCGTTAGAGTAGCGCTAATGTTTTAGAGTAGCATCTGGGGGCAGTGATGAGAAAAACAATAAAAGAGATCAGTGAATTGACGGGCGTGTCTGCTTACAATCTGCGATTTTACGAGAAAAAAGGTCTGCTTCATCCGAAAAGGATTGGGAAGAACAGGTACAGAGAATATGGTGAAGAAGATGTCAAGAGGGTGTATCAAATTAAATTCTTCAGAGAACTGGGTGTCCCTATACGTTTGATTGGTCAGGCTCTTGATCATCCGGATTATGATGCGGAAGAAATATGTGAGAAAGCAATTTTGGAGGCTTCGAGACAGATTGAAAAAAAGAAAAGGATTATGGAGCTGGCAGAACAGGCAAAGGTATATGGTGCCCAAAAATTTGTTGACGAGTTGGAAACATTTTATGAAAAACAAAGAAAAGGAGAGAAAGAGAAATGAAGAGAAAAATGGTAGTGGGACTTATGGCAGGCGTGATGGCATTGCAGCTGGCAGGCTGCGCAGGAAACAGAGCTGACCAAATGACAAAACCGGAGATGGCGTACGAAGAGACAGATGATGACTCTGCTCAGGCGACAGATGACCTTGAAGAGGAAAACGAATCCATGGCAGAAGAGCAGGATGTACAGGAAGCATCGGAGCAGGAAAGTGGCGAAGAAACGGCTATGCCTACCTCGGATGAAAGAGAAGAAGAGACGGAGGGAGAACAAGAAACGAAAGGAGAACAAGAAACGAATCAGGAAGAGGCTGAAGATGTCGAAAAAGAACAAACGGAGGCTGCGGACGAAAAAGGGGAATCAGAATCGGAGGTGGAAGGTGACGAGATTTCACCGGAATTTAAGCAACAGGTGGATGACCTGGAGGCATTCTATAATGAGTATTGCGATTTTATGGATAAATATGCAAACGCAAGTGACCCCGCCGATCTGGCGAACATGATGACTGATTATGCAGATTTCTTGGCAAAGTATGCAATTTGTCAGAAGCAACTGGAGGAAATGAATGAAAATCAGGAACAGATGACGCAGGCAGAGCTCAACTATTTTCTGGATGCTTATGCCAGGATCATGAAAAGGATGGCAAATGTGGCATATACTGTGGGGTGAACCTAGGGGACGGAGGTAGAGGGCCAAAATGGATGCCCGAACATGAACCAGAGGAATGGACCAGGGGGACGGAGGTGGAGGTCCAAAATGGACGCCCGAACATGGACCTAGGGGACGGAGTAAGTGGTCCGGAAAGCAGATGGCGTGAAAACGATAACTCGATGAAAAAATAACATGAGAACATGAAGCGGTGAGCTTACCCGAAAAGGCGGATAGGCTTGCCGCCTTTTTGATCATTGCAAAAACATAAAATGTGAGAAGGATTTGAAAACTGACTTATAAAATATGAGAAAATGCAAAAATTGGCTCATAAAATGTGAAAAGACAAAAACGGTGAAAAAATTGTTGAACATGTTGAATATGTTGAACATGAAAAATTTGTCGATATTTGACAGCGTATTCTGAGTGTGTTAAAATTATATCATATAATTCGGCAAAGCATTCGAAAGGGTGTGACGCAAAGCTCCAGAGCCTGTCAAATGGTAGTCAGCTGCACGTTGTAAACATTGCTAGGATTAGTGATGTTTTTTTTCTTTCTCTTTTTTACCCCCATGTATATGGAATCGAATGGTTTGTATTTTATTATGGACAAGAGCACAATATACACGGAGATAGAAAAATGAATCAGACGCTCAACAAACAATCCTTTTATCAATCAAAATATGATTTTTATCGCTTATTCTGTAATACGGTTGTCATAGTATCCTGCCTGGCATCCACGACCTATTTTATTTCGGATTGCCAGTTGTTTGGAAGATTTGCGATAGAAACTTTTTTCCCCAGAATGAACATATTGATTCCGATGATTGCCTTTCTGTTTCTTTCGAGGAAATGTCATGACTATCGGATTATGACTATTGCCTCTTATGTCATCGGTCATTGGATCATGTGGAATACGATATGGGCTATCTATTATCTTCCTGATAAGACACATGCATCAGAAGGCTTCATTATCATGCATACCATGTTTTTTGCCATGGGATTTTGTGCACCGTTTTCTTATTCTACGATTGCACATGTCCTTCTGATTGGTGATATTCTGGTGTCATATTCCTTTAATCATTATGAGAATCTTGATATCATGCTTTCGCTGGGCATACCAATCATGTGTGGTATTTGTGCATCTCATTATGTCATGCAGAAATTATATAAGGTTCATTATCATATGACACAAAAGCTTCAGCATATTTCTATGTATGATGCACTGACCGGTGTGTATAACCGGAATGTATTAAGTCAATTACTACAGGAAGATGGTGTGCATTTAAAAAATATTTTCGGGAAAAATGTGGCAGTACTGTTGTTTGATATTGACTGGTTTAAAAAGGTAAATGACACCTATGGTCATGTGAAGGGTGATGTGGTGTTAAAGGAGGTGACTGCCGTAGTGCAGAAGCTGATTACCGATGAGGATTTTATCATCCGCTGGGGTGGGGAAGAATTTGTGATAATTTTGCACAATGCGACCAAGGAAAAGGGAATGCAGTTTGCCGAGCACATTCGCAGTAAGGTGGAAGAGCATGATAACGGGGTATGCCGGATCACCATTTCTGTCGGAGTTTCCACGTATAACGGACAGGACTATAAAGTAGCCATAGATGCGGCAGATCAGGCTTTGTACGAGGCAAAGCGGAAGGGAAGAAACCGTGTGGAGTATAGGGATAAGTAGGGACGTTTCTTTTGTCACAACGAGTGTCCCTTTGTCCCGATGATAAACCTAGGGGACGGAGTAAGGGGTCCAAAAACCGGGCGGTATAAAGTCGATGAAAAGTAAATAAAAGAAAAATAGCGGCGAGCTTACCCGAAAAGACGGATGGGCTTGCCACTTTTTTTGATTAATTTGTGTTTATTTGTCTTCAGAATGACAATATATGTCCAGGTGATTTGATAGAGTTTCATTACAGGTCATCACAGGTCATCACAGGCATCATGGGTCATTCTAGATTATCACAGTTGATTCAAAAGGTGATAGGACAACAAAAGAATTAATCTGTGAGACTTCCGGATATTTGTATAACGAGGTCTGTTTAGCGGAGGATTACAAATGGGTATAATGGAACGAATACGGTTGGGACAAGAAAAGAGAGAGAGGCATCAGTTCATAAACAATGTAGTCGATGAACTGTTGGAACAGAAGGATCTATCCGCACAGATTTACTATTTGGAAAAATTGTCGGAGGCAGGGAAATTGTCAGATGATGAATATGATGTGTTAAGTACTTTGGTGTCAAAAAAGTGGCTTCACAAATACCCAAGGAAAACCTTGGAAAAACTTTGGTAATGCTGACTGGAGATGTCCCGTCAAATTTCACAAATTGTAGAGCTGATATTCTACATGCGAATACTGTCGAAAACACCGATGATTTGTTGTTTTTGTTCCGCGATAGGATTATAATTTGATTTAGGTTAGGCAATGAAAAAATATGAGTTTTCTTGCTGACAACAGTATCGATAATTTTATAGATTTAGTAAACCTGGGGAAACCCAGCGACACAAAGCTCCAGAGCCTGTAAAATGGTAGTCAGCTGCACCTTTATGACATCATGGACAGACTCTCATGGTGTTTTTTGTTTTTAGGGAGGTAGGTATGGACGGCTATTTGACTTCTGCAGAAACAGCAAAAATTTGGGGGATTAGTGAGAGGAGAATCAGAACACTCTGCATGCAGGAACGGATAGAGGGGGCGACGAAAATCGGGCATATTTGGGTCATCCCGGAGAGGACGGAAAAGCCGGATGATCAGAGAGTGAAAAGTGGGAAGTATGTAAAAAAGAAAGAGTAATGACAATATGTGTCTAAGTGAAATGCTATTCTTGGACTACCATAACAGGAGGGGAAAAGGAGACAGGCTATGGATAATAGCAAGGATAAAGCCAAACGTATTCTACATATTTACACAAAATTGTTGAATGGCGGTGTAATTTACAAAGCGGAAGAAGCAAGAAATTTTGATGTAAATGAAAGAACGATTCAAAGGGACTTAGATGATATTCGAAACTTCATGGACTCTCAAGTGGAATCAACCGGCATTGTGAATAATGTGGTATATGATCGGATGAAAAAGGGCTATTGTCTGGAACAGATCTATCAGTTGAAGTTCACAAATCCGGAAATATTGGCAATTTGTAAAATCCTGCTTGATAGTAGAGCATTTACGAAGAGGGAAATGTCGGACATGCTTGGAAAGCTTATTAGTTGCTGCGTTCCAAAAGAAAATCAGAAGCTTGTTACAGATCTGATTCGAAATGAAGAATATCACTATATTGAGCCGAGGCATAAAACGGTCTTTATTGATAAGATGTGGGATATTGGACAGGCGATACATTCTTGTAAATTTGTTGAGATACAATATCAGGGAATACAAGGTACATCTGTAAAGACGAGAAAGATTAAACCGCTAGCTATCATGTTTTCTGATTACTATTTCTATTTGGTGGCATTCATCGAGGACAAAAAGGTTCAGCAGAATTTTAGTGTGGTTGATGATTCATTCCCAACAATATATCGAATTGACAGAATTCAAGGGTATAAAGTCCTGGATGAGAATTATCATATACCCTATGCCAGCAGATTTGAAGAGGGCGAATTTAGAAAAAGAATTCAATTTATGTTCGGAGGAAAACTTCGGAAGATTAGATTTAAGTATTATGGATATTCTGTTGAAGCTGTTCTGGACAGGTTGCCAACGGCAAAGATTGAGAATGAAGAAAAACATGAAGATGGGATGAGAACTGTCTATACCATATCAGCGGAAGTTTTTGGAGATGGTATTGACATGTGGTTACGTAGTCAAGGAAATAATATAGAAATACTAACGGAAAGAGAGGCATAAGAAAATGGCAAATGAAAATGCAACAATAGATAAGAAGGATAGTTATGAAGGATTAGATTTTGAAGCATTAGAAGAACAATTGCAATCCGAATTAGAATCACAAATGTCTGATTTAGAGCTTCTTGATGATCAAATTGAGAAGATTGGTTCGCCAGATGCTCTTGGGGAAGTGGTACTATCTACTGTGTGGGAACAATTTGCAAATCAAGTGGCAGTTAGAGCGGGTGAAGATTTTATTAGAGATAATATGGATTTGATAAATCGCGGAAATACTATGGATCGTAGCGCTCCAATTACAAAAGCTGATGCTAAAAAATATGGCTTGAATTTATCTAACGAAGCCCATATTCAAACTACTGATAATTTTGCAAATGGAGTTATTGCAACTCATAATACGGAAATCGATTATCAAACAAGATATGATGATTGGCAAAATAATTTCCAAAGGAATGCAGACGGTTCGTTAAAGACTAGAGTAGATAATAGAACTGGCGAAGACAAAGCTGTTTTGAGGGTGAAAGATAAGAAAAAGGATCCAAGTGGAGAGAACTATAACACGAACTATGATGCCAGAGAGTTTATTGACAAAGGCAGACCAAAAGGATCTAAAACTGTTCATAAGGATCATACTATATCTGCTGCTGAAATAATTAGAGATCCTGAGGCAGCGGCACACATGACAAGAGAAGAACAAGCTGATTTTGCAAATAGTGATGTAAATCTGGTGGATTTAGATTCACGTGCAAATGAATCTAAAGGTGACAGTACTATGTCAGAATGGCTTGATTCGGAAAGAAATGGAGAGAAACCAGCAGAGAGATTTCCGATTGACGAAGAAGAATTGAGAAAACGAGATGAGGAAGCTCGAAAAGAATATGAAAAGCAGAAAAAAGTGGCTGAAAAGAGATCTATTGAAGCGGGTAGAAAATCACAAAAAGCGGAGGCACTTAGAATCGGGAAAAAGGCTACTAGAGCTGTTGTAATGAATCTACTCGCGGATTTGGTAAAAAAAATAATACAGAAACTTATTTCGTGGCTTAAATCAGCAGATAAAAATCTGAAATCCCTGTTAACTTATATTAAAGATGCTATAGTATCTTTTGTAGTGGATTTGAAAAATACCGTGGTGAATGTTGTTGATACAGCAATTACGGTAATTGCAACATCAATTATTGGACCGGTAGTTAGTACAATAAAGAAAGCATGGATGTTTATTAAGCAGGGTTGGGCATCATTGAAACAGGCTGTGGAATATATTCGAAATCCTCAAAATAGAAATAAGCCATTTGGTATTCTTATGATGGAAGTTGGCAAGATTATTATGGCTGGGGTGACAGCAGCAGGTGCGATTGTACTAGGCGAAGTAATTGAGAAGGGGTTGTCAACAATTCCTATTTTTGCATTGGATATTCCATTGTTTGGATCATTAGCAAATATTATTGGCATTTTCATGGGATCATTAATATCCGGTATAATTGGAGCTTTGGCAATAAATCTTCTTAATTCACTTATTGAAAAAAGGCAAAAAGCCGAATTGACAAAAGATAAGGTAGATAAAGGTAACGAAATATTGGCGACGCAGGAAAAAATGATGGATTTATCTGTAAAAAAATATGATAAGGCAAAAACAGAAGCAGTGAATTCTATTTCCAAACGTCACCAAGAAGCGGCGGGTATTATGAAGGAATCTATAGAAGTAATAAAAGAGAATTCGGAAGCTGATTATGAGGATATAGATAACCATGATGATTTTGCTGAAATTGATCGTCGTTTATCTGATTTGGAAGACTGATGGAGGAGAGTATGAAATTTAAAAGGACATTACGAAAGATTGCATCTGTCATGATTAAGATGCTTGGGATTGGGGCACTTATTGTGGGCGCATATTATGTAATCATAAATAAAAAAGCGAAAATCAAAGATGAATCCGATGATAAAAATGAATTAGATAAAACAGATAATTCTCGAGGGGAGAGAGGCGGAGAGGGGATCATTGATGATGTTATTTATCAATTTGATAGCGTAAAAGTGGGAAATACGGACAATATCATATTAAGACATCAAGAAGCAAAAAAAATAATGGAAGAATCGTTGAAAAGTATTCTTAGTGAAAACGATTCACAAACACTTGTTTCGAAGAATCAAGATGATTTGGATGAAATGGAAAGTGCATTGAATTTTCTATTAGATGAGTGAATAGGGAGAAATAAAACATGTTTAATGAAAATGAAAAAAATGAAATAGACAACATGGATGAGTCATCTATTATTGTACCAGAACTAAAATTCGCATCGTTTGAAAATGCAAAAAGAAGTCTGCAAACTTTTGCCAAAAGAAGTACAGCCGATTTTGGGCTGAAGCACGTTCCTAGTTCGGGAGGATTGTTTGGTCTAGGCGATCATAAAGTTACGGGAGATGAACTAAACAAGGTGACAGGGCAAGTTCAAGAGTATCTGACAAAGATAAATGGAATTAGCATAGATATAATAAGAGAGATTGGTCAAGTATATAATGCGTTTGAATCTCTAGACAAGCAATATATTCCGGCAATATTAAGTGCAATAGGAGGTGCAAAAATTGCAAGTAATCAAGCTAAAGCTGCTGCAGATCATGCCAAGGTTGCACAAGAGGATATAAGGAAAAGTGTTCAGGAACAAAAGAAGATAATACGTGTTTTGGAGGATCACAAGGCCAAATTAGATAAACTGAAACATCTTAGTAATATTGATGACATTTGGAATGCGTCAAAAAAACTTGAGAAAGAGTCGAATGAAATCAGAAAACAGTTTAACGAATCTAAAAAAGATATAAGTAGGTTGGCAGAGAGCATAAAAGCATTACAAAGTTTTGCGGAAGGCATTTTAGATTATGAACACTTAGAAGATATTGATGCTATTTGGGATAGAATGTGTGATGCCGAAGAAAATGTAGGTAAATTATTTTATAAAATTGATGTAATATGCACTGCAATTACGGAATGCAATCAAAAGATAGATGACCTTCAATTTTTTATGGAAGATTTGAAGAAATATGAGCATCTTTCAGAAATTGATTCTATTTGGGGTGATCTACATACTTTTAAAGAAAACGTGGATGCTATTGAGAAATTTAACAAGAATATAAATCATGATTTTTTAAATTTGGCTGCTGAATATTCTGAAACTCAAAGAACAGTAGATGAAATTGCTATTCAGGAACACGTATTGGAGATAGATGATGTATGGTCTAGAATAGAGAATATTTCGAGTTTAACAGAAGATTTGGAAAAAGAAAAAGAGAGGCAGACAAATGAAATAATGCAATTAAAAGAAATGATAACAGAAGAAAAAAATAGTAATGATTTGACGACAATGAAATTGAAAAATAGAATAATCATTGCATATTCTGTTGCAGGAGTATCATTTGGATTGACTCTTGCAAATATTTTGTTAAATATATTAGGAGTATTTTAATGGGTAACAGATATGAGAAATCTTTTTTGGATATAGCGTCAAAGTTTGATGCAGTATCATCTTCATGTGGGAAAATTTCACAATGTGCAAATACAATTGTCGAGACCAAAGATGCGGAAGCAATTTGTTATATTGTAAATAGTATTTCAAGTATAATTTCAAATAGCGAATACGGAAAAGAGATAAAAACTCTTGCAAAGTTATTAAATGACAGTTTGCTTGAATACTGTGGATATGAATATGTTAAGAATGCTTGCGGGGAAAAGAAAGAGTGCAAAGAGGATAAACGAACAATTCAAGAATTATTAGATGAGTTAAATGAGTTGGTGGGTTTAGATAATGTAAAACATCAAGTTGAAGATTTAATAGCGTATCAAACTGTTCAAAAGTTAAGGCGTCAACGTGGGTTTAGTAATACAAAAAATACTTTGCACATGGCATTTACGGGTAATCCTGGAACCGGGAAAACTACAGTGGCTCGTATTGTCGGTTATATATATAAACAGATTGGTTTGTTATCCAAGGGACATTTTACAGAAGTATCTCGAACAGATTTAATTGCCGGATATCAAGGACAGACTGCGTTAAAGGTGAAGAAAGTTATTGAAGAGGCTAAAGGTGGAGTCCTTTTTATTGATGAAGCATATAGTATTACCGAGAACGATCATAGTGATTCTTATGGAAGGGAGTGCTTGACCGAACTGACTAAGGCACTTGAAGATTATAGGGATGATTTGGTAGTCATTGTTGCAGGATACACTGAACCTATGAAACTATTCTTTCAGTCAAATCCAGGATTGAAATCGCGATTTAATATTTTTTTGGAATTTGATGATTATTCAGCAGAACAATTGATCCAGATTCTAGAATCATTATGTAAAAAAAATGATTATCAACTTGATGAAGAGCTAAAGGATTATATTGAGGAATACTTCATACATGAAATTACTTTAAAAAATGAGCATTTTGCAAACGGCAGACTTGCAAGAAACATATATGATGATTTAGTGATGAATCATGCTAGAAGAATATATAAAATTGAGAATCCAACAGATATTGAGTTGACTATTCTATTGAAAGCCGACTTCAATAGAGAAAAGTATTTTAATGAAACGGATAATGGTGTTGGTTCAGAAATAGAATGAGTAGGGGCTCATTCGACCTTCTGTTTGTTTTTCTGCCCCTCTCGGTCCTTGTTCTGTTTCAGCATTCCCTCAACATTTTAGGGATAACGGCAATCTGCTTTTGTCTCTTTTTTATCATCCGCCCAGCCCCTCACTCCACAACCGGCGGAATAAAGTTTTCCAGGGCATTTACCATTTTCGGATGGCGAATTACAAAATGGATGACCGGTGCTTTCACCTTGGAAATCATAACACAGTTGCCCTCCAGCATCTGAATCTGAATATTGCGAAATACGTGGGCATTTGACAACTTCATGGTATACCCTGCATGCTTGTCTGCAAATTCGCGCGTAAGCGTAAGGTGTTCTAAGTACTCCGCATAGGTATAGGGAATATCCGTTTCATAAAAGCACGTCGAAAGGGACAATTGCATGGGATGTTTTTGAAATTCTTCTTCTGATAATTCTATGATCTCATCAAAAACATGATTTGTTTGCAACAGCGTTTCCATATCAGTATGTTCCTGCGTGGTCAAAGATCGTATAGAGGCTTTGGCATCCTCCGGAACCTGATTGCGCGTAAGCATCTGCGTAAGGAGCGAATCGGAAATTGTGTAGAGTGGCAGGGCAGACAGAATGTTGTGTCTGGTTCCTATTGTCTGGGACAGACTATGCATACATTTGTAAAATCGTTCTCTTTCGGATGCTGTGAAGATTTCCATGAGCGGCTGTGCTTTGGAGAGCAGAAGAGAAGCTTTCTGTTTGTAATAGGAAACCTCCTGCTTGTTATTCGTAAAATAGTAGTGCCCTTTGTCGTGATGACCGCTTACACATTCGCCGGTGAGCGCGCCGCTTCCGGAGACATAGGTAAAGTGATGATATACCTCTGTGGATATGTCAGGCAGATAATAAGGCGAAACCTGACCGGTCATATAGATTGGAATCCAAGCCTCTAAGCCAAGCATCATTTCGTGGAACGGACGGTCAATATTGTGGATAATGTTCAGGTGCTGCCCTTTTTTGAGAAGCATGGCAATACCAAACATCCATTTTTTATTAAAATCCATATCTTTTGCCATATCATCCATCGGCATATCACTGCACATAAAAACCGGTTCCATAGATTTGGAGAGAACCGCAGATTTGAAAAAATCAAGTTCGCCCTTTCTCATTTCTTCTATGCCATAATAATGTCTTGCAGTAGGAAGCGCAAAAGGCATGGATGGCACTTTTAACTCGTCAAAATGAATGGCGCGGATGTAGGCATTCAGATCAAATTCATCCAGCTGTTTTAAAAATTTTTCCATGTATGCATGATTGTTTTCAGATCCCGCATGACAGAGCCAGTGTGTGACCTGCGTTATGTATGCATTGTCATCTTGTATGCTTTCCGGATCGCAGCCTGTCAGCGCGGCAACTTTTTCTTTGCCGTTAGGATCGCCATAGTGCGTTGCAACAAAGCGTGAAAAGCTATCTGTAAATGAGGCGGCATCTTTGGGACGACGCTGTCCGGAGCGCACTCTGTAAAGATATGAGGTATCAAAGTTGGTGGAGGCAGATAAATCCTTCATGTTGATGCCGAGCGTACTGATCAGTGCATCGTAGTGCTCCGGGATAATAGTAACACTATCATTCTGACTATCAAGGGAACTTTGAAAGGATGACAAAATCTCATCAGCAGACATATGCGCCAGATCCCTATGGGTAGATAGGCGGGTAAGACCTGCAGCCAGCTTTACAAGGCTTTCCTGCTCCGGCTCGCGTTCGCCTGTCCGATAGCGGCTGATTACTGCCGGAGACAGACCTGACTCCATGGCAAGCTCCATTGCGGTGCAACCGATCTGTCCCATATATTGATTTAAGGTTTCATTGAATTTCATTGGTATCTTCTCCGTTCTTTTTCTCTCTGTTATTATACAAAAAGAAAACGAATGAGAAAAGAGAAAAAAACGGGGTAACAGCCAATTGTGAGCAGTGTGCCAAATGTGGCAACTGCCAGATGTGACAATTCTATTTAAGAAAGTTATCCAATTGGTGTAAAATGGAATGACAGAGTGACAAAAGGCACTATTGTGAGCTCACATGTAGGAATAGGAGCAAAACAAAAAAGGAGGATTTTGTATGGAAAAGGTATGGAAAAAAATACTTTCCTATGTACTGGCAGTTGTCTTGATTGTCGGTATGCTGCCTTCCGCTACCGTAAAGGCAGAGGGGGAGACGGATCCGGTGGATGATCCGGTAGTAAACAGTTATGAGACAGGACTGTATTTTGCACAGTGGGATAATCAGAATAAAACCCTGAATGATCTGAATCGCTGTTGGTATACAGAGATTCCGGATGAAGTTGGCATAGCATTGCTCTATGCGGATGAGGGTGCGGCAACTTATCAAAGTGTCGATGTGGATAATGTTGCGATTACATATGCTGCTGTAATCAGTGACAATTCAGCAGAAATTGAAGCATCGGCATTTTCCGAGCCGGAAGAGGGGCAGATTGAGGAAGTGCAGCTTTCCGAGCAGGAATACAACAGTTGGGCTGTCAAGGAGATCGATGGCGGCACTTTTATTTCGGAAACCAAGATCCCTGTGTCTTATTATCGTTTTTATAAGACCGGTACATATCGTTTTACCTATTCGCTGGGAGAGAACGAGTATTCTTGCTATCTTACGGTAGAACACAAGGCATGGGACTTCTATGCGGAAGATGAAATTTCGGACAACCCTCTGCGGGATTATTATTACCGGGATATTACTGAGGATACAGCCTTCTACCTGAAGCAGGCAGATGGGAATGTTTCTCTTGGTAAGCTGACATATGCGGAGGATGGAGCTGTCTGTGTGGATGAATCCGGAAACCCGGTTCTGGATACAGAGACGGGAGCAGTAGTTGCGGCACGGTTTGAGTGGGATAATGATACGCAGCAGGAAAAAGTAGTAAACTATAACGATTGTATTTCGTATTACAATAAAACGGGAAAGATATCCATTGTGAAGAATCCGGAAGATAACACGACTGATTATGTGGTACGGGTTTACTATTATAATAAAAATGAACGTCTGGTGGGCGAAGATTTAGTAACGGATTATTGGCAGGGTTCAGCGGATGTCTGGGTACATCATGGTGAAGACATGAGCAGTGCCATCTGGGTAGGGTATGATAACTACCAGGGTAGTGCGAGCTGGAAGTTAAAAGGCGTGGCAGATGCACAGCTGTCTGAGCTTGCCCCATATGAAAATGTAGTTGGTCAGAACGGTGAAGACTATGATATCTATTTGACGGAAAAGCCGAATTATCCGGATGGATTTGATTGGGATGCGGCGACAGAGGAGCAGAGAAATCAATACGGCTGGCGAGAGGGCGCAAAGCCGGTGGTATATGTGCATGCTACAAACGGAGAAGACCGTATTTACCGTGTAGGTGATGAGACAAATCCAATCGATGACTGCGGTGATAAGGACGTAAAAACATGGCATTTTAGTTATTGTTATCAGGCAGAGGACGGCATAGACATTTTCTGGAGTGATTATGATGCATTTTCGTACAATGATACAGAACAGTTTATGATTGAAATGGATTCACAGGATCCGGAGAGCAGCGACACGATCACATTTTCTCCGGCTCCGGCAGAGGGAGATTATTTCCGGGATGAAAGCTATGGTGAAAAATATCGGTTTCATGTAAGTGCACTTGAGGAAGGTGGAACCGGTGTTTCTGTTACTTTTGCACCCGGAGAGGGAAGTTATCTGGATAACGTCTGGATTGGGGATACGCAGTATGTTAATGTTACCTGTGACAGAGAACAGGATAGTGAGGTGCTGACATTTACACCCGAAGAAGATGGTTCATGGACGTATACCTTTACCTTGGATGAGGTAAAGCAATATCGGAATGATGAGGAAGGAAAACGGATACCCGATACAGATCAAAATGGCAAACAGAGATATGCCAGCATCAGAGTGAATCCATGGTTTGGTCAGGCGGGGCAGAATTTCTTTGAGCAAGGCTTTCGCTGGGATGTCTATCCTGAATCGGAAACAATGGCGCAGACAGGTGTCACTGGCGTCTCTTACAAGGTAAATGATGCAGAGGAATGGACTGAACTGACAAGAAATAATGATGGTGATTTGCGCTTTATACAGGAACTGGCGGAAGACAATACCATCACAGTCAGATACCAAATGGCAGACGGATATGCCATTTCGGAAACCAATTTTGATGTATCCTATCAGACAGAGTGGGGAGACCGCGTAGCGTATCAGCCTGTGGAAGAGGATGAGACGACAGCGCAGATGATTGCAGCACTGATGAGTGCGGAAGGCTATACCTTCACCTTTACGCCGGAAAAATCATCTGAGGATGCCGATGGCAATGCGACGATTACGGCAACAGATGCTCTGCTTCGTTTGCAGTTCCATGTGGAAAGGGTGTTTGAGGAGAGCTGTAATATCCATATATTCATTCAGAATGAAGCAGGAAAAAATGAGGATGGTTCCCTGATTTACGGTGAGTTTGACGAAAATGGCAACTATGTGGAACAGACGCAGCCAAATGCGGAGATTGCGTTCCGGTTTAATGAGAATTTCTATGGCGGACAGGGTATTCTCCCGGAGGAAGTACCAAATGATGGGGAGAATCCATTGACAATCCAATATATTTCAACCATTCCGGGTGGAAATAAAGGGGAATTGGTGGAGGTTACACCGAATACTTTCTTTGATTTTACGGCAGGCGGTTACAGTAGCGGTGACAGCGTCTCCTGCAATGAAATCGAGCTGGAAGATGAGTTGATTGATGAAGTTTATATGGATTTCGATCAGGATGGAATCTTTTCTGCAGAGGAAAAGATTGATCCGGTCATAGAAACAGACGAAGACGGAAAGGAATACGAGATACAGGGATGCTATCGTATTTCTATAGGTGCGGCAGAAACTTACAGCCTCTTTATCAGAAAGCACAGATCACCGGTTGCAACATTATCTTGGAGCTACATTAGGAATGAGGAAGATCCGTATCAGGATGATCTTGTAGAACACGGAAAGGTTTATGTGAAGGAAATCAAACGGGGAGACACTGTACTTCTCGGCGATATGCAGCTTGATGAAAAAGGAAATGTCATTCTCGATCAGTTCGGATTGCCAATCTATGAGACTATGGAAATGGATGACAGACAGGTGGAGTTGTCTCCAAGCAGTGGTAATATCTGCGCTGAGAATGGTGACGAGGTTACCTTGTTACTGGTTCCTACCTATGGCTACCAGCTTGATTCTGCCAATATCAATGGACAGGAGGGAACGCCACAGGAGGAGAGAAGTACATTCAAGGTTACATTAAATGGTAATCTCCATTTTGGAGGCGTATTTGTACCGGCAGAGGACAAAACCGATGTCACAAGCGCAGCGGAGGTATCGGCTGCCACCATTGCAAACGGTGAAAATGCAGCAGACAGCGGTAATTTAAGCTTAACAGTTGCTGATAACACGACTTATACAAAGGATGTTACGGCAGCAGTACAGAAAGCAGCGAATGAAACGGCAGAGAAGCTCATATCACTTGATCTGACGCTTGACAA
Source organism: uncultured Lachnospiraceae bacterium (assembly GCA_945949085.1). Lineage (GTDB taxonomy): Bacteria > Bacillota > Clostridia > Lachnospirales > Lachnospiraceae > CAG-194. The sequence goes on along the minus strand of CAMFDJ010000006.1, from coordinate 110,780 downwards.
CATCGTCAGCAAAGGTGTAGAGAATCAGTACTGGACAGATTCGATCACAGCATTTGAAAAGGATATTACAGTGGGATTGACTCTGAATGATATGGCACTTGCAAATGGAGAATCTTTATCAGTTGTCCGTGACCATAATGGCACGTTGACAGAGTTGACGGCCGACTATGATGCAGCTACAAAGACGCTGTCCTTCCCGACCAATCAGTTCTCGACCTATACGATTGTAAAGAAGGCAGTAAAAGAGACTCCGGCGCATGTTCATACCACCACCAAGGTGGCAGCAAAGGCAGCGACCTGCACGACACCGGGCTATACAGAATACTACACATGCTCTTGTAGGAAATGGTTCAAAGATGCGGCTGCAACAAAGGAAATTATAGACAAGTCAAGCGTGGTAGTTTACGCAACCGGTCACAAGTGGGATGACGGAAAGGTGACGAAAGAAGCTACTGCGTCGGAAGAGGGCGCAAAGACCTTTACATGCAGTGTTTGTGGCGAAACAAAGACAGAGAGCATCCCGGCAACCGGAATTCCGGAAAAAGGAGAAAAGGTGCAGGATGATAAGGGAACAGCGTCCTTCGTTGTCACCGGTACGGATGAGAAGAATTTGGCAGTTGCCTATGCGGGAGCTACAAACAAGAAGGCAAAGACCATCAAGGTTCCGTCTACCGTGAAAGTGAACGGTGTGACCTATCAGGTAACGGCAATTGCCAACAATGCATTCAAAAATAATAAGACGGTCACCAAAGTAACGATTCCAAAGAGCGTGACTACCATTGGAAAGAATGCTTTCAGCGGCTGTACCAAGATAAAGACAATCAGCATCGGCAGCAAGGTGACGACCATTGGCGCAAATGCATTTAAGGGCTGTAAATCTCTGACAAAGATCACACTTCCGGATAAGACAACTAAGATTGGTGCGAATGCGTTTAACGGTTGCAAAAACCTGAAGATGATCACAATCAAGAGCAAGAAGCTGACCTTAAAATCTGTCAGCAAAAATGCCTTTAAGGGAATTCCCTCCCAGGTAACGATCAAGGTGCCAAAGGGAAAAGCAGAGTTATATTTGACATTGCTGCGCAAGAGAGGACTTAGCAAAAAGGTAACTGTAAAATAGGCAGCCCTTTGGTACGGGAAGTCGGAATCAAACAGAATACGATTGATGTACAAATTGACACCATCGCCTGTAGATTACGGGCGGTGGTGTTTTCCGTAACGATTCAGAGCCATATAGATTTATAAGAACAGTCTTTAGTGGGCAAGCCCACACAGCCTGTTTTTTATAAATCTGCATGGCTCTGAATCGTTAGCATTTTACACAAATTTCACATAGGTTTCACAATAGCCTGATAGCGGCAAAAAATGATCTGTCCTACACTAAGCAGGACGATCACAGTATGAAATGTGTGGATCTCATCCGGATATTGCAAAAGAAAGCAGGTTAGAAAAGTGACTTACAAGGAGATCATGAAAAATGAAGAGGTAAAGGAGTATCTCAGAAAAGGAAACAGTAACATAGGTGTGCTGGGCTATACGGACCACTCGGAAACGCACTGCGTACTGGTGGCTGAACGGGCGGGAAATATCCTGAAGAAGTTCAGTTACTCAGACCGCGAGGTGGAGCTGGCGAAGATTGCCGGATACATGCATGATATCGGCAATGCGGTAAACAGACACAGGCATGCGGAATATGGTGCCCTTCTGGCAAACGAAATCCTGAGAGAGACAGATCTTTCCATTCGGGAGCGGGTCAAGATCGTGTCCGCGATCGGAAATCACGACGAGAGTACCGGGGGTGCGACGGACTGTCTGTCTGCGGCGCTCATCATTGCAGATAAGACAGATGTGCGCAGGAGCCGTGTCAGAAAAAACGCAGCGGCGTTTGACATTCATGACAGAGTGAATTATGCAGTCACGGAGTCGACCCTAAAAATCAATCTGGAGAAGAAAGTGATTTCCTTAAATCTACAGGTGGACGAGAGTATCTGTACCATGTACGAATATTTTGATATTTTCCTCGGGCGTATGATGATGTGCAGGGGAGCGGCAGAACTGCTGGGAGCCAAATTTAAACTGACGGCGAACGGGAGCAAGATTTTATAATCAAATGATAAAAAAGAGAAAACGGGTGCATACCCGGAGGGAGCATGAGATGAAAGAAACAATGGAAATTTTGTTTGGACTATTTGGAGGACTTGCCGTATTTATCTTCGGCATGAATATGATGAGTGAATGTCTGCAGAAAGCAGCCGGAGAAAAAATGAAGGCAGTACTTTCCCTGCTGACAAAAAATCCGGTGCTTGGTGTGCTGGCGGGAGCTTTGACAACAGCCGTATTGCAGAGCAGCAGTGCGACGACAGTTATGGCGATAGGGTTTGTCAGCGCGGGACTGATGACTTTGCCGCAGGCAATCTCCATCATTCTGGGTGCCAATATCGGTACCACGATGACGGCGCAGATCATTGCATTTAAGATCAGTGATTACATCTATCTGATTGTGTTTATCGGTTTCCTGATTCACTTTGTATCGAAATCTGAAAAGATCAAAAATATCGGACAGACCATCTTTGCGTTTGGTCTGTTATTTTTGGGAATTGAAACGATGGGAGGCGTGATGAAACCGCTGGCGGGCAGCCCGGTCTTCACGGACATGATTGCAAAGGTGGCTGATATCCCGATTCTGGGTGTCTGCGTAGGTACATTGATGACACTTGTCGTACAGAGCAGCAGTGCAACGATTGCGGTGTTGCAGAATTTTGCGTCGCAGGCAGGACCGGACGGCGTGCACAGCATCATAGGTCTTGCAGGTGCGATTCCGATTCTTCTCGGTGACAATATCGGCACTACGATTACGGCTCTTCTTGCATCTGTCGGACAGAGTAAGGATGCCAAAAGAACAGCGGCAGCCCACAGCATCTTCAATATTTCCGGTGCAGCCCTGTTTATCTGGCTGATCAGACCGTATGCGGACCTGATTGCAAGAATATCTCCAAAGGGAAATGAAGTCGATGTCATTTCCAGACAAATCGCAAATGCCCATACAGGCTTCAATCTGACAATGACGATCATCTGGATTCCGTTGATTCCTATCATGGTAAAAATTGTGATGAAGCTGGTTCCGGAAGGAAAGATCACCATGCAAAAGCTTCCGGGTGTACCGAAATACCTGGATGATAAGCTGATCGGACAACCGGTGGCAGCGCTTCACCTTGTTGCAAAAGAGGTTGTCAGATGCAGTGACATTGTACAGGAAATGCTGTTTGCATTCAAAGAGGGCAGCAGCAAGGATGATGCAACACTTTTGCATGACATTACCGAGAAGGTGGAGATTGAAAACAATCTCAATGAGCGTATCACGGAATATCTTTCCACGATGTATTCCGAAGGTGTGCTGACGGAGGAACAGGCAAATCAGAGTACCGGAATCATGTATGTGCTCTGTGATATCGACCGCATTGCCGACCTTTGCAAAGAATTATCGGAAAGCATGCTGAATCAGAAAGGAAAGAAACAGAAATATTCCAAAGAAGCCTTAAAGGAGCTGCGTAAAGCGGTGGGACTGATTCTGGATATGTATGAGGAGGCTATGCGGGCAATCATCAGCGGAGAAGAGATCGCACAGGAGGCTATCAGGGAAAAGAGAGAAGAAATTATGCAGCTGGATGAAAAATTGAAAAAAGCACATGCGCAGCGCGTTGTAAATAAAAAGTGTGACGCCAATAAGACAGTTGCATATAATAATGTGTTGCACAATATTTCCCGTATGGGAAACAGTTGTATCAATCTGGTCGAAAGTGCACAAAGTCAGGTTGATTTCCGCGTCTTTCTGGCAGAAGAAGCATAACAGGTGTGAGTATGTTTGTCAGAATTCTTGATAGTATCATTGCATGGCTTATGAAATGCAAAAAGAAATGGATGGAAACAGAGGAGAAGAGCAAAATGAAAGCAACACAAAAATGTTATACGAACAGAGAATTGTCCTGGCTGAAGTTTAATGAAAGGGTGCTGGATGAGGCTGGCAATGCCAGAGTGCCGCTGGCAGAGAGGCTGACATTTGCTTCTATTTATCAGAGCAATCTGGATGAGTTTTTCATGGTGAGAGTTGGCACGCTCATGATGCAGATGAACGCGAAGGAAATTGTCAGGGAAAATAAGACAAATATGACAAGCGCAGAGCAGGTGCAGGCCATTCTTGACCAGGTAAAGGTGCTTGAACAGAAAAAGGCAAAGATCTACGAACAACTCATGGGAGAGCTGGAGCCAAAGGGAATCCGCATCATCAATTTCAATAAGCTCTCCAAAGAAGAGGGCGATATGTTGGAGGAATATTTTGATGTATATATTGCACCGTTCTTATCGCCCATGATCATAGGAAAGCAGCAGCCGTTTCCGTTTCTGGCAAATAAGCAGCTGTATGCAATTGTGCTGCTTAGAAACCAGAAGGGCAAAAAGAGAACAGGGATCGTGCCGTGTACGAACAGTGTTTTCAAGCGGCTGATCGAAATTCCGACAAGACCAGGTTGCTTTATGCTGTCCGAGGAACTGATCCTGCATTTTGTATCAAAGCTTTATACCAAATATGAGATCCGTGAAAAATCCATAATGCGTGTCACCAGAAATGCGGATATGGAGGCATGTGAAATCTATGATGAGGATATGGATTACCGCAATATGATGGAGCAGATGATCAAGCAGCGAAACCGTTTAAATCCGGTCAGAGTCGAGCTGAGCAGACAGATTGATGAGAAGGTGAAGGCGGAGCTGGCGGAATTTCTGGGAATTGGAATGTCACACATCATACATGTGAATACGCCGCTTGACCTTTCCTTTGTGTTTGCACTGCAGAATTACCTGCGGGATAAAACAGAGCTTTTCTACGAAAAAAGAACACCGCAGCTCAGTCCTGCCCTAAATAACAAAGAAAGCATTTTGTCACAGGTGGAAAAGAAGGATGTGCTGCTCTCTTATCCGTTTGAGAGCATGAAGCCTTTCCTGCGTATGTTGCAGGAAGCGGCGGAGGATGAGTCTGTTGTGTCCATCAAGATGACACTTTACCGCGTGGCGGAGAAGAGTAAGATCATTGATGCACTTGTGGAAGCAGCGGAGAACGGAAAGGAAGTTGTGGTGCTGGTAGAGCTTCGCGCACGATTTGATGAGGCAAACAATATCGAGATGTCCCATCGACTGGAGGACGCCGGATGTCGGCTGTTGTACGGGCTGGGGGCCTATAAGGTACATTCGAAGCTGTGTCTGATCACAAGGGTCAAGGAGGGGAGACATTCCTATATCACACAGATCGGCACAGGAAATTACAATGAGAAAACATCGAGGTTGTATACTGATCTGTCGCTGCTCACTGCAAACCAGGAGATTGGCGCGGAGGCTGCCGCAGTATTTACCGCACTCCAGCAGGGAGAGGTGGTCGAGGAGACAAAGTATCTGCTTGTGGCACCGAAGTGTCTGCAGAATAAAGTGGCAGCGCTCATGGATGCCGAAATTGAAAAGGCAAACAAGGGGGAAGAGGCCTATATCGGCATCAAGATCAACTCTCTCACCGATAAAGTGCTCATTGATAAGCTGATAGAAGCTTCACAGGCAGGTGTACAGATTAAACTGATCGTGCGGGGCATCTGCTGCCTGAAACCGGGCATACAGGGAATGACGGATCACATCACGATCATCAGTATTGTAGGTCGTTTTCTGGAGCATTCCAGAATTTACCGCTTCGGAAAAGGCGCGGAAGAAAAAGTGTATATCGCGTCTGCTGATTTCATGACCAGAAATACGACAAGGCGTGTGGAAGTTGCCGTACCGATCCTTGACGAAAAAATCAGAAAGAGAATCTGCTATATGTTTGACTGTATGATGGCTGACGACGAGAAAGGAAGACTCCTCACCGCACAGGGAGATTATCTTGTCCGGACCAAAGCAGGCAGTGACACACTGTGCTCGCAGGAACTGTTTTATCAGGAGGCCTATGACTGTAAGGTTGAGGATAGTGGGGAGTGATACGAAAGATAAACTGTATTGTGGATGAATCAAGGAGGATTGATAAAGAGGAGCTTTGCGAAAGCACGGCTCCTCTGTTGTTATGAGGGAGTTACTATCCATGAAAAACAAAGCTGACACTGTGCGTCTTACGATACGCACATGCAGAGTATGCGTTATATATCGCGCGTTTTTTTCTTGAAAACCCCGCCCTGTTACGTTATCATAAGAATAACCATACACTTGTAAAGCATCAATGGCGAAAGGGGGAAACGCCATGGATACAGATCGCATCATCATGATTATTGACGAGAAGCATATGAACGTGTCATTGGTTGCCAAAAGGAGCGAAGATAACGAGCCGCTGGATGTAACCGCGGATTCTATCATAGAGCTTTTACAGAAAAACGGCGTAAAGGTGGGGATCAACAGAGCAGCAGTTCAGTCTTTTGCGGCTTATGCCGCCTATGATAAGGAAGTGATTGTTGCAAGTGGAAAGCCGGCGGTCAACGGCGAGGATGGCAGATACCATTATCTGGTACCGCTTGAGGATCAGAAGGACAAGCCGGTCGTGGCAGAAGACGGCTCTGTGGATTATCTGAATTCGCTGAAGCTGGCGATGGTGGAAGAGGGGCAGACCATCGCGGTATATAAACCGCCTACCAAGGGGGAATACGGCTATACGGTCTTTTCGGAGATTTTAAAGCCTGTGCCCGGCAGACAGCTGCCGATGCTGAAAGGAAAGGGCTTTACCGTCTCTGAAGACGGACTTACCTACAGTGCCAAGCTCTCGGGCAGGATCTTTACAGAAAATGGCAGGATCATCATTGAACCGATTTATGTGGTAAAGGGAGATCTAGGCATCGAGCACGGAAATATTGATTTCAACGGCGATGTGGAAGTCCATGGAGATGTGCATTCGGGACTGCGCATTGAGGCCAAAGGCTGTATTTTTATCAATGGACATGTAGGCAACTGCAAGCTGCATGCCGGAGGCAATATCACGATCGGCAAAGGTGTGCAGGGGAAATACGGGTGTGAGATCGTGGCAGGCGGAGATGTGGCGGCAAGCTTTGTGGAGCGCTGTAACATCACCTCGGGAGGCAATGTCTATGCGGACTCGCTGCTGGATTGCCGTGTGTTCGCGAGAGATTCTGTGTTTGTCACATCAAAACACGGTTGTATTATCGGTGGCAGCATCAATGCCATGCAGAAAATCACGGCGAGAGAAATCGGAAATGAGGCCGGTGTGATCACGAAGCTCCAGTTTGGCGAAATGCCGCAGTACAGGAAGGAATGCAACGGACATAAAAAACGACTGCAGAAGACGACAGAGGATATTGCAGTTTTTGAAGCCCAGCTTGAAAAATATGAACAGTTGGAAGCAGGGAAGCTGTCTGCAGATATGGAACAGATCAAAGCGCAGATCATCCGCGCAAAAATCGTCCGGCAGGCAGAAAAGCATAGTCTGGAGGAGAGGATCCGGCAGATGGAACTGGAGCTTAAAGCTGCACATGAAGATTCCTTTGTGCGCGTGACGGGCATCGTGCATCCGGGGACAATGGTCATGGCGGAAGCAGCGGTGTATGTGCAGAACGAGGCATATAAGGATGTGTATTACAGACAATGGCTCGGAAAGATCCGGCTTTTGTCGCCGGAGGAATATGAAAACCAGACGGTAATCACATCTGATACCAAAGTTGTCATAAAAAAGATGTCATAAAAAGCAATAAATTTGACAAAACAGAATAGTATCTATCATAGATTTTATGGTATACTGTATAAGTTAATGCAATAAAATTGAGTAAAAGACACATAGGGTGTGTGTTTTGGAGGAGAATGATATGTGTGGAATCGTAGGATATACGGGAAGTGATCAGGCGGCACCAATTCTGCTTGATGGACTTTCCAAGCTGGAGTACAGAGGATATGACTCAGCCGGACTGGCGGTGCGCGACGGCGACCGGGAGATCGAGATTGTAAAGGCAAAGGGAAGGCTGAAGGTTCTGGCTGAGAAAACAAATGATGGGCAGGCAGTGCCGGGATGCTGCGGAATCGGTCATACCAGATGGGCGACGCATGGGGAGCCTTCCGAAGAAAATGCGCATCCGCATTATAGCGCAGATTGCGCGGTTGTTGCGGTGCATAACGGCATTATTGAGAATTATCAGGAACTTCGTGAGAAGCTTTTGAAAAAGGGATACACCTTTTATTCGCAGACGGATACAGAGGTAGCTGTCAAGCTGATCGACTATTATTATAAGAAGTATCTTGGTACACCGGTCGATGCCATCAACCATGCAATGGTCCGTATCCGCGGCTCCTATGCAATGGCGATGATGTTCCAGGAGTATCCGGGTGAGATTTATGTGGCAAGAAAAGATTCTCCGATGATCTTAGGTCTGCAGGATGGAAATGCTTATGTGGCATCAGATGTACCTGCAATCCTGAAATACACGAGGACTGTTTACTATATCGGTAACATGGAGATCGGCCGTTTGCAGAAGGGGAATATCACTTTCTATAATCTGGACGGCGATGAGATCACAAAGGAACCGAAGGAGATCACATGGGATGCGGAGGCTGCAGAAAAAGCGGGCTATGAACATTTCATGATGAAGGAGATCCATGAGCAGCCAAAAGCCATCATGGACACACTCGGGTCTGTCAAAAAGGGGGATAAGATCGATCTGTCAGAGATGGGACTTACCGATGAGGTGTTAAAGAACATCAGTCAGATTCATATTGTGGCCTGTGGCTCTGCTTATCATGTCGGGGTTGTGGCACAGTATGTGATCGAAGATCTGGCAAAGGTGCCTGTTCGTGTGGAACTGGCATCGGAATTTCGGTACAGAAATCCTATCTTGGAAAAAAATGCACTGGTCGTCATCATCAGTCAGTCCGGTGAGACGGCAGATTCACTGGCGGCGCTGCGGGAGGCAAAGGAGCAGGGCATTCATACACTTGCAATCGTCAATGTCGTAGGTTCTTCCATCGCAAGAGAGGCAGATCATGTTTTCTATACACTGGCAGGACCTGAGATTGCGGTTGCCACCACAAAAGCGTATAGTACGCAGCTTATTGCTTCTTACGCACTTGCACTGCAGCTTGCTATGGCAAATGGCAGGATCACGGAGGAAACCTATCTGAATATGATCAAAGAGCTGGAGACGATACCTGTAAAAATTGAGAAGATCATTGAGGATAAAGAGCGCCTGCAGTGGTTTGCGGCAAAACAGGCTGCAGCAAATAAGGACATTTTCTTTATCGGAAGGGGAATTGACTATGCAATCAGTATGGAAGGCAGCCTGAAGATGAAGGAAATCAGCTATATTCATTCCGAGGCATATGCTGCCGGTGAGCTGAAGCATGGCACAATCTCTCTGATTGAAGATGGCACGCTTGTCATCGGGGTACTGACACAGCCGCAGCTTTATGAAAAGACAGTCAGCAACATGGTGGAGTGCAAGAGCCGCGGCGCATATCTGATGGCCATTACGTTCTACGGCAATTATAATATAGAAGATACGGCAGAGTTTGTCACCTATATTCCGAAGACGGATCCGCATTTTGCAGCATCACTTGCAGTGATTCCCCTGCAGCTGATGGGATATTATGTATCACTGGCAAAGGGGCTTGATGTCGACAAACCGAGAAATCTGGCAAAGAGTGTAACTGTGGAATAAAGACTTTTTTTACAGAGAAATGTATGGTAAAATAACATGGAATGCGCTAAGGAGTAGAAAAAACTATGACAGACAGCGAGAAAGGAAAGAGGCCTGGGAGAGTTCAGCTTCTGAAAAGACTGCTGATCCTTTTTCTGGTCACAGGAATCGTGCTACCGCTGTTTCTTTGCATTCTTTTATTTATCCGGATCGGCCGGCTGGAAAGAGAACTTCAGGATCTGAGGGATGCCCGGTCACTTCCTATGCAGGAACAGTCGCAGACAGCTTTTGCTGATGCAGAGGATGCAGAAGATGCAGAGCTTAGCGGCATGGCGCAGGCAGATGTAAGTGCCGTGACTGTGACAGATGGGGAAGAAGTGCAGCAGAGAATGGTTTATCTGACATTTGATGACGGACCGAGCAGCAATACCGCGGCGATTCTGGATGTCCTGCAGAAATATGATGTGAAGGCTACTTTTTTTGTGACCGGTAAGACACAAAAAAAGTACATACCTCTATATCAGAGAATTGTGGACGAAGGGCATACACTTGGCATGCACTCCTTCAGTCACAAATATGATGAGATCTATGCCTCCGAGGAGGCATTTTGGGAGGATCTTTACAATCTGCAGGAATTTTTGTACGACACTACTGAGGTCTGGCCTCGGTTCTACAGGTTTCCGGGTGGCAGCTCGAATCAGGTGAGCAGTATTGATATCGGTACGCTTGCCGACGAACTGACAGAGCAGGATATTTATTATCTGGACTGGAATGTTTCAGGGGGAGATGCGACAGGCCAAAAGCTTACACCGCAGCAGATTGCGGATAATGTGGTGCGTGACGTGCAAAAGTATAAAACAGCGGTGGTACTTTTACATGATACAAATGATAAGACGGCAACGGTCGAAGCTTTGCCACTTATGATAGAAACCCTGCTTGCAGGCGGACAGGTGCAGTTTGCGCCGGCGAATGAATCCATGCAGCTGGTACAGCATCTGAAATCGAGAAACGGAGGATGAAATGGGCTTTTTTCAGGATTTAAAGGAAGATTTATCACAGGCAGTAGGAGAGCTTTTGCCTGAAGAGGAAACGGGTGTCACTTTTGACGATACGCAGGAGGATACCAGTGTGGATGCTGCTTTAAAGGAAGTGGAAGAAGCTTTGGCGGCAGAACTTGGTGAGCAGGTCTTGCCTCGGGAAGAAACACCTTCCGATGTGGAGGAAGCAGTCAGCGAGGCAGTAAGTCTCCAGAAACCGGAGGCAGATGAACCGGAGGTTGAGGAGGCTGAGGAACCGGAGGCGGACGGACCCGGGACGGATGAAGAAGTGCATGCAAAGCCGCAGGAAACCATGCAGACTGAGAAAGCTGAGCAGCCGGGCGAAAACGCACCGGTGGAGAGCCAGACTGTGCAGAAGCAGGCAAGTCAGCCGGTTGTAGAGGCTGCTGCGGCACAGATTGCCAGCATTGCAGGTATGGTGGCAAAGGAAGAACCGGCTTTGACGGATCTTTCTGCTGCAGACGATGCGGCGTATGAGGAGCGTAGTGAGCAGCCAATCGAACAGCTGCTTGCGGGCATACAGGATGTGACAATCGAGGAAACTGAAATAGAAAAAGAGGTAGGAAAAGTGTTAGAGAAACAAAAGATGAATCTGGCAGACGAAGCAGTCTGTGATGAAACGGCAATCATTACAGGCGGCATGGAAATTACCGGGGATATCGTATCCAAAGGCAGTATGGATATTCAGGGAAGCATCCATGGCAATCTGGAGATTTTAGGAAAGCTGAATGTATCCGGTAAGATCACAGGAGATTCCAAGGCGGCAGAGGTTTTTGCAGATTCTGCCAATATTACGGGAAAGATCGTAGCGGACGGAACTGTAAAGATTGGAGAGAATTCTGTTGTGATCGGTAATATTGAGGCGACAAGTGCAGTGATTGCAGGAGCGGTCAAGGGAGATCTGGATGTGCATGGTCCGGTGATTTTAGATACATCGGCTATCGTGATGGGGAATATCAAATCCAAATCCGTACAGATCAATAACGGTGCGGTCATTGAAGGAATGTGTTCACAGTGTTATGCAGAAGTCAATCCGACATCCTTCTTTGACAGCTTGATTGCAAAATAAAACAGATTCTGACAAAAGGAAAGGGTGAAACAGCAGATGAAGAGAGTAATGCTGAAGCTGAGTGGGGAAGCACTCGCAGGAGAAAAAAAGACAGGCTTTGATGAAGAGACCGTCAGAGGCGTGGCACTGCAGGTCAAGCAGCTTGTGGATGCAGGTGTTGAGGTTGGTATCGTAATCGGAGGCGGTAATTTCTGGAGAGGCCGCTCGAGTGAAAATATCGACAGAACAAAAGCGGATCAGATCGGTATGCTGGCAACCATTATGAATTGCATCTATGTTTCGGAGATTTTCCGCAGCGTCGGTATGATGACGGGCATTCTGACACCGTTTGAGTGTGGTTCTTTCACGAAGTTATTTTCGAAGGACAGAGCAAATAAGTATTTTGCAAAGGGCATGGTTGTATTTTTTGCCGGCGGAACAGGACACCCTTATTTTTCTACGGATACCGGTGTTGTGCTTCGTGCGATCGAGGTGGAAGCCGAGGTTATTTTACTGGCAAAGGCAGTGGATGGTGTCTATGACGACGATCCGAAGAGCAATCCGAACGCAAAGAAATATGACGAAGTGACCATCGATGAGGTCATTGCCAAAAATCTGCAGGTGGTTGATATGACAGCATCTATTCTGGCACGTGACAATCATATGCCGATGTGGGTGTTTGGCCTGAATGAAGAGAATAGCATTGTCAATACTGTAAATGGCAGATTTAACGGAACGAAAGTAACTGTCTAGGTGCGATGGAATGACCGGATGGTTAACATAATATTTAGGAGGACGTAAAAATGGATGCAAGAGTAAAAACATATGAGGAAAAGATGAACAAATCAGTTGATTTCTTAGCTTCTGATCTGGCAGCAATCAGAGCAGGAAGAGCAAATCCCCATGTTCTTGATAAACTGAAGGTAGACTATTATGGCTCACCGACACCGATCCAGCAGGTTGGTAATATCACAGTTCCGGAAGCGCGCATGATTCAGATTGCGCCATGGGAAAAATCACTGATCAAGGAGATTGAGAAGGCGATCATGTGCTCAGATATCGGTATCACACCGTCCAATGATGGAAGTGTGATCCGCCTGGTATTCCCGGAGCTTACAGAGGAGCGTCGTAAGGAACTGGCAAAGGATGTCAAGAAAAAAGGAGAAGATTGCAAGGTGGCAATCCGCAATACCAGAAGAGACGGAAATGACGCTTTTAAGAAGCTCGGAAAAGAAGATGTGTCCGAGGATGAGATCAAACAGCTTGAGGAAGAACTGCAGAAGCTGACCGATAAGGTCATCAAAGAGATTGATCATATGATTGATGAAAAGACAAAGGAAATCATGACAGTATAGAAAAAATAACAGGGGAAAGGCGGAAGCCGTTCCCCTGTCTCTTCACCGGGTTACGCACAGTTGCTTAGGTCAACAGTTCCCAATGTGTCTGTTTGGGCTTTGTGATCATGCGATAATGTTGAAGAAAAAAACGAATGACAGAATTGGAGTATAGGGCCATGAGTGAAACAAAGAATGCAGTGCCGTGTCATGTTGCCATCATTCTCGATGGAAACGGCAGATGGGCAAAGAGCAAGGGAATGCCGCGTAATTACGGACATATGCAGGGCGCGAAGAATGTAGAGGTTGTCTGTAGGGCAGCCTATGATATGGGCATCAAATATCTGACGGTCTATGCGTTTTCCACTGAGAACTGGAACAGGCCAAAGGATGAAGTGGATGCGCTTATGAAGCTTTTGGACAATTATATGAAAACCTGTCTGAAGACTGCGAAGAAGAATAATATGCGTGTTCGCGTGCTGGGTGATAAAACAGGACTTCCGGAGCAGACGCAGGAGCGGATTGCACAGCTCGAAGAAGCAAGTCGCGCATACGATGGTCTGCAGTTTCAGATTGCGCTCAATTACGGCGGACAGGATGAGATTGTCAGGGCAGTTCGTAAAATCATGCAGGAAACGGCAGATGGCCTCCTTTCTCCGGCGGATATGACCATTCAAAGATTTGCCGATTATCTGGATACGAAGGGCATTCCGGAGCCTGATCTGATGATTCGTACGAGCGGCGAGCAGCGCATCTCCAATTTTCTGACATGGCAGCTTGCCTATACGGAGCTTTATTTTACGCCTGTTCCATGGCCGGACTTTGATGGAGAGGAGCTTGCAAAGGCAGTAGAGGCTTATGCGGGCAGAGACAGGCGATTTGGCAAGGTGAAGGAGGACTAGAAGCATGAAGGGTACTGTAGTCAGAACAATCAGCGGAATTGTGCTCCTTTTGATCCTGGGCGTGACAGTCGGAAGCGGCGGTCTGATTTTGTTTTTATTTGATCTGTTTATTGCCTTGGTTGCGTATATGGAAATGGTGCGTGTCACAAAGGTAAGACCTGATCAAAAGAAAATCTGTCTGCTGGAAGGAGTCGGATATGTTGGCATTGCTGCATATTTTGCACTCCGTTATTTTGCTGAGACGGACACATATGTTATGTTAACCATAATTCTGACAATCATGGGAATGATGCTGGTCTATGTACTGACATTTCCAAAGTATCAGGCCGGACAGGTGATGGCGACAGTGTTTTCATTTGTTTATGCACCGATCCTGTTGTCCTATATTTATTTGACGAGAGAGATGAGCTATGGAAAGTATCTGGTCTGGCTGATCTTTTGTGCCTCCTGGGCCTGTGATACAGCGGCATATTGTGTCGGCATGCTGATCGGAAAGCATAAACTGGCACCGGTGCTGAGTCCGAAAAAAACAATTGAGGGAGCTGTGGGTGGTGTGGCAGGTGCGGCACTGGTCGGTTTTTTGTATGCCTATGCGCTGAGCCGGCTCGGATCAGAACCTCTTCCGGAAAATATGCTGTGGGCGTTTCCTGTGATTTCCGCGCTCGGTGCAATCTTAAGCCAGCTTGGTGATCTGGCAGCGTCCGGCATCAAGCGGAATTATCAGATGAAGGATTACGGCAAATTGATTCCGGGACATGGTGGAATTATGGACCGGTTTGACAGTGTATGCGTGACGGCACCGCTGATCTACTATCTGTCGCTGCTTCTGTTGCAGATCGGGTGATCGGAAGGGGATCAGACAGGTTGCCGTGCGGTAAGAATATTGTAAGATTGATATGACCGATACAGAGGATGACAAGAGGATTTGAAATATGAAACAGATTGTATTATTGGGCAGTACCGGTTCCATCGGTACGCAGACACTTGAGATTGTGCGCGCCTACTCTGACAGGCTGTCTGTGGCAGCGCTGGCGGCAGGCAGCAGTGTAGAAAAGATGGAGCAGCAGATCCGGGAATTTCATCCGGCTGTTGCGGTCATGTGGAGTGAAGAGGCAGCCTCTGACTTGCGCCGGAGAGTGGCAGACCTTCCTGTGAGAATCATGAGTGGGATGGACGGTCTTTTGGAAATCTCCTGTTTAGAGCAGGCAGATGTAGTAGTGACGGCAATTGTGGGTATGATAGGAATAAGACCGACAATTGCGGCGATAAGGGCAGGCAAGGACATTGCGCTTGCCAATAAAGAGACACTGGTTACGGCAGGACATATCATCATGCCGCTTGCAAAAGAATGCGGCGTATCGATTCTTCCGGTAGACAGTGAGCACAGTGCCATTTTTCAGTCGCTTAACGGTGAACCGAAGGATAAGATCAAAAAGATCTTGCTGACAGCATCCGGCGGACCGTTCCGTGGCTGGACAAGAGAGCAGATGGCGCATGTGCAGGTGGAGGATGCATTAAAGCATCCGAACTGGAGCATGGGGCGCAAGATCACAATCGATTCTGCGACTATGGTCAATAAAGGTCTGGAGGTCATGGAGGCCGGATGGCTGTTTGATGTAAAGCCGGATCAGATTGAGGTTGTAGTACAACCACAGAGCATCATACATTCTATGGTAGAGTATGTGGATGGTGCTGTCATCGCCCAGCTTGGTGTGCCGGATATGAAGCTTCCGATCCAGTATGCGCTATTTTATCCGGACAGATTGCCGATGCAGGATAACAAGATTGATTTCTTCCGGTTATCGCAGATCACATTTGAAAGGCCTGACCCGGATGTCTTTACCGGGCTGCAGCTGGCATATGATGCGTTCCGGCAGGGCGGCAGTATGCCTACGGTATATAATGCAGCCAACGAAAAGGCTGTCAATCTGTTTTTAAATCGTAAGATTCGTTTTTTGGAGATTCCGGAGCTGATCGGTCTGTCCATGCAGCAGCATCAAAAGATAGAAAATCCTACGGTTGAACAGATTTTGGATGCGGAAGCGCAGACCTATGAATTTATTGAAAGCAGGTGTTGATTTTGGGCATTGTCCTGTTTATTATCATTTTCAGTGTGGTGGTAGTGGCGCATGAATTTGGTCATTTTATCATTGCAAAGGCAAATGGCATTCATGTCGTGGAGTTTTCTGTGGGAATGGGTCCCTGTCTGTTATCCTTTGTAAGAGGCGGTACCAAATATGCACTGCGTCTTTTGCCGATTGGCGGAGCGTGTCTGTTTGAGGGCGAGGATGGGCTGAATCAGGCCGATGAGACGGACGGAAAAGAAGAGAAAACATCTTCCCGGCAAGAGACTGCCGCAAGTGAAGCGATGGTGGCTGATACGCAGCTTGGCGCTAGATCAGGGGCGTTTCCAAGCGCACCCGTATTTGCCAGAATCGCCACGGTTGTGGCGGGCCCTTTTTTTAACTTTATCCTGGCATTTTTATTTTCCGTGATGATCGTGGGCAGCTATGGAACCGATATGCCGATCATTCAGCAGGTATCCGAGGACGGAGCGGCTTATCAGGCGGGGCTTCGCGCAGGAGATGAGGTCGTAGCGCTGGATGGCAGGAAAATCCATTTGTACCGGCAGATCAGTCTGCATTCCATGCTGAATAAAGGCGAAGAAATACAGGTGACCTACAGGCGCGATGGGCAGGAGTATGAGACGATCGTCACCCCAATCTACAGCAGCGAGGCAGGCCGGTATTATATGGGACTGTATGGGGTCGGTGAATACCAGAAGAAGGATATCATCGGAACGATGCGATACAGCTTCTATGAGGTGGGGTACTGGATCCAGACAACGATCAAGAGTCTTGAGCTTTTGGTGCAGGGACAGGTGTCAAGGGATGATGTGTCAGGACCTGTGGGTATGGCGCAGACGGTGACGCAGATTTACGATCAGTCTAAGCCGGACGGTATCTATTATATCTGGCTGAATATGCTGAATTTTGCAATTTTGCTCAGTGCAAACCTCGGGGTGCTCAATCTTCTTCCTTTTCCGGCACTTGATGGCGGGAGACTTGTCTTTTTGCTGGTGGAAGCAGTCAGAGGCAAACCGGTTCCGCCTGAGAAGGAGGGGCTTGTGCATATGATCGGCATGGTCTGTCTGATGCTACTGATGGTTTTTGTACTTTACAATGATCTGGCTAAGATTTTTTAAAAGGAGCAGTTATGTACAGAGAGAACACAAAGAAAATACAGATTGGTGACAGAGTGATCGGCGGCGGCAATCCGATTCTGATCCAGTCTATGACAAATACAAGAACAGAGGATGTACGTGCAACGGTTGAGCAGATACACAGACTGGAAGCGGCAGGGTGTGATATTATCCGCTGTACCGTCCCGACCCTGGAGGCGGCAAAGGCAATCGGAGAAATCAAAAAACAGATCAGCATTCCTCTTGTTGCGGATATTCATTTTGACTATAAAATGGCGATTGCTGCCATGGAGAACGGTGCCGATAAGATTCGCATCAATCCCGGTAACATCGGGTCTGCGGAGCGTGTCAAGGCTGTCGTGGACGTGGCACGGGAGCGCAATATTCCCATTCGTGTCGGTGTCAACAGCGGTTCTCTGGAAAAAGAGCTTGTGGAAAAATACGGTGGTGTGACTGCGCAGGGAATTGTGGAGAGTGCGCTGGATAAGGTGCATATCATTGAGGATATGGGATATGACAATCTGGTGATCAGTATCAAATCCTCCGATGTGATGATGTGCGTGGCAGCACATGAGGAGTTGGTAAAACATACAAACTACCCGCTTCATGTCGGCATTACAGAGTCGGGAACGGTCATCAGCGGCAATATCAAATCTTCCGTCGGACTTGGCATTATTCTGCATGAGGGTATTGGAGATACGATCCGCGTCTCTCTGACCGGAGATCCGGTGGAAGAGGTAAAGAGTGCAAAATTGATCCTGCGCACACTGGGACTTCGGAAGGGTGGCATTGAAGTCGTTTCCTGCCCTACCTGTGGCAGAACAAGGATTGATCTGATTTCACTGGCGACGCAGGTGGAAAATATGGTGCAGGATATTGATCTTGATTTAAAGGTTGCCGTGATGGGCTGCGTGGTCAATGGTCCGGGAGAAGCAAAGGAAGCAGATCTTGGTATCGCAGGAGGCGATGGCGAGGGTCTTCTGATCAAAAAAGGTGAGATTATCCGTAAGGTGCCGGAAGAGCAGCTGCTTGCTACGCTGCGTCAGGAACTTTTAAACTGGGAAAAAGAATTGGGGTAAGATACAAATGAGCCGGAAATTTTTGGAAGTGTTTCCTACATTGCAATTGCCGGATGAACTGAAGGCATATATGGAGGAAACGGAGGTGGAACGTATTTCGACCACCAAAGCGCGCGACTTTCTAAGGGTTTACATAACATCTGAGCGCCTGATTGAGAAGAAATACATTTATAAGATTGAAAAAGAGCTGCAGAAGCAGCTTTTTTCAGCTTATGATGACGGTATTCATGAGGGAAAGGCTCCCACTGTCAAACTGTATGAGCAGTTCCGCCTTTCGCAGCAGTACACACTGCCAAGGCTGTGGGCGGCTTACAAGGACAGCATTTTGCTTGAACTGCATGAATATAGTCCCATTTTGTATCATATGCTGAAGAATGCGCAGGAGGAGTTTGCGCAGGGCGGCGATCTCATTCTGACAATTGAGGATATTCCGATTCATCATCAGAAGGAAAAGGAATTGTTACAGATACTCGATAAGGTGATTGTAGAGCGTTGCCATGTTGGTGCGGGATTCTCTGTCGCCTATAAGGATGCCGTGACCGGAAAATTCCGGGAAGAGGACGATATCAAGCTGCAGTCCAGGATCCATGAGATTTTGCAGAGAAACGGTTATATCACGCGCGCAGGCGGAGCGGCAGGTGATCAGGGGTATGTAGAGATACCTGATGGCACAGAGATTCCTTTTGACGGGGCAGGCGTGGCAGGTCAGACAGATACAGAGAAAGCAAACGCGCCGGCAGATGGGGCGGCTTTGACAGCAAAGACCGCACAGGCAGGACAGACATCGCAGACCGGGCAGGCTTCACAGAATGAGAAAAAGCTTGCGAAGAAGGAATTTAAGGGCGATTACAAATTCGGAAAGCGCAGGCAGAAACGGTCCGATAATCCGGATGTGATCATCGGCTATGATGTGGAGGGAGCGCCCATTCCGATTGATGAAATACTGGAAGAAATGGGAGATGTGGTGATCCGTGGTCAGATCATGAGCATGGAGGAGCGGCAGTTGAAATCCGGAAAGACTTTGTATAGTCTCTATGTCACCGATTTTACGGATACGATCAAGTGTAAGGTTTTCCTGGAGGAGGATGTGCTCGATCGTTTCCGGGAAAACGTGAAACAGGGGGGTTTTGTACTGATCAAAGGACAGACAACGCTTGATGCTTTTGACAAGGAACTGACGATCATGATCCGCAGTCTGCAAAAGACAAAGGATACCAGAGTGGTGCGCAGTGATAACAGCGCAAGGAAGCGGGTGGAACTGCACTGTCATACAAAGATGAGCGATATGGACGGCGTTTCTGACGTAGTGGACATTGTGAAGCGTGCCTACAAGTGGGGGCACCCGGCTATCGCCATCACAGATCACGGCGTGGTACAGGCACTTGCCGATGTATTCCATACATGGCAGGGGCTTTATAAGGATGCCAAAAAAGCAGCCGAGGAAAAGGGAGAGAAGCTTGACAGACAGGACTTTTTTAAGGTCATTATGGGAAGCGAAATCTATCTGGTAGACGATCTGAAGGAAATTGTGACAGATTCGAAAAATCAATCTCTCATGGATCGGTTTGTGGTGTTTGATATTGAGACAACCGGTTTTTCCAGCGAGAAGAACCATATCATTGAGATAGGCGCGGTGAAAGTTGAGGATGGCGTGATTGTCGATCGTTTTTCGAGTTATGTAAACCCGGAAGAGCCGATTCCGTTTCGGATTGAAAAGCTGACGGGCATATCCGATCAGGACGTGGTAGATGCGCCGCTCATCGATGTGGTGCTGCCACAGTTTCTTGCGTTTTGTGAGGGCAGTGTGCTTGTGGCGCACAATGCGCAATTTGATGTCGGTTTTATCCGGGCAAATGCGCTTCGTCTTGGGTATCCGTTTGCGTTTACTTATGTGGATACACTGGCGCTTGCCAGAGTCCTTTTGCCGGGACATGCCAAGTTTACACTGGATGCGGTGGCAAAAATTGTCGGTGTGTCCCTGGAGAATCATCACAGAGCAGTGGATGATGCTGAGGCGACCGCACATATTTTTGTAAAATTCATCCAGATGCTGCTGCCTAGAAATGTACAGTCTCTGGATGAGGTCAATGCACTCGGAGAGAATAATGAGGAGGCAATCCGCAAACTGCCCTATTTCCATGCCATTGTCCTTGCAAAGAATGAGATCGGACGGATCAATCTGTACAGACTGGTGTCAGAATCGCACCTGAAATATTTTAACAGAAGACCGAAGGTGCCAAAGAGCCTGATCATGGAATGCCGGGAAGGACTGATTCTGGGAAGTGCGTGCGAGGCAGGAGAGCTGTACCGGGCACTTCTTGAAGACAGGTCGGAGGAGGAGATTGCCAGAATTGTACAGTTTTATGATTATCTGGAGATCCAGCCCCTGGGCAACAATGCATTTATGATTGATTCTGATAAGGTAGAAGCGGTCAGCTCCATGGATGATATCAAGGAACTGAACCGAAAGATCTGTGAGCTCGGAGAGCATTTTGACAAACCGGTCTGCGCAACGTGTGACGTGCATTTTCTGGATCCTGAGGATGAGCTGTATCGGCGCATCATCATGGCGGGAAAAGGCTTTAAGGATTCGGATTCACAGGCTCCTTTGTATCTGCGTACCACAGAGGAAATGCTGGAGGAATTCCAGTATTTGGGAAGCGATAAAGCAAGAGAAATCGTGATTGACAACACCAATCTGATTGCAGACATGTGCGACAGCTTAGATCCGGTTCGTCCCGATAAATGTCCGCCTGTCATTGAAAACAGTGACCAGACGCTGACTGATATCTGTTACCGCAGGGCCAGGGAAGTGTATGGACCGGATCTTCCGGAGATTGTGGAAAAGAGACTGGAAAAAGAGCTTCATTCCATTATTTCAAACGGTTTTGCAGTCATGTATATCATTGCACAGAAGCTTGTGTGGAAATCAGTTGAGGACGGTTATCTCGTTGGCTCGCGTGGTTCTGTCGGATCGTCCTTTGTGGCATACTGTGCCGGTATTACGGAAGTAAATTCGCTAAGTCCGCACTACTATTGCCCGCACTGTCACTACTACGATTTTACGTCGGAGGATGTGCTTGCCTATTCCGGACGTGCGGGCTGTGATATGCCGGATAAGCTCTGCC
This sequence comes from uncultured Lachnospiraceae bacterium, assembly GCA_945949085.1. GTDB lineage: Bacteria > Bacillota > Clostridia > Lachnospirales > Lachnospiraceae > CAG-194. Next base: position 89,373 of record CAMFDJ010000006.1, on the reverse strand, counting down.
CGAATTGCGGTAAGGTTCTCAAAAAGGATGGATTTGATATTCCGTTCGAGACTTTCCTGGGATTTAAAGGAGATAAGGAGCCGGATATTGACCTGAATTTTTCGGGCGAATACCAGAGTAAGGCACATAAATACACGGAGGTTATCTTCGGTTACGGGCAGACCTTCCGTGCGGGGACTGTGGGAACACTGGCTGAGAAAACAGCATATGGCTATGTGAAAAAATACTATGAAGAGCACATGCAGCATAAGAGGAGCTGCGAGATGGAACGTATCGCTGTGGGCTGTACGGGAGTCAAACGATCAACCGGACAGCATCCGGGTGGGATTGTTGTGCTTCCGGTGGGAGAAGATATTTATTCCTTTACACCGGTACAGCATCCGGCAAATGACATGACAACAGATACGGTCACGACACATTTTGATTATCATAAGATTGACCATAATCTGCTCAAACTCGATATTCTGGGACATGATGATCCTACCATGATCCGTATGCTGCAGGATCTGACAGGGCTCGATCCCACGCAGATTCCGCTCGATGATGCGCAGGTCATGAGCCTGTTCCAGAATACGGAGGCACTCGGCATCAGTCCGGAGGATATCGGCGGCTGCAAACTGGGAGCACTCGGCATTCCGGAATTCGGTACGGATTTTGCCATGCAGATGCTGATCGATACGCATCCGACCGCATTTTCCGATCTGGTGCGTATCGCCGGCCTTTCCCATGGTACGGACGTCTGGCTGGGAAATGCGGAGACCTTGATCAAAGAGGGGACGGCAACGATTGCCACAGCCATTTGTACGCGTGACGATATCATGACCTATCTGATCCATATGGGTGTGGAGGATAGTTTGTCCTTTAAGATTATGGAGAGCGTCCGAAAAGGAAAAGGTCTGCAGGAGGAATGGATCGCGACCATGAAGGAACATAATGTGCCTGACTGGTATATCTGGTCCTGCAAGAAGATCAAATACATGTTCCCGAAGGCACATGCGGCAGCGTATGTCATGATGGCATGGAGAATTGCGTATTGTAAGGTAAATTATCCGCTTGCGTATTATGCGGCATTTTTCAGTATCCGTGCATCGGCATTTTCTTATGAACTGATGTGCCTTGGAAAAGCACAGCTCAACCATAATCTGGACGAACTGTACAAAAAGAAAAAAGAACTGGCAAAGGTGAATCAGAAGCTTTCTCCGAAGGAGGAGGATACGATCCATGATATGCGAATCGTGCAGGAGATGTATGCAAGGGGATATGAGTTTATGCCAATCGATCTGTTCCGGGCACATTCGAAACTGTTTCAGGTGATAGACGGTAAGCTGATGCCGTCCCTCAGTAGCATTGAAGGCATGGGAGATAAGGCGGCGGAGCAGCTCATGGAGGCGGCCAAGGACGGACCTTTCCTGTCGAAGGATGATTTAAAGAGCAGGAGCAAGGTGCCGCAGACGGTCGTGGATAAAATGGGAGATCTGGGACTTCTCGGTGATATTCCGGAATCAAACCAGATCAGTCTGTTTGATCTTATGTAACGATATGAGCAAAAGGAAAGCATCGCGGATGCGATTTTGCGAATGAGGTTCAAAGCAGTTACGGCTCTTTGAAAAAAATATGTAAAAAAGGAAAAAAAGTGCTTGCAATTATGACCAACTTATAATATGATAGTCGAGGACGTTGTTCATGGCTAGTTGGTCAAGCGGTCAAGACGCCGCCCTCTCACGGCGGAAACACGGGTTCGATTCCCGTACTAGCTGTTGACTGTGAAAACAGCCCAACCCGGAAAGCTGAAATCATGATATGGTTTCAGCTTTCTTTGTTGCGGGATTTATCGCGGGAAGGAAAAAAATCTAGCCAACCCCCTTCAGATGGTGTATAATAAACCCAGTACATTGCTGACAGAGAGCAGGAAAACGGGGGTATCAAATGAGAAGAGAGGTATTTAACGAAATCGTACAGGCGAATATGAATAATTCGCTTGTCAGTGTGACATTGTCAGGCGGCGTTAAGATAGCGCAGGCGTTGGAAATCGACGGAAACCGTACGACACGTACCAGCATTTCCTTTGTCAAGATTGAGGAGACCTATGTGGCAATCCGAAAACACATTGACGTTTCTTACGATTACAGCGGATCCAGTCGAAAGGGAGATGCAACAAACAATGACTACTATCTGGGTTATGAGGAAATCGTTGCAATTGAATTTTATGATGACTTTGCAACACAGATTGAACAGCAGGAAAGACGCGACGAAGAAAAGAGAAAGAGCAGAGAGCGCGAGGCAGAACGTAAGAAAGCTGAAATCAAAGCACAGGCTGTAAGAGCAGAGGCGCAGAAGGATAAGCTTTTTGTCGAGACGGCCGGTGATATCTAAAGAAATCGGAGAATATCAAACAGAGAGGTACCCCCTCTCTGTTTTGTTGTAGCGGGGAAAAAATCGTGGAGATATCCATCGGGAAACATTTGTCTAAAAAAAATATAAAAAAAACATAAAAAACGTGAAGCGTGTGGGAAAAAGTGGTATGATTATGGTTGTTTTGAACATGTGACTGGGAATGTGTTTGAGGAGAAAAAAACGATGACAAAATTTAGTGTAAAAAAACCATATACGGTTCTGGTGGCTGTGGTGATGCTGATTGTGCTTGGAATTGTCAGCTTCATGAATCTGACGACAGATCTTCTGCCGACCATCAGTCTACCCTATATTATGGTGGTTACGACTTATCCGGGTGCTTCTCCGGAAAAGGTGGAGAGTGATATCACAGAGCCGCTGGAGGCAAAGCTTGGAACGGTAAACGGAGTGGAAAATGTCACCAGCAGTTCAGGGGAGAATTACTGTACGATCATGCTGGAATTTGAAGAAGATACCAACATGGACAGTGCGATGGTGAAGCTTTCTACCGCGATTGATCAGATGGAGCTGCCTGATACGGCGGGACAGCCTTCCCTGATTGAAATATCCCCGGATCTGATGGCGACCATGTATGTCGCTGTGGACTACGAGGGGCTCGATATCTATGAGCTGACAGAATTTGCAAAGGATACAGTCATCCCGTATCTGGAAAGACAGAGCGGTGTTGCCAGTGTGGAACCTACAGGTCTTGTGGAGAAGTCTCTGGAAATCAGACTGGATCAGAAGAAGATTGACCAAGTCAATGCCAGAGTGCTGGGACTTGCCACAGACAAGCTGGATGATGCACAGGCAGAGCTGGATGATGCAAAGCAGGATCTGAAAAAGGCAAAATCGGATCTGGAGAGCGGTAAAAAGGAATTGTCTGACAAGCAGGACAGTACATCAAAGGAACTGGCGGAATACAGTAAGATGCTGGATGAAGCCATGGCAACCAAGGCTTCCTATGCCGCACAGCTCGTCGGACTTGAGACGAACAAGAAGGCGTTGGAGGCAGAGAAAAAAGCATATGAAAAGAATAAGATAAGCGATACATATGACCAGATCAATGCATCTTTTGCAACGGTAAGAGAGACGATTTCCTCCGATGAGACCTACAAGCAGATCTATGATGCAATTTATCTGCAGGTAGAGATCACTGCAGTGCAGACAGCGCTTTCGCAGATGGGCATGACCGATGTAACGGTCGATGCCACCAATCTGGAAACTTATCTTGCGATGATGGGGGATGCAAGAGCGCAGATTGAGCAGACGGCAGCGCAGACGGCAGAGCAGATGGCAACGCAACAGGTCAAAGAGCAGCTGGATGGGATACCTGTTGATATCAAGGATGCACTGGATAACCCCAAGAAACTGAAGGCGTTTAAAAAGCTTTTGGAACAGCAGGGACAGGATAAGGCTGCAGAGCAGATGACGAAGAAAAATCTGCAGACGATTTATGATATTGTGAACACACGAATTCCGCAGATTGATACTGAACTTGCCAATCTGGATATCGAGATCATGGCAGCAGAAAAGGTCAAGGAAGAGGTTGAAAAATCCATCAAAGAGGCGGAGGATGCCTATGTGGAAGTGGAGGCAGGTAAGATCACTGCGGCAGCTTCCTTTGGCGCATACACAGCCCAGATGGAAAACGGTCTTTCGCAGATTGAAAGCGGAGAAGAGCAATTAGACAGCGCGCAGGAGCAGCTTGATGAGAGCAGGGAGAATGCGCTTGAGAGTGCAAATCTGGACCAGCTCCTGAATATGGAAACCTTGTCACAGCTTTTGATGGCACAGAATTTTTCCATGCCGGCAGGTTACATTGTGAATGAAGATGATTCTCAGATTCTGGTGAAGATCGGTGATGAGTTTGATTCAGTGGAGCAGATTGAAGACATGCTTCTGGTACATCTGGATGATATCGGAGATGTCCGCATCAGCGATGTGGCATATGTGACGCCGCTTGATACTTCCATGGACAGCTATGCGAGAGTCAATGGAAGAGATGCTGTCATTGCCAGCATTTCAAAGGCAAGTACGGCGGGAACCTCTGAAGTGTCAAAGGCATGTAATCAGGCAATCAAAGAACTGGAGGAAAAGTATCCGGGACTGCATCTGACTCCTTTGATGGATCAGGGCGATTATATTAAATTGATCATCAACTCTGTTCTGTCCAATCTGATCTGGGGTGCGCTTTTGGCAATCATTGTCCTGGCACTGTTTCTAAAGGATTATAAGCCCACCATTGTTGTGGCATTCAGCATTCCGATGAGTGTGTTGTTTGCCGTTGTGCTGATGTATTTTACAAATGTGACACTGAATATCATTTCCCTTTCCGGTCTGGCGCTGGGAATCGGTATGCTGGTGGACAACTCGATTGTCGTCATAGAAAATATTTATCGGCTCCGAAACAAGGGAATTCCGGCGGCAAGGGCTGCGGTAATGGGAGCAAAGCAGGTTGCAGGTGCAATCGCTGCATCAACTCTGACGACCATCTGTGTATTTTTGCCGATCGTGTTCACCACCGGTCTTGCAAGGCAGCTCTTTACGGATATGGCTCTGACGATCGGATACAGTCTGATCGCCAGTCTGATCGTGGCATTGACCTTCGTGCCGTGTATGGGTTCCACGGTGTTAAAAAATACAAAAGAAAAGTCGCATAAGCTGTTTGATAAATTCATTGCATGCTATGAAAAACTGCTCCGGTTCTGTCTGCGGTTCAAAATCGTCCCGCTGACGCTGGCAATCGTTCTTTTGGCAATCTGTGTTGTGCGCGTGATGAGCACAGGTATGATCATGCTGCCTCAGATGGGCGGAAATCAGATGACCATGAATGTGAAAATTGCCGAGGATATGACGGTGGAAGAGGGATATCAGGCAATGGATGAGCTGATGGAACAGATGCAGCAGATTGACGGAATTGCCACAGTCGGAATCATGTCCGGCGGAGGTAGCGGCAATATTGTACTTTCGCAGGGAACGAACAAGGATATGAACATTATGCTGCTCCTGGAGGATGAGGCAGGCAAAAATAATACAGTGATTGCCGATCAGCTGGAGAAGATGATGCAGGAGAGCGACTACGCGGATCTGGAGTATAACATTTCCGGTTCCAATATGGATATGTCCGCTCTGACCGGCAGTGGATTGGAGATACAGATCTATGGTGATGACCTGGATACGATGCTTGCCATCAGCCATGATATGATGGATCTTCTGTCCGATGTGGAAGGGTTTGAGGAAATATCAAACGGTCAGGAGGAAGGAGAACTGCAATACGTTGTCACGATTGACAAGGATAAGGCGATGAGGAACGGACTTACCGTTGCACAGATCTTTGCAGAACTTTCCGGAAAACTGACGACCGAAAAGGATTCCACAGTTTTGACAACGTCAGACAGTGAATATCAGATCACGCTTGTGGATGAGACAAAGAAGATCACCACGGAAAATCTGATGGATTATGAATTTACAACAACCTCCCAGAATGAGGACGGAAAAGAAGTGGAGGAGAAACATAAGCTGAGCGAGTTTGCCACTCTGACAGAGAGCGAGAGCGTCTCCGGCATTTCCAGGGAGAATCAGGCAAGGTATATGACAGTTTCGGCTGCCACAAAGGAAGGCTATAATACGACACTGCTTTCCAGACAGGTGCAGGAAAAGCTGGATAAGTATCAGGTGCCGGACGGTTACCGCGTTGAAATTGCAGGTGAGAGCACACAGGTTATGGATATGATGTGGGATATGATCCAAATGATCCTTCTGGCAGTCATCTTTATCTACCTGATCATGGTGGCACAGTTCCAGAGTCTGCTTTCTCCGTTTATTGTTGTGTTTACGCTGCCTTTGGCATTTACCGGCGGATTCCTCGGATTGATGCTGACGGGAGAGGAGCTCTCCATGATCGCAATGATGGGATTCTTGATTCTGGCCGGTGTTGTCGTAAATAACGGTATCGTATTCGTGGATTATGTAAACCAATTGCGCATGGATGGTATGGAAAAGAGAGAAGCATTGATTGAAACAGGAAAGTCCCGTATGCGACCAATCCTCATGACGGCAATGACAACCATTCTTGCCATGATGACAATGGCGCTTTCCAGAGACGCTTCCGCAGTCATGAGTCGCGGTATGGTCATTGTCACGATCGGCGGTCTTGCGTATGCAACGCTCATGACACTTTTCATCGTGCCGGTTATGTATGACATTCTTTACCGCAAGGAGATTAAGAAGGTGGATCTCGGTGACGAAGAGAACTGGGAGGAATAGTTTTATTCCGCTTTTTGTGAATTTAACACAAAAAACAACACAGAAAATAACAAAAATCACGAAAAAACAGTTGATTTACCGGTTTTTGCGTGCTATACTAAATAAGGTTAATGATGTTACTAAAAAGAGTGGGCTTGCAAGTCCACTCTTTTGACGTCTAAGAGAAAGGAGCATGGATATGTCAAAGCGGGATACTTACGAAGCTAAGACAGAAGAGCTGATTGCGCCGATCATAGCGCAAAACGGATTTGAGCTGGTTGATATTGAATATGTAAAAGAAGCCGGCACCTGGTATCTGCGGATTTATATGGATAAACCGGGCGGCATCACGATTGATGACTGTGAGCTTGTGAGCCGGGCATTTTCTGAGATCCTGGATCAGGAGGATTACATCGAGGATTCCTACATCATGGAGGTCAGTTCGCCGGGACTTTTGCGACCGATCAAAAAGGATAAGGATTTTGAACGGAATCTGGAAAAGGAGATCGAGATCAAAACCTACCGGATGATCGACAAGACCAAGGATTTTGTCGGTGTGTTAAAAAGTTATGACAAGGACAGCATCACGATAGAGGACGAGAGCGGACCAAGGACATTTCTTAGGAGCGACCTCGCACTGGTCAGACCTTACATTGAATTCTGAGTCTGCCGGTTCGGCCGTGGAATGAAAATTTTTTAGTACACAAATAGAAAGTAATCAGTAAACAGAGCAGGAGGATAACAAAAAATGGAAAAAGAAAAAGTAAACAAGGAGTTAATGGAGGCGCTTGATATCCTGGAAAAGGAAAAAGAGATCAGCAAAGAGACCTTATTTGAGGCGATTGAAAATTCTCTGCTGACAGCCTGCAAAAACCACTTTGGCAAGGCGGACAATATCACGGCAGTTGTCAACCGCGAGACCTGCAACTTTCAGGTGCTTGCTACAAAAGAGGTTGTAGAGACCAAAGATGATGTTCTCGATGACGTGACACAGATCGCACTTGAGGATGCCCTTTCCTATGATAAAAATGCACAGGTCGGTGGCACTGTTTCCATTGAGATCAAATCCAAGGAATTCGGACGTATCGCTACGCAGAATGCCAAGAATGTCATTCTCCAGAAGATCCGCGAGGAAGAGAGAAGCGTGATCTACAACCAGTATTACGAAAAAGAAAAGGATATCGTGACCGGTATCGTACAGAGATATGTAGGTAAGAATATCAGCATCGATCTGGGGAAGGCAGATGCAATGCTCAATGAAAATGAGCAGGTGAAATCAGAGAATCTGAAACCGACGGAGCGTGTGAAGTTATACATTCTGGAAGTGCGCAACACGCCAAAGGGACCGCGTATCCTTGTCAGCCGTACCCATCCGGAGCTTGTGAAGCGTCTGTTTGAGTCTGAGGTGGCTGAGATTGCAGACGGCACAGTGGAGATCAAGGCAATCGCGAGAGAAGCGGGAAGCCGTACGAAGATGGCAGTATGGAGCGATGATCCGAATGTCGATCCGGTTGGAGCATGTGTCGGTATGAACGGTGCGCGCGTCAACTCTATCGTAGATGAACTGCGCGGTGAAAAAATCGATATCATCAACTGGGATGAAAATCCGGGTAATCTGATCCAGAATGCACTTTCGCCGGCCAAGATCGTTGCGGTATTTGCCGATCCGGATGAAAAGACAGCAAAGGTTGTCGTACCGGATTATCAGCTTTCACTTGCAATCGGTAAGGAAGGACAGAATGCAAGACTTGCGGCAAGACTGACAGGATACAAGATTGACATTAAGAGTGAGACGCAGGCCAAGGATGCACCGGGCTTCCGTTATGAAGATTACATCGACGATGAGTACGAAGAGGAGTACGAAGAGGGGTACGAAGACGGACAGTACGAGGAATATGAATCCTATGAAGAAGCAGAGGCATCTGAGGATTCATCAGAGGAATAAGCAAAGCTGACTTGCAGCTTATTAGAAAAGGAATGTAAGTGTTTATGGCAAAAAAAATTCCACTCAGGCAGTGTGTCGGCTGCGGTGAGATGAAAAATAAAAAAGAGATGATGCGCGTCATAAAAGATGCGCAGGGAGAAATCTCTTTGGATGTAACCGGAAAGAAAAACGGAAGAGGCGCATATTTATGTTTCAATCGGCAGTGTCTGGAAAAGGCAGAAAAAAACAAAGGACTTGAGCGCTCTTTTAAGATGAGTATTGACCGGTCAGTTTATGAAAGTCTGCAAAAGGAGTTTGAACAGAGTATTGAAGAACAATGACAGAGTATTAGCAATGCTGGGACTGGCGACCAGGGCAAGAAAGGCGGTCAGCGGAGAATTTTCTACGGAAAAGGCAATCCAAAAATTTACAGCCTGCCTTGTCATAGTGGCAGAGGATGCATCGGAAAACACAAAAAAGAAGTTTCGCGATAAATGTGAGTTCTATGAAGTAGAGTTCCATATATACGGAACCAGGGAGCAGCTTGGAAACGCGATGGGAAAGGAAGCAAGAGCCAGTCTGGCGATCACGGATCAGGGATTTGCGGACACGTTGCATAAATTGATCGAAGGAGGTAGTGATAGTGGCAAAAATTAAAGTGAGTGAAATTGCAGAAGAATTAAATATCACAGTAGATGAGGTGAAGGGATTTTTTAAGGAAAAAGGAATTGAGGTAAAGCGAAGCAATTCCAGCTTAGAGGAAGAGCAGGCAAATGATTTGCGGGCTTCTTATCAAAAGAGTGCGCCGGCAGATGCGAAGACCGAGAAGGCAGCTAAGCCTGTAAAGCCAGTAGAAGAGAAGGTAGCTGAGCCTGCAAAAACGGCAGAAGCAAAGGCGGCTGAGCCTGCAAAAAAGGAAGAAGAAAAGAAACCGCAGGCACGGGAACAGGAGCAGGAACCGCCGAAGAAGAAAAAGAATATTATCTTTGTCAGCAACCCGCACAACAGCCAGAACACGGGCAGAAGACCGCAGGGCGGCGGTAATGGCAATGGCGGTGGACGTATGCAGGATCGCAGTGGCAGCAGACCCGGCGGCATGGGACAAAAGCCTATGGCACAGCAGCAGTACAGACCGATCAAACCAACGATCAAACCGGGTGCGATCGTGCAGACTCCGAAACCACAGCCGCAGATGCAACAGGGCAAGCCAAAGACCAAACCGGAAAATATTGGGAATACTGACAATGAAACGTTACAGAGTGCACCTGCCAGAGAGACTGTAAGGCAGGAAAATGATGCAAGAGGACGCGGCGGCAATTACAGCAGCCAGAATAATGGAGAGAGAAGACCATATAATAATGAAGATGGCAGAAAACGTTATGGAGACAGAGACAGAAGACCTGCCGGTGAAGGTGACAGAAGACCGATCGGTGAGAGACAAAATAGTGGCGCTGGTCGTACTGGTGGCCAGGGGAATGGCTATTCTCAGGGGCGTGGCAATGGCGCGAAGCCTTTTGGCAATAATGAGCGCGGTCAGGGTGGCAATGGCAGACCGCAGAATAGACCGGGCAAAAATCAGGGTGGTAAATCCTTTGGTATGGATGCCCCGATGCAGGAACCGGAAAAGAAGCGCGATGACGAAAAGAGACGCTTAGGACAGGAAAGAGATAAGCGCAGCAAAAAGGATCATATTTATGAAGATGACAACCAGGTGCTGCTGAAGAACAAGAACAAAGCAGGTCGCTTTATCAAACCTGAAAAGAAACAGGAAGAGCCGGAAGAACAGATCAAGGTCATTACCATTCCGGAGACGATCACGATCAAGGATCTGGCAGATAAGATGAAGCTTCAGCCTTCTGCAATTGTGAAGAAACTTTTCATGCAGGGTAAGATTGTTACGGTCAATCAGGAAGTGGATTTTGAGACTGCCGAGGAGATTGCCATCGAATATGAGATCATCTGCGAGAAAGAAGTGCAGGTTGATGTGATTGAGGAACTCTTAAAGGAGGACGAAGAGGAAGAAGCAGTCATGGAAAAACGTCCGCCTGTCATCTGTGTCATGGGACACGTTGATCATGGTAAGACTTCCCTTTTGGATGCAATCCGTAAAACAAACGTGACAGACCGTGAGGCCGGCGGTATCACACAGCACATCGGTGCTTATACCGTTAAGGTTGGAGAGGAAAAGATCACATTCCTGGACACACCGGGTCATGAGGCATTTACCGCAATGCGTATGCGTGGTGCAAGCTCAACGGATATTGCAATCCTTGTGGTTGCTGCTGATGACGGCGTTATGCCGCAGACGGTGGAAGCCATCAATCATGCAAAGGCTGCCGGCATTGAGATCATTGTTGCAGTCAACAAGATTGATAAGCCAAATGCAAACATTGACAGAGTGAAGCAGGAACTGACAGAGTATGAACTGATCCCGGTTGACTGGGGCGGAAGTACAGAGTTTGTACCTGTTTCCGCAAAATCAGGCGAAGGAATTGATACCTTACTGGAGACAATCATCCTGACAGCAGAAATTCTGGAGCTGAAGGCCAATCCGAACAGAAAGGCAAGAGGTCTTGTCATTGAGGCTGAGCTCGATAAGGGACGCGGACCGGTTGCAACCATTCTGGTACAGAAGGGTACGCTTCATGTGGGAGATTTTATTTCCGCAGGAGCCGCACACGGTAAGGTAAGAGCTATGGTGGATGATAAGGGACGCAGAGTGAAAGAAGCTACCCCGTCCACTCCCGTTGAGATACTGGGTCTTTCCGATGTTCCAAATGCGGGCGAGATCTTTATCGCACACGATACCGATAAGATTGCAAAATCCTTCGCAGAGACCTTTGTGGCACAGAACAAACAGAAAAAACTGGAAGAGACAAAAGCAAAAATGTCTCTGGATGATCTGTTCTCCAAGATTCAGGAGGGCAATCTGAAGGAGTTGAATCTGATCATCAAGGCAGATGTACAGGGTAGCGTGGAGGCTGTGAAACAGTCACTGCTCAAGCTTTCCAATGACGAAGTCGTTGTCAAATGTATCCACGGTGGTGTCGGAGCCATCAACGAATCCGATGTCATCCTGGCAAGTGCATCTTCTGCTATCATCATCGGCTTTAACGTACGCCCTGATGCAATGGCAAAAGCGACTGCTGAGCGGGAAGGCGTAGATGTCAGACTGTACAAGGTCATCTATCAGGCAATCGAGGATGTGGAAGCAGCCATGAAGGGTATGTTAGATCCAATCTTCGAGGAGCAGGTGATCGGTCATGCAGAAGTACGCCAGATCTTCAAGGCATCTGCAGTCGGCAATATTGCAGGTTCCTATGTGCTTGACGGAAGATTTGAGAGAAACTGCAGCATTCGCATCAGCCGTGAGGGAGAGCAGATCTTTGAAGGTAAGCTCGCTTCCCTCAAGAGATTTAAGGATGATGTCAAGGAAGTCAAAGCAGGCTACGAATGCGGTCTCGTATTTGAGGGCTTTGACCAGATGCAGGAGCTTGATATCGTAGAGGCATATATCATGGTAGAGGTGCCAAGGTAAGCGGCCTCGGAAGAATCGTTTCTTCGACAGGAATATCGAAAAAATGAGAACGAAGAGAATAAAGAGATAAAGAAGCTTAGCATAAAAGCTTACTAAAAAGGAGATTACCTGCAGAAAGTTTGCTGCAGGTAATTTCTGATACAATCAACTGTGAAACAGATTTGAAAAAAGGAATGAGATATGAGAAAAAACAGTGTAAAAAATACCCGCGTCAACGGAGAGGTCATGCGGGTGCTTGCAGATATCATACGGACTGAGGTAAAGGATCCGAGAATCAGCCCGCTGACCAGCGTGGTTTCTGTAGAAGTGGCACCGGACTTAAAGACATGCAAGGCATGGATTTCTGTTCTTGGAGATGAAAAGGCGGTTTTAGACACGCAGGCCGGTCTGAAAAGTTCGGAAGGCTTTATCCGAAATCAGCTTGCGCGGAAAATCAATCTGCGCAACACACCGCAGATCACTTTTATCATGGATCAATCGATCGCATACGGTGTCAGCATGTCCAAAAAGATTGACGATGTGAACAGAGACATGCATGAGAGAGAGGCGCTGGAAGCGCTAAGTAGCGCAGCTGATGCACCGCAAACGGAATCTGACAGATGAGAAAGTTCGCATGAAAGGAAACGTGGAAGACGGATATGCTTGATATAGTGATGCAATGTGCAGATGCAAAAATAATAGGGATTACAGGGCATACCAATCCTGACGGAGACTGCGTGTCATCTACGCTTGGTATGTGGCAGTTTTTAAAAAAAGCGATGCCGCAAAAGGAAATTTATGTTTTTCTGGAAAAGCCTGCTCCCATTTTTTCTTTTATTGCAGGGGCGGATTCCATCATTTTTGTGGATCATGCTGACGCGATAGCACGGGACAAAAAGGAGCTTGTATGCGATGTCATGATCGTGCTTGATACGATTCTGGAAAGGACCGGAAATGCATACCCTTATGTACAACGCGCCAAAAAAGTCATCAATATCGACCATCATGTGAGCAATGCGGGAGAGGGAGATGTCTCTTTGGTAGATCCCAAGGCATCGGCAACCGCGGAGCTTGTCTATGAACTGGTCACTGCAAAGCCTGCCTACCGGGAACTGATGGACCGGGAGCTGGCGCAGACGCTCTATATCGGCATTATCCATGACTGCGGTGTGATGCAGTATTCCAACACGACGCCAAAGACGCTTCGGATTGTAGCGGATCTTGTGGAATATGGATTTGATTTCCCGAAACTCATCGACGAAACTTTTTATGAAAGGTCGCAGGTACAGTCAAAGATTACGGGAAAGGCAATGCAGGAAGCATTTCCTCTTCTGGGCGGAGCAGTCATGGCTGCCCGTATTGACAGAAATACAATGCAAGAGATGGGGGCTGAGAAAAAGGACCTGTCAGGGATTGTCAATCAGCTTCGCATCATTAAGGGTGTTGAGGTCGCTGTATTTGCTTATGAGACAGAGCACGATGTCTATAAATTCAGTCTTCGCTCCTGCGGCGGCGTGGATGTGGCGAAGGTCTGCTGCAGGTTTGGCGGCGGCGGTCACGTGCGTGCAGCGGGGTGTACGCTGGAAGGAGATTTTGAGGCGTCATTGTCTCAGATAGAAAGTGAAATTGCACTGCAGCTAAAATAGCCGGGACGACCGCGACCGGATAACAGAGGCGTGTTTGCCGGCAGGTCAGAGAAGAAAAAATGCTGCATGATTTAGAATGGAACGGAGAAGCGCAGATGAATGGTGTTATCAATGTATATAAAGAACCGGGCTACACGTCGCATGATGTAGTCGCAAAGCTGCGGGGCATTCTGCATATGAAAAAAATAGGGCACACCGGAACGCTTGATCCGCAGGCAGAGGGTGTGCTTCCTGTATGTCTGGGCAATGCGACTAAGCTTTGCGATATGCTGACGGATAAAACAAAGGAATATGAGGCAGTTTTGCGTCTGGGAATCACAACGGATACGCAGGATATGACAGGGACTGTTCTGGAGGAAAAGAACGTCGATTGCTCAGAAATTGACATAAAAAATATTATGTCAACTTTTGTCGGAAAAGGAGAACAGATTCCACCGATGTATTCGGCTTTGAAGGTGAATGGGAAAAAGCTCTATGAGCTTGCCAGAGAGGGAAAAGAAATCGAGAGGAAGCCCAGACCGATTGAAATTATTGCGCTGGAAATTCTGGAATGTCATTTGCCGCTCATTCGTTTCCGTGTGGAATGCTCCAAGGGAACTTATATCAGGACATTGTGTCAGGATATCGGACAAAAGGCAGGGTGCGGCGGCTGTATGGAGCACTTGAAACGGACGCGGGTAGAACGTTTTGTGGCAGAAGATGCACTTTTGCTCTCTGAAATAGAAAATCTGCAGCAGGAAGGAAAGCTTGCAGAGCGCATTGTGGCAGTAGAGGATATGTTTGATCAGTATCCAAAAGCAATCGTGGAGAATCGCTACAGGAAAGCAATTGACAACGGCAATAGCATTTCTGCGGAAATGATCCTCCGATACGAGCCGGAAAGGGACGGGGAAACCACGAACAATGGAACTAATCTCGCGGCGGAGGGGATGCGCGTCCGTGTGTACAATGAAGATGGCATTTTTTATGGCATATATACGTATGTAGAAGAGGAACACAGGTACAAGCCTTACAAGATGTTTATAGACAGAGAGAGAATCAGTTGATTTATGGAAATAATCAGTCAGACAACAGAGTTTACAATCAAAGAGCGTACCGCAATTGCGATTGGCAAATTTGACGGTATTCATAAGGGGCATCAAAGACTTTTGCAGGAGATTTTTGAGGCAAAATCGCGAGGGCTGAAAGCGGCGGTTTTCACATTTGATCCTTCGCCGACCTTTTTTTTGAAAGGAAGCAGCATCAGAGAACTGATGACGAAAGAGGAAAAACGTGCGCAGTTTGCGGGAATGGGTGTGGATTATCTGGTTGAGTACCCATTTAATCGTGAGAGCGCAAGTGTCCTGCCGGAAGATTATGTTAACCAGTTTCTGGTAAAGAAAATGCATGCAGCGTTGATTGCGGCAGGAGAGGATGTCACATTTGGCTACAGGGGAGCCGGAGATGCAAAGCTCCTTCGAAAACTTGCAAAAGAAAAAGGCATAGAAGTGTCCATTATTCCAAAACTCTCCTATAATGGCAGAGAAATCAGCTCGACCTATGTGAGGGAGGCGGTGCAGGAAGGGAATATGGAACTTGCAGCGCTTTTGATGGGACAACCGTTTTTTGTGCAGGGCATTGTGGCACATGGCAATCAGATTGGCAGGACGATCGGCATGCCGACGGTAAATGTGCACCCGGATAAAACAAAGCTTATGCCGCCAAACGGTGTGTACTGCGCAACGGTACATCTTTCACCGGATGGAGAGGATGGCAGGAGCGGCCGCGTCTTTCGCGGGGTGACGAATGTTGGGTTTAAACCTACGGTACAGCAGGATAAGAGACTTGGAGTGGAAACGTTTCTGTTTGATTTTGATGAGGATCTGTACGATCGAAAAATCACTGTTTTTCTGCACCATTTTCTTCGCCCCGAGATGAAATTTGATGGTCTTGCAGCGTTAAAGGAAGCCATTAGCGGCGATGTATCGGCCGCAAAGCGCTTTTTTGGACAGGAATGAACCGGGATGCAGAGTCGCTGTTTTGTGTTTTTCCGGGAGTCACAAACCTATAGATTACAGTCAGATCGCGGATAGATTATTATAGATAGATTGTCTCAAAATAGACTTGTAACTTTGACGGATTTACTCTACAATAGATTCTGTAGCGTGTTTTAATAAACAGATCATAATAAGGGAAAAGACAAATGAATGCATCAACATTATTAGCTTTAGCCGGTGGACTTGGATTATTCCTTTTGGGAATGACACTCATGAGTGAGAGCATAGAGAAGGCAGCAGGTGCCAAGCTCCGCGGCATTCTGGAGTTTTTTACAAAGAACACTTTCATGGGTATGATCGTCGGTATTATCTTTACCGGTATTATTCAATCATCCTCAGCGTGTACCGTTATGGTTGTCAGCTTCGTTAATTCAGGGCTCATGACTCTGTATCAGGCAGCCGGCGTCATCTTTGGTGCCAATATCGGTACTACTGTCACATCACAGCTGGTATCCTTTAATCTATCTAAATATGCACCGGCATTTTTGCTGGTCGGAGTGCTTATCGTGATGTTCTGCAAAAAGCAGAATATTGTGAAGATTGCCAATGTCCTGGTAGGGTTTGGTGTTCTGTTTACGGGACTGAGCAGCATGAGCAGTGCGATGTCCGGACTGAGCCAGGATCCGCAGGTTATTGGTATCCTTGCTTCTCTGAAAAGTCCGGTATTTGCGATTGTGGTAGGAGCTGTCCTGACGGCGATCATCCAGAGCTCCTCCGTTACAGTCAGCATTTTGCTCCTGATGTGTAAAGAAGGTCTTTTGGGACTTGATATTGCGGTATTTATCATTCTCGGCTGTAATATCGGTGCATGTACTTCAGCACTGCTTGCTTCTGCGGCCGGAAAGAAGGATGCAAAGCGTGCAGCCATGATTCATTTTCTGTTTAACGTGATCGGAACGATCATTATGTATTTTATCCTGAAGGTGGGTGCGGCGCAGATCATAAGTATGCTGCAGCAGATTCCGGGCGGAAGCGATCCGGGACGATGTGTTGCAAATGCGCATACCATTTTCAAGGTGTTCCAGGTTATCATCCTGTTCCCGTTCTCCAAATATATTGTAAAGCTCACTTATCTGGTGGTTCCGGGAGAGGATGCCAAAATCTCTTACAGGGAGAATTTCCAGCTCAAATACATCGGAGACAAGGTTGTGTTCAACCCGGCAACTGCGGTTGTGGACGGTATCAAGGAGCTTGAACGTATGGCTTCCCTTGCCAGCGAAAATCTGAACCGTGCCATGAATGCGCTCATCACACTGGATGAGGAGGATATTCAGGAAGTATATGATGTGGAAGAAAACATCAATTTCCTGAACAAGGAGATTACCAATTATCTGGTTAAAATCAATCAGATGACGCTTCCCATCGAGGATGTCAAGAGCCTCGGCTCTTTGTTCCATGTGGCAAATGACATTGAGCGTATCGGTGACCATGCCCGTAACGTGGCAGAGCTTGCCGAACAGCGTAAGGAGAGCGAAGTTTCCTTCAGCAAGCAGGCACAGAAGGAGCTTGGTGAGATGCTGGATATGGTAAATACACTGGTGCGTTTTTCTATAGAGATGTTCTACAAGAACTCCGAGGAGCACTTGCAGGATATCATTCATCTGGAGGATGCGGTGGACGAGAAAGAGCGCGAACTGCAAAAAGCCCATGTGGACAGACTGGCACGTCAGGAATGTACACCGGAGGCAGGTATGCTGTTTTCCGATGTGGCATCAGGTCTTGAGAGAGTGGCAGATCATGCGACCAATATTGCTTTCTCCATCCTGAGCGAGGAGCTTTTGGAAGTGGCAAAAGGACATGTGCCGGCAGGTGCAGCAGGCACGAAATGATCTGACGGGATTTATGGAAATATAAAAATATAAAACAAAATGACGGGGGAACTATGACATATACAATATTTGCAGACGTATCAATAGACATTGACCGGACATTTGCCGAAGAAAATGAAATTCGGTATGTGCCGATGGAATATGTTTTGGGTGAGGAAACGTTTCTTTGCAGTGCGCCGGAGTCAGATGAGATGATGCATCATTATTATGAAAAGCTCAGACAAAAGGTGCAGACGCATACCAGCCAGATTGTGCCGCATCATTATGAAGAGGTGTTTGAACCTTATATAAAGGAAGGCAAGGCAATTCTGTATCTGGCACTTTCCAGCGGACTGAGTGATACCTACCAGTCGGCGAGACTGGCTGCTTCCAATCTGCAGGAGAAGTATCCGGATGCACAGATTGAGATTGTAGACAGCCTTGGTGCGACAGGCGGCATGGGACTTTTGGCGGAATCTGCAGTGGAGAATCGCAAAAAAGGAATGAGCCTTTCTGAGAATGCGGATTGGCTTCGCAGGTATGCGGCGAGGATTCATTACTGGTTTAAGGTGGAGGATCTGATGTACTTAAAGCGTGGCGGCAGAATTTCGGCGGCAACTGCGGCAATCGGAACAGCGCTTAATATCAAACCAATCCTTTGTGTGACACGCGAAGGAAAGCTTGCTTCCATCGATAAAAAGCGGGGTAATAAACAGACCATGAGAAATCTGGTTGAGCGTTTTGAACAGCACTTTGATCCCACGGTCAGCAAGGTGGTGTATATCTGTTGTTCCGACTGCATGGAGGAAGTTGAAAAGCTGAAAGAGATGCTTCTTGCAAAGAGGCAGGACCTGATCATCCGCACGACGATGTTAAGCCCGATCATCGGTGCCCACACAGGACCGGATATGATTGCATTGATCTGTTATGGTGACGAAAAATAGTATGTGAAATAGTATGTGAAATAGTATGTGAAATAGGAGAGCAATGATATGAAAATTATCATCGCCGGGGACGGAAAAGTCGGTGCAACACTGGCCAGACAGCTTTCGGCAGAAGGTTATGATCTGACACTAGTGGATAAAAAGGCATCTGTTCTCGAGGTAAGTGAAGAACGATATGATATTATGGCGGTACAGGGAAACTGTGCCTCTATGGAAGTGTTGGACCGGGCAGGTGTCAAGGAAAGTAATCTCTTGATTGCAGTGACAGGAGCTGATGAGGTCAATCTGCTCTGTTGCATGACTGCTCGCGGGATGAATCCGCATATCCATACAATCGCACGAGTGACCAATCCGGAATATACAGAGCAGATTTATAAGATGCGCGATCTGTTTGGCATTTCGATGTTGGTGAACCCCGAGAGAAGTGCGGCGGCGGAAATTGACAGGCTGCTCAGATATCCGGGCTTTTTAAAGCGTGATACCTTTGCCAAAGGCAGAGTGGAGATTGTAGAACTGCGTGTGGATGAGGATTCCAAATTGCGCGATGTTTCGCTGAGCGATTTAAATGGCATTGTCAAATGCAATGTACTGGTATGTGCTGTACTGCGCGATGGAAAAGCGGTTGCACCGGACGGACAGTTCCGCTTAAAGAGCGGAGACCGCATTTTTGTAACGGCACCGGCAGACAATCTGACGATGCTTTTGAAAAATCTCGGTATTATCACACATAAGGCAAAGCGGGTCGTCATTTGTGGCGGTGGAAGAGTCAGCTTTTATCTGGCGCAGCTTTTGCTGAAGAAAGGTGTCCGCGTACAGATCATTGAGCAAAGTGAAGAGCGTTGCGTACAGCTTGCCAGTCTTCTGCCTAAGGCGGATATCATACACGGAGATGCCAGCAATGAATTCGTGCTTGAGAGTGAGCGCGTGGCAGATTGCGATGCCATCGTGACCTTGACGGGACTGGATGAGATGAATACCATGATCTCATTGTATGGTCACAACACAGGAATCCCGCAGATCATTACAAAGGTGGGCAGACTGGAGAACAATACAGTGCTAAATGCACTTCCGGTTGGCAGTATCATCAGTCCGAAGTCTCTGTGTTCCAATGCGATCATGCGCTATGTCAGGGCTCTGAAAAATCAGACAGGAGCTGCGACAGCCGTTCATTATATTGCCGACGGACAGGCGGAGGCGATGGAATTCCGTGTCGATGAGAATACACTGCATTGTAAGGAACCACTCAAACAGCTGCAGCTGAAAAAGAATGTGTTGATTGCCTGCATCACAAAAGGGACAAGGCAGGTGATTCCAAATGGTGATTCCTTCTTTGAAAAAGGAAATAACGTTATTGTTGTCACGAGTGGAAATCAGGTCATCTATCAGCTGAATGACATTTTTGCATAGAAGAGGTTGCAAGTGGGATGAATTATAAAATCATGGGAAAATTCCTCAGCAGGATCATGTTTGTTGAGGCAGTATTTATGCTTCCGGCACTGCTGATCAGTATCTATTGTGGTGAAGAGGCGAGTATTTTCGGCTTTTCGTGCAGTATTTTGCTGATTTTGCTTGTGGCGGTACTTCTGGGACTTTTCAGTAAAGGAAGTGCCAGATCTTTTTTTGCAAAAGAAGGACTTGTCTGCGTCGGTGTATCCTGGATCATGATGGGGCTTATGGGATGCCTGCCCTTTTGGATTTCAAGGGAAATCCCTTTCTTTATTGATGCGCTTTTTGAAACGGTATCGGGATTTACGACGACCGGATCTTCTATATTAACGGAAATTGAGAGCATGTCCAAAGGACTGTTGTACTGGAGAAGTTTTACCCATTGGCTCGGCGGTATGGGAGTACTGGTATTTGTGCTCGCCCTGGGTATGGGGAGCGATGGCAAGAGTGGCTTTACGATGCATCTTTTGCGTGCGGAAAGTCCGGGACCGAGTGTGGGAAAGCTTGTGCCGAAGATGCGCAGTACGGCAACGATCCTGTATGCGATCTATATGGCGCTTACCATTCTCAATATCCTATTTTTGCTTTTGGGCGGGATCCCCGTTTTTGATGCGGTCTGCACTGCCTTCGGAACCGCCGGAACGGGTGGATTCGGTATCAAAAATGACAGCATTGCAGGATACAGTCCGTACGTCCAGAATGTGTGCACCGTTTTCATGATGCTGTTTGGTGTGAATTTCAGCTGCTATTATCTGCTTTTGATCCGGCAGGTGAAAAATGTATTTCGCGATGAAGAGCTTCGCTTTTATCTGGGGACAGCACTTGTCAGTACCTTATTGATCACATGGAATGTCAGCGGTATGTACGATTCCTTTTCCGAGACGCTCAGACATGCGGCCTTTCAGGTGGCCAGCATCATGACAACGACAGGCTTTGCCACAACAGACTTTGATTTGTGGCCGTCCTTTTCCAAGGGAATCCTTCTTGTGCTGATGCTCATTGGCGCCAGTGCCGGCAGTACGGGCGGCGGTATAAAATGCGGCAGGCTTTTGCTCATTATCAAAAGCATCAGACGAAATGTCGGAAAGGTGATGAATCCGCAAAAGGTACAGGTGGTCAAGGTCAACGGGGAAATGGTCAGCGAGAAGGTACTGGATAACATAGGCGGTTATCTGGCAGCTTATGTCATGATCACAGTAGTGAGCTTTTTGCTCGTTTCGCTGGACGGTTTTTCTGTCACAACCAATATCTCAGCAGTAGTAGCCTGTTTTAATAATATCGGTCCGGGCTTTGAGGCAGTCGGTCCGACAGCTAATTTCAGTGGTTTTGGCCCGCTTTCCAAGCTGGTTCTCATTATGGATATGCTGGCCGGAAGACTGGAGATATTCCCGATTCTGATCCTGTTCTCAAAGAATGCGTGGAGAAGCAGATAAGAATTGTGACGAAAAAAAACGAAGGTGAGGGGTTTATCATGAAAAAAAGAAACAAACACACACATATGCTGGTTCTGACTGTAATGATTTTGCTTGTATTTGCATGTCTCATGAAAGAAGATGCGCAGGCAAAAGAAGTTGTAAAAGAGTATGAGGCAGGAGCAAGCATCACGGCAACACTCTATGATGATGGAAGCTTTGAAATGATCGGAACAGGGGCGACCACGAACTGGAGTAGAACGGGTGTGCCGTGGTATGGCGAAAAAGCGCAGATTGTCTCTGTAGAAATCGGAGAGGGTATTACATCTGTTGATGCAGATGCATTTTATGGGTGTGCCAATCTGGAAGAGGCAAGAATAGCATCTACCGTGACGGCTACAGGCGGGTCTAACGCATCGCTGTTTGCCGGCTGTGCAAAGCTTACCAAGATCACATTTGCATACGGTATGGAAAAAATACCGGATGGCATTTGCAGAGGCGTTTCTTCCCTTCAGACAATCATATATGAAGCAGGAATTGCAGAGGGGGAGACAGTCGCAAAGTCTAGCATCAAGGAAATCGGAGATTCTGCATTCAGAGGCTGTGCGAAGCTGACCGGAGATGTCATTCCGGATACGGTGGAGACAATTGGACAGTATGCATTTTATGGCTGTAATAGTCTGACTACCGTCGATTTGCCGGACATGGTAACACAGATTGGCAGATATGCGTTCTGTAATTGTCAGGGACTGACAGACTTGACGTTGCCGTCCGGTCTCGAAATGATCAATGATTACACATTTAGCGGTTGTAAGGCGCTTACCTCCATCAGCCTTCCGGAAGGACTTACAACATTGCAAAACTATGCATTTAACGGATGTAGCGGTCTTACGGAAATATGTTTTCCGGGAAGTCTTGTAACAATCGGATCTTCCGGCGCATTCCAAAATTGTACGAATCTGACAAAAGTTATCTTTTCAGATGATACAACAAAAGTAAATGATAACATCTGCCGTAATATGACAACACTGAAAACAGTTGAATGGAAAGGTGATATTACGGAAATCGGACAAAATGCATTTTACAATTGTAGTGCACTTGAGTCTTTCACATTTCCGGAAGGGCTTGAAAAGATTGGTAGTGCAGCATTTTACAAATGTTCTTCCCTGAAGGAAATCACATTGCCGGACAGTGTGACGGAAATTGGACAGAATGTTTTTTATCAGTGTAGTGCGGCGACAGATCTGGTACTTTCGGCCGGACTTACCACAATTCCCTATCAGGCTTTTTATCAATGCAGCAGTCTTACAGAACTGGTGATTCCGGAAGGTGTTGAAAAAATTGAGAGTTATGCATTCAGATATTGTAATAAGCTTGCAAGTGTTTCATTTCCAAGTACGATCGTAGCTGCTTCAAACAGCAGCGCATTTGCAGGCTGTCAGTCTTTAACGCAAGTTACGTTTGCAGAGGGATTTGAAACGATACCGGCGTATATCTGTAAAGATTTAACAGCACTTGAGACGGTTCATTATTTAGGAGAGCCAAAGACAATCGGAGAGTACGCATTTTATAATTGTCAGGCACTTTCGCAGGATGCAATACCGGAAAGTGCAACATCCATTATGCAGTATGCGTATTATAACTGCGATGGTATTACGGATCTTTTGTTCTCTGAACATTTGAAACAAATCGGATCAGGTGCATTCAGTAATTGTGATGGATTAATTAAGGTACGTATTCCAAATGGTCTCGAGACGATCGGTAATTATGGTATTTTTGGAGGCAGTAGTCAGCTTGAAACCGTTATTTTTGCCGAGGGAACAACGAAAGTTCCGGCATATATCTGTCAGGATATGGCAGCACTTCAGAACGTCATCTATGAGGGGGCTTCTGTCAGCGTCAATGAAATCGGTGCATATGCATTTCGGAACTGTACAGGCATTAGTGAAAATTCCATTCCTGAGAACGTAGAGAAAATCGGGGTCCGCTCATTTGCAGGATGTAAAGGCGTAAAAAAGCTAAGCTTTTCTCAGGTAAAAGAGATTGGAACTGAGGCATTTTATAATTGCAGCGGCATGACTGAGCTGAATCTTCCGGAGGGACTGGAAACCATGGGGGAAGAAGCATTTGGAAGTTGTACAATGCTGACTGAGGTGCGTATTCCGAGTACTGTCAAAACGGTTGACTATTATGGAGTGTTTCCATATTGTGATAATCTGAAAAAAGTAATATTTGCATATGGCATGGAGGAAATACCTGCTTATATCTGCAAGAATATGTCTGCACTCGAGACGATTATTTTTGAAAAGGATCCGGAGGAAGGACAGACAACTAAGATACAGAAAATTGGTGCATATGCATTTTATAATTGTTCCGCTCTGAACCAGGTCGTTATCCCGGATTCTGTTGAGGCAATCGATGAATATGCTTTTGCATACTGTACAAATCTCCAGATTGTTTATATCATGGGTGATCAGCTTGAAATGGATGCAAGGGCATTCTATGTCAATTATCTGACAGATCTTTTAGTGGTGTCCGATTCAGACGATATCAAAAATCTGGCGTGGGCATATTCAAATAGAAATGCGATTTTTCCTGTTTCTTCCTATAAAGCAGGGGAAAAGGTAACAGCACATCTGTTTGAGGATGGAGGCATCATTTTCAGTGGTGTCGGCAGAATGTTTGATTTTACGGAGAGTACAGTGCCCTGGAAGGCAGAGCGTGCAAAGATTAATTATATGATTCCGGCAGAGGATGTACCGAATATTGGCGCATACGCACTGTATGGTACACAGATTTCCCACGTTGTATTGCGTGATGAGCTGACAGAGATTGGTACACAGGCTTTTGGAGAATGCAACAGCCTGTACCACATTGAGATTGGCGAGGGGATTACTGCAATCGGAGCCGGTGCTTTTCAGGTGTCGATTCCGATGAAAACAAAGTTGATCAGCGATAATGAGGTTGCGACTGCATACAATTGGAGTGCTGATAACAGAGATTTAGATGAATCAATTGTGGGATACAAATTATCTGATACAAGCAGTGCAGTCTTGTTTGGCAGTGAATTGCATATTGTAGGATATGGCAATTGTGATTTTGATGATGGTGTTCCGTGGAAAGATGTAGAGCTTACGAAAGTCGTGGTGCATCAGGGAATCAAATCGATTGGTGATGAGGCATTTTACAAGCAGGAAGCGCTTGACAGTGTCGAGATTGCGCAGTCAGTCAGAAGAATCGGAAGAGCAGCATTTTCCAATTGCAGTCTTTTAACGAAAGTGACATTGCCCAAGCTGCTGTCAGAACTTGGAGACAGTGCTTTTGAGAGCTGTGAAAGTCTGGTTTCCGTGAATTTGAAAGATACAGAACTGACAGAAATTCCAAGTAATTGTTTCAAAGACTGCAGCAAGCTTACCGGTGTAGATTTACCGGCGGCTGTAGAGATGATTGGAAGCAGTGCATTTTGGGGATGCAGTAATATGACGGAATTAAAGATTCCGGGAACGTTATCAAATGTTGGAACCAGTTCGGGATTTGGACCATTTGGTCAAAATTGCAATTTAAAATCAGTTACATTTGCCGAAAATGCAACCAGCGTACCGGCCTATCTCTTAAGCGGATGCGAGAATCTGGAAAAAGTACAGTTTTCAGATTCTATTACAGAAATTGGGAGATATGCATTTTATAATTGTAAGTCTCTGTTACAGGCAACATTGCCGACAGCGCTATCCGAGATAGGGGAATATACATTTATGGGCTGTAGCAGTCTGGTTGTTGTTTCACTGGGCGAAACAGAGCTGGAAACCATAGGCGACTATTGTTTTGCTGATTGTAGTGCACTTCGAAAAATTGAATTGCCGCAGACGATAAAATCTATTTGTGACCATGCATTTTACAATTGCACTTCTGTGGGCAATTTTATCCTTCCTGAGGGAATTCAGACACTGGAGGGGAATGCGTTTACAGGATGTGACAAGATAACGGAAATCAGAATTCCACGAAGCCTGAATTCGTGTAACGCCGGTTCGCAGGGGCCTTTTGCCGGATGCAACAATTTGAAGAAGGTATCGTTTGCAACGAAGACAAGAAAGATACCGAATTATCTGTTTGCCGGATGTGACAGCATTGAAACAGTAGAGTTTCAGGATACAATTACGGAGATCGGCTATTCGGCCTTTAGCGGTTGCAGTCAAATTGGTGAGCTGGCTATGCCGCAGTATCTGACTGTGGTTGGTGCTTATGCATTCAAAGGATGCAGCAATATGAATGTGACAGAATGGAGCGAGTATCTGGAACAGATCGGTGCAGGTGCATTCTATGGCTGTGAAAAATTAGATACCATTGTTTTTTCTGAAAATCTGACAAGAATTGAAAGTGACAGTTTTGGAAAGACCGCATTGCAAACAGTTGTATTGCCCTATAAGGTGACGTATATCGGATCAGGTGCATTTGACACAAGCACACTTACGTCAATCAGTATTCCGGCTCAGACGACTTCCATTTATACAAATGCGTTTGGAACAAGAGAAACACCGGAAGAATTGACGATCACAGGTGATACAGGCAGCTACGCAGAGACCTATGCAAAAGAAAAGGGGTATACCTTTGTGACCGGCAACGCGGCAGAGACAATTACATTGTCAAAGACAGAGCAAAAGCTTTCTGTGGGCGATAATTGTCAATTGAATGTCTCGATCACTCCAATCGGTACAACCGGTGCAATTGTATGGAGCAGTTCGGATGAGGATGTTGTTACGGTAACGCCATCTGCAGATGTGACAAAAGCAACAATCAGAGCAATTGCTGCGGGAGAGGCGGATATTACAGTCACTTGCCAGGAGAAGACTGCGACCTGTCATGTGACTGCAAATAAATATGTGAAATCACTGAAATTAAGCAAAGAATATGCTGTGATTACGGATTATAATGGACAAATGCAGCTGAACGCAACGGTAACGCCAATCGATGCAGAAAATGCAGAACTTGTCTGGGTAAGCGCAAACCCGGAAATTGCAACGGTTGATCAGGATGGCTTAGTGACTGCTGTCAGCAATGGTCTTGTTAAGATATATGCAAGAACCATTGATGGTGCAATGCAGACAAGTTGTCTGGTTTCTGTCAATATGACAGTTGATATAGAGCGCATCGCATTTACAAGAAAGAATGTATTTTTATCCGGTGGTACCAAACAGCTTGACGTGATTGTGGAACCTGCTGTTGCACAGACACAAAATGCCGTGAAGTTCAGTTCATCAGATGAAGGAATTGCAACAGTGGATGAAAATGGTCTGCTGACAGCAGTCGCAGACGGAACCTGTGATATCACGGTACAGACGAGAGACGGAAAGCACAAAGATGTCTGTCATGTGACAATACAGGCAGTTGAAGTACCTGTTACAGGTATTACAATCAGTGAAAATAGTGTTGTTTTGGATGATGCAGTCCGCACAGCTGTACTTCATGCAAATGTAGTACCACAAAACGCAGACGTGCAGAATATCATTTGGGAAAGCGAAGATGAAAGCATTGTTTCTGTGGATGAAAACGGAACAGTCAGAGCGCAGAACTGTGGTATGACTTATGTGCATGCGATCAGTCTGGACGGCGAGTACGAGGCAAAATGCGCAGTGACCGTAAAAGAGCTGATTAAGCGTCTTGAAATTAGACCGTTGGAAGTCTGGATGAAGATTGGAGAAAGGGCACAGCTGACGCCGACACTTGTTCCGGACAGTCAGTATCAGGGTGAGATAGAGTGGTATTCTACAAACAGCAAGATCGCGACAGTAGACCAGAGTGGATGTGTGACGGCCATCGCAAACGGTGATGCCTATATCAAGTGCCACACACTCGACGGATCCGACCTTTTGGCGGCATGTAAGGTAAATGTCGGAGAAGGCTATATTAAAATGGAATCCATTTCTCTTACAAAAGAAGCTTACACACTGTTTGTGGGAGAACATGTCAAACTTCCGGTTACGATCAAACCGGACAATACAACAAGGAAGAATGTACAGTATAGTACAAGCAATGCATCTGTTGCGACAGTTTCCGCAGATGGAAATGTGTACGCAGCAAATCCCGGCAGTGCGGTGATCACGATCACTTCTGTTTATGAACCGCAGGTGACTGCGTCTTGTCAGATAACAGTAAAGCAACAGGATGAAAAGCCACAGCAACCGGGCTCTACAACAGGTGGACAGAATAACCAGATACAGAATCCGCCGGCAGAAAATCCACAGCCGGATGTGGTGAAAAAACCGGGAAAGGTTACACTGAAATCTGTGACAGCCGGAAAGAAACAGCTTGTTGCAAAATGGAAAAAAATATCTGCTGATGGATATCAGTTACAATATGCACAGAACAAGAAATTCAAGTCTGCAAAGAATGTGACAATAAAGTCGTCTAAAACTGTCACAAAGAAAATCAAGAAATTGAAATCAGGTAAGCGATATTATCTGAGAATCAGAGCTTATAAGACTTCGAATGGCAAAAAAGTGTATGGTAGCTGGAGTAAAACGAAATCAGTCAAGATAAAATAAATAAGGGGGTTAAAAAATGATGAAGAGGAAAACAAGAAGTGTCTTTTCATTTCTCATTGCACTGATCTTTCTGGTTCAGGCATTTGCAGAACTGGCAATACCACAGATTGCATATGCCCAGACTACTTCCATCGAGGAGGCAGATCAGAAAGCAATAGAAGAAGACGTGCCCATCGAATCAACAGATGTTCCGTATAAGGACATTGAATGGGTGGGAGAAACGGAAGAATTGGCAGCAGAGACAGAATCTGCAGATGCTGACTACCAGATTGTTATGGTACTTGACGTTTCCGGTAGTATGGGCGGACAGCCGATTACGCAGCTGAGACAATCCTGCTATAATTTTATCGATGACATTTTATACAGTGATAAAAAAGCAGAGATTGGTATTGTCACATTTGATAGTGAAGTGACAACGTACACGTTTGGTGGCGACTATTTTACTGATAACAGAAGTGAATTGCGATCTGTAGTAAGCAGCTTATCCGCAGGTTCATCGACGGCAATGAACGCAGGAATGAAACGGGCAGATGAATTGATGGAGCAATATGCAACTGCACCGACAAAATTTGTCATTCAGATGGCAGATGGAGCTCCCAATATGGGACAAACTTACAGTGGAAGTGACGCAAAGTATGCAGGAACGTCCTATGTAGATCCGGAAGGCAACGCATTTACTTATTCCGGTAACAACTATTATCACTCCGCCATCTACAATACATTCCTTGGAATGAAGGATAGTTATGGTATTTACTCACTTGGTTTTTTTCATAGTTTGAGTGGCACTAATAAGCAGTTTGCGGCGACCTTTATGAATGATATTCAGAACATGGGATATCATGAGGTACATAATGCAGACGAACTTGTATTTACATTTGAAGAGATTGCAGAGAATATTTCTTCAGATTTTCTGATGCTGAATACGAATGCACTTGTGCTTGCAAAAGGAGAGACAGATCAGCTGGCAGTTTCATTTACAAGCGCTTATAACTCACCTGACAGAACAGTTCGCTGGTCAAGTGACAACAACAGCGTTGCCAAAGTAGACCAGACAGGGCAGGTAACGGCAGTTGGTGAGGGTATCTGTGAGATTACTGCTGCGGCAGGCGGTCATCAGAACAAATGTATTGTCGTTGTCGGTAAAGAAAATGAGAAACCGCAGGAGACAATCAAACTGTACATTTATGAGAATTTGAACGGACCGGAAAAAGTCATTCCTAAGCCTGTATTGTCAAAAGGCGCTACAGTGAAATTTGATGGGAATACGTATACCACAAATGAGAGTGGATGTGTTTCTATTCCAAAGGCCGATCGTGGGGAAATTGAAGTTTCAAAGGACGGTTATTCTACAACAACTATCACATGTGATAAGCTGAAAGATGGCATGAAGGTTGTTCTCCAAAAAGCATCGCCTAATCCTGTCATTCAGAATGTGTGGGTTGACGGACAGGATATTCTGACAGATGCATATACCGTGAATCTGTTTGAAGAATCCTCTACGACACTTACTGCAAAAATTGACTGGGGAAAATATAAACGTGGAAAAATCCAGTTGATGCAGAAAGCAACAACAGTTGATTTCCCGGCGGACAGCAATACTTTGTCTATGGTATTGAAGGATAAATTTGATGTCAGCAGTGCCATTTATATGGTTGCGACCAATGATCAGGGAAACAGTGTCAAGGCGAAGTTGAATTTTGAATGCTCGCAGGCTATCAAAGGACTTGACGGAGCGGGATTTTCGATAGGTAACTCCGTTTCTTTGAATCTTCCGACCGAATTACCGTTTGTCGGAGGGAAAAAGCTCGGACTGGATATGGCGACCAATACGATTCCCATCAACGTGTCAACAGACAATGGAAAAGTGCTTATTACGATCGGTGTCGATGTTGACAAATACACAAGAACGGACAAATATGCAACCAGCAATGCAACAAAGAACAGAGCACATGTTTTGAAGAAAGAAAACAAAGTTCTGTTTGACAACATCAAATCCTTTGCTTCTTCAAAGGAGGCTGCAAAAAAGTCTTTAAATGGCATAAAGAATATCAAGCAGAAATATGGTACAGCAATGAAAATGCCACAGGGATCGTTTGGATTTACTGCTGATTTCACTGTACTTGGATTTGCAGAAGGATATGTAGATGAAGATTGGAATTTCCACTTCCTTGACGGTGGTGTGATTTTAAATCCATCTGTTTCACTTGACTGGTCAGGGCAGTTTGCAGTCGGACCTGTTCCATGTTATTGGGAAGCACAGATTGCAGCCGCTATCCAGGCACAGCTGAATCTGTATAAAAATGCCGGTGCAACCTTCCTTCCAAACGGTGTGATTACAGGAACCATTTCCGGAAGCGTCGGAGCCGGCATTGGAATCAATAAGGTTGCAACAATCGGTGGTGGCGGAAAGCTTACATTTAAGCCGTCAACAACATTATACAAGAATTCAACACAAAATTATTTCAGCATGACGACAAGTATCAGTCTCTACTTCAAGGTCAAGATTGCTATTTTTGAATACAAGTACGAGCCGAAGCCGATTAAGGAGTGGAAGATTGATAATGGTGTGGAAAATATTGAAGCACAGACAATGTTTGAAGAGGTTGATACAATCTACGATCAGCAAAACTACAGCATTTCCGATTTGTCTTATCTGTTAGATACGCAGACAAGTGTGGGAGAGGACGGTGCGATTCTTCTTCGTGCAAACAGCTATGAACAGACTAAACCACAGCTTGTTTCATTTGATGATGGTACAAAACTGGCTGTATGGATTGACTGCATGGAAAATGATATCAACAAGATTCAGTTATATTATGCAACATTTGACGGAAGCAGCTGGAGTGAACCGACACTTGTCTGTGATGATGCAACGGCTGACTTTTCACCAAATGTGTGTGTAGACGGAAATGCTGCTTATATTACATGGCAGGATGCCGATCGTGCACTCGCACAGACAGATACACTGGAATCACTTGCAAAAGCAACATCAATTAAGGTAGCTGCATATAACAATCTGACAAAGACAATGGAATGGACAGAAAAAGTGTCAGGCGATGACGAAGTACTCGATATGATGCCGATTGTCTGCGCAGAAGGTAATAAGGTATCTGTAGTATGGGTTAGAAATACAGAGAATAACTGGTTTGGAACAAATCAGGCAAATGAAATCTGCGTAGCAAGCAGAGCAGATTCTGCGTGGACAACAGAAAAAGCTTATGGAGAATTATCTGCTGTTGTGGATCTGACGGCAGATTTGCAGACAGATGGTATGCATGTTGCATACAGCATGGATGCAGACAATGATTTTAGCACAATGGAAGATATGAATGTATATCTGGATGGCGATCGCGTAACAGACAGGGCGCAGAGAGAACGCCAGCCGCGTTTCGCCGACGGTGAACTGTTCTTTATCGGAGAAGAAGCGATCTGGCAGATGGATGCACTTAAAAACATCACACAGATTCCGGTGAATGGATGCAATGCAATCGGACAGTACAAGGTGCTTGGCAATGCAGCGGATCATATGATCCTATACAGCGTTTCTGATGGACTTGCAACATCATTTGACGGAGTCGTATATGATGCGGCAGAGAATAAATGGGGCAGTGCGATTTCTATGCTCGATCTGAATGGCAGATATACGGTAAGTGATTTTGATGCAGTATATACAGATAATAACGATATCATGATGCTCTGCAACAGAACAGAAGTATCTGAAAGTGTATCTGAGAATTCTGTATCCGGAAACGATATATCAGATGCCAATTATGGTAAAACAGATCTTGCAATCTACAATGTGCAGAAAACAAACGGTATGGAAGTAACAGATTTCACATATGATCCAAAGCAGATTGTTGCGGGTTCTGCGCTTCCTGTAACACTTACAGTAAAGAACACCGGCGTGGAAACAATCGAAGGCATTACGGTGGATGTACTTTCAGAGAACGGAAAGAAATTACATGCTGTAACAATATCAGATAAGATACTGTCAGGTGAGACAAAAGACATTACAGTTTCCTTTATCGTAGAGGAGTCTGAGATCGGAAAAGAAATCACCCTTTGTGCAAGACCTAAGAACTTTACAATCACAGACAGCGCCGCAAATACATGCAGCATTGCATTAAACTACGAAGATCTTGCAATCGCATTCTTAGAGTGGGGTAGCAAAGATGATACAACTGCCACGATTTATGGTTCTATCAACAATGAAGGTTTCCATCCTGCACAGGATGTAAAAGTGACACTTTATGCAGAATCTGTAGAGGGAGAAAAGATCAATGAATATACAATCCCGGCAATTCCAAGCATGAAGTCAGCTGATATTTCCTTCCATGTACCATATAGTGACGGCGCAGTATATTATGTTGTAGTATCTGATACAGAGGATGAATACGATACCGGTAATAATCGTTCGTTCGTTGTATTTACAAAACGGAATGACAGTGAAGAGAGAGTGGTAGACAGTATCAGCGCCACACTGGCAAAATCTGAATATCAGGTTGGAGACAGACTTGATTTAAGCGGATTATCTGTTAAGGTTGTTTACACAGATAAGACAACAGCTGATATCGGAAAAGAGGTTGTAATCAATACAACAAAGGTTGACATGAATAAGACCGGCAGCTATGCAATCGGACTCACATACGAAGGCAAGAGCACTACTGTGAATGTCACGGTAAAAGAAAAGAAACAGGACACACCTGTAGATCAGAATAACGGATCCGGCAATGATAACACGATTCAGCCGGGCAGCAATACCACACCTTCTCTTGTAGGAAAGACATATACAAGCAAGAATCTGATGTTCAAAGTGACAGCAGACAGCGCAAAGGAAAGGACAGTTGCTGTTACAGGCTGTGGTGCGAAGGCCAAGAATCAGAAGAAGATTTCGATCCCTTCAAAGATTGTAATCAACAAAGCTTCTTACAATGTTGTTGCAGTTGAGAATAACGCGTTTAAGAACCATAAGAAGGTACAGACGGTTGTTATTCCGTCAAGTGTGACATCGATTGGCAAATACGCTTTTAAAAACTGTAAGAAGCTGACATCTGTTACGATCGGAAAGAATGTGACTACCATTGGAAAGGGTGCTTTCACGGGATGCAGTGCATTAAAGAAGGTAAAGGTTACCTCTAAGAAATTAAAGAGTATCGGAGCTGCAGCATTTAAGGGCATTTCTAAAAAGGCAGCATTTAAGCTTCCTTCTTCTAAGAAGAAAGCCTATCGTAAAATGCTGAAGAGTAAAAAAATCGGATACGTCAGCAGCTGGAAGCTATAACAAGAATATAAGAATCTGCAACGAGATAAATATGATAAGGTAGTCCTTTGACGAGAGTATCATAATAAAAATTGTGGCTTCTTTGACCAAGATACAGGCACTGCCTTTGGGCAGTGTCTGTATTTTTGAATCGATAACAGTCCATGGAATCAGAAGAAACATCATTTCCGACTTTCTCATGCGACTGCCCTGTATACTGATATGTATCGGGGGTCATAAGGATTTGCTCCGGATATTGAAGTGCATTTTGAATCCGGAAAATCGTGTGTGAAAGCATGAGAATGGTAGATAGAATCAGCAATCCGTAAGGAATGAAAATGAGAAGAAAAAAAGGCCAGAAGGACACAAGCTTTATAATGTCTCTTGCAAGAAAAAGACATATCACAACAATCAGACCTTCTGTGAGTAGAAGACCAATTAGCTGTTCTTTGACTTTTTTTGTTCTCATTTTTTGAATTGTGGGAATAAAATTGCGAATTTCCTGTAATTGAAGGGGAGATATAGATTGGGTACATAATTCTTTACATTGTCTGACTGTCATTTTTCCTGTTCCTTTTTGTTTTGAGCGTGAAATGTATTGTATGTCATTGTTGCAACTACAGTCATCATATACGTAGTGCAGTAAGTATGTCAAATTGTTATCTTGTAATCTCTTTTTATTGTAACCCATCATTTGGCAAAATGGTCTTTGGGGCATGCTTGACAGCATGTCCCTTGTTTGTTATAATCTCTGTAACAAATGTAACAAAGTTGTAACAATTAGATGCAAAAGAATGTAACAAATAAAAAGGAAAAAATCATGTTTTATAAAAATCTCAAAAAAATCGGAATAGTAGCAATCACAACTGTCATAGCAGTTTCCATGCAGACGCAGAGTGTACAGGCAGTGGGCGGTCTTCAGCTTGGCGTATCGGCCGGAGCGGATTCCATCATTTCACAGACACCGGCACTTTTACCTGCGGAGGGCACAACAATCGCAACACAGGAAGGTCTTTTGCCGGAGATTCAGATTGATGGCGCAGATAATGGAGAAATGACAGAAACAGAAGATACTGTGCCTGAAGAGATTTCCTTTTCAGCCGGTTCCGGAAGTCTTGTCTCATCTGCTGTGCAGCCACTCGGAACAGAACCTCTTTTTACAGATGAAACAGAGGCAGAAGCAGACGCAGATGCAGAGGAAGAAAATGCAGGTCGCTACTATGGTTACACCAATCTGGGTGTTGTACAGGTAGACGATCACTTAAACGTCAGAGAGACGAGCGATTCTTCAAGTAAAATTGTCGGTAAAATGGTAAATGATGCCGGATGCGAAGTTCTTGGCATCGAAAATGGGAAAGCACACATTACTTCAGGCAGTGTGGAGGGTTATGTCAGTCTCGATTACCTTCTGACAGGACCGGATGCGATCATGTATGCGGCAACCATTGTGAAGGAACTGGCAACCGTTACGGCAGACGGACTGAAGCTGCGCGAGGAGCCGACGACGGAATCCGGTGTTGTCAGCATGGTAGCATACGGAGAAGAACTGGAAGTGAAAGAAAAACTGGATGGCTGGGTAGCAGTAGACTACGATGGGCAGAAGGTATATGTGTCAGCAGACTATGTCACTGTTGATATGAAATTAAAGACGGCGCTTAACATGACAGAATTCTTATATGGAGAGGGCGTTTCCGATGTCCGCGTGGAGCTTTGTGAATATGCAAAGCAGTTCATCGGCAATCCTTATGTCTGGGGCGGAACGAGCCTGACAAAGGGAGCTGACTGCTCCGGCTTTGTACTCAGTGTATTCAAGAAATACGGCATTTCCCTGCCACATTCATCCAGAGCACAGGCAAACTGCGGTACCTCAATTTCCCTGTCAGAGGCTAAGCCCGGTGACCTTGTCTTCTATGCAAAAGGAAAGCGAATCAACCATGTAGGTATTTATATCGGCGGTGGACAGATTGTCAATGCCAGCTCGCCCAAGACGGGTATCCGTATCTCCAATGTGCATTACAGAACACCGGTCAAGGTTGTCAGAATTCTGCAGGATTAAAAAGATATATATTTGACAGATAACATATTCTATGGTAGACTGTCAGAGTGTGAAAAATTAGCCATGCTCAGGTCACGGACACTCCGACCGCTCCTTAGCATGAGCCCTATCAAAAAGAAGGAGGAAATCACAATG
Organism: uncultured Lachnospiraceae bacterium; assembly: GCA_945949085.1. GTDB lineage: Bacteria > Bacillota > Clostridia > Lachnospirales > Lachnospiraceae > CAG-194. The sequence goes on along the minus strand of CAMFDJ010000006.1, from coordinate 54,011 downwards.
ATTTCAAAGGAAAAGAAAACAGAAATTATGCAGAAGTATGCCAGATGCGCAGGTGATACAGGTTCACCGGAGGTTCAGGTAGCAGTTCTGACAGAGAGAATCAAAGAGCTGACAGAGCACTTAAAAGAGAATCCAAAGGATCATCACTCAAGACGTGGTATGTATAAGATGATCGGTAAGAGAAGAGGTCTTCTTGACTATTTAAAGAGCAAGGATATCGAAAGATATCGTAAATTAATTGAAGATCTTGGTATCAGAAAATAATTTTAGGAATCAAGAGGCGGACAAATTCAGTTTATCCGCCTCTTTTCTAGGTAGAAGAAAATTTCCGAGACCACTGAAGCAGGTATGATGTGTCAGCAACATTTGGCGCATGATTGGTATGCTGATTCCGGAAGTGTTATGTGAGGAAATAGGTTTCCGCAGTGAATCATGTCGCAAAAGCGACCGCGCTCGGCGCGAGAATCTCGCAAGCGAGATTCTTTTTACTTTTTTTATAAGGTTTACATAACACCGAACGCGCATCATGCATGGTTCAGTAGTTTCGGCTTCTTCTACCTGATACTATCAACAATATCAAATCAGGTTCACAGGAATGGCGACGATAGTCAGGAGCTGTCCTGTAACAGAAAAGGAGAACAACATGGTAAAAGTGTACGAAATGGACCTTGCCGGACGAAAGCTCAGAGTTGAGATCGGCAAAGTCGGCAAACAGGCAAACGGCTGTGCTTTCATGCAGTACGGTGAGACAACCGTACTTTCCACGGCAACAGCCAGTGAAAAACCGAGAGAGGGAATTGATTTCTTCCCTTGCAGCGTAGAGTATGAAGAAAAGCTGTACGCAGTCGGAAAGATTCCGGGGGGATTTAACAAGAGAGAAGGAAAGGCAAGCGAGAATGCAGTTCTGACAAGTCGTGTCATCGACCGTCCGATGCGTCCGCTTTTCCCAAAGGATTACAGAAATGATGTAACCTTAAATAACATGGTCATGAGTGTAGACCCTGCATGTCGTCCGGAGCTTGTAGCAATGCTCGGTACAGCAATCGCAACCTGTATTTCAGATATCCCGTTCGATGGCCCTTGCGCCATGACACAGATGGGAATGATTGACGGCAAGCTGATTGTCAACCCTTCTCAGGAAGAGTGGGCAAAAGGTGATCTGAAGATGACAGTTGCTTCTACAGCAGAAAAAGTCATCATGATCGAGGCAGGTGCCAATGAAGTACCTGAAGAAAAAATGATTGAAGCTATCTACACAGCAGATAGTGTCAACAAGACATTGATCGAGTTTATCAACAAGATCGTAGCTGAAGTTGGTAAGCCGAAGCATGCGTACGAGAGTTGTGCAATTCCGGAAGAACTGTTTGCAGCGATCAAAGAGATCGTTCCACCTGCAGAAATGGAAGAGGCAGTCTTCACAGATGAGAAGCAGGTACGCGAGGAAAACATCCGTCAGATCACAGCGAAGCTGGAAGAAGCATTTGCCGATAAGGAAGACTGGCTTGCAGTACTTGGTGAGGCAGTTTATCAGTATCAGAAAAAGACAGTCCGTAAGATGATCTTGAAAGACCACAAACGTCCGGACGGTCGTGCGCTCAATCAGATCAGACCGCTTGCAGCAGAAGTGGATCTGATTCCGAGAGTACACGGATCCGCAATGTTTACACGCGGACAGACACAGATCTGTAACGTATGTACACTGGCTCCTCTTTCTGAGATGCAGAAGGTGGACGGACTGGATGAGAATGTAACAGCAAAGAGATATATGCATCATTATAACTTCCCGTCTTACTCCGTAGGTGAGACAAAGGTGAGCCGCGGACCGGGACGTAGAGAGATTGGTCACGGTGCACTTGCAGAGAGAGCACTTCTTCCTGTATTACCTTCTCCGGAAGAATTCCCTTATGCAATCCGTACTGTATCAGAGACATTTGAGTCAAACGGTTCTACATCCATGGCATCTACCTGTGCTTCCTGTATGTCACTGATGGCAGCAGGCGTACCGATTAAAAAGATGGTTGCCGGTATTTCCTGTGGTCTTGTGACAGGCGATACAGATGACGATTTCGTATTATTGACAGATATCCAGGGTCTTGAGGACTTCTTCGGCGATATGGACTTTAAGGTAACAGGTACAACAGACGGTATCACAGCAATCCAGATGGATATCAAGATCCATGGTCTGACAAGACCGATCGTAGAGGGCGCTATCGCAAGATGCCGTGAGGCAAGACTCTTCATCATGGATACTTGTATGAAGCCTGCTATTGCAGAGCCGAGAAAAGAAGTTGGCAAATATGCACCAAAGATCATCCAGATCATGATCGATCCGGAGAAGATCGGCGATGTGGTTGGTCAGAGAGGAAAGACCATCAACGAGATCATTGCCCGTACAGGTGTTAAGATTGACATCACAGACGACGGCGCTGTTTCCGTATGTGGAACAGACGCAGCTGCTATGCAGGATGCCATCAAGATGATCGAGATGATCGCTTCTGATTTTGAAGAAGGCAAGAGATACACCGGTAAGGTTGTCAGCATCAAGGAATTCGGCGCATTCATCGAGTTTGCACCGGGCAAAGAGGGTATGGTTCATATCTCCAAGATTGCAAAGGAGAGAATCAACCACGTAGAAGATGTCCTGACACTTGGAGATGAAGTGACTACAGTATGCCTTGGAAAAGATAAGATGGGACGAATCAGCTTCTCTATCAAGGATGCGAAGTAAGAATAACTGGAATATCAAAAAAATATTTTAAAAGAATACTTGAAAATTGATTTTTTACATGCTAGAATACAGATGTAGTTAATGATACTAAGTATGTATATGGCAATCGAAAACCCCACGAGCTTGCATCTCGTGGGGTTTTCTGTGTATATCACATGATAAAAAGTTTATTTAGCTTCTTTGTCTACCACCTTGATCAGCCCTTTCTTCCACATGATGCGGGATGAGAGGATTGCGATCGGCAGCATGGCGATCAGTAAGAATCCGACTGCACCAAACAGTGATCCACCGCTTGATACGCGAACGAGAAGGGCAAGAACAGATATGATGATCAGTACCGGAATCATACCCATTACACCGCCTTTCACGACCTTCTTACCGCTTGTCGTAGAACCGAATAAACCGAGTGTCATGGAACCGAACAGTGCAGGAATCAGGTAGTTAGATGCGCTCTTGACAGCCGGTAGTTCGAAGAAGGGACTGATCCAGGTAGAAAACAGAGCTGCAAGTGCAAGCAGGATGACTGTCATGATGGAGCAGACAGCAACGGCAACGGAAGCAATTGCCTCGCCTTCCGGTGTGTTAGGCTCTTTCTTTGTCAGGTTCATTGCGTTCACTGCGCAAGGTACTTTCAGGTTCATGATATTTCCTGTGATGAATGTCAGGTAAGAAGCACTTCCAAGGATTGGTGTGTAAGTAAGCGCCTCTGAAAATCCAACCGGAATATAAATCATCAAAATACCCATGGTAGCTAAGTTGAATACATCGCCAATAGAGGGCATACAATCATAAACACCAAGCACGATAAAAGGTAGTGCGATCATATAGATAAGGGCGATGACGGTTCCGATGCGTCCCCAGCGATGACACCAAGCCTGAAAGGAATCGAGATTTGCTTTTTCTTTCTTTTTACTCATTTCTATTTCCTCCATATATGTAAGTCGATTTTTATTCTATTTCACTCATGTGACGGTTTCACTTTTATTTCCCATACTATATCTGGGATACTTTATATCCGCGTACATATCCTACGAAAACAGCTTCAGCCACAGCAGGGATGACGCCATACCCGCGATCATGGAAAACGCCATGATGAAGTCGGCAAGCCAGTGGAGCTTCGGTTTGCTTGCCAGTACGCCGAGTGCAACGGCAACCACAAGACCGGTTAACATAACTAAAGCTTGGATTGTATCGCCGATCAGAAGTACCGGAATGTAAACAGAGAACATACAGAGCATGAACACGCCACTGAAGACATATTTCCAGTCGCTGGAGGTCTCTGTCTTATTGACACTCATGGACAGCTTTTTACCAAAGGGAATCAGAATGAAAAATCCGCTGAGCATACCGATGCTCATCAGAATCATGACAACACCAAACTGCTGGCCGGTCGCACCTGACAGCATCTCGCCGCTTGAAGCAAAACCGATGGCGGAAGCAACACTGCTCGAGATCATGGATTCATAGGAGAGGGATCCGATGACGGATAATCTCCACCAGGACCAGAGCGTTCCCATGACAGAGATCAGGACGAACAGACCGACTACAATGGATAAGCTGGGTACTATGGAAAAAAAGACGCTGGATTTGATGACCTTATTGATGTCATCCTTTGTCATACCGAGCTCTAAGCAGTGCTTGTACGCCTTGATCAGATAGACGACGGAAAAACCGACGATGTACAGGAGGCCGATTGCGATCAGAATGAGCAGCAAAGGGCTGTGGATAATGTCTTGCATTGTTACCATTTTTGTTCCTCACTTTCGTTTGTAAAATTGTGTTTCTATGAGAATCGAGACTCTCAGATTGTTTTATTATACAATGAACTCGCCCGATAGAAAAGAAAAAAGGATGGAAACGGAACAAAAAAGGCAAAAAGTAACGAAAAAGTAGCAGGAAACGTATTTCCATTTTAGGCGCAACGTGCTAAAATGTAAGACAAATGGGGATTTTTTGCAGATTTATGTGCAGATCTAAATGCAGCCTAAAGGTAAGGAGTCTTGAATATGGGATTTTTGTTGAATTTGCTGGGTGGTGTCAGTAAAGCAGAGCTTGCCAGAGTAGAAAATGAACAGGCGCAGGCAAGAGCGGAACTATGCATGGAGCATGAGAAGGAAGTCAGTGAGCTAAAGACGGCACACGAGGCGGAGCTTCTGAAGATGAAAAACCTCTATGCAGAGCAGATTGATGAGATACAGACGGCTTTTCGCGATAAGACAGCCAGTCTGAAATCGGAATTTGACCGGTATAAGGAAGAAAACAATGCAGAGGAAATGGCTGCCGCACATGAAGCAGAGCTTTTGAAGATGAAAAATCTGTATGCGGAGCAGATTGATGAGATTCAGACAGCCTTCCGGGAAAAGAACGCATCTTTATCCGGAGAGCTTTCTAAGTATAAAGAACAGAATGTTAAATTTGCGCAGCAGGTACAGGAGAGAGATGCACAGCTTTTGAAGATGAAGAATCTCTACGCAGAGCAGATTGATGAGATTGAATCGGCATTCCGGGCAAAAAAGGATCTTCTGACGCAGGAAAGTGCCCTTAAAGAAAATGAAGAGATGCGTAATCTGCAGAGCGTCCATGAGGCAGAGATGGAAAACATGAAGTCCATCTATGACAGCATGATCCGCGATCTGAACAATGCATTCAAGGAGCAGAGTGCGCAGCAAAAGCAGGAGCTCGAGACGATGGAGCAGCAGCTTTCTCAGTATAAAGAGACGGTGGCTGAGCAGGAGGCACAGCTTTTGAAGATGAGCAGACTGTACGATGAACAGCTTGGAGAGGTACAGGCGGCTTTCCGGGAGAAGAATGCATCTCTCCAGAGTCAGCTTGACAAGTTCAAGCAGCAGCTCGGTAGCTTGCTTGCAGAGTAACCCTTCGTTCATGAAGCGTATTGACTGATGATAGAAGCAGAGGAAATGTGCTGACTAGGGAGAAATGCGACAGGAATTGATTTTGTAAAATGGCTGCAACAGAGCAGCCAAAAATAATAGTAAATGGAGAGTATACGATGGGTGTAACAACAGTGGAAGAAAAGGATGGTCTGATGAAGGCTGTCATGGCTGCAAAAGCAATGCAGGCAAATGAAAAAGAAGGCGGACAGACTGCAGAGTCAGCAGAAAAAGAAATTGTTTATGTGGAAAACGGAACTGTTTGGAAGGATATGATGGCAGCGCTACAGACAGAAATCGAAAAAGAGCTTGGAAAGGCAAATGCAGTCTGTGCGGATGTCATTGCCAAGGAAAAAGAGACCTGCAAGGCGAACACGGAAAAAGAATACAAACAGATGTATGAAGACAAGCTGACAGCGCTTGCAGAAGAGAAGGATCAGGAGAAGGAAGCAATCGTCAAAGAGAAGGACGAAGAGATTGAGGCTCTGAAAAACGATCATTCCATTGAACTGGAAAAGATGAAAAATCTGTATGAACAACAGCTGAATGAAGCGGCTGAAAGCTTTCGGGATAAGAATCAGCAGCTCCGCAAGGAGATGGATCGCTATAAGGAACAGATAGAGATGCTGATGTTACATATTGATGATCCGTTTGTCCTGCAGGAGATTCAGATGAAGCAGGAGCAAAGTGCGGCAGGATCGCAGCAGGAAGCAGCAGAGGAAGAAGCTACGGCCGAGAGCGGAGCAGATAACAACGCAGGGGCCAAATCCGAGTCGGAGGATGCGGCCAAGGCAGCTGAGTAATAACAGATATGGATCAAAGGACAGAAGAGCTGCATCGGTAGCCGAGATGCAGATGCAAACAAGCATAGACACAACAAAATATAGCAGTAGTGTATAGCAGCAGAGCGAAGGCTGAATCAAAAAATGGTTTCCCATCCGGGAAACCATTTTTTTGCGTTATCGTTGATTCGATCAGCATGTTACAAGTCACTTCACAAAACTCGTAACCGGGAAGCGGTCAGAAAATCTTACAGTCCACCATGGAATGTTCTGCTGATGACATCTGCCTGCTGCTCCGGCGTCAGTTTTACGAAATTAACAGCGTAACCTGATACGCGAATCGTAAGCTGCGGGTAATTTTCAGGATGTGCCTGTGCGTCCAGTAATGTCTCACGGTTCAAAACATTGACATTTAAATGATGTCCGCCCTTTTCTGCATATCCGTCCAGCAGATTTACCAGATTGTTTACTTGTGCTTCATTTGTCTGTGCCATAGATCAGTCCTCCTTATCATGATATTTGGGATTAGATATTTATGATTTAATAATAGTAATTATTATTGATTTATCTTTATCTTACCATAAAACAGAAAAAAGTAAAGAGGTCAGATTGTTTTTTTATCAGAACAAAAACTCCTGTCATAAGTTTGTCTGACTTTCATATATTGAGTTAAGAGAGGTGAGACAAGTATGAAAAGTGATAGTATTCTGCAACTTTTTCCGGGGGAAATCCGATCTGTTATGGAGCCGGCAGTGAAAAAAGCAGATACACTGACAGAGATTCGAATGCGCTGCGACCAGCCGGTTTTTCTGATGAGAGGCAGAAAAGAATATGTGCTATCGGCAAAGGGAGAAGAGATAGCGGTGACAGGAATGGTTCCTGTAGGCAGGGATGACGTGCTTTGTTTTGCACAAAGGCAAATGGAACAGATATTTCATCATATCTGCAGGTATTCACCTTATGCGTATGAGGATGAGCTTAAGAAGGGATTTCTGACTGCCCCCGGCGGACACAGGGTTGGCGTGGCAGGGCAGGTCCTATCCGATCGGGGAAAGGTGCTAAGCATAAGGAATATTTGTTTCCTGAATCTTCGCATTTCACATGAGAGAAAGGGATGTGCAGACCATGTCATGGACAAAATCTACGATGGGACAGGAAAAAGATGGCACAGTACCATGGTAGTCGCACCGCCGGCGTGTGGCAAGACAACAATCTTGCGCGATATGATCAGGCAGATATCGGACGGGACCGGAAAGCGATATCCACAGACAGTCGGTGTGGTCGATGAAAGGAGCGAGATCGCAGGAAGTTATTTTGGCAGACCGCAGAATGATGTGGGAATGCGTACCGACGTTCTCGATGGTTGTCCAAAGGTGAGTGGAATGGAAATGCTGCTTCGGTCGATGTCACCTAAGGTGATTGCGATAGATGAGATTGCAACTGCACAGGATGTGGACACGCTGCTGCTTATGGCGCATTGCGGTATTACGATTCTTGCCACAGTGCATGGGGATGACTTGGGCAGTCTGCAGGAGAAGGACTATCTGAAACCGCTTTTTACGGCAAGGGTTTTTCGGCGTTTTGTGGTTTTGTCGCAGGAAAAAAGAGCGACAGTAATCAATGAAAAAGGAGAAGTGCTATGAAATGGATTGGTTTTTTGCTGATTTTGTCCGGTTGCATTGGGATCGGTTACTCCTACGTCAATGAGTACAGGGGCAGAATAGAAACGTTGTCAAATATCAGGAATATGATGCATTACATACAGGAAATGATCACACTGGAAAAATTGCCGCTATCTGAAGCAATCGCAAGGACAGCGCAGCGTATGGAAGGAAGTTATAAGACCTTTTTGGAAGAGGTTGCAAGACAGCTTGATCTTTTCAGCCCGGAAGAGCTTGTCACCATCTGGCAGACGCAGGGCAGACAGATGAAAAAGGTGCTTGGGGGAAAAGATCTTGAGGAATTTTTGCATTGCATGGATCAAAGCGGCTTTGCCTCGGCCGCGTCACAGGGGGCGGTGATACGGCAATATGAATCGGAATTGTCAAAGAGAGTGACTGCACTGACACGGGAGAGGGAAGAAAAGTGCAAGCTTTACCGCAGTCTGGGAATCCTGTCCGGGATTTTCATCTGTGTACTCTTGTTTTAGGGAGGAAGAAAACGCATGAGTGTTGCGCTTTTGTTTAAAATGGCGGCGGTGGGTATTCTGGTCACTATTCTTTGCCAGATTTTAAAAAACAGCGGAAGAGAAGAATACTCTTTTTTTGTGGGACTGGCCGGACTTGTACTGGTCCTTACATGGCTTGTCCCCTATATCAGTGATCTGTTTGAGACAGTACAAAAGCTCTTTGAGCTGGGAGGATAGAGATGGATGTCTGCAAGCTTGCCCTGACTGCGATCGTGGCGGCAATTGTCACACTTGCCCTCGGGCAGGTGAAAAGTGAATGGGGACGGTGGGTTGGTATTGCGGCCGGTATTTTGATTGCACTATCGATCTTGTCCGAACTTTCGAATCTCAAAGTTTTGATGGAGCAATTAAAAACAGTCATGGCAGATGTAAATGGTATCTATATGAAACTTTTGTGGAAAGCCCTGGGCATTACTTATCTTTGCGAATTTGCGGCGGATCTGTGCAGGGAGACCGGAAACGGTCTGATCGCAAGACAGATTGAGATCTGTGGTAAGGTGTCGGTTCTTTTGCTTGGAATGCCGATTCTGTTAACGCTCCTTGAGACAATAGCGGGGTATGGCACATGAATGAGACATTGTGGGCGCAATTTGATTTTTCAAAAACAGAGCAAATGGTTGATCAGCTGATCGGCAGCAATCAGATCAGTTTTTCACAGATGATAGCTGAGTTTGCTGCAGGTAACTTTGATAATGCTTTGAGACAGCTGAAGGAGTGTTCCCGGCAGTGGCTCTTGCCGGGAATCAGTCAAAGCAAGACACTGCTTATCGGCCTGTTGATTCTGGCACTTACCGCTGTTTTCCTGCAATATCTTTCCGGTGTTGTCAAAAATAGGCAGGTGGCGGATATGGCCTATTACATGATCTATCTGGTGATTATGCTGGTTTTGCTGCGCAGCTATGAATCGCTGTATGAAAACTGTATGCAGGGTGTTTCGGACGTGAAGCAATTCATGACAGTATTGATTCCGGCCTACAGCCTTTCCATGGCATTGTCACAGGGCGCTGTTTATGCGGCGGCAAATTATCAGCTTCTTGTGATCCTTCTGATCGGTGTAGATACGATATTGTTAAAGCTTTTGTTGCCGCTTGCCAAAAGCTGTTTTTTGATCGGACTTATGAACGGACTCGATGAACAGGGAAGAATCAAGGAGCTTTTACGCCTTATGCAGAGACTTCTTGGCTGGGGGATGAAGCTTTGCCTGATGGTGACAATTTCTGTCAGCAGTCTGGAAAATCTGGTGGTGTCCCGGTCGGAGGGGATGCAAAAGACAATCGTGAAAAAAGCGATTGGGATGATACCCGGGATCGGAGATCTCTCGGAATCCATGACAGAAGTGTTTTTATCGTCTGCAGGTCTTATGAAAAACTGTATCGGCGTGGCGGCTATTTTTATTTTGTTCCTTATTTTGCTGCGACCTGCATGGATTGTTTTTTGCTTTTCGTTTTCGCTGAAACTCGTCGCAGCCTGCAGCGGACTTTTGGGGCAGAAAAGGCTGGCAGATACGTTTTCATCGGCGGGAGAGGGAGGCATGGAGCTTCTGAAGGTGCATTTGTGTAATTTGCTGCTGTTTAGTATGGTGCTGGCTGTAACGATGGTAGTTGCACGGGGGTAACTATGAGTGTTTTACAAAAAGTATGTTGTTTTTTTCTGTTAGGGAAAATGCTGTTATATCTGTGCCCGGATCAGAAATATGAGGCTTATTACGGACTCCTTTTGCAGTGGACGCTGCTGGCAATTCTGATTCTGCCCCTGCTTGCAAAAGGAGAAGGGGAAAGGATGCTTGTGGAGGCGCAGGAAATGTGGGAGACATGGCAGGATGAGATGGGAAAGGTGCGGGAAGGAGCGCTGGAAGAGGAAGTGCGCATGATCACGCAGGAGACGACGCAGCAGTACATCCGCCTCCACCGGGATGAAGTGGAGGAGATGTATGGGGAAGAAGCCGGTAAGGATGACACTGGGCTATATAGGGATGAGACCGAACCGGGTGTTGCGGGCATCTATGGAGAGGAAACCGGGCAGGATAGCACCGGGCTATATGAGGATGAAGCAGTGCAGGAAAATAATGAGATGGATGAGGAGAATCAGAAAACAAGTAGAGAAGATACAGAAAAACGGAAGTGAAGGATGAACCGGATGTTGGAGGATGGAATGAATGAAGGGATTTGAGGATCTGACAGGCAAACTCATGAAAATCGGAAAAGACAGATATCTTCTTTTGTTTTTGATCGGTATCATGTTTGTTGTCATTGCTTCTGTTTTGGAGACAGCGGAAAAGCAAAAGGCAGAAAAAACGCAGGTGACAATGGACCGGGGGGACGGAGGTAGTGGCCTAGTGGACCGGGGGGACGGAGGTAGTGGTCTGGGGGCAGACCATGTACCCTCAGAGTATGCATCTTGCGACGGACAATCCTCTGTTGAGAGCGGATCGCTCCTCTATTACAGTGCATATTATGAACAGCATCTGGAAAAAATGTTAGAGAAGATGGATGGTGTGGGAAAGGTATGTGTAGTCGTATCGCTCCAATCCTCGGAGGAACTGATTCTGGAAAAAAATGCACCATACCGCAGGCAGACAACCGATGAAACGCGAAGCGGCGAGCAGAGCAAGACAACAGAAACAGAGAGCGATTCGCAGGTTGTTTTTTATGAAAACAGCGATGGGAGACAGGTACCGATTGTGGTGCGCAGATGTGCACCGACGGTCAAGGGAATCGTCGTGCTGGCACAGGGAGCAGACAGACCGGGAATCAGGGAAAAGATCTCGCAGCTTCTGGTGGCATTATTTGGCATAGACGAACATAAAATTAAAGTAGCAAAATATAGTACATAGAAGGAAAGGAGCTTACGGTGAAAAAACTTTGGAAAAGGAATCAGCTGATGATAACGGCGCTTGCACTGATGATAGCAATTGCAGGATATTTGAATTTTATGGGCAAACAGGTGGATGAGGAGGCTTTATTTACAACCTCAGCACAGTTTGAAGAAACGGATGAAGCGTCGGCCACGCAGCCGATAGCAGAAGGCGAAACGGCTGTGAGCCAGATGACAGCAGAAGGGGAAATGGCTGCCATGCCGCAAATTGAAGATGTGACAGATGATGAGCTTGCATTGATTATGGAAGATACGGATGAATATGATGCGCTGACTGATATAGACAGCATGGATTCCGATGATGAAATGGTATATAGCGACTATCTGGATGAGGGAGTGGCAGAGGAAACGGTGCAAACCGGCAGTGAAGATGTGCTAAATACTGTGGGAAATGATCTGTCGGCAGAAGTGACGGAGGACTATACGGGAGAGACACCGGGAGAAGCAGTCTTTACTTCGGGGGCGGCAATCGGAAGTATTCAGAATGCCAATCTGCTGAAAGAGCAGACCAGAGAAAAAAATAAGGCTGCACTTTTAGAAATCATCAACTCGGATTCTCTGTCAGAGGCTGCCAAGCAGGAGGCTGTCGACAATATGATTGCGCTGACGGATATTACCCAGCGGGAGTGCAGCGCCCAGATCATGCTCGAGGCAAAAGGCTTTGAAAACGTGATTGTAAGCATCTCAGGGGATCAGGCAGACGTGATCGTAGCAGCAAATGAACTGACGGATGCCATGCGCGCGCAGATTGAAGATATCGTGTCGAGAAAGACAGGGGTGGAGCCACAGAATATCATTATCTCGCCCGTTGCAGAAAATTAGTGGGATTATTAGTGGGATTATAGAGCCGGATATGCTATAATGAGCAAAGTGACAGCTAGTCATTCGCTTGGAAACATAGGAGCTGGCGCAGTATCTGTAGTCATACTGCAAGCATTGGAAACTGGAAGAAATAGGAGGAATTCGAATGAGGAGAGTATTCTTGATCGTTTTGGACAGCTTTGGTATCGGTCAGATGCCGGACGCACAGAAATTTGGAGATATAGATGTCAATACACTTCGTTCCTGTATGTCATCTCCACATTTTGCGATGCCGAATCTGAAAAAGCTTGGTTTTTTTGAGATAGATGGTGTCAGGGAGATGATTGCAGCGCATCCTGCCTATGCGGCATATGCAAAGGAAGATGAGGCTCTGCCGGCAAGAGTGGCCAGAATGCATGAAGCATCGAATGGAAAGGATACGACGATTGGGCACTGGGAGATTGCAGGTGTCATCTCGAATGCGCCACTCCCGACTTATCCGAATGGATTCCCGGAGGAGATACTGGACGAATTTTGCAGGAGGACGGGCAGAGGGGTTCTGTGTAACAGACCGTATTCCGGAACGGAAGTCATTAAAGACTACGGAGATGAGCATGTAAAGACAGGAAATCTGATCGTCTACACCTCGGCGGACAGTGTTTTCCAGATTGCAGCGCATGAGGATGTGGTACCACTCGAAACATTGTACGAATACTGCCGTATTGCCAGAGAGATTCTGACGGGAGAGCATGGTGTGGGACGTGTGATTGCCAGACCGTTTATTGGAGAAAGCGGTCACTATCAGAGAACCGCGCACAGGCATGATTTTTCCATTTTGCCGCCGAAGGATACGATGCTTGATGCCATAGTCTCAGCCGGGCAGCAGGTCATTGCGGTTGGCAAGATACATGATATTTTTGCGGGACAGGGCATGACGGAATTTATGTACACCTCCGGCAATACAGAGGGCATGCAAAGGACACTGGAATGTCTTGACCGGGAATTTTCGGGATTATGCTTTGTAAATCTGGTAGATTATGATATGCTGTATGGGCATCGCAGAGACATAGACGGTTATGCAAAGGCACTTGCCCGGTTTGATGCCATGCTGCCAAAATTCCTGGAAAAGATGAAACAGGACGACCTTTTGATTCTTACGGCAGACCATGGCTGCGATCCTGCTTATCAAAAGACAACCGATCACACCAGAGAATATACGCCCTGCGTGATGTGTGGCGGTCAGCCTGCCCACAAATCAGACCGGAGTGATGCATCAGGAGAGGCATCGGCAAGTACGCCGTGGGTCAATCTTGGTACCAGGGACAGCTTTGCCGATATTGCCGCGACTGTTCTTGACTATCTTGGTGTATCAGGTGATGTGGCCGGTACATCCATGTTGTGATTTCAGCCGGTAACAGGCATAATATGAATACTGAGAATGATATGGGAATACATAAGTATTCTCGGGAAGAAAAAGAAATACAAAAGGAAAATGAAGGAAGGAAAAGTAAGTAATGAGTAACTATGAAACCGAGATCAATAAAAGGAGGACGTTTGCAATCATTTCGCATCCTGATGCGGGTAAGACGACACTGACGGAGAAATTCCTTCTGTACGGAGGAGCCATCAATCTGGCCGGTTCCGTCAAGGGAAAGGCGACAGCCAGACATGCCGTTTCGGACTGGATGGAGATTGAGAAGGAGAGAGGTATCTCTGTCACCTCGAGTGTGCTGCAGTTTGAATATGATGGTTTCTGCATCAACATCCTGGATACGCCCGGACATCAGGACTTTTCGGAGGATACGTATCGTACGCTGATGGCAGCAGATTCGGCTGTCATGGTCATTGATGCGAGCAAAGGTGTGGAGGCGCAGACAAGAAAACTGTTCAAGGTCTGTGTCATGCGCAAAATACCAATCTTTACGTTTATCAATAAAATGGATCGGGATGCCAATGATACCTTTGAACTGCTGGACGAAATCGAGAAAGAGCTCGGAATTGCAACCTGTCCCATTAACTGGCCAATCGGAAGTGGGAAAGGTTTCAAAGGCGTTTATGAGAGGAAATCCGAATCTGTATTTACTTTTTCTGATACGGAAAAAGGTACAAAAGAGGGGGAGACACAGGTCATTCCTATGTCTGATAAGCAGAAGCTTACGGACGTGATCGGAGAGGATGCACTTTCTCTTTTGCAGGATGAGATCGAGCTTTTGGATGGTGCCAGCGCGGAATTTGATCTCTCAGAGATTCAGAAAGGAAACCTGACACCTGTATTTTTCGGCTCAGCTCTGACCAACTTTGGTGTGGAAGTATTTTTAAAGCACTTTTTGGAGATGACACAGACACCGCTTCCGCGTATGTCGGACAAGGGGCTCATTGATCCGGTAGAAAACGAGTTTTCTGCGTTTGTGTTCAAGATTCAGGCTAATATGAATAAGGCACACAGAGACAGAGTGGCATTTATGCGTATCTGCTCCGGCCGTTTCGATGCCGGCATGGAGGTTAAGCATGTCCAGGGGAATAAGGTGCTGCGTCTTTCACAGCCACAGCAGATTATGGCAGATTCCAGAAAAATTCTGGACGAAGCCTATGCCGGTGATATCATCGGTGTGTTTGACCCGGGTATTTTCTCCATCGGAGATACGATCTGTATGCCAAAGGAACAATTTGTCTATGAGGGTATCCCGACATTTGCGCCTGAGCATTTTGCAAGAGTCAGACAGCTCGACACCATGAAACGGAAACAGTTTGTCAAAGGCATCAACCAGATCGCGCAGGAGGGTGCCATCCAGATTTTCAAGGAATTTAACACCGGTATGGAAGAAATCATTGTCGGCGTTGTCGGCGTTTTGCAGTTTGATGTGTTAAAATACAGACTGGAAAATGAGTACAATGTGGAAATCAAGCTTGAACCGCTTCCGTATGAACACATCAGATGGGTTGAGAATGAAGGAATCGACTTAAATAAGCTTGTCGGCACCTCCGATATGAAGAAAGTGACTGATCTGAAGGAAAGACCATTGCTCCTCTTTGTCAATGCATGGAGTGTACAGATGGTTCTGGATCGAAATGAAGGTTTAAAACTGGCTGAATTTGGTAAGAATTAAAGTATGTTGCATAAATGGGGAATTTCAAAATTTCAAATTATCACAGTACTTGTTGCGGCAGCAATCTGCTTTGCAATGGCGTATAGCAGCAAGCAGAGCCGAAATCAGAGCCGCGACGAGACGTATTCGTCGATTGCTTCTGACCGGACAGATGTAGTGACTGGTGAAGAAACGCAGACAGGCGACGATGGAGCATGGCAGGCAGAGGAAACCGCAAAGGAAGCCGGTAGTGGATCCCTGCAGACAGGCATCGCAGCGTCCGACAGCAGTGTGCAGACGGTAGAACAGAGCGGACAGACCGCCCCGGTGACAGAACAGAACGGGGTGGGAACACCTGTAAATGTCACAAGCAGTTATCTGTTCTACTATGAAATGCTGACAGAGGATGAGAAACAGATTTACGGGGAGATTTACGAGTCCATCACCACAAGGCAGGAAAAGAAGCTTTCCACCTGTGATAAAGAGCTTGTAGACAAGCTCTTTGAATTCGTGCTCTGGGATCATCCCGAAATCTTTTATACAAACGGTTACAATCTGCTGCAGCAGCTTCTGGGTGAGCAGGTCATCAGTATGACTTTGCAGCCGGTCTTTCAGATGACAGAGGCTGAGGTGGCAAACAAGCAGGCATTTATTGCATCCTATGTGGAAACATTTCGCACGGCTCTGCCGCAAGGGCTGGATACGTATGGGAAGATCAAATTTGTTTACGAATATCTCATAAATGGTACAGAGTATCAGATTGGCTGTGAGAACAGCCAGAATATCTGCTCGGTGTTCATTCTGCGAAAAAGCGTATGCGCCGGTTATGCCAAGGCAACGCAATATCTGCTCCGGGAACTGGGAATCCCGGCGACGGTTGTGCATGGAACGGCAAACGGAGAGGGACATGCGTGGAATCTTGTCTGGGTAGACGGGATCCCCTATTATCTGGATACGACATGGGGAGATGCCAGCTACAGTTATACACCTCCCGCATCAGATGTATCAGATGCAGGCGATATGACAGGCGATGCCGCAGGCAGCAGAGTACCACCGGTCAATTACGACTACTTTCTGATCACGGAGCATGAGCTTTTGACGACGCACAGTATTGATCATCCGGAATATTATCCGGCTGTGACGGATACAAGATTCAACTATTTCAGGCATGAGGGATTATACTTTGAAAATTATGATACGGAGAAACTCAGGGGCATCTTTGACAGAGCTTATGAGACCGGTCAGCAGAACGTGACCATCAGATGTGCGGGAAGGGATCTGCTTCTGGCTATGCAGAGCAGCCTTCTGACGGAACAGAAGATTTTTGATTATGTAAAGGTGATGGATAGATTTTACTACAATATCAATGAATCGATGTGTACGATGACATTTTGGCTCGAATAATGTTTGCAAAATAGTTAATATTTGGTATACTAAAGTATGATTTATTCATAAGGTAATTGCGAAACGATGAAATTTGTGTAGCGGACATACATGCCACACAAATCCCCGCAGAGCGCTCGCGCTCCGAATGAATTGCAGCGGTACTAAGCTCGAAAATACCTCGCTAAGTACCGGCAAATCATACGGTCTGCTTGGGATTCATGCAGCATGTACATCCGCATCTGCGTTTTTGAACGTTTCGCAAATAGTTATGAAACAGGAAGAAAGGAGAACCACATGATGGAAAAGGCAGCAGAACGTGGTACTTATATGTTAAAGGAAGATGAGAAATCAGGTGCAGTGCAGATTGCGGACGACGTTGTGGCTATGATCGCAGGTCTCGCGGCTACAGAGGTAGATGGTGTTTCTGCAATGGTGGGCAATATTACGAATGAACTTATGTCAAAGGTCGGCATGAAGAACCTTTCAAAGGGTGTTAAGGTGGAAGTGCTTGACGGTGTGGTTTCCGTTGATCTGGCAATCACCATCGAATACGGACATAATATTCCGCAGACCTGTCAGAATGTACAGAATAAGGTAAAGGCAGCCATTGAGAATATGACCGGTCTTTCCGTAGCGGATGTCAATATCCGCATTGCCGGTGTCAATATGAAGGAAGACTAATAAAGCAGGGATTAGGAAGATAAAATGAGCAGAAGTAAACTGAGAGAAAAAGCGTTCCAGCTGCTATTCTGTGCGGAATTCGGCATGCAGGATGAACTTCCGGAGCAGGCACAGCTCTTTTTTGCGGATGAGGAGCAGCAGATGCTTTCCGAGAAGGAACGCGGGCAGATACAACAAAAGGTTGAGAGTATTGTTGCCAGACTGGATGAGATCGATCAGAAGATCGGTGAAAAATCAGTCGGCTGGAAGGTAAGCAGAATCGGGAAGGTGGAGCTTACCATTTTACGGCTTGCCATTTATGAGATTTTGTATGACGAAACGATACCGGTTTCAGTTTCCATCAATGAGGCGGTTGAACTGGCCAAAAAATTCGCAGCCGATGGATCGCCGGCATTTATCAACGGTGTTCTGGCGAAATTTGCGCCTAAGGAAGAAAAATAATGAAACAGAATGTATATTCCGTCAGTCAGGTAAACAGCTACATCAAGAATATGATCTCACAGGATTTTTTATGCAGTTCCATTTTGATTAAGGGTGAACTGAGCAATGTGAAATACCACAGCTCAGGACATATTTATTTCACTCTGAAAGATGTTGGGGCTGCAATTTCATGTGTGATGTTTGCTTCGGACAGACGAGGCCTTGATTTTCGGATGGAGGATGGTCAGCAGGTCATCGCCGGAGGAAATATTGATGTTTTTGTGCGGGACGGCAGATATCAGCTCTATGCAAAGCAGGTTGCACTTGCGGGCGGCGGAGCGCTCTATGAGCAGTTTGAAAGGCTCAAGAGAGAACTCGAAGAAATGGGGATGTTTGCACCTGAGTATAAACAGCAGATACCAAGGTACGCAAAGCGCGTCGGCGTTGTGACTGCACAGACAGGAGCGGCGATCCGGGATATCATACAGGTGTCGAAGCGCAGAAATCCCTATGTGCAGATTATCCTGTATCCGGCAATTGTTCAGGGGGAGTATGCAGTCCCCAGCATTGTCAGGGGAATCAGGGAACTGGAACGCCAAAATGTCGATGTCATGATCGTCGGAAGAGGCGGTGGCAGTATCGAGGATCTCTGGGCTTTTAATTCAAAAGAGGTGGCGCAGGCTGTGTTTGACTGCAGGATTCCCATTATTTCTGCGGTAGGTCATGAGACGGATACGACCATCATCGATTATGTGGCTGATCTGCGTGCGCCCACGCCTTCAGCGGCAGCAGAGCTTGCGGTGTGTGATATCATGCAGCTTCTTCTGCAGATGGAAGGTTACAGAGATGCGCTTGCGCAGGCTTTGGACAGAAAGCTGCAGTTTTCGCGCATGCAGACCAGACAATATCAGCTTCGTCTGCAGGCTTTATCGCCGGCAGCCATAATACGGGAGAAACGTATGCGTATCCTTTCCATGGAGGAAACACTTGGCAGTGTGATGGAAGGAAAACTGGCACAGGCAAAGCACAGGCTTCAGGTTGACAGCGCACATCTTTCGGCTGTTTCCCCACTGAAACGGCTTGGCAGCGGTTATGCCTACGTGACGGATGAGAGCGGCGGAGCCATCACAGACGGCAGAGCGCTTCATACGGGTGACCATATGACGATCTATTTGAAAAATGCAACAGTCCGCGCAACCGTGGAGCAGATAGAGGAGAGTAATTATGAGTGAAGAAAAGCAGCTGATGGCAGAAGAAACAGACAAGGCAGAACAACTGACGCTGGAGGAAGCATTTGAAAGATTAGAGCAGACAATCGGAAAGATGGAGGATCCGCAGATGTCACTGGCGGATTCCTTTGAAAGCTACAAAGCCGGAATGGAACTTGTAAAATATTGTAACGAGCAGATTGACAGAATCGAAAAGGAAGTGCAGGTGCTGTCTGCAGAGGGAGAGACGGATGAATTTTAAGGAAGAGCTGGCGCAAAAGACACAAATGGCAGAGAGAATCATCTATCGTTATCTGCCAAAGGAAGAAGGCAATCAGAAGACTGTTTTTGAGGCGATGAATTACAGCGTGAAAGCAGGCGGCAAAAGACTTCGCCCGATTCTGATGCAGGCTTCCTATGAGATGTTTGGCGGACAGACGGCGGTGATTGAGCCTTTTATGGCGGCGCTTGAGATGATCCATACCTATTCTCTGGTCCACGATGATCTGGAGGCTATGGACAATGACGAATACAGAAGAGGCATGAAAACGACCCATGTGGTGTATGGGGAAGCCATGGCGATTCTGGCGGGAGACGGACTTTTGAACCTGGCATTTGAGACGGCGGCAAAGGCCTTTGTCATGCAGCCGGGAAGCGTAGCGGCAGAGCAGGCGCTTATGGTACTCGGAAAAAAGAGCGGTGTATTTGGCATGGTAGGCGGTCAGGTGGCAGATATCGAGGCAGAAGAAGCAGAGAGAGACCTTACCATGGACGAGCTTATGTTCATTCATGAGAATAAGACGGCAGCGCTGATCCAGGCGGCACTGATGATTGGTGCGATTTTAGCGGGAGCTGATCAGAGTGATGTGGCTAAAATGGAAAAAATCGGCAGAAACGTCGGCATTGCATTCCAGATCCAGGATGATATTCTGGACGTGACAGGTACCATGGAGGAGCTCGGCAAACCCATTGGAAGTGATGAAAAAAATCACAAGACTACCTATGTCACGCTGACTGACCTGACAAAGGCAAAGGAGGATGTGGCAAGTCTGTCGCATGAGGCATTGTCACTTCTTGCGCAGATACCGGGAGAGCATGCTTTCCTCACTGCGCTGGTGGAGAGTCTGATCAATCGGACAAAATAAGGATGGGGATATACAATGATACTGGATACAATTACGAAAGCGAATGATATCAAGGAAGTGGATCCACAGGAGCTGGATGAACTCGCGCAGGAGATCCGGGATTTCCTGATTGAAAAGATCAGCAAGTCAGGCGGACATTTGGGGTCTAATCTCGGCGCTGTAGAGCTGACAATGGCGCTGCATCTGGCTCTTACCTTGCCGGAGGATAAGATTGTCTGGGATGTGGGACACCAGTCCTATACGCATAAAATCCTGACCGGACGCAGAGACGGATTTGAGAACTTACGCAAATTTGGCGGCATGAGCGGTTTCCCAAAGCGCAAGGAGAGCGACTGCGACTGCTTTGATACAGGACACAGCTCAACGTCCATTTCGGCAGGACTCGGTCTCGTCAAGGCAAGGGATCTGTCGGGCGGAGATTCTACGGTCGTTGCGGTGATCGGTGACGGATCACTGACAGGCGGTATGGCATATGAGGCACTCAATAATGCAGCCAGACTTGAGACGAATTACATTATCATCCTGAATGATAATAACATGTCCATCTCGGAGAATGTCGGCGGTGTTTCTACCTACCTCAATTCCATTCGTACGGATGCCAAATATTTGAATCTCAAGGACAGCATTTACTACAGATTATTGGAGATGCCACGGTTCGGTGCGCCGATTGTCAAAAAGATCCAGAATGCCAAAAACGGTTTAAAACAGCTGGTGATTCCCGGTATGTTTTTTGAGGATATGGGAATCAAATACTTAGGACCTGTAGACGGTCATGATATCATGGGACTTGTCAAGGTCATCCATGAGGCAAGGCGCGTGCGCGGTGCCGTCCTGATCCATGTCATGACGCAGAAGGGTAAGGGCTATCAGCCGGCAGAGAGACACCCGGCGAGATTTCACGGGGCAGAACCGTTCGACATTGAGACGGGACTTCCCAAGAACGAAAAGACAAAGGCAAACTATACGGACGTCTTTGCGACTGTTATGAATAAGCTCGGTGAGCGCGATGAAAAGGTGGTTGCCATCACAGCAGCCATGCCGGACGGAACGGGACTCAAGCGCTTCAAAAACAGATATCCGGACAGATTTTTTGATGTCGGCATTGC
This sequence comes from uncultured Lachnospiraceae bacterium, assembly GCA_945949085.1. Taxonomy (GTDB): domain Bacteria; phylum Bacillota; class Clostridia; order Lachnospirales; family Lachnospiraceae; genus CAG-194. The sequence continues at coordinate 32,715 of CAMFDJ010000006.1, read as the reverse complement.
GGAGGAGCATGCGGTGACCTTTGCCGCAGGACTGGCAGCAGGCGGCATGAAGCCGGTGGTAGCGATTTATTCCTCCTTCCTCCAGCGGGCATATGATCAGATCCTTCATGATGTCTGTATTCAGAACCTTCCCGTCGTATTTGCCATTGACAGGGCAGGCCTTGTGGGAAGCGACGGAGAGACACACCAGGGAATTTTTGATTTATCTTTCCTGTCAAGCATACCGAATATGCATATCATGGCACCGAAGAATAAATGGGAGCTTTCCGATATGCTCAAATTTGCGGTTGATTTTGGATATCCGATTGCCATCCGATATCCGAGAGGCACAGCGTATGACGGTCTGAAGGAATATCGCACGCCGATCATACTTGGCAAGGCAGAATGGATTTATCGTGAGAGTGAGATCGCGCTGTTTGCAGTTGGCAGTATGGTTGCGACTGCGGAAACGGTTAAGAAAAAGCTTGCCGAAAAAGGCTATGCGCATTGCTCCATTGTCAATGCAAGATTTGTCAAACCCATAGACGAGGAGGCCGTCAGAGATGCGGCAAAAGACCACAAACTGCTTGTGACTATGGAGGAAAATGTGCTTTCCGGCGGTTATGGTGAAAAGGTGCTTGACTATGTGACAGGTCAGAAACTGGACGTGCAGGTATTGCATATCGCGCTGCCGGATGACTATGTGGAGCACGGCAATGTCGAGCTTTTGAAAAAAGAAGTCGGAATTGATGCGGATACGATTGCAGCGCGCATCATGGAAACATGGCAGAAAAGCGAGTTGTGAGTAATGTCTCGAGCAGCGCACACTAGGTAAGCACGAGGCAGAGCACCCAGCTGGAGCGTCGGTACTTAGGCTCGGTTCTTTCGAGCCTTAGTACCGCTACGTGACAGGTGCAGCGCAAGCGGACTGCCGACGCTTACCTAGTGCGAGATGCAAAGCAAGAAAATGCCGACGCTTACCTAGTGCGAGGTGCAAAGCAAGAAAATGCCGACGCTTACATAGTGCGAGGTGCAAAGCAAGAAAACTGCCTCGCGCTTACCTAGTGCGAGATGCGAGTGGCAGAAAAGAGAGTTGTAGGAAACAGGATGAAAGAAAGACTGGATGTATTACTGGTAAAACAAGGCTTTGCGCCTTCGCGGGAAAAGGCAAAAGCCATTCTGATGTCGGGAATCGTCTATGTGGACGGACAGAAGGAAGACAAAGCGGGAACCATGGTAAATGAGGAAAAAGTAAAGATTGAAGTGCGGGGAGACACACTTCCCTATGTCAGCAGAGGGGGACTGAAGCTGGAAAAAGCGCTCAAAGTGTTCCCCATCGACCTTAAGGGAAAGACCTGCCTGGATATCGGCGCTTCCACGGGAGGCTTTACAGACTGTATGCTGCAAAACGGCGCGGCAAAGGTCTATGCGGTGGATGTCGGGCACGGACAGCTCGACTGGAAGCTTCGCAATGACGAGCGCGTTGTCTGTATGGAAAAGACAAACTTCCGCTATATGACGAAGGATTCCCTGCCCGAGCAGGTCGATTTTGCCTCCTGTGACGTTTCCTTTATCTCCCTGACCAAGATTCTGGAGCCTGCGTATGCGCTTTTAAAAGAAACTGCGCAGATGGTTGTCCTGATCAAACCACAATTTGAGGCAGGCAAGGATAAAGTGGGCAAGAAAGGCGTTGTCACAGATGAAAACGTACATAAGGAAGTCGCAGAAAAAGTCATGCTGTTTGCAGCCGGACTTGGCTTTCGGATTCTGGGTCTGGATTTCTCGCCGATCAAAGGACCGGAGGGCAATATAGAGTATCTGTTGTATATGCAAAAAGAGACGGGAAAAGAGCAGGACGCATGTCTTTCCCTCATTGAGGGAGTAGTGCAGGCTGCTCACGGGAAACTTTCATGAAAAATTTTTACATTTTCACCAATCTGAAAAAGGATCCACAGCTTGCGCTGACAAATAAAATCCGCACCTATCTGGAAAGCAAAGGTTGCAGCGTCAAAATGCTTCTCCATGATGAGACACTCTCCGGCGGAGAAATGGATGTTTCCGACGGCGGAGACTGTATTTTGGTGCTGGGCGGTGATGGGACACTTCTTCGCGCGGCACGGGAGACGGCAGAGGCAAATATTCCGCTGCTTGGAATCAACCTCGGCACACTGGGATTTCTGGCTGAGGTGGAAGAAAACGATGCGTTTTTATGCCTTGACAGGCTGATCGCAGATGAATATGAGACGGAAAAACGCATGCTCCTTGACGGAGAGGTCATCCGCGGAGGAAAAACCGTATTTGGCACACATGCGCTCAATGATATTGTAGTAAACCGCTTTGGACCGCTCATGGTACTTCCTTATGAAGTCATCGTCAACGGACAGCTCCTAAATCGCTATCAGGCGGACGGAATGATCGTCGCAACGCCGACCGGTTCTACCGGCTATAACATGTCGGCGGGCGGACCGATTGTGGAGCCGATGGCACAGCTTATGGTGATGACACCGATCTGTCCACATACCTTAAGCGCCAGAAGCATTGTGCTCTCCGCAGATGACGTGGTAGAGATCGTCATAGGATCCGGCAGAAACGGTCAGGTATCCCAGGCGGAGGTTAACTTTGACGGCAGCATGGCATTTCGCCTGCAGGCGGGAGACCGTATCTGTATGCGAAAGTCTGCCCAGTTCATAAAACTGCTGCGCATGAGAAAAGTGAGCTTTTTAGAAACTTTGCATAAAAAAATGAGTGAGAATGGGCATGAGTAAAAAAAGACAGGATGCAATTATTAAAATTATTGAAAGCAGAGACGTGGAAACGCAGCAGCAGCTTGCAAAGCTGCTCATGGAACAGGGCTTTTCCGTGACACAGGCAACCGTGTCGCGCGATATCAAAAAGCTCAAGCTTTCCAAAGTGCCTGCCGGGAGCGGACATCAGAAATACGTCCTGTTCCATGCAGATGAAAAACATCTTTCCTCCAAATATGTGAATGTCCTGAAGGAAGGATTTGTTTCCATGGATATGGCACAGAATATATTAGTGGTAAAAACCGTATCAGGTATGGCAATGGCAGTCGCAGCCGCCATCGATGCGATGAAATATCCACAGATCGTCGGCAGCATTGCCGGTGATGACACGATCATGATGGCCATTCGTTCGGTGGAGGATACGAAGGAAATCATGAAACAGATTATGCTTCTTTTGGAATAACGCGTCAAAGTGTCTGGGAGAACATAAGAGGTAACAGCATGTTAAAAAGAATCAAAGTGAAAAATGTCGCTACGATCCACGAGTCGGAGGCAGAATTTGGGGATCACCTGAATATTCTGACAGGCGAAACAGGAGCCGGGAAGTCCATTCTGATCGATTCCATCCATCTGGCACTCGGGGCCAAGGCAGATAAAAGCATCATCAGAAACGGTGCAGAATATGCCTACGCAGAGCTGGAATTTTTTGTGGAGAGCAAGACGACAAGAGAAAAATTAAAGGCGCTGGATATTTATACTGAGGATGGGTACATCACCCTGCAGCGCAGAATCATGCCGGGGAAAAGCTCGCTTAGAATCAACGGCGAGGCGACAAGCGCAAAGATCATGCGCGAGGCGGCGGAGCTGCTCATCAATATTCACGGACAGCATGACAGTCAGGTGCTTTTGCAGGAGAAAAAGCACAGAGAGCTTTTGGATGCCTATTGCGGTGAGGCGCTTGTAGAACCGAAGGAAAAGTTAGCTGCCGCATACGATAAGTTCAAAAAAATTGAAAAAGAGTTGCAACAGGCGCTGGAGGCAGATGCAGGAAAAGAGCGGGAAATCTCTTTTGCGCAATTTGAAGTAGGTGAAATTACAGAGGCAAACCCTGTTTCCGGTGAGGACGATGCGCTCGAGGCGGAATTTCGAAAAATGGAGCATATCCGCGTGATCGGAGAAAATGTCGGTAGAACACTTTCCTGCATGGAAAACTTTGACGGAGAAGGCGCTGCGGCGCTCATTTCTGCCGCCGGAAAAAGCCTGCAGGACGCAGCGGCGTATGATGAGACATTACAGGAACCTTTGGATGGTCTGTTGCAGACAGAAGAGCTTTTGCGTGAGACGATCAGAAATCTGCAGCGCTATCTGGACGGTCTGACACTGGACGAAGAGCGATATGCCTTTGTGATCAGCAGACTGGATCTTTTGAATCATCTCAAGAAAAAATACGGCAATACCATTGAAGATATTTTGCATTATCGGGATGACAGACAGGCGTATCTGGATAAATTTGAAAATTTTGAGCAATATAAAGAAAAACTGCAGGCAGATCTGAAAGCTGCAGAAGTGAAACTGTGCGCTTGCTGCGATACGGTTTCCGAAATCAGAACTGCCCATGCGCAGAAGCTCTCTGAGGAACTTACCAAGGCGCTGTCAGATCTGAATTTCGCACATGTCGCATTTGAAACACAGGTGGAAAGAGGGCAGCAGCATTTGTCACGAGAGGGTAGTGACGCGGTGCGTTTCATGATTTCCTTAAATGCAGGAGAAGCTTTAAAACCTCTTGCGCAGGTGGCAAGCGGTGGCGAATTGTCGCGTATCATGCTGGCGCTTAAGGCTGTCATGGCAGATCAGGAGGAGACGGAGAGCCTGATCTTCGATGAGATTGATGCCGGTATCAGCGGCAAAACGGCGTGGAAGGTTTCGGAAAAACTGGCAGTACTTGGCAGAGCGCATCAGGTGATCTGTATCACCCATCTGCCACAGATTGCTGCTATGGCTGACCAGCATTACCTGATTGAAAAAAGACAGACGGAACATGAGACACAGACGCAGGTAACGCAGCTTGACGGTGACGGAGAAGTTAGCGAGATCGCAAGACTTCTCGGAAGCGATACCGTCACGGAGGCTGTTCTTGCAAACGCAAAAGAATTGAAAGAATTGGCAGCTAAGACAAAAGGGTATTGACCGTTTTTATCTGAAGCGGCCTGCTTAGGACTTATGCAGTTCATGCATCCGCAAGAAGGTATTGTTTTTTAAACCAATATAAGGATATGAAAAAACGCAAAATTGTGCATATTATATTACAAAAAGATATATAATATGCATGATATTGCGCTTTTTTATTGTGTGTGGTATTCTGAATAGAGAACTTGAAACCAGAGATTCTAAATATGAGGTGATGACTGGTATGGCTTATATAGAAACTTCAAAAAATATGATACAGAGACTGGGAGAGCGGATAAAGAATTATCGGATTGCGTATCCTATGACACAAAAAGAACTTGCCGGTAAATCCGGCGTATCACTTAGATGTATCCAGAATTTTGAACATGGAGAAGATATCCAATTAAATAATTTTATAAAATTATTACATGCACTTGACCTTGCAGAAAACATGGATTTGCTCATTCCTGATATGACACAGAGGCCCTCTGCTTTCTTAGAAAAAACAAAGACAAGAAAACGTGCGCCTAAGACACAAGCCGGCGATGGAACATTTCAATGGGGGGATGAAGCATGATCAATACGGCAGAAGTATATATGTGGGGGACTCGCATTGGCATTATTCATTTGGGGGCAGAAAAACCATATGCTTCATTTGAATACGATAAGGATTTTTTGAAGAGTGGAATTGAGGTAGCTCCGATTTATATGCCGTTGTCAAACAGGATATATGAATTTCCAAATTTAGTAGGAGATGCTTTTCATGGCGTTCCCGGTATGATTGCCGATTCTTTGCCGGATAAATTTGGTAATGCGGTGATTGATGGATGGCTTGCATTGCAGGGGAGATCTCAGGAGGATTTTAATGTCATAGACAGGCTCTGTTATACCGGATCGAGAGGAATGGGGGCGTTGGAATATGTGCCTGCGAATGGTCCTTTTGCAGAGATTGATGAACCGATTCATGTCTCTGAAATGGTCAAGTTTGCTTCAGAGATATTGACCAACAGAAGTGCGATAAAAATGCAGATGTCGGATGAACTGGCCTATGGACAACTTGTGCAGCTTGGTACTTCTGCAGGAGGCGCAAGAGCAAAAGCAATCATCGCGTGGAATGAGAAGACCGGTGAGATACGCTCCGGACAGATTCATTTGGGAGAAGATTTTGATTACTGGCTGATGAAATTCGATGGGGTGACCAAGAATGGCGACCATGACCGGGAGGATCAATCGGAATATACATTGATTGAGTTTGCATATTATCAGATGGCAGAAAAAGCCGGAATCCATATGAACCAATGTCGTATTTTTGAAGAAAACGGAAGAAAACATTTTATGACCAAAAGATTTGATCGTGTTAAAGGTAAAAAAATGCATATGCAGACACTTGGAGCGATTGCACATGTAGACTATAACATTCCGGGAATATATAGTTACGAACAGGCGGCGGCAATTATGCGCAGATTACAGCTCCCGGCAACTGATATAGAGCAGTTTTTCAGAAGAATGGTATTTAATGTCATGGCAGTCAATCAGGATGATCATGTAAAAAACATATCTTTTTTGATGGATAAAAAAGGACAGTGGAGATTGACTCCGGCTTACGATGTGACATTTGCTTATGACATTGGGAATAAATGGTTGTCTGCGCATCAGATGACGGTGAATGGGAAAAAAGATCAGATTGGAGGACAAGATCTGTTGGAATGTGGGAAAAATATGGATATATCTTCTCGAAAATGTAAGTATATAATGGAAGAAGTCAGGGAAGCTGTTTCTGATTGGGAACATATTGCAGAAAGTGTTGGTATTCGTGAGAAGACTTTTTCCACTATTCAAAATAGAATTGAAAGAATTGGCAGCTAAGACAAAAGGTTACTAATGTAGATTTTTTGAAACGGCACATACTTAAGCTATACAGCTTAGTATGTGCCGTTTTTTTGCACAAACTCATTTTGAGCACGAAACGATATATGCTGTGAAGCGGCTTGCATGACCCGCACAAATCCACGCAGGACGCTCGCGCTCCGACCGATTTGCAGCGGTACTAAGCTCGAAAACACCTCGCTAAGTACCGGCAAATCACACGGCCTGCTTAGGACTTATGCAGTTCATGCATCCGCAGGTAAGCTGTGTGGATTACGCACAATCTCATTTTGGGCACGAAACGATATACACAAAATATAGAAAGGAAGCAGGAAATATGGAAGAATCTGCATATACAAAAAAAATCACGATCAGACGAAAAAAATACAGAAGCTTTCTGGGCCTTTGCCTTGCACTTTGTGGTCTGGCAGTCTCTTTGGTGTGGCAGCAGTGTATCGTCAGGCGGATTCCCGAGTCGATTTTGCTGTATCAGAATGAGGAACAGAGAATTGATTTTGGGATTCCTGTATCGGCAGATATTTCCATTTCCGGTTTACAGGAAACTGAGCAAAAGATGGAACCGGCGGAAGTGACAGACGATTTTGTACTCTCATGGAAAAAGTGGGATGAGAGAGGCAGAGATACAATCTCCACGCCGGTCACACAGACACTTGCCATGAAAGGTAGCAGCGGCAGACAATATCAAATGGGACTGAAACTGTACGGTGTTGTGCCGGTAAAATCCGTTTCGGTAAAAGTCATCAGTCCGCAAAGTCTATACTTAAGCGGAGAACCGGTGGGGATTTACTTGAAAACAAAAGGCGTTCTTGTCATTGACACCGGAAGCTTTCCGTCAGTCGGACAGACCGACCATTCGCCCGCACATGAAATCCTGCAGAGCGGCGATTACATTTTAAAGGTGGGAGGAAAAGAAATCAGTTCGAAAAAAGACCTGATTGCTGAAATCAATAAATGCGATGGCAGAGAGCTTGTCTTTACCATACTGCGAAACGGCGAAATCTCAGAGGTGGCTCTGACGCCGGAAAAGGATGTGGCGGGAACATATAAGGCCGGAATCTGGGTCAGGGACAGCGCGCAGGGAATCGGAACGGTGACTTATCTGACGGAGGAAGGAAATTTTGGAGCGCTGGGACATGGAATCAACGATTCGGATACCGCAACGCTGATGCATCTGGGCAAAGGCAGCATCTATGCAACGAGCATTTTATCCATCAGTAGGGGAGAGACAGATCATCCGGGGCAGCTTACCGGGATTTTGACATTCGAGAAAAATGATTACCTTGGGAAAATCGAGCAGAATTCGGATGTCGGCATTTTTGGCAGGTTGGAAAGTGAAAAAAAGGTTCTGACAAGGCTGACCGAGGATATGATCCTCTGTCCGGTTGCGTTGAAACAGGAAGTCAAAAAAGGAAAAGCACAGATATACTGTGATGTCGACGGAGAACCGGACTTTTATGAGATAGAGATTGAACAGCTTTACTTTGACGGGGGCCATGATAATCAGGGAATTCTGCTGACAGTGACTGACGAGAGATTGCTCTCCGTGACAGGCGGAATCGTGCAGGGGATGAGCGGCAGCCCCATCATCCAGAACGGCAAGATCATCGGCGCCGTCACCCACGTATTCGTCAAAGACGCCACCAAAGGATATGGCGTATTCATCGAAAAGATGCTCGAGCACTAGTGGACCTAGGGGACGGAGTCAGGGGTCCATTTTGCAGATCCTTTTTACGGTTGTGAGAGACACATCCATCAATCTTGAAATCTGTTTGTATGTTAATCCTTCCTGTTTCAGTTGTCTAATATATTGATTTCTTATTGATTTGCTTAGGATGTTTACTTCTGATGTATTTGTGAGATTTGTAATTTCTTTGAATACGGACAATGCCTTTTCATCGGTAAAATAATGACATATTGGACGATGGTCATTTGAATAATACTTTTCTTCAAATGAAGTGTCTATGGTAGAAAAATAATGAAGCAGGGATGTTTTTGAACCGGCCACTTTATAAGAATAGTCAATATTTATAATTATAATAGGATTTTGGGCACCGAAAAACGAGTTGAAACTGCTCCATCGGTACTCTGACGGATAGCGGCAGACGTTGGCTTTTACAGGATTATTGTGAATATACACGAGCGTGTTTAAGTATTGCTCTTTTTTTTCAACGGCACAACTGTAAAAACGATCTTGAAAAAGATGACCAGAACGCATATATTTGTTATTATACCAGCGTACAAATCGTGTACCTAAGCTTTGAAAAAAGCAAGATAGATGATCGTCAGTTGAATGAAGTAAGAGGTGGACATGGTTATCCATTAGGCAGTAGGCAAAAATATCAATATCATATTTGGTTTTGCAATCGGAAAGAATGTACAGAAACTTTTGATAATCGGATTCTTCTTCGAAAATAATATGTTGATTGACAGAACGCAGTATTATATGATAAATGCCTGCTGAACTATGAAGTCGAGGCTTTCTTGGCATATATACTCCTTTATGAAATTTTGAGAAATGATTGATTGTAAAATGATTCTAAACGATTTAACAGAAAAAAGCAATAGAAACAGAAAAAATGGACCACAAACTCCGTCCCCCAGTACCATCAGAGGGCACAGAAAACGAAAGAGAAAGGGGGAAACCCTAACATGGTAACAGGATTTTATTTGATTGTCTTTGTACTGTCAATGATCATGACGGGCAGTTTTTTGATCAGGAATAAAAAAGTGGATGCCGATTTTACACTTTTTTCGATATTTGTAACGATCAATTGTCTTGGACGATATATGCTCGCAACTGCAGAAAGCTTGGAAATGGCAATCTGGGCGAATAAATTTCTGTATCTGGGTGGCGTGTATGCACCGCTTCTTACCGTGCTTGTGCTGACCAGACTGTGCAATCTGAAGATCCCACGAGTGTTGACGATTGCCATGACATTATATTCCACCATTTTGATGGGACTCGTCATGACAATCGGAAAATCCGGCATCTATTATAAGCATGTGGAACTGGGCTTTGGCAACGGCTATCACTATCTGATCAAAACCTACGGTCCGTTGCATGTGTTATATCCGATCATGATGGTCATGTATGCGGCCGTTATGCTCTTCTATATGGTTTATGCCTTCAAACAGAGAAAAAAGATATCCTTCCGCACAGTGACCACCATGAGCATCATCGGTTTTGCCATCATTTTTCTGTACATTTGGGAACGCGTCACACATTCTACCATAAGCTTTTTGGCAATCGGGTATCTGATCGGAATTGTGTTATTGACCAAATACTATGATCGGATCAACATGTATGATATGAAGACTAATATCGTCAGATCCATTGAAAAAATGAATGAGTACGGCTACATTGTATTAGATGATAAATTCCGTTATGTCAATGCAAATGATTTTGCCCAAAAACTGTTCCCGGAAATCAAAACCTGGAACGTGGATCAGGAGATACCTGCCTCGGACAGCTATGTATACAGAGAAGTGGTACAAATGCTGGGCAGCTGGAACGGGGAAGAAAAGATCCACAAGGTACTCAAAATCAATGACAGCTATTTTCAACTGGAGGTCAGAAATCTCTCTTATGGAAGAAAGAACCATGTCGGCTATCTGTTGGAGCTGATCGACAGAACCATGGAAAGAAAATACTACAATACGCTTGAAGCATACAATGCCGGTCTGGAAAAAGAGGTGGCAGAGCAGACGGAGCATATCTTACATATCAAGGATATGATGGTGCTCGGTATGGCGGACATGGTGGAAAGCAGGGATCCGAACACCGGCGGACACATCAAAAGAACCAGTGAAGTCATCAAAGTGTTCTCTGCCAGATTAAAAAACTATACAGACAGATTTGGCTTTGACGAGAGATTCCTGCAACTGGTAGAGAAGGCTGCACCCATGCATGACCTGGGAAAAATTGCAATTGACGATGTGATTCTGCGCAAACCCGGAAAATATACAGAGGAAGAATATGCCCAAATGAAAAAACATCCGGTTGAAGGTGCAAAAATCGTTGAGAATATCCTGCGCGGAGTAGAGGATGATGATTTTTTGGAGATTGCGAGAAATATTGCACTCTACCATCATGAAAAATGGAACGGAAAAGGGTATCCCAACCGTCTGTCAGAGACTCAGATCCCCATCGAAGCAAGAATCATGGCACTTGCAGATGTATTTGATGCACTCGTCAGTAAAAGATGCTATAAAGAGGCATTTTCTTATGACAAGGCATTTGCGATCATTGAAGAATCTTTGGGGGAACATTTTGATCCGGAGCTTGGCAAAGTTTTCCTGGAATGCAGGGACGAGCTGGAGCGCCTGTATGATAAAGAAAATGCAGCGTGAGAGATTATATGAAATGAGCAATCGTATAGGTGATGAAAAAGAAAAAGCAGGCGCTCCGCCTGCTTTCTTCTCTCTTTTGTATAATGGACCTCAAACTCCGTCCCCTAGGACAGTCTCTCAATCTTACAGTCTACATGGGTGGTACCCAGAACCTTCTGAAGTGTTGTGGCAGCGATAGGACGACGCATACGATAAGCCAATGAACGTTCCGTTCTAAACTTCATAGAACCGTCTAAAGTGTCCCATCCACAGAAGTAACGACCGTCAGATAAACTGATGATATAATCCATATTTGTGTCCTCCTTTCCTTTTGTTATGATTATGATACAACAGAATTGGTAGACATAAAAGTCTCAAAGTGTACGAAATAAACAAAAGAGAACACATATATTTGTGCAAAATGCTCCATAAAAGCAGAGAATGAAAAGATGTTCACGAAAAAGTGCAAAGAAATAAAGAAAAATGGACCCCAAACTCCGTCCCCTAGGTCCACCTCCGTCCCCCAGGTCCACCCCCAGCCCATCCCAGACATTGTAGTTGTAACAAAAATAGAAATCAGCTATACTACTAATAACAGAGAAAATGGGAAATGGAATGAATATCATGTTGTACAGATGGGAGGCAGAAGAGCATGGGTGTATATCTGAATCCGGGGAATGATAATTTTGAAATGACATGTCATTCAGAAATTTATGTTGATAAAACGGAATTAATTAAAGAAACAAATAAAATGATTGATACACAGCAAAGATTTATCTGTATCAGCCGTCCGAGAAGATTTGGTAAAACGATAGCAGCATATATGCTGGCTGCTTATTATGGGAAAGACTGCGATTCTTCCGAACTGTTTGCGCCATATAAAATTGCAAAGGATCAGGATTATCGGAAGTATATGAATAAGTACAATGTCATTGTGCTGAATATTCAGAATTTTTTAAGCGTTATGGAATATTCGGTAGAGGATATGATTGTATTTCTTCAGGCAGAGGTAATTGAGGAGCTGAGTGAAAGTTTTCCCGGGATCATACCGGAACATATAAAGAACCTGGGTGTAGCATTAGATAAACTATACAGTAAGACGAAGGAAGGTTTTATCTTTATCATCGATGAGTGGGACTGCATATTAAGAGACCGGCAATATAATGAGAACGATCAGAAAAAGTACCTGGAATTTATCAGAAATCTGTTAAAGGATAAAGCATATGTTTCCCTTGCATATATGACGGGAATTCTGCCAATCAAGAAGTATGGGACCCATTCGGCATTAAATATGTTTGATGAATATTCTATGACGAATGCAGATAAATACGCAGAATTTATTGGGTTTACAGAGCCGGAAGTGAAGTCCTTGTGTGAGGAATATGCTGTGGATTTTGATACGATGAAGAATTGGTATGACGGTTACACATTCCCGGATGTTCCCCACATCTACAATCCGAAATCTGTTGTAGACAGCATTCGGCGAAAAAAAATTGCAAGCTACTGGACACAGACAGAGACTTATGAAGCACTGAAAATCTATATTGATCTAAACTATGATGGGTTAAAAGATGCAATTGTAGAGATGCTTGCAGGAGGAAAAGTTAAGATTCGTCCCGACCGGTTCCAAAATGACATGACAACTTTCAGCAGTAAGGATGATGTCATGACGCTTTTGGTGCATCTTGGCTATCTGGCGTATGACAGGGAATGCTCGTCTGTATTTATTCCGAATGCAGAAATACGTGGAGAATTCTGTAATGCAATAGAAGGAGAACACTGGAAGGATGTCGTTGCTGCATTGGAAAAATCCGAACGGTTGCTACAGGCAACATGGGAAGAGGACAGAGAGAAAGTAGCAAAGCTTCTGGATGAAGCGCACAGTGAGAACACATCAATCCTGACTTATAATGACGAAAATTCATTGAGTTGTGTCATATCACTGGCGTACTATAATGCGATGAAGGAATATACAAAGATTCGAGAGTATCCAACCGGGTGCAAAACGTCCGGGGGACGTTTGTCCTGCACCGACCGGAGTGGAACGGAGACAGGCTTTGCAGATATTGTTTATATTCCGAGAAAACATTCTGACAAACCTGCGATGATAATAGAATTAAAATATGACCAATCCGCGGAAGGTGCAATCGCGCAGATCAAAGACAAAAAATATGTAGAGAGCCTGAAAGAATATCATGGGAATCTGCTGCTTGTCGGTATCAACTATGATAAGACGAGTAAGAAGCATACCTGTGTGATTGAGAAGTGGAGGATGTGACAGAATAACGTCAGAATGAGAATAGAAAAATGGACCGCAAACTCCGTCCCCCAGGTCCACCCCCAGCCCAATAACATATTGACAGCACCAAACCTTGGTGCTATACTTTCACATGTCTTATGAAAAAAATGTTGTAAAATGTCACAAAAAGTAAAAGTACATGATAGGTTTGAGGGAACTGATGCATGTGCGATTTCATGGGGATATGCAATTGTTATAGGATGGATAGAGGGGGCTCTTTTTCATGACAGCAGAGAGAAAGAAAAACATAATAAAAGATTATGAAAAGTTGTCCAGAGTGTTACTTCTGGTATTTTATGATGCCATGGCGGTCGTGCTATCGGCATTTTTTGCGTTATTTATTCGTTTTGACATGAGTTTTGGTGCCATTCCGCATCCGTATCTGGATGCGGCTTTCACCATCGTTCCATTTACCATCCTGCTCACATGGGCAGTATTCAAATGCATGCATCTTTACGACAGCCTGTGGGCCTATGTCAGCGTGAGAGAGCTTTGTCTGACTGTGGCGGCATCGGTTATCGTTGTCTTTGTGCAAATGGTTGCCATGTGTATCGTGGATCCGTTCTATGTACCGCGTTCCTATCACTTTATCTTTGGTGTTTTTTTCCTGCTTTTCGTTGCGGGCGCTCGTTTCAGCTATCGTGCGCTTAGGATCCTGCGCCATGTCATCGGACTGAAAAATCAGGAAAATATGACCAATATCATGCTGATCGGTGCCGGTCAGGCGGGGAGACTCATCATCGATGAGGTCAACCATGCGGACGAGCTGAGTGCCAGAGTTGCCTGTGTGATCGATGATGACAGGGCAAAGAAGGGGAAATACCTGCGCGGCGCAAGGATTATCGGCGGCAGAGAATGCATCTTAGAGGCAGCAGAGAAATATCATATCAATCAGATCATCGTGGCAATGCCGTCTGCAAGCCGCAGACAGCAGAGGGAAATACTGAACATCTGTAAGGATCTGGGATGCGAGATGAAGATTGTACCCGGTATCTATCAGATGCTGAACGGCGATGTTTCTATTAAAAAGCTCCGCCATGTGGAAATAGAAGACCTGTTGGGACGTGATCCGATCAAGGTTAATTCAGATGACATCTTTCAGTATATTGTCGGGAAGACGATCCTCGTCACAGGTGGCGGCGGGTCGATCGGAAGCGAGCTCTGCAGGCAGATTGCAGCGCATAGCCCAAAGAGGCTCATTATCTTTGATGTCTATGAAAACAATGCCTATGACATTCAGCTTGAGCTGAAAAAGAAATACCCGGATATGCCCCTTGAGACCATTATCGGGTCTGTCAGGGACAGCCGCAAGATCTTTCAGGTGTTTGAACAGTTCCGTCCGGATATTGTCTATCATGCAGCGGCGCATAAGCATGTACCCCTCATGGAGGACAGCCCGTGCGAGGCGATCAAGAATAATGTCATCGGTACCTACAAGACAGCCTTTGCTGCCATGACACACGGATGTAAACGCTTTGTCCTGATCAGTACCGATAAGGCGGTCAATCCAACCAATATCATGGGAGCCAGCAAGCGCCTCTGTGAAATGGTCATTCAGGCGTTTGATGCCAAGATCAAGGAAGGAAAAGCAGATGAAATTCCTCAGCTGTTTACACATCTGACCAAAGATGATACAATTAACAGTCAGGTGCAGCAGGCACTGAAAAGTACGAAGACAGAATTTGTCGCCGTGCGCTTTGGCAATGTACTCGGAAGCAACGGTTCCGTTATCCCGCTCTTTAAGAAGCAGCTGGCAGAGGGCGGACCGATCACCGTCACCCATCCGGATATCATCCGGTACTTTATGACCATACCGGAAGCGGTTGGACTGGTGCTGGAAGCCGGTACCTATGCAGACGGCGGTGAGATCTTTGTGCTGGATATGGGAGAACCTGTCAAGATAGCGGATCTGGCTAAGAATCTGATCAAGTGCAGCGGACTGATACCGGATGTGGATATCAAGATTACCTATACAGGACTTCGCCCGGGAGAGAAGCTCTATGAAGAGAAGCTCATGGACGAAGAGGGCATGAAGAAGACAAACAATGAACTCATACATATCGGATGCCCGATTCCGTTTGATATCGAGGTATTCTTAGGACAGCTGAACGACTTAATGGAGGCGGCTTATAAAAATAAGGAAAATATCAGAGAACTGGTGGCAAATGTGGTAGAGACTTATAAGCCGGAATACATGGGGCAGCGATGAGCTGCTCCTTTTTTGGCTTTGCATAGGGGGCTGGAGCATGATATGATTTTACAGATATCATGAGAATACTTATATTATTATAGAATAAATGCCACGAAAGAAGAGAAGGGAGGATATTTTTGTGAAAAAAGACATGACACCAAGCATGAATTTGACAACGAAAAGAAAAAATCAGAGTATAGAAAAAATCATTTCCATCGCAATTGTGATGTGCCTATTGACGCAGTTATTGAATCCCCGAATATTGGTATGCCTATTTTTTTCGGACTTAATTATGCTGTTTATCCTGCTGCTTTATCCGAATCGCAAGAATCAGGCTTTTTATCAAAATGTACTTCTGACAGTTGTGGGAACATGGTCCGGTATTCTGATGATGAAGTTCATAATGGGAAGAAGAATGCGCCTGCTAACGCAAGCGGAGATCTGCTTCCTTTGCATTATGCTCGCAGAAATCTGTTTGATCCTGTGGCACTGCGCAAAAAAACAGACGGCAAAGGAAGAAGAAAAGAAATTGTATCCGGAACGTGAGGCTGATTTGCAACGGATCAAAGACTACATGATGCAAATTGATTTGTTGGGCGTGAATGCCGGATGGGGAATGGGAAAATCATTCCTGACCACATTTTTGCGAACGGATGAGGAAATAAAGAAAAATTTTGAAGTGATACAGATTGATCTGCTATCCTGCAATTTAAATGAAGTAGAACTGATTTTAGTAAAAGAAATCGAAAAGGTCTTTAAGAGAAATGGTATCTTCCCCGACAATTCCTATGCAATGAAGCGTATTCTGGGAAAAAACAAATGGTCAGAACTGATTGGCATGATCCTCTTTCATGATCTGTCAGGCATGGCGGCATCCTTTGAAAGCTACAGAAATGCTTTCGCAAAACTTGATAAGAAGATCGTAGTCATATTTGAGGATATCGACCGTATTACAGATGAAAAAATCATCCAAAAAATATTTGCAATCTCTGAAAAAATAGCATGTGATCAGTTGCATGTGATATTCCAGTTTGACAGTGATGAAATTGAAAAAGTGGGATTTGACAGAGACTATCTGGAAAAATATATTCCATACATTGTGAACCTGACAGAAATTGAGTTTGCTGATATTGTCAAATACCAGTGGGATGAACTGAAGATGTCAGAGACCGGACTGAAAATCGAAGATATTACGCTTATTATGCATAAGGCGGAACACGCATTTCAATTGGAACAGCTTATGGGAATTGAACTCAATCTGGAAATCTTATTGCCCGCGGTATCCATTCGAAAGGTTCGTATCTTTTTGACAGAGCTGAAAATCGTTTTTCGTGAAAACAAAGACTTCGGGGAAAAGAGTGTTCGGGAAACCGTCATAGCAACGTTGTTTATCAAACACTTTTTCTATGATGTTTATCAAACGTTTCGCATCGGGCAAAGCCCATATGAACAGTTACAAGTGGTCTGTTATGATGAATGTTTCACGATTCAAGGTCTTGTGAACGCATTACAAGCACAGGTGGGAGAGTCAGAAGAAAAGAAGGAAGAACGTGTGAACATCCTAAATGATTGTATGGAGTCTGCGGACAACAGATGCGTCATTGCCATGATCCTGTTGCTCGGATATGATGTGTTCCTGCAACAGCCTGATGGGAAACGCAAAAATATGGATTCTGCCACAATATTAAAGCGACAGGAAAAGAACGCAAAGATAGACAGAACTATCTGGAAAGTATTGGCGAATGGCACTTCTTCCATTACAGATGCCCAAAACGCAGTGGATAAATTGATACATGAAGTTTTATATAAGGAGAAAGAGGAACAGAAGGCGGCATGGGATTATTATCTGGAGGATATGTTTTACGGGCGCCTGAAAAAGGGCAATAAAACGATCTTTCGTATAGGGAAAAACAGCTTTGAGTCGCTTTTTGAGGCTATGTACATATGTAATGTCAGTGCAAAAGACATGCATGCATTCCTGCGGTTCTATTTTTCACAGTATAAAGAAGGCGTAATTTCCTTACAGTTCATGAAAAACCTGTGCTATTGCAATCTGAGAGACAAGAAGAATTTCTTTGCAATCATTCGTTTTTTTAACGGTCTGAAGGTAGAAAGAAACTTTAATGATACCAATGCCTATAGGCGGTTTTTTAATCACTTTCTGTCGCATATTGCAATCCTGGGGTACTGCGGGCACATGGAATACTGGATGCTTGAATTGTCTGATGTTGTGAGTAAGAATATTGAATTTGTGACGCAGTTATTAACACAATTATCAGAGGATTTGCAGGAACGAAAAAAAGATATGCATGCAGCCTATGTGCAGCAGGAGTTTGATGATTGTATCAGATTTGTGGCATTAAATCTGGAATTAGTACAATGCACTGTAAGATACATGGGGCAGGAGGAAGGACCGCATATACGTTTCAGCGAAGGGAAGAGCGCATGGATACATCAGGATGAGGTGGATCGTCTGAAGGCACTGAAAAAGAAAGGCAGCGAGCAAAAAGCAGAGAAAGCAGTATTTGAGACAGAACTGGAAAATAGTTATCGGGAGGGGAAACTGTATTTGCAGGAATATGAAGCGGTTGTGCGTGATGACTGAAAACAAATTATTTTGCATCCCCATCAGACAGGTCAGTTTTCGGTAGAATTGCACGAAAAACGGAAGGATGAGGGCTGTATTACAAGCGTTTCGTTCATTGACAGCACCATGATGGCGGTGCTATACTTTTTATGGTTTGTAACATATTGTTGAAACGGCAGATATTTTGCTTAAAACAATTGTCAATCATGGGATTTCGAGGGGAAAGAAATACGAATTGACAACGTGATTCCCTCTATCAGTCTGCGTGTATGATTAGGGGGAATTTTTTGTATGATTAATATTTTGATAGGTGAGAAGTGAAGTATATGAAAACAGAAAAGAGAGTAATACCGTTTAGTCCACCGGACATTTCGGAACTGGAAATAAATGAAGTAGCGGAAGCGCTCCGCTCCGGCTGGATCACCACAGGGCCGAGGACGAAGGAACTGGAAAAGAGACTGGCTGAATACTGCCATACGAGCAAGGTTGTTTGCTTGAACTCTGCCACAGCAGCGGAGGAGTTGAACTTCCGTGTTTGTGGCATCGGTGAGGGTGATGAGGTCATCGTCCCTGCCTATACATACACAGCAAGTGCGTCTGCCGCCATCCACTGTGGTGCAAAAGTAGTCTTTGTGGACAGTCAAAAGGACTGTGTGGAGATGGACTATGAGAAGGTAGGCGAGGCGATTACACCCCGCACAAAGGCCATTGTGGCTGTGGATCTGGGTGGCATTGTCTGTGATTACGACAAGCTGTTTGAGGTTGTGGAGAAGAAGAGGGCACTCTTCTCTCCTCTCCAAGGAGACTCCTTGTCTGCTCGAATCCAGCAAGCCATAGGACGAGTCCTCGTCTTCTCGGACGCTGCACACGCGCTGGGAGCGAGTAGAAATGGAAAGATGGCAGGAGAGATTGCCGACTTTACGGACTTCTCATTCCATGCGGTTAAGAACTTTACAACTGCGGAGGGTGGAGCGAGTACATGGAGAGATATACCGGGAATAGACAACGATGAGATGTACCATCAGTACCAGCTTCTCTCCCTCCATGGTCAGTCCAAAGACGCTCTTGCAAAGACACAGGTCGGCGCGTGGGAATATGACATCATCGGTCCTTGGTATAAATGCAACATGACCGACATCATGGCGGCGATTGGGTTAAGGCAGTTGGATAGGTATCCGGGACTGCTGAGTAGGAGAGGGGAGATTATAAGGCGGTACGATGCAATGTGTGATGAGATGGGTGTGAGCCACCTTATCCACAGTGGCGAGAACTTCCAATCTTCTAACCATCTCTATTTAAGTAGAGTGCCCGGGATAGGAGATAAAGAGCGTAGGGAGATAATAGTAAGATTAGCAGAGCGTGGAGTGAACTGCAATGTCCACTATAAACCTCTCCCGATGATGACGGCTTATAGAGAGTTAGGTTGGGATATTAAGGACTTCCCGAACGCACTAAACTACTACTCCAACCTAATCACATTACCTCTCCATACGAAGTTGAGTGACGAAGATGTGGAGTATGTTATTGAGAACTACAAGGAAGTAGTTAAGGGATATATGAAATAAGGAAGTGTGGGAGACCACACCACAAAATAAACACACCACCTGACCACACCAGACCAACTCATCCCCACACTCTCTTTCCCTTATTTATATTCTCCCTCCTGGGAGATGGGAGGGGAATAGAGAATTGTGGAAATGAAGTGTGGAGGTAGAGATAAGCGTGGTGTGGTGTGGAAAAGGATAGAAAGTAAAGAATAGCGGAGAAAGGAGCACCATTGGGGGAGAAGAGACAAAAAGTAATGATAGCCCTTTATATCTTCTTTATCCTGTGGATGACTCTTTTTACTAGAGAACCGAGAGCAGCAAGAATAGTCAAGGGGCTGTTCTGGGAGATACGGATGGGATACTGGTGGGATATTACACTCAATATTCTGCTGTTCATCCCATTGGGGTTTCTGCTCGGTGATAAAGGCTGGAAAGCCATTCTGTATGGTTTCCTTTTATCTGCTTTTATTGAGTGTGCTCAATACTTGTTTCTATTGGGCTACTGCGAAGCGGATGATGTGTTGAACAACACACTCGGCACAGCAGTTGGTGTGGCTCTCTATAAAGTATTATTGCCGTTGTTTTGTGAGGATAGAAAAATGTATTCACGATTTTTTAAGAGATTATTTGACTTTTTGATTGGGTTAATAGCCTTACCCTTTCTATTAGCCATCATTATTATTATGGCACCGATTATCTATTTCGATGATAAGGGTCCAGTCTTTTATAACGCACCTAGACTCGGTAAGAACGGTAAGCCCTTCAGGATGTTCAAGTTTAGAAGCATGATGGTTAATGCTCCAGACATAAGAAATGAAGATGGCTCTACATACAACGGAGATGATGACCCTCGTGTTACAAAAGTTGGGCGTTTTATGAGAAAGACTAGCATTGATGAACTGCCTCAGCTTTTGAATGTGTTGATAGGTGATATGAGCCTCATAGGACCAAGACCAGATCCAGTGGATGATATGGAAATCTACACAGAGCATCAGAAAAAGAAACTTGCTGTAAGACCGGGTATTACTGGTTATAACCAGGCTTATTATAGAAACTCAGTTGAACAAAATGAAAAGTTTGAGCATGACGTTTATTATGCTGAGCATATTTCTTTCATCCTCGATGTGAAAATCTTCTTTAAGACAATTGCTACCGTTTTGTCTCATGACAATGTCTATAACGATGCATCTGGCTTGAGTGAAGAAGAAAAGAAAAAAGTAGAGAACATGAGGGATGCAAATGTCTAAAAAAATTATGATTCTGGGAGCAAGCATTCTGCAGCTTCCGGCTATAGAAAAAGCTAAAGAAATGGGTCTTGATGTGATTGCTGTGGATATGAATCCGGAAGCAGTTGCATTTGGTGTTCCTGGTGTGATTAAAGAAGTTATAAGCACCATAGACACACCAGCCATTGTGGAAGCGGCTAAGAAGCATCATATTGATGGAATTATGACTCTGGCCACTGATATGCCGATGAGATCTGTCGCGGCAGTTGCCAAAGAGATGGGACTTGTCGGTATTGATGCTGATACCGCGCTCAAGGCAACAAACAAGGCTGAAATGAGAAAAGCGCTCCAGGCAGGAGGAGTTCCAATCCCTAAGTTCTATAAGGTTGCAAATGTAGAAGAGTACAAGGAAGCGGTCAAGAACTTCACTGTTCCTTTCATTGTTAAACCCGCCGACAGCTCTGGCAGTCGTGGAATCTACGAAGTCCAGGATATAAATGACCAGAAAACAATAAAAGAAGCATATGAATACTGCAGACCATTCTCCAGAGTGGGCGATGTGGTAGTTGAAGAATATATGAGTGGCCCGGAGGTCAGTGTAGAAACACTTTCTGTGGATGGTGTTTGTCATGTAATACAGATTACAGACAAGCTCACCACAGGCGCACCTCACTATGTGGAGATGGGGCATTCACAGCCTACAAGGCATAGTAGGGAAATTGCGGAGAGGATAAAAGAAGTAGCTATAGCTGCTAATAAGGCAATTGGGATTAAGAACGGACCATCCCACACAGAAATCATCGTGACTTCGGAAGGCCCGAAGATTGTGGAACTAGGCGCACGTCTTGGTGGTGATTGCATCACGACTCATCTCGTTCCACTATCCACTGGTGTGAATATGGTTGAATGTTGCATCAAGATTGCTCTTGGTGAGGAGCCAGATATTGAGCCAAAGTGGAATAAAGGAAGTGCGATAAGGTACTTCCAGCAACACGCGGGTGTTGTTAAGAGCATAGAGGGTATTGAAGAAGCTGAGAAAGTTTCTGGCGTGAAGCAGATCAGCATTGTCCACGGTGTTGGAGAGGAAGTGACGGAAGTAACTAGCAGCGGTGCGAGAATGGGATTTGTTATTGCTCAGGACGAGAGTGCCGAGAAAGCAGTAGCAGACTGCTATGAGGCTTTGGATAAGATAAAAGTAACAATAGTTTGAAAGGGTAAGCTAGGATGAAGAAAGCGGCAATAATTTCATGTAACGATAACTATGATTACGATACAAGAACAAAATATGTATGTAAATATCTAGAGGATGCTGGATATGAAGTAGATTTTGTTATTGCGGATTATGATCACAGAAATAAAAGGAAATATGTTGCTGTTCATCCCGGAAATATTGAATACATAAAGGTAAGGGAATATAAAAAGAATCTTTCTATCGCAAGAATTCTGTCTCATATAGAATTTGCAAATGGCGTGAAGAAATTATTATCCGAGAGGAATTATGATTTAGTATATCATTGTGCTCCACCCAATTCTACAATTAGACGGATTTCGCAATTAAAGCGCAAGAGCGGCTTTAAACTAATTACCGAAATAGGTGATATGTGGCCTGAAACAATGCCGGTTAGTAGCACAATTAAGAAGCTTGGATGGCTGCCTTTTTGCGTTTGGAAAAATCTGAGAGATAGTTATCTGTATAATTCAGATGTTGTTATTGCCGAGTGCAATTTATTCAAAAACCAGCTGATTAATAATACCGGACTGAGACAAATATATACCGTATACTTTTGCAAGGAAGCAAAATATTTAGAGAACTGTTCTTTTGATTCGATTCAAGATGTAGTTGAACTGTGTTATCTGGGGTCCATCAACAATATTATCGATTACGATATTGTTGCATCGCTTGTTAAGCAGATTTCTGAAAAGAGACCTGTACGTATTCATATCATTGGCGACGGAGAGAAAAGAGATGATATGATTGAAAGCCTAAAAAATGCAGGTGGTGAAGTCTGTTTCCATGGCGTTATCTTTGATGATGAAAAGAAAAAAGAGATTTTTGCAAAATGCCATTATGCTCTGAATGTAATGAAAAGCGATGTGTATGTTGGGATGACAATGAAATCTTTAGATTATTTTTCATTTGGAATTCCAATGATCAATAATATCGGCGCTGACATTGGTGAGATGGTTATGAAATATAACTTGGGATTCAATATCAGTTCAGATAATTGCGAGGATGTAGCTGAGAGAATTCTACGTATGACTGTTCAAGAGTATGTGTGCATTAGAAACAATGTTTGTGATGTTCATAAGACTTATTTCAGTTTGAATAGTTTTTACAATAATATGGATAATCTTATTGGAGGAAAAAATGAAAAAAATTCTGGCATTTAACGACTACTATATTCCAGCAGTAAAGTGTGGAGGTCCAGTAACAAGTATCAGTAATGCAGTTAATGCACTCAAAGGAGAATTTGAATTTTATATTGAAGCTGCAAACCACGATTTTGGTGATTCTACTCCATTCCCAGGTATAGGTGATGATTGGTACGATGTTGGCGCTGCTCATGTCAGGTATCACAAAGATGGGGAGCTAGATTTTAACTATAAGGCAACTGAGGATTTCATCAAAGAAGTAAATGCTGATTTGATGTGGTTTTCGGGACTTCTTGTACCAAATAAAATTCATAACGCCATCAGAGTTGGGGAAAAACTGGGAATCCCCGTTGTAATATCTCCACGTGGAGAAGCTAGCCCGGATAGAATGAAGCTTAAAGGATATAAGAAGTATCCATACGCAGCTTTGGTTTCTATGATGGGGATATATAAAAAGAATAACGTATTCTTTCATGCAACGAGTGATGATGAGATTGTTGGACTGATGAAATACTTCCATATTAAGAAGGATAGGATTTTTGAAGTGCCTAATATTGGTGTTGTTGCTCACGCTAGAGAAGATAAATATACCAAGGAAGCTGGCACAATTCGCATCATGTTTATCTCTCGAATTCATGAAGTAAAGAATTTGCTTTTTGCAATTCAAGCAGTAAATAAGATGAAATCCAAAGCAGTATTTGATATATACGGACCTATTGAATCTGAGGATTACTGGAAAGCGTGTGAGGAAGAAATCTCCAAGTCTCCCGATAATGTGAATATCAGATATTGTGGAAAGGTAAACCCGGCAGAAGTAGGAGCCGTATATCAACAATATGATTGCTTCCTTTTCCCAACATTGAATGAGAATTATGGTCATGTTATTGCAGAGGGATTAGCAAATGGATGCCAGGTAGTATTGAGCAGAGGAACAACTCCTTGGGATGATCTGGATAATCGAGCAGGATATGTTTGTGACTTAAAAGAGGTCTGTCAGTTCACTGAAGCCTTGGAAAAAATAGCTGGCCAATCGGATGAGGACTATTCGATAGCCCTTGAAAATGTCTATAAGTACTATTCTGAGAAGACAAGTGGCGATAATGCTGTAAACGGGCACAAGGAAATGTTTAGTACAATAATAGAAGCGTGTGATGTGTTATATGATAAGAAAAAATGAGAAGCAATACTATTCATCAATTGATGTAGCTAGAGCAATTGGGATTTTCCTTGTTGTACTTGGTCACGCGTTCCCGGACGCATCTCTTCAGGGAGGAATCCAGAATAATATATGGCGTGCTGTATTCAATATTATATATAGTTTTCACATGCCTTTGTTTATTTTTTTGTCGGGCTTTGTTTCAGACAAGTATTCAATCGATGTACAAGATTGTTTGA
This sequence comes from uncultured Lachnospiraceae bacterium, assembly GCA_945949085.1. Classification (GTDB taxonomy): domain Bacteria; phylum Bacillota; class Clostridia; order Lachnospirales; family Lachnospiraceae; genus CAG-194. The sequence continues at coordinate 7,992 of CAMFDJ010000006.1, read as the reverse complement.
ATAGAACTCTGAAGAAATTCAAGAGATTGATGGTGCCGTATTTTTGTTGGGGAATATTATATATCCCTTTTAGGATACTATTGGCCCAATACGCTAGCGCAGAGTTCAACATTGCAAGAATATGGAGGATGTTGATAGGTGATAATCCATATTCGGGTCTATGGTTCCTTTATGCGCTGTTTATGATATCAATCATCTTTATCTGGTTAATAAGATCTGATAGAGGTTTAAAATGTGCGTTTCTAATCAGTTTTCTAATGATTATTATTGGGAAATATGTAAGTATCATCGAACCAATAGAATGGGTATTCTTATATTTATTCTATTATTTGTTGGGGATATATTGTCACAAGTCTTACACATTCATTCATGATAATTTAGTAAAAGCAAAATATGCTTTGATATCCGGGGGTATATTTGTTTCATCGTTTGTTCTGATTCATCAGTATGAAACTGACTTGAATGGCCTGATAAGTATTGTTACATCAATTTCTGGCATAATGATTATATACATTCTCTCTGAGAAGTTTGCAAAGAATGAAATCATTGCACAAATAGGGGAGTATGGTATGGATATTTTTATAATGTCTGGACCAATACTAGTGTTTTTGAGAATTGTCTTATATAAGATAATTGGTATCAGTTATACTCCATATGTATTAATTGCTACTATTATATCTTACGTAGCTCCAATATTCATATCTAAGTTTATTATTAGAAGAAGTAAAGTGCTTAGCAGATTATTACTCGGGATGAATAAGTAAATAGGTCGTTTTGAAAAAGATGCGAAATATTCATAATCCCACATTGTGAAATATTAGACGGATCAAGAACAGAAACAGGGATACGAGAATAGTATCATATTTTAATATTATGATGATTGTATTAGGTATTGGATATAATAGCAGATCAAAATTAAACATCTATTGCATAACGGTTAATGATAAGAAAGGTATATGTCGGTATGAATTCTACAACAATTAAAACAAGTGGACTAAGGCTTAAATCGATAGGAGCGTCATTATCTTTGGCAGCAGTATGTATCGCAATATTTGTTTTTGACTCAAAACCAACGGGCATGTACTTGTATATGCCTGTGTTGCCACTAGTTTTTGCTGTTGTAAATATTTTGTTTTTGCAAATATACAATAATATTACCATCGTAACTATTATTGTAGTGCTGATGGAGTTTATCCGCTATGTGGTTACTCCATTGATAGTCATGATTGAAGGTTATCCTCAAGGTCTATACACATATTCATTTAATAAGGATATTATGGTTAACACTATAATTATCATGTTTATGGAAATCATTGTCATCTATTATACATTGTATGCGTGCCGTAATTTTTCTGAAATTAGAATTGAGGATGATGATTATATTAATAAAATAATGCAAAAAAAGAATTACGCTTCTTTAAAAATTTCCTCGTTTATAATTATTGCTTTCACCGTACTGCTTTTTTTGGCCTTTCCTGGTGTTAGAAATATCTATAGCTTTATTTTTAACAACGACATGAGTTCATTAGCCATTGATACAACATCTACTATAGATTCGCTTCCTAGGGGAGTTGGTTGGATATCAAATGTATTTGCAGAAATATCTAGATACATTATTATCGAATATATAATTATCAGATTGTTCCGAAAATCTTGCATATATGCAAAAAGGAAATATTTCTATTTGTCTGCATTAATAGTAGTTCTAAATATGATGATTGGTACAACAAGTATGGTAATTAGTTTGACATCATCGATAGTATTACTGTTTCAGCTATATATATTATATCCAAAGGAACGAAAGTTCTTTTTGTTTGTTGGAATTGTAATTGGGAGTTTTGCGGGTATAGCATTAGTACTTAGTTATTTAAAGAATGTTCTAACATATCAATCTTTATCTCAAATGATTCAAGACTATACTAACGGCTACTATAATGTTTATCAAGCTCAGTTCGCATACGAGGTTAGAGATTTAAACTTATTTGAAAAAATCGAAATGTTATTTTTGGGTGATGGTATCGCAAATATAAGCCCGATTAATATATTTTTTGATAGTGAAAACTCTTCGGATATTTTCAACTATTATCTTTATGGCACAAAATTTAACGGAGGCGCAGTATTACCTTATGTTTCTCAGTGGGTTTATTATTTTTCCCCTGTGATTGGACCGTTCTTTTCTGCAATTCCAATTTATCTATCCAAAAAAATGGAAAGGAAGTGGAGAAACGGAGAAGGAAATATTTTGGTAATGGGTATGTTAACATTAGTTTTTGCACTTACCCCTTTCATGTATAATTTTCCGACTTTCATTCATATATTGACGATGAACATTATTCCTCTTTGGATTGCATCAAAAGCCAATGAAAAATTTGTTTTTGGAACAAAATTATAATACACACTCTTTAGTAGAAAGGAGATTCAGGGCTGCCTGATTAATTGCATATGAATATAGGATTTATTACTACTTGGTTTGAACGTGGAGCTGCATATGTAACAAAGCAATATGCGGAGCTATTAGAAAAAAAAGGTCATAATGTGTACATATATGCCAGAGGGGAAAAGTACGCTGTAGGTAACCCCAAATGGGACAGAGAAAATGTAACTTGGGGGAAAAAGTTATACGATACAAACCTTGATTATAGACATGTTGCCAAATGGATAGATAATAATAAAATCGAATGCATTTTTTTTAACGAACAACGTGATATTAAAAGCGTAATTCGTTTGAAAATCAATTATCCACAACTAAAAATTGGAACATACATTGATTACTATACTCAGAGTACCGTTGATGATTTCGCGATATATGATTTTCTGATATGTAACACTAAAAGGCACTATTCTGTTTTTTCAAAGTTTAAGCAGTGTTATTACATTCCTTGGGGAACGGATATACAGCTTTATGATTACAAGAAAAGCAATGCAGAAAAAGTTCGTTTTTTTCATTCTGCAGGAATGTCAAACCGAAAAGGAACAGATGTACTAATTGAGTCATTCATAAATGGTAAATTATATGAAGAAGCCGAACTAATTATTCATACCCAAGTACCATTATCTGATCTGATTGGTAAAAAAATTGACAATCTTGAAAAATATGGGATTACTGTCATAGAAAAAACAGTAAGTGCACCAGGACTTTATTATATGGGGGATGTATACGTTTATCCTACAACTTTGGATGGTCTTGGGTTGACTATGTATGAGGCATTAGCTTCTGGCATGCCCGTTATTGCAACTGATTGTGCACCTATGAATGAGGTTGTTACAGAAGAAGTAGGGCGATTAGTAAAAGTTGACGAGTATAGATGTAGATGGGATGCATACTACTGGCCATTGGCTTTTGTAAATGAAAAATCACTAATAGCAGCAATGAATTACTATGTCGAGAACAAAAAGGATTTATTACAATACAGAGATGTTGCCCGTAAGGTTGCTGAGAATTTATGGGACTGGGATAGCAGAATAGAATTAGTGTCTGACGCGTTTACAAACAGTGAAGTTAAAGAAGTCAATCTGGAGCAATTAAAAAATAGGATTAAAACTCAATCCCAAAAAGAGATGAAACTATTACTAAAAAATATACTTCCCTTTACTCCTAAATGCATTCAACAAATTGTTTATAGAAGCAGATAGTTTCATTTTGGCTGAATATCTAGGACCAGCAAGCAGTTTGTAACCAATGTTCAGATTGTGTGGGATTTCACGTAACGACAGGTCAAAAGAAAAGGATCCTTATTAATTATGAGAATGAACAAGAAAAAAAATCTGATAACATCTTTGATATTTCAAGTCGCAACGATGTTATCTGGACTAATTTTGCCTAGAATTATCATTGGGACCTTTGGTTCTGAGTTGAACGGAATGGTATCATCAATTACCCAATTTCTGAGTTTTATTTCACTGTTGGAAGGTGGGTTGGGTGCAGTAGTACTTGCCGAACTATATAAGCCCATAAATGATAGGGATGATAATCAGATTAAAAGTATTCTCGGCTCCTGTCAAAAGTTTTTTACGAAATTAGCCATTATTTTTGTTATCTACACAGTGGTACTTAGCATTGTTTATGGGTATATATTCAAGACCGACTATTCTTTTGGATTTGTATGTTCATTGGTATATATATTATCATTTACCACTTTAGTACAATACTTGTTTGCGATAACATATAAGTTACTTTTACAGGCACAGCAGAAGATATACATTGTCAATATTGTATCAGCAGCTACTGTGTTGATTAACCTAATACTATCAGTAGTTTTAATTTATGTTTTCCCGTCAATTCATTTAATAAAACTGTGTTCAGCTTTTGCTTTTTTATTGCAGCCAATAATATTGATATTTTTTGTTGAGAAGAAATTTCGTTATTTGAAATCGGATAAGTCAAAAAGTGGGTATATTATCTCAAACCGGTGGGATGGCTTTGCTCAGAATCTTGCTCACTTTGTTAACTTAAATACTGATATTGTCGTTATAACTCTGTTTCTTTCGTTAACAGATGTCAGTGTATATACTGTTTATTTGCTGCCGATAACTGCACTACGATCCATAATTTCATCAATGACGAACAGTTATCAAAGTGCGTTAGGCAAGTATTATGCACAAGGAGAAAAGGAATTATTAAAAAATAATTTTGAAAAATTCAATCGTTTTAATCTATCAATAACTATTGCTATGTTTGGCACTTGCTTGATTCTTATTATTCCGTTTGTGTCATTATATACACAAAATATCCATGACGCTAATTATTATCAACCAATTTTTGCGATTTTAATCACGGTTGCAAATATGATTTTTTGTATTAGGGAGCCATTTAGATTTTTGGTATTGGCAGCAGGAAAATTTAAAGAAACGAACTTTGGAGCCGTTATGGAGGCCATATTAAATCTAGCTTTATCACTTATATTGATTACTCGATATGGTTTGATTGGTGTTGCAATAGGTACATTAATTGCAGTTGTTTATAGATTTGTATATTTGATAGTTTATTTAAAGAAGAATGTCTTACAAAAACCATTTAGAAGTTATCTAAGTGATGTAATTAAAACATCTGTATTATTGTGCATTAATATTGTAATTGCTATTTTGATGGATTTTCGAGAATGCACTTTTATCCAATTCTGCATCTTAGGATTTGTGCTTTTTGTACTTGAAAGTGTAATTTCATTTTTCTTGTATTTCAAATTAAACACCAAGAAAGTGGTATAAGTATGATTGAAGAAGCGAAATTCAAAAGAGAAGAATGGATTGATATCATAAAAGGTATTCTCATAATATGTGTTGTGCTGGGACATTCGAATATAGACTATTCAGATATAATATTCTGGTTTCATATGCCTTTATTTTTTATTATCAATGGATATTTATGGAAAAAACAAGAAATAGAGTTTAATGTCTTTGTACGAAAAAAAGTCAAACGATTACTAATTCCTTGGTTGTTTTATTTTATTTGTTTGGATTTTATCCCTATGGTTCTTATTGAACGGTTATCGATTCAACGAATCATTTATAGGTGTTTGTCCTTTTTTTGGGGTGGGAAAATCTACCAAGGAGTATATTGGTTTCTACCTGTTTTGCTTGTATCTTCGTGCTTTGTGTTCATTCTAGAGAAGTATTTCAACGAAAGAATTGAAGTTTTAACCTGTATAGGCATGTATTTATTGGCGATTGTAGAATCTGTATTGTTTATTCCAGATGTATCCTCGAATATCCCGTTATACCTGTGTTTTCCGTGGAACGCTGATGTCTGCTTATTGGCTACTTCATATATAATTGTTGGAAAGCGACTTAAGAGACAAATGTCAAAGATTGATGGAACAGGTAATATTATCTTATGTATTTCAAGTACTATACTTGCTTTATTTTTTATTATATTGAGTGTCCTGAACAAATTCTCTTATAGGATGGATATGAAATACTCTTTATACAAAAGTTTCTTGTTACCTTTTTCTTTGCCGATAATTTTCGGTTGTGTATTAATGTATATTTCGCGTGCAATTAATAAGGTAAAAATACTTAGTGCTATTATGCAAATGTGCGGAAGATCATCGTTGATAATTATGTTTATACATATTCCTATAAGACAGTATTTGTTTGAAATGATTAGCCTATACTATAATCCATACATATATGTAGGAGTATGCTGCTTAGTTGGTATCGTAATATATTTATTTGTAAATGAGACTAGAAAAATACGAGTGCTATTTTTAGGTTAGCTTGAGATAATATATTATCAGAAGATTAAAAATGAGATATTAAGAAGAGTAAACTATTGTGATCTAGCAATATCACTTAGAACAAGTAATTTATTGAAACCCAAATAGCGTATTGCGTATTCTATTTACGCAAGTGTATTAGGCTATAGTATTTCTGAGAAACTCAAATTTAGTATTTTTAGTTCGATACTTGGTCCTATCAAGGACTAATCATTTATCAATTATTACAGATTATACATTAATTCATTAAGTGAGATATTAATTGTGGAATATATTTCCGCTCTTGAATAGCTTTATCTTTTGGAGGATTGTGATGAAAGGTATTATTCTTGCCGGAGGAGCCGGAACAAGGCTATATCCTTTAACAATGGTAACAAGTAAACAATTACTTCCTGTGTATGATAAGCCGATGATTTATTATCCGCTGTCCACATTGATGCTAGCAGGAATTAAGGACATCCTTATCATCTCAACACCGGTGGATACTCCGAGGTTTGAATCGCTTTTGGGCGATGGTAGCCAGTTTGGCGTAAATCTTTCATACAAGGTACAACCTTCTCCAGACGGACTTGCCCAGGCTTTTATTCTCGGAGAGGAGTTCCTTGCCGGGGAAGCAGGTGCTATGGTCCTTGGAGATAACATCTTCTATGGAAATGGGTTCAGCAAAATACTGAAAGCTGCTGTGGAAGATGCTGAAGTCAATGGAAGAGCCACAGTATTCGGATACTATGTTCCAGATCCAGAGCGCTTTGGTGTGGTTGCTTTTGATGAGAACTGGAAGGCTACCTCCATTGAAGAAAAACCAAAGAATCCAAAATCCAATTATGCAGTTACTGGTTTGTACTTCTACCCGGCAGGTGTGGACAAGAAAGCAAAAGAAGTTAAGCCTTCTGCTCGTGGAGAGCTAGAAATCACAACTCTGAACGAGATGTACTTAAACGAAGGAAAACTGGATGTGCAGCTCCTGGGCAGAGGCTTTGCATGGCTTGATACCGGAACTATGGATAGTTTGGTTGAAGCAGCGGATTTTGTTCAGATGATAGAAAAGAGACAGGGTATCAAGATTTCTGCTCCTGAAGAGATTGCATTCCGGTATGGATGGATTGATAAAGCTGGACTCTTAAAGTCCGCAGAAAAATACGGAAAGAGCCCTTACGGCCAGCATCTCAAAGCTGTTGCTGAAGGGAAGGTACGAGGATAATGAAAGCTATTGAAACAAAAATACCAGGTGTGCTTATCATTGAAACTGACGTATTCGGTGACCACAGAGGATATTTCACCGAGACATATAATAAGCCTAAGTATGAAGCTTTAGGAATAAAGGCAGAATTCGTGCAGGACAATATGAGCTTTTCTGCCCAGAAGGGCACACTTCGTGGGCTTCATTGGCAGAATCCTCCCTATGCACAGGCAAAGCTTGTTTCCTGCACAAAGGGGAACGTTATTGATGTCGCTGTGGATATTAGAAAAGGTTCTCCTACATATGGCCAGTGGGTATCGGTAGAGTTAAGCGCAGAAAACCACAGACAGTTCTTCATTCCAAGAGGATTTGCTCATGGATTCTTAACGCTGACCGATGATGTGGAATTCAGATATAAGTGCGATAACGTGTATAACAAGCCATCAGAAGGAGGCATGAGATATGATGCACCTGAAGTGGCTGTAGATTGGGGTACGTTACTAAACGGAATTGAACCAGTATTGTCTGAGAAGGACAAGGTTGGACCGACACTTACCGATTCAGACAACCAGTTTGTATATGGTGAGAATTGCTGAGAAG
>CAMFDJ010000005.1 GCA_945949085.1 uncultured Lachnospiraceae bacterium | reverse complement strand
CAAGCTCTGTGTTCTGTCCTACTTCATAGCCTTCGAGACCTGCTTTTGTCTCTTCCTCAAACAACTGCTCGTAAGATGGATTGTAAACGATTTCAGTTGTTCCCGTGATGCCATACTTGGTTAAATCAATTGCTGCCATTTTAAAAATGTCCTCCTTGCATTATGTATTTTTTACCGCCTGAGGCGGCTTTTGTAACATGTTTTGCACACTGTCCGTGCACCATACTGATTATCTCAGACAGATACCCAAAAGTCAAGCATTAACTCATGCATACTCTATAATTTATTTACCTGTCAGCATTGCCACGCCGGAGCTTGAACCGATCCGCTCACAGCCTGCCTCCAAAAAGCTTTCAAAGTCTTCTCTGCTGCTCAAGCCGCCTGCAGCCTTGATCCGTACCGCACTGCCGATATGCTCTTTCATCAGCAAAACATCCGGAAGCGTTGCCCCGCCGGTTCCAAAGCCCGTGGATGTCTTGATATAATCGGCGCCGGCATTTGTGACTGCCTTGCACATCGCAATCTTCTCTTCCTCCGTCAAATAACAGGTCTCGATGATCACCTTCAGAATCCTGTTGCCGCATTCCTGCTTTAAGGCAATGATCTCCTGTTCTACCTTATCATAGTCACCGTTTTTGACATCGCTGATATTGACAACCATATCAATCTCGGATGCACCATCCTCGATCGCCTGTCTGGTTTCCGCAAGCTTTGCAGCCGTCACACTGTAACCGAGCGGGAATCCGACAACCGTACAAATATTGATCTTACTGCCAAACCTTTCCTTTACTCTCTTGATATAGCAAGGCGGTATACAGACGGATGCCGTACCATATTCGATTGCCTCGTTGCAAAGCTTTTCCATATCCGCCCATGTCGCAAATGCCTTGAGCTGTGTGTGATCGATATGCTTTAGAATGTCTTTTACTTCCATAAATACAATATTCTCCTCTCAACTTGTCATGTTTCCGTACAACTGTTCATAAAATCGTATGATTTCACAAATCAAAAGATCATTTCACAAAATTATGCTCGTATGACCCGGTTCCATGCTACTAAAGTGTAACTGTAAGCAGGCAAGTTGTCCAGCTTTCTTCTGTGAATATTCATTAAAAATATTGTAAATTCTTTCTTAAAATTAGCAAAAAGAGAAGATTCATTCTTGCGTTGTCATTTTTTTCTATGGTATAGTAGTTTTACAATTCTTACACACGCTATTTTCATCATTCTATTCAGGATTCATTCATTTTTTGATTCCAACGTTTACAACTGATGAATACTTATAGGAACACATTTAAGACCAGCAGGAACAGAAAGGGGTATTTTTATGGAACATAACATTTTTTCCGATATCACACCTGATATCGTCAGACTTGCAAACCTATCCCAGGAGGCCGGTATCATTGAGCAGGAGCTCTTCACGAAATATGAGGTCAAACGCGGACTCCGTGACATCAATGGCAAAGGTGTTCTTGCAGGACTGACCCGCATCTCAGATGTACGGGCCAACAAAACAGAAAACGGTAAGCAGATTCCGATCCCGGGCAGATTATTTTATCGTGGCTATGATGTTGAGGATCTTGTCAAAGGTTTCTCCGCAGATAACCGTTTTGGGTTCGAAGAGGTTGCCTATCTTCTGCTCTTTGATTCGCTGCCGGATGAAGAAGAGCTGAAAAATTTCACAAAGCTGCTCAGTCACTATCGTTCCCTTCCCACAAGCTTTGTACGCGATATCATTATGAAGGCACCGAGTCGTGATATGATGAACACACTGGCCAGAAGTGTACTGACCCTATACTCCTACGATGACCGCGCAGATGATGTTTCTCTTGAAAATGTCCTGCGGCAGTCGCTCCAGCTGATCAGTCTGTTTCCTTTACTTGCCATCTACGGCTATCAGGCATACAGTCATTATCATGACGGAAAAAGTCTTTATATTCATCCGCCTGTGGAAGGACTTTCCACTGCTGAGAATATCCTGCATGTACTCAGACCGGACAGCAAATATACGCCTCTCGAAGCAAAAATCTTAGATGTAGCCCTTGTTCTTCATATGGAGCATGGCGGCGGTAATAACTCTACTTTCACAACGCATGTTGTGACAAGTTCCTTAACGGACACCTACTCAGTTATCGCAGCTGCAATCGGTTCGCTAAAAGGACCGCGTCACGGTGGTGCCAACATCAAGGTGGTACATATGTTTGACGATATGATGAAAGAGGTTTCCGACTGGACAGATGAGGAAGAAGTTTCAGAATACCTGACCAAATTACTGCACAAGGATGCATTTGACCATGCAGGACTGATCTATGGTGTCGGTCATGCGGTTTACTCCAAATCGGACCCGCGAGCACAGGTTTTTAAAAGCTTTGTCCAGAAGCTTTCCGAGGAAAAAGGACTCCAGAAGGAATTTGCTCTCTACTCTCTCGTAGAGCGTCTTGCTCCGGAAGTGATTGCCAAAGAAAGACAGATGTATAAGGGTGTCAGCATCAATGTGGATTTCTATTCCGGCTTTGTGTATAAGATGCTTGATCTGCCGGAAGAATTGTATACGCCGATTTTTGCCATGGCACGAATTGTCGGCTGGAGTGCACACCGCATGGAAGAACTTGCCAACAACGGAAAGATCATCAGACCTGCTTACAAGCCAATCCACGATGACAGAGAATATCTGCCGTTTTCCGAAAGACCATTGGATTCATAAAATACATCATGAAAGAAATGAATTAATTTGAATCAATACAGAAAAAATGACGTGTCGCTTACCGATATGGTAATGGCACGTCATTCTTTTATGATCGTGAATTACTTCATCTGATAGATTCAATCAGATCTGCAAAAAGCTCTTTACAGCAGCTTCCATCTCATCCTTCTCGCAAACTGTTTGATGGAGAACAGGTGCGGTTCTGATCTCTTCGATTGCACGGGGAACCTTCACATTGGAAATCTTCTCCATCTCATCAATCAGTTCAAAATCAGACATTGCATCATATTTCGGATCAATTGCATTCATAACGCTTCTGCCGAATTTATACGGACTTGCCGTAGATGCGATCAACGTAACCGTATCATCCTTTGTCGCCTCTGCATATTTATCATAAGCTGCCGCAGCAACCGCAGTGTGCGTGTCAATGACATACCCGCAGTCCTCATATAAAGACTTGATCTTAGCAAAGGTTTCCTGCTCTGTCGCATATCCACCCACAAAATCGGAAAGCTTCTCTCTCATATCCTCTGTGATCTCATATCTGCCGGACGAGCTTAGCTGCTGCATCAATGCCGCATTTTTCTCACTGTCATCACCGGCAATGCGATAGATCAGACGCTCTAAATTGGAAGAGATCAATATATCCATGGATGGAGAGCTTGTCAGAATAAATTCTCTGTTTCTGTCATACGTACCGCTTTTAAAGAAATCAAAAAGGACTTTGTTATCATTTGATGCACAGATCAGCTTACCGATTGGAATTCCCATATTCTTTGCATAATAAGCAGCCAGAATATTACCGAAATTTCCTGTCGGGACAACCACATTGATCTTCTGCCCCTCTGTGATCTTGCCCTGCGCAAGAAGTGTCACATAGGCATATACATAATAGACGATCTGCGGTACAAGGCGACCGATATTAATTGAATTTGCGGAAGAGAACTGATATCCCTTCTCCTCCATATATGCCGCAAGCTCCTTGTCTGCAAACAGTTTCTTCACACCTGTCTGCGCATCATCAAAGTTGCCATGAATCCCGACAACATGTGTGTTGGCACCCTTCTGGGTCACCATCTGTTTTTCCTGCACCTTGCTGACACCGTTCTTGGGATAAAAAACGATAATCTTGGTTCCTTCCACATCTGCAAATCCTGCAAGAGCAGCCTTTCCGGTATCACCGCTTGTAGCAGTCAGGATGACGATCTCATTTTTTACCTGATTCTTTTTGGCACTGGTCGTCATCAGATGTGGCAGAATAGAGAGCGCCATATCCTTAAATGCAATCGTTGCTCCATGGAAAAGCTCCAGATAATATGCGCCGTCCGCATATGCGAGCGGTGCAATGACCTGCGTATCAAACTTTGCATCATATGCCCTGTTAATACAATTTTTCAATTCTTCTTCCGTAAAGTCGGTCAGATATTCCTTCATGACTTCATATGCAACTTCCTGATAAGACATCTGTGACAATTCTTTCAGGGATTTTTGCAGTGCCGGTATATGATCCGGTACAAACAGCCCTCCGTCTTCGGCAAGTCCTTTCAAAATTGCTTTCGAAGCAGACACCGGCTGTCCATTTCCTCTGGTACTTTTGTATAATACGTCCATGCTGTTACCTCACATTTGTTTAGGTTCTTAAGTTCGCGCCTATTTTACCATAAACAAATAGTGAAAGCAAGGTATCTTATTGATAAAAGGTATGACCGCCATGTGTCCCCTTACAGATCAGATGATTTTCAAACCAGCTCATCTTATCGGATGATGTCTTTGCGGAAGCGACAAAATAGAGGGCTCCGTTTGTGTGGTCTTTCTCCAGCAGAGCCTCGTCCACTGCCTCTCTCGTCTCTTTGGTGACAGTCACTTTTTCGTATCTGCCGTCTGCCGTAGGGGAAAACTGAACCTTTCCACCACTTTTCTGGAACACCACTTCTTCCAGTGTATCCGGGAAGCGATCATCCTTGACGCGATTGATGATTACATTTGCGACCATCTTTTTTCCGAGATCGTCTTCCCCGCCGGCTTCTGCCTGCACAATCCGATATAATATTTCCAGTTCACCGTCATTTACCTGCAATAACGGTTTTTGTATCAATTCCTGCCGGATGATGCGCGGCGCGGAGTGATAGCTTTCCTGTACCTGTCTCACATAGATTGTCTGATAAGTCATCTCTTCCCTGTTTTCTGCATGTTTTTTTTCAATACGCTCCGTGTTCGCTTCTTCCTTTGCTCCTTCCGTATTCCATTCCGTACATTCTGTTTTTTTCTCCTGTGTATGAATTTTATCTGCGTCAAGGCTCATTTCCATAAGCTCTGCGATCAGCAATACAAAAAAGCCAAGCAATACTGCCGCCATCGCCCTTGCGCACCTTTCATACGACTTCATATGACTCCTTTCAAAATATTGCAAAGATGTTTTTATATTATGAAGATTGCTAACAATTTGTTAACATCTCCTTCATTAGTTTATACAAGCATGCGGAAAAATATTTCTTAATTTGTGGTTTTTTTGAAAATTTGCTATAATCTACCTATGAAAAAACGAACCGGTGTCTATGAGACAAAGAAGAAAAACGGCCAAATCTACTACCGCAGTTCCATCACATTTTGTGGGAAACATATTAGTCTCGGAAGCTTTTCGAAGGCTTCTTTGGCGCACTATGCCTATTTGGAAGCAGATGCCATATTACACCTGAAAAATCATTATGCCATTGACGAGCTGGAAGTCTGGTATGTGCCACAGAAAATCACACCGGAAAATGAATCAGAAAGTCTGACAGGACAGATCAGACTGCTGGATTTTGAAAAAGTAATCACACTTTTGAATTTTCGCGATCATGGGATTTACCTGTCCTCTCCCATCTATTTAAAACAACACTACTTTTATTATTATCTGTCTGCAGATCTGCGTCTTACATTTGACAAAGATGATCTGTTTTATTACTCCTCGCACAAAATCATGAAGCGCGGAAATCATCTGTTTGTTTCAGATTACGGCATGCAAGTCACAATTCACAGCCGCTATGGCATCAAAAGTCATGCCGTCAAAGGCAGGGACTATCGTTTTATCAACGAAGATGAAACTGATTTTCGCTATGCCAATCTGGAGATCATCAACCATTATCACGGCGTACAGCGCGTGGGCACATTTGGCAATTATCGCTATCGCACGCACATTCATATCAGGGGAAACTATCAGATTGGAGTGTTTCCTGACGAAAAAACGGCAGCCATTGCATATAACAAGGCCGCCGACTTCTGTCACGCACACGGGATGACAAAACAATTTCCCATTAACTATATTGAGGGCTTGTCTCCGAAAGACTATGCCCAGATTTACTCAGAAATACATCTGCCAAAACGTTTTATATCTTCTCCTGTCATCTGCGGGAATAATCCACAAAACTGATACACAGCGGTATTTCCGTATCTACACCGCTGATGGAAGCATCATTCTCATATTGCCACATCGAAAATGCATAGGGATAATCCGGTACTTCTCCCTCCTGCGCAAGCCAGATATCATAGGCTCCAAGGAGCGTGAGATCCATTCTGCGAAGCAGCCAGTATTTATCTCCGTAAACAGCTGCTCTATATCCCGCCTGTGTTATTTTGTCACAAAATGCATTCGCAATCTGGCTGGACTGACTTTTGGTCAGATATTCCACGCGCGAAACCGCATTGGGAATGAGTCCTGATCGATATACAACTGGATATGTGAGATTCTTTTCATACAACAGATTGATGGTATAATCAGCCTCCTGTTGTGCCTCTTCCTCTGAAATCGCCTGCGACTCAAAATAGGCACCAACCTTAAGTCCGGCATCCGTTGCAGCCTGCAGATATGTCTCGAACATTGCATCCTGCGATATCACACCACTTTCATATCCGCGATATCCGACCCTGATCATCACAAAATCCACACCGGCTTTTCGAAGAGACACAAAATTCACATCACCACAGTCATCCGACAGGACTGCTCCCATCTGTGACTGTTTCGTCCCGTTTTGAAAATATTTCATAACCGGTTCTTCATAGACAAATCCAATCTCATCATATGTATTTTTTTCAATGTAAGCATTGATCATGATCCACTGCTGCGTACCGTCAGGACGCTCAACCATTGTCTTTTTGCCGCCTTCCGTCAAATCCTCTTCCAGAGCTTTCTTTTCTTCTTCCTCCTGCAGTTTTTGCAGATTTTTTTCATAAAGCTCATCCTTCGTCAGCATATTTGCCGAAATGGTACTGCCATATTGCGTTGTATCATCCTTGTACATATTCCAAAAATCAAGCTGATCACTTGTCAGATTTGACTGACCGATGAAAGGTGCAGCGAGCTCAGAATTCTCCTGCGCCAAAGCATCCGGCTGTAACGCTGCGACATGTTCCAGGCTGTTTTGTGCCGATATAACGTCTCTTTTGGCAGATGTGTCCTTATGGTTTAGTGCCACCACAATACAGATCACAAATGCAAAAAAAGTCACAATCCCGATTGTTGTATAGATAAGCGGCAATCTGTCTGCCGCATCCTGATCTTCAAATTCATCCGATAATTTCATTTTTTCCTCTATTCTGTCTCACTTACATGCCTTGCAAGTCTTTGGAACCCATTCCTGTTTCAGCATGATTTTAGCATAATTTGCGGTATATTACAAATCACAATTGTGCTATAATAGGCAGAAAACAGCGTCTGAAAATATTTTTGAAATCGAGGATATAACAAATGAAACGAAAGATATTTGCACTTTTACCACTTCTTCTCTGTCTGCTCACCGGATGCCGGAAGGAATCTGCCATCTTTTCTAAGACCGGCCTTTATTTTGATACTGCAATCACCGTCAGCCTGTACGCGGATGCGTCTCGGGAAGCACAATGTCAAAAGGTTCTTGAAGACGTCATGGAGAAATGTGCATTTTATGAAGCGCTGCTCAGTCCCACAGCCAAAGGCAGTGATGTCTACCGCATCAACCACGCCGGAGGCGAATGGGTCACCGTCAGCGATGAGACGGTTTCGCTCCTTTATACTGCGCTCAATTACTGCAATATGACAGAGGGACGGATTGACATTACCATTGCACCCGTAAAGGCACTGTGGTCCTTTGACCCGGAAGATAAAAATGCATCCCTTCCGGACAAATTTCTGCTCGCCGACGCTCTTTCCCATGTGGATTATCGGAATGTGGAGATAAAAGGCAATCAGGTACGGCTCCAAGACCCGCAGGCATCTATTGATCTTGGTTTTATTGCAAAAGGTTTTATCGCAGATGAAATAAAGGCGCTTCTCATTGCCGAAAAAGCTGACAATGCCCTGATCGACCTGGGTGGCAACATCCTTGTCCTGGGTGAAAAGCCGGATGGCAGCCCGTTTCGCATCGGTATTCAGAAACCATTTGCAGCCAAGGGAGAATATAGCGCGGTGATTGAAGCTTCCGACAAAAATTCCGCCTGCAACACTGTGGTCACAAGCGGAATCTATGAACGCTATTGTAAAATTGACGGCACAATCTATCACCATATTCTGGATGCCCGCACAGGCTATCCTGCCCGGACGGAGCTGTCTGGCGTAACGATCCTCACCACTTCAGGTGTCAATGCAGATGCACTGAGCACTACCTGTATGGTCATGGGTCTTGACTGGTCAATTGAACTGATTTCTTCCATGAACGGGGTGGATGCCATTTTCATCACAGAAGATGGCAGACTGATCGACACGCGTACATCATCTTAAATTTCTGTGGATTAAAACATGCCTGTATTACTTTGAACCAGTCAATATGTGCATACGTTTTTGCCGGATTATGCCAGCAAAAATGCCATATAACCTTTCTTTGCCTCATAAAGGTCTGCTTTGGAGGTTACTTCGTTTGGCGCATGCATATTGAGGACAGGCACACCGCAGTCAATGACATTCATGCCATACAAGGATAAGATATAAGCAATCGTTCCGCCACCGCCCAGATCCACCTTGCCAAGTTCAGCTGTCTGATAGGACACACCCGCATCCTCCATCACCTTGCGGATAAAGCCAAGGTATTCCGCATTTGCATCGTTGGAACCGGATTTTCCTCTGGAACCGGTAAATTTATTGAACACCATACCATGTCCCAGGTAGGCCACATTTTTCTTGTCAAAGCTGGAAGCATAGGTCGGATCAAATGCACTGCTCACATCAGAGGAAAGCATTCTTGAATTGGCAAGTGCCCGTCTTAAAAGCAGTTCACTGTACTGCCCTGTCAGTGCCATCAGCTCTGCAACCGAATTTTCAAAGAAGCGGGACTGCATACCCGTCGCACCGACACTTCCGATTTCTTCCTTGTCCACTAAAATACAACAGGCTGTTCTGTCAACCTCTTCCACCGCAAGCATCGCTTCAAGTGAACTGAATGCACACACTCTGTCATCCTGTCCGTAGCCGATCACCATACTGCGGTCAATGCCTGCCTCTCTCGCCTTACCCGCCGGAACCACTTCAAGTTCTGCCGACAAAAAGTCTTTTTCTTCGATGTCGTAGGCATCCTGCAAAAGTTTCATCGCATAGGCAGCGACAGGATCCTTTTCCTTCTTCTCTTCGTTTTTATCAGCCTTTTTATCCGCAAGCGGTCTGTTACCGATGATGATGTCAAGTGCCTCCCCTTCAATCACCTTGGAAGCCTTTTTCTCCAGCTGTTCTGCAGAGAGATGTACCAGAAGATCGGAGACGAAAAATACCGGATCCTCCTCGTCTTCTCCGATACTGACATGCACCTTTGTGCCATCCTTTTTGACAATCACACCATGCATTGCAAGCGGAATCGTAACCCACTGGTATTTTTTGATACCGCCGTAATAATGCGTATCCAAAAGTGCGAAGTTGCCGTCCTCATAGAGCGGATTCTGCTTGATATCAAGCCTGGGAGAATCAATATGCGCACCGAGAATATTCAGTCCTTCCTCCAGCGGCTTTTTCCCTACCTGAAACAGAATAACGGCCTTTTCCATATTAACCGCATAAAATTTATCTCCGCTCTTTGGCTTTTTCCCCTTTTTAACAGCCTCGTTGAGATTCTCATAGCCTTCTCTCTCCGCCTGCTGTATAATCTCTCTGACACATTCGCGCTCTGTCTTTCCGTGATCCAGGAATTTACGATAAGACCTTGAAAGCTGGTCTAATTCCTTTATTTCCTTTTTGGTGTATTTTTCCCATGCACTGCTTGTTTTCATTTCTGCCTCCGTTATCATTATGCTATGGATTCCGCACCCGGAATCGCAATGCTCAATTTTGTTTTACCATAGTATTGCACATTCCCGATCAATTGAAACAGGAAACGATTTGCTTTCTTTTCATCATCAGTGCTCTACGATTGATTTTTTCGGACACTTTTCCATACAGGCGCCACAGCCCACACATTTCTCCTGATCTATACGAGACAAAAAGCTTTCTACCGTAACGGCTCCGTTTGGACAATTTTTGACGCAAAGACTACATCCGATACAACCCACGCTGCAGCCCTTCATGACAGCAGGTCCCTTATCCTTTGAGCTGCATGCCACAACATACCTGGCATCATACGGTATCAGCTCAATCAGATGCTTTGGGCAGGCCTCCACACATTTGCCACAGGCTTTACATGCCTCTTTATCCACGACCGCCACACCATCCATGACATGAATGGCATCAAACGGACATGCCTTCACGCAGGAGCCAAATCCCAGACATCCATAGTTGCATGTCTTTGGTCCGCCGTTTGGCACAAACGAAAGCATATTACAGTCCTTTGCACCTGTGTAATCATAATCCTGTTTTGTTTTGTCACAGTCACCCTGACACTTCACATATGCCACTTTTTTCACAGCATCTCCCGCTTCCACACCCATAATCTGCGCGATATGCTTTGCAACCACATCACCGCCCACAGGGCAGGTACCTACTGCAGCCTCACCCTTTGCAATGGCAGCCGCAAGACCCGAGCAGCCGGGAAAACCGCATCCTCCGCAGTTATTACCGGGGAGAGCATTTAAAACAGCCTCTTCTTTTTCATCTACCTCTACGCGGAATTTGATTCCGGCAAAACCGAGAAACAATCCGATCAACAGTCCTACTGCCGCGACAACTACCGTCGCCATGACAATTCCCATGATATCCATTGATGCACCTCCTATAAAAGTCCCGAAAAGCCACAGAAAGCAATGGCCATCAGACCTGCTGTCACCAGCACAATCGGCATTCCCTGAAACGGCTTAGGAATGTCATTATATTCCATCTTCTCGCGAAGTCCTGCCAGAATCACAATAGCAATCGTAAAACCGACTGCTGTCGCAAAACCGTTTACCACGCTTGTAAGTATGGAATAGGATTTCTGTACATTGGTCAGCGCAACGCCAAGTACCGCACAGTTTGTTGTGATCAGCGGCAGATAAACGCCAAGCGATTCATACAAAGAAACCATATTTTTCTTGAGTACCATCTCCACAAACTGCACCAGCGCTGCGATCACAAGGATAAAAACAATTGTCTTTAAATATGTGATACCAAGCTTTTCCAGAACAAACCGATAGATCAATGCTGATACAAGCGATGCCAGTGTAATGACAAAAATAACTGCAGTTCCCATACCCGCTGCTGTCTTGACTTTCTTAGAAACACCAAGGAAAGGGCAAAGTCCGAGGAACTGACTGAGCACAACATTATTGACAAGTGCCGAACCAATACCGATTAATAGTAATGTCTTCATCTGCTATGCCTCCTTTCCTTCTTCCGACCGCTTTACATCCGCATCATAAAACCGCTTACTGCAGCCCTTTTCACCGCAATTCATACAATCTTCCGAACATCCGGAACCGATCTTGCTCATGTCCTTGCCCTTCTTTTCGCCATTGATCTTGATCTGATTCTGGATAGCTGTCAAAATAGCAAGGACAAAGAAAGCCCCGGGTGCCATGATGAAAATGCTGACAGGCACGTAGCCCTGCGGCATTACGTTTATGCCGAATATCTGTCCGGCTCCAAGAATTTCTCTGACAGCGCCGATACAGGTCAGTGCGAACGTAAATCCGAGCCCCATGCCGATTCCGTCAAACAGAGAGGGTAAAATCGGATTTTTAGATGCATAAGACTCCGCACGTCCCAAAATAATACAGTTTACGACGATCAGCGGAATGTAGATGCCAAGCGCATCATATAACGAAGGCAGAAAGCCCTCAAGCAACAGCTCCATCATCGTTACAAAAGAAGCAATGATCACAATAAATGCAGGAATTCGCACCTTATCGGGAATCACCTTACGAAGCATCGAAATAAACGCATTGCTGAGCGCAAGAACCACCATTGTTGTCAGCCCCATGCCCATGCCGTTTTTCGCAGAAGTCGTAACCGCAAGCGTCGGACACATACCAAGCACCAGCACAAAGGTCGGATTTTCTTTGATCAGACCATTATATAAACGTTCCAAACATCGTTTCATCTCATCCGTCCTCCTTCTACTGTGTATCTGCCTGCTGCAGATATTCGGTGAAAACCGCAATTCCTGCATTCACACCGCCAACAACCGCATTTGTGGTGATCGTCGCACCGCTGATGGCATCAATCTGATCCTCAGAAGCTGCGCCTGTTTTGGTATAACTGAATGTGGTGATCTGTTTCCCCGCAAACTGCGGCACAAGCACTTCACCTGCCCGCATTCCAAGACCTGCCGTCTCGGATATACTCAGAATGGAAATTCCATTGAGCACGCCTTCCTTTGTAATTCCCATGGAAAACTGAATATCACCGCCATAGCCTTCGTGGTCGGTCACAGTTATGACATAACCAAGAAGACTTCCACTTGCATCAAGCGCCCCTGCAATTGCATTGATATCCGCATCATAACCAAGCTGCTGCACATGTGCCGATAAATCATCCGGCAAAAGATCCGGCGCCATTGCAATTTCCTCAAAGCTGTCTGCATTTGCAAAAACTTCTCTGTAAGCTGCAATCTTTGCTTTTTCCTGCTGCTTTGCAATCGGCTGTTTTGTCACCTCATACACAGTGCCAAGAAGCGCGCCTGCAAGAAGCGTAATCACAAACAGGATCATGGCATCTTTCATCATACTCTTCATCGCTTTTCCCCTCCTCTTCCAAATGGTTTCGGACAGGTGATCTTTTCAATCAGAGGAACAAGCAGATTGCCAAAGATGATCGCATAGGAAACACCCTCCGCACCGGCTCCGAATACACGGAAAATACCTGTCATGATACCAAGCAAAATACCAAAGACATATTGTCCTGCCCGCGTGATCGGCCTTGTCACATAATCTGTCGCCATAAAAAACGCACCAAGCATCAGACCGCCGCCGGAAAGATGCGCAGCAATATAATCCGGGTCAATGCCATGTCTGGAAAACAGACAAAGGAAAATCACAAACGACACAATATAACTGCCGGGAATCCGAAGATCAATGATGCCAAGCAAAAGCAAAAAGCAGGCACCGAGCACGATTGCCACCATACTTGTCTCTCCGATGGTACCGGCCGTCTTACCGATTACCATATTGTAGACATTGACACGCTCTCCTGCCTTCAGTGCTGCCAGGGGCGTCGCTCCCGAATAAGCGTCACAGTCAAAATTCGTCATAAGAGAGGTAAAAGAGATCAGCAGAAAACACCGACCCCCAAGCGCCGGGTTCATAAAGTTCTGTCCCAATCCGCCAAAAAGCATTTTTACGACAACAATGGCAAATGCCGCACCGACTGCGCCAATCCAAAGAGGTGCAGAAACAGGAAGATTGAGCGCAAGCAAAAGACCTGTCAGCACTGCCGAAAAATCACCGATCGTGATCTTCTTTTTGCAGATCAGATCAAATGCAAGCTCACTGCCCACTGCCGAGAGCACTGTAATGATAATATGGAAAAGGGCGCGAAGGCCAAAATTATAAATGCCGAAACATGTTGCCGGCATCAAAGCCGCAATCACACATAACATGATCTTATTTGTCGTGACAAAAGAACGTACATGTGGATTTGATGATACCTTTTTCAATTCACTCATAGTAACCTCCTCATCTACTTCTTTCTTCTGTCTGCCAGAATCATTTTACGCATGGACTTAATCTCCTGCGTCAATGGGCGCTTTGCAGGGCATACAAAGCTACAGCAGCCACACTCACAGCATTCCATGCCGTTCATCGCCACAAAGCCTTCCTTATCGCCACGCTCTGCCATCTTTGCAAGCCGCGCCGGAAGGACACGCCCCGGACATGCCTCCACGCACATGCCGCAATTGATGCAGGCAGACGGCTCCGCAGCAGAGACCTCATCCTTCTTCATACATAAAAGCGCCGATGCCGTTTTCGTTGTCGGCACATCAAGGTCAAACAGGGCAAATCCCATCATGGGACCGCCGGAAACGATCTTTTCCGGCTCCTGCACAAAGCCGCCTGCATGCTCCACGAGCTCATGATAATTGGTTCCGATCCTGACGCGGAAATTGCGCGGATCCGCAATGGCATCTCCTGTCACCGTCACAATGCGGTACATCAGCGGTTTGTTCTCCAAAACAGCGCCGTAAATGGCAGAGACCGTGTCGACATTGTTCACGATACAGCCAACATCCGATGGCAGCATATCACAATTGATAGCGCGCCCGGTTGCCGCGTAGATCAGCTGCCGCTCTGCCCCCTGCGGGTATTTTGTCTTGAGCGTCTTCACTGTAATACGCTCTTCATCCTTTGTCAGTTCCTTTAATTTTGCAATACAATCCGGCTTATTATCCTCGACAGCCAGAATGCCCTTTGCATTGTCAAACAGGGCCAGCGAACATTTCAGCCCGCCGACAATACGCTCCGGCGTCTCCATCATCACACGGTAGTCACTTGTCAGATAGGGCTCACACTCCGCACAGTTGACGATCACATACTCGATCTTGTCCGGCTCCTTCGGTGAGAGCTTGACATGCGTCGGAAAGCCTGCACCACCCATGCCGACCACACCGGCCTCCTGAATCTTGCGTAAGATTTCCTCTTTGGTGTGCGCTTCCAAGGGTTTCGTCTCCCCGTAGTCCACTTCCTCATATTTTCCGTCATTTTCTATCACAATGGAATGAATTGCGTCCCCCACTACGACACGATGGGGTTCAATCGCTTTGACAGTGCCTGAAACCGTCGCATAGATCGGCGCTGACACAAAACCTCCCGCCTCTGCAATCTTCTGTCCGGTCAGTACATGATCTCCTTTTTGGACAATTGGTACGGCAGGCGCTCCGATGTGCTGTGACAGGGGATATACTAGGTCGCCTGTCGGCAAAATATCCGTAATCGGCTTATCCTTACTTAAATCCTTGCCGTCATACGGATGGATACCGCCGTGAAAGGTTAATTTTCCAGCCATATTTTTCCTTCCTTCTCCTCTTACTTTTTGTCTGATGAAAGCCATCCGCCCGAAAACGACAGCTTGTGCAGACCCTGCCTCTACTATACTATTTTTTATGCGAAAATGCTACTTTTTTCACCAAATTTGTGCTATTATCAGTACATAATGAATGAAAGTACTTTTTTTGGTACTGAATACAAAAAAGTACTATTTTCTGTACTGTATTCATAAAAAGACTCATTGATTGTACTGAAATTTAACAAATAACAGAACGGAGCAGAAATGAAAACAATTCAATCTCTTTTATCCCCTAAGCTTTTGACCTATCCGCTTGACAAGATCGCCGAGCCGGAGGATATTTTATTTGTTGATATCGAGACGACAGGCTTTACAGCGCGCTCTTCTTCCCTGTATATGATCGGCTGTATTTTTTTTGAGCACGGTCAGATTCACCTGATCCAGTGGTTTGCACAATCGCCTGCGGAGGAGCGCAATATTCTGCTTGCCTTTCTGCAAAAATGCAGAAGCCATCAGGTGCTTGTCCACTATAACGGCAACAATTTCGACATTCCTTATCTCCGTCAGAAATGTCTGCAATATAAGCTGAAGGAACCGTTTTCCGATATGGAAGGCATCGATATCTACAAACGGATTATGCCCTACAAAAAAATGCTCGGTCTGGAAAATGTGAAACAAAAAACAGTGGAAGCATACCTTGGGATTACAAGAGAGGACACCTACAACGGCGGTGAGCTGATCCGGATCTACAAGGACTATACGCTCAGCCTGTCAGAACAGTCGGAAAAGCTTCTGCTGTTGCACAACGCCGACGATATGCGCGGCATGCTGCAGCTCCTTCCGATCCTGACCTACGCGGATATGTTCCTGCAGCCATTTAAGGTCGTAAAGGTGCTGGCCAACAAGTATACGGATACAGACGGGAATGAACAGACGGAAGTTCTGATGAAGCTTCGTTTTCCTGTCCCGTTCCCAAAAGAGATTGTTCTCTCCGGCCGCGGTTGTCGTTTCAGCGCTTCCGAAGATGAAGGATATCTGAAAGTCCCGATCTATTACGAGACCATGAAGTATTTTTACAGCAACTACAAGGATTACTACTATCTGCCTGCTGAGGATACGGCCATCCACAAATCCGTTGCCTCTTTTGTGGACAAGGATTACCGCACACAGGCAACCGCAAAAACCTGTTATACCAAAAAAGAAGGCGCATTCCTGCCACAGTGGGATCTGATTTTTACCCCTGTGTTCAAGCGGGATTACGAGGATAAAATCTGTTTCTTCCTGCTCACTGAGGAGATCAAGCGTTCTCCATCGCAGTTCTATAAATATGCGTTGCATATTCTGGATATGCTGGCGCATGGGGCACTTGCTGAGAAATAATAAAAAACATCGGTTTCCATTTTCCTGATAGAAACCGATGTTTTTCTTTTCCGCTCACATAGCATATTTTGCTTATCTGCTTGTATGATGATCTGAAACTTACTTCCCATAAAAGAAAGAATTCTTCCGATAATATCCCATATCCTTATAATTCAGAATCTGCTCCGTGCTGCCGATAAACAGACAGCCACCTTTCACAATATTCTCGCTGAATTTGCGAAAGACCTCGTCCTTTGCCTCCTCCGTGAAATAGATCAGCACATTCCGGCAGACAATCAGATGGCAGTCGGACGGATACGGGTCCTTTAAGAGATTATGCTGACGGAACTCCACGCATTTTTTAATCTCATCGCTGATCTGATAGGATTTCCCGATTTTTGTGAAATATTTCTGTTTGAACGCATCAGGCAGGTCATTTAAACTCTTTTCCGCATACAATCCCGCCTTTGCTTTTTCAATCACCTGCTTGTCGATATCCGTTGCGATGATCCTGATCTGCGACAGCGGAATATGCTTCGAGAGTGTCATGACAAGGGAGTATGGTTCATCTCCTGTCGAGCAGGCCGCACTCCAGATTTTCAGATTTCTGCCGAATTTCTGCAAAAGTTCAGGAATCACCAGCTGATCCAGGAATTCCCACTGGTCAGGATTACGGTAAAATTCCGACACATTGATCGTCAGATAATTGACAAATTCTTCAAATCTGACAGAATCTGTCTTTAAAAGCTGCACATAATTCTCGTAACCCGTGATGCCGTTTTTTGCAATCAGTGTATCTATGCGCCTCTTCATCTGCTTTTCTTTATAAGCATTCAGATCGATCTTTGTCAGATCGTATACTGCTCTTTTGAAATATTCATAATCGTATATGCTCATTCTGAATTCCTCACTAAAAAGAAAAGACTGTATGAATTTCCATACAGTCCTATTCTTCATTTTCATTATGATTCAGCTTATATTTTACTCTTCTGTTGCATCTTCAGCAGCGATTACAGCATCGATATCAACTGATACAACATCAGCATCCTCTGTCTCTGCAGCTTCCTCTGCTTCTTCCTTTGGTTCCGGAGCAAGAAGTGCCTTCATGCTCAAGCTGATCTTCTTATCTTCTGCATTGAAATCAACAACCTTAGCTGTTACTTCATCACCTACTTTTAATACATCTGACGGTTTTTCAATATGATCCTTGGAAATCTGTGAAACATGAAGCAGTGCATCTACACCCGGCTCAAGTTCAACAAATGCACCGAAATCTGTCATTCTGGCAACCTTACCTGTTACCACGCTGCCTGCTGCATATTTGCTTTCTGCATCCTTCCACGGATTGGTATCATCAAATTTCAGGCTCAGAGCAATCTTTGTTCCGTCAATATCTTTGATCAGCGCTTTTACCTGATCACCAACCTTGAATACCTTCTTCGGATTCTCAACATGTCCCCATGACATCTCAGAGATATGAAGCAGACCGTCTGCGCCGCCCAGATCGATGAATACACCGAAATCTGTCACATTCTTAACAGTACCTTCTACAACATCACCAACTGCGATTCTCTCAAAAAGAGCTTTCTGTGCTTCTAATTTCTTTGCAACCATAAGCTGCTTCCGGTCACCGATATAGCGTCTCTTTCTCGGATTATATTCCGTAATCACGAATTCAATCTCCTGGCCTGCATACTTGGTCAGATCCTTCTCATAAACATTAGATACAAGGCTTGCAGGAATAAAGATACGAACTTCATCTACTACAACGCTCAGTCCGCCATCCAGTACCTGTGCTACCTTAGCTGTAAGGACTTCCTTGTTATTGTAAGCATCCTCAATTCTCTTATTTCCTTTTTCAAGAGCGAGTCTCTTGTATGACAGGATTACCTGTCCGTCACCGTCGTTTACTTTCACGACCTTTACTTCCATCTTGTCTCCGGGTTTCAAAACAGTCGTCAGATCGACATTCGGTTCATTTGTGTATTCGTTTCTTGTAAGAATACCGTCTGACTTGTATCCGATATTTAAAATAGCTTCATCAGCCTTTACATCGATCACTGTACCTTCGACTACCTCTCCATTATGAATTGTTTTAAATGATTCTTCTAACATCTGTTCAAAAGTTAATTCTGACATAATTTTGAACCTCCTCAATAATATTGTTCGGGGTAGACGCCCCAGCGGTAATTCCTACCGACCTGGCTGATTCGGGTAACTCTAAATGTAAATCTTCCAGTGTTTGTATGAAATAAGTGTTCTCACATTCCGCCTTACAGATCTCGTACAGTTTTCTGCTGTTAGAACTGTGAGTACCGCCTATCACTATCATCACATCAACCTTCTGCGCAATCTGCCGCGCTTCAGTCTGTCTCTCCTCTGTTGCGTTACAAATCGTATTCACAACAACTATATCATAACCTTTTTCACGGAAAATTTCAACTAAATCTTGAAATTTATTGTAGTTAAATGTCGTTTGCGAAACGATGCAGAATTTTTCTCCCGGATTTGCCGAAAATTGCCGTGCTTCTTCCTCCGACTCCACAACAACCGGAGCAGACTTGCACCAGCCGCAGATTGCTTCTACCTCGGGATGCCCGGCATTACCGATTATGATGATTCTGCGTCCTTCACTGCTTTGCTTTTGCACAATCGTATGGATCTTTTTCACAAAGGGACAGGTCGCATCTGCAACTGTATGACCGGAGTTTTCGATTGTCTCATAAACCTTTCTGTCAACTCCGTGCGAACGGATGACAACAATCCCTTTTTCCTGCTGTGACAGCTCCTTAAGTTCTTTCATCACCGTCACACCTTTTTTCTCCAGTTCTCCCACCACTTCTTCATTGTGAATGATTGGTCCGTAAGTGTATATTTTTTTACCGGTATCAATCTGTTCATAAACCATATCAACAGCCCGCTTTACGCCAAAGCAAAAGCCAGCCGATTTTGCCATAATCACTTCCACTGCCGTTTACCTTTCCTTTTTTGCCTGCTCGATTCGTGCAATGATCGCATCCACAACCTGCTCAATTGTCATGTCGGAGGAATCGAGCAGCTTGGCATCCTCTGCCTGTTTCAGCGGAGAATGTTCTCTGGTCATATCACGATGATCCCGCTCTATAATGTCAGCCTCAATTGTCGCAAGATCAGCCGTTTCTCCTTTCTCATGAAGCTCCAGATAACGTCTTTTTGCCCGTACGGCCGCTGAGGCAGTCAGAAAGATCTTCACATCAGCATCCGGCAACACACATGTGCCGATATCTCGTCCATCCATCACCACATCATTTACCTTTGCTAATTTTTTCTGAAGTTCAACCAGTCTGACACGCACATCAGGGTTCGCTGAAGAAACGGATGCCATGCGACTTACCTGCTCCGTGCGGATCACACCGTTCACATTTTCACCGTTTAACAGTACAACCTGTTCTCCGTTCTCATACCGCAGTGATATCTCTGCATCTGTGCATGCCCGGCTGATTGCCTCGCTGTCATTTCCATCTATTCCCTGTTGCAGAAGATAATAGGCCATCGCACGATACATTGCTCCTGTATCCACATAAATAAAACCTTCCTTTCTTGCGACCTGTTTGGCAATCGTACTTTTTCCTGCGCCTGCCGGTCCATCAATTGCTACATTAAAGCTCATACAAAATCTCCTTTTCCCGTTTTTCTCTCTATTCCGTACAGTTAATAAACAACGTTATCACTTTTTAGTCTTTATTTTGCTTCTTGCACATACCCGCATGGATTCCTGCCAGATAACCGGTCGACCATGCAATCTGCAGATTGAACCCTCCTGTCAGTGCATCCAGATCCAGACATTCTCCTGCCGGAAAAAGTGCTCTGATACGCTTAGCTTCCATCGTGGAGGGATTCACTTCTTTCACCGCGATCCCGCCGTGCGTAATAATGGCCTCCTTAAAGTCAGCCGTTCCGGTAACCGTCAGTTTCAAGTGCTTGAGCGCATCCACAACAGATTGTCTTTGCACCTTTGAAACTGTGGCAACCTTTTGCTCCGGATTCATACCGGCCTGCCTGAGCACCGGCTCGATCAATCTTCCCGGCAAAAGCGCTATCATCGCATTTTTTATTGTTTTCCCTTGCATTTTTTCAAAATCACGAAGCAGACGTTTATCAAGCTGCGCATCATCCAGCGCCGGTTTTAAGTCAATCAGCAGTTCCATTTCACCATTCTGCAGTTTCTCGGTAAGCAGACTGCTCGCTGACAGAATCAGCGGTCCGCTTACCCCATTATGGGTAAAAAGCATTTCTCCGAAACCTTCATATAGGTTCTTTTTGCCTTGCCTGATGGTGACAGACACATTGCGAAGCGACAATCCCATGAGCGCATGTCCCCATGCTTCTTTTGTCCTAAGCGGAACAAGTGCCGGATAAAGCGGTGTCACCTGCATACCCGCACCGCTTGCCATCTCAAGCCCTGATCCGTTTGCACCTGTAAGCGGATAAGAGACACCACCCGTTGCCAGAATCACAGCATCCGCCAAAAGCTGTGTCCCATCAGAAAGCACGACTCCCTCACAAAAGCTTTTATAGACGGCTGATTTTTTTTTCTGTTTCTTTTCTTTCTGCGCTGAGAGGCATTTCCCATTCTCTTGTGTCGAAGCTGCCTCTTGCATAAGCTCTTCTGTGATCAGCCCGGCAACCGTTGTTTGCAGCCTGACCTCCACACCCAGGCGACGCATTTCATAGGAAAGTGCTTTTATAATATCGGAAGAATGATCGCTCACAGGAAAAACACGGTTTCCCCGTTCCACCTTCAGCTTTACGCCAAGTTGTTCAAAAAAAGCCATACAGGCATCCGAATCGAACGCATAAAAAGCAGGATACAGGAATTTCGGATTAGAGATCACATGAGACAATAACGTCTGTGTATCGCAGGCATTTGTCACATTACATCTTCCCTTTCCGGTGATAAAAAGCTTTTTCCCCAATTTTTCATTTTGTTCCAATAAAATGACCTGATTCCCACTCTCAGCACTTTTGATTGCCGCCATCATTCCGGCCGGCCCACCACCGACTACAATTATTTTGCTCATGCTGCATTATTCCTTTGTCAAAGAGTTATCCAGGATCGGTTCATCGTCAATGAAATTGATCTCATCGTTCAGATAAACCTGATAATTTCCCCATACCCGTTCCAATTCCTTTAAATTACTGATTGCCTGCTCCGGTGCCTTCACACAGAGTGCAACAACAAGTGCATTGATCAGACTTAAGGGGGCAACAAGCGAATCCACAATAGAAACCATATCGCTGCGCGCAAGAAGATTGCAGGAGGAATATAAATTCATGGGAGAATGTACGCTGTCTGTAATGGTGATCACCTTTGCATTCCTATCGTTGGCGAACTCCAAAGCCTTCAGTGTACGCATGGAATAGCGCGGAAAACTGATTCCGATCACACAATCCTCATCACTGACACGGATCATCTGTTCAAACAGCTCCGTCATGGATGTGGTATTCAGTTGTATGACATCTCCACGTATCATGGACAGATAAAAACTCAAGAATCCCGCAAGCGGCTCACAGCTTCTAAGCCCAATGACATAAATATGCTTTGCCGAAAGAATCATATCGACCGCTGCTTCAAATGATGCCGGATCAAGATGTTGAATGGTATCGGCAATTTTTTCCATATCAGCCTGTAATACCGATGTCACGATTTCAGACTGGGAGCTTTTTCCATACTTAATACCCACCTTATGCACGGTATTCCAGTTTCCGCGCACCCACTCCTCCAGCGCACTCTGAAACTGCGGATATCCGTCATAACCGAGGCCGGCGGCAAAACGCACGACCGTTGATTCGCTGATCCCCAGTTCACTGCCAAGCTTTGCGGCTGTCATAAAAACAGCCGTCTCATAGTGATCCATAATATAGGAAGCAATTTTCTTATGTCCCTTGCTCATTTTGGCATAGGCCTCTTCCATTCTGCTGATTACATCTTTATTTTCCATCTGATTCCTACCTGATTCTTCCTTGTTTCCTACCTGTTTCTGGTCATACCTTTTGCTTCCGGCATCCTTTCCCGGCATTCAGGAAAGAAAACGGAATACTGTTAAGCAGCATTTTTTTCATAACACTCATAGAGCAGTCTGATCGTTTCGGTCTGAGGCAGATCATAATCTCCTGTAATGGCCATACACGCTGCACCATGAATGAAAATCCACATCTTCATAAAAAGTTCCCCGGGATCTCTGACACCAAGCTGTTTTGCCTTGGTCATTTCCTTCATAAAGGCACCGGTGCTGCCGTTTAGCAGTTCATAAAGGCTTCTGCCATACCGTTCATTTGACAAAAACAATGTTTGAAACAATTTCGGTTCCTGCATGGCAAAATCAATATAAGCAAGACCGAACTCTACAAACGGCTTGTCATCAGTCCTCTTTTGTTTTTGACAGGCATTATAAAAATCAGAGAAATAACTGATTGCTCGCTCAAATACTTCCTGATTCAGCTGCTGCATATTTTCATACGTTCTGAAAATGGGCTGTGTAGAACATCCCGCCTTCTCTGCCAGTCTTCTGGCTGTCAGATTCGAAGCACCTTCTGTCTGTACGATCAGAAATGCGGCATCTCTGATCATATCCTTTGTAATACTAACTTTCCTTGCCATACCCTACCTCTTTTGCATTCCATAACTATTCTCATGTTTTTCGGGTCTCAAAGTCATACTTTTTCATGCAAGCATGAAACGTATGACCTTTTGACCCTAGTATCAACAAATTATGATAAAAATAATAAGCTAGAATAACATACGTATCATAACATTTGTTATTCTAGCTTATTTTAAAAGTTATGTCAACACCAATACTATTTTGCAAATGGTCTGAAAGCTTCATAAATGAACGGATAATCCCGTTTTAATCGTACCGGCTGCATCCTGTCATCCACAAATCCATGATCTGAAGTCCCGGTTACATGCAGCTTCCCTGTTTCCTTGTTCCATACTTCATAAGCAATGCTGAATTTCACCCCTGTAAAACCGGTAACTGCAATCTGTATCTGAAAGACATCCCCAAAACGAAATGGCAACAGATATCTGGCAGATACACCAAGTACCGGAACAAGCAATCCATTTTCTTCTATTTTTTCGAAAGGAAGACCGATCTGTTTCAAAAAGTCAACACGGGCTTCCTCAAACCACCGAATATAGTTGGAATGATGTACGATTGCCATTTTATCCGTCTCATAATAATAAACAGATCTTTCATAAGGTTTGATTTCCATTTGGTTTCCTTCCTTTCGATAAAGAAACTGCTGCATTTCTGCAGCAGTCTCTCACGAATCATTTTGATAGATGATATCAGACCGGATATGCACCGTTCTTTGTGTCAGCTTTAGACAAATCAACTTTATCCTGCTGTGCTTTACGATACTTGAAGAAGTCCGTAGCAACCTGTGGGAAGAGTGCGTAGGACAGAACGTCCTCATCCTGCTGTTTCCATTCCTTCATCTCTGCTTCGAGCTTATCCATCTCATTGTCAAGCAGATCTGCAGGACGGCAGGTAATTCTCTCCTCGCCCGGGATAACCTTGTCGATGACTTCCTGATTCATAGGCTTTACAGTCTGACCGTATTTACCGCGCAGAACATCCTTTGTCTGGTCTGTAGCCATCTTGTATCTCTCACCCATAAGAACGTTAAATACAGCCTGTGTACCAACGATCTGTGAAGAAGGTGTTACGAGAGGTGGCTCACCGAGATCCTTACGAACTGCAGGGATCTCCTTCAATACATCATAGTATTTGTCTTCTGCGTTCTGCTCCTTCAGCTGGCTCACCATGTTGGAGAGCATACCGCCCGGTACCTGATAAAGCAGTGTCTTGATATCAACGCCCATTACCTTCGGATTTAACAATCCGCTTGCAAGGCACTCATCTCTGTAAGGTCTGAAGTAATCGGCAATCTCAGCAAGCAGATTCTGATCGAAGCCTGTATCGTACTCTGTACCCTTGAAGGTCTCGACCATAACCTCTGTTGCAGGCTGTGATGTACCAAGTGCAAAAGGACTCATTGCACAGTCGATGACATCAACACCGGCCTCTACAGCCTTTAAGTATGTCATGGAAGCCACACCTGATGTATAGTGTGTATGGAGCTGGATCGGAAGCTTTGTAGCAGACTTCATTGCTGTGATCAGCTCTGCAGCCTTGTAAGGAACAAGAAGACCTGCCATATCCTTGATACAGATAGAATCCGCACCCATCTCTTCGATGTTTTTAGCCATTGTCATCCAGTAATCCATGGTATATGCATCGCCAAGTGTGTAAGAAAGAGCAACCTGTGCATGACCTCTTCCTTCACGCTTCTTGATCTCGTTTGTTGCATTGACAGCTTCCTGTAAGTTTCTCAGGTCATTCAAGCAGTCAAAGATACGGATGATATCAATACCGTTTGCAATAGACTTCTCTACAAACGCATCTACAACGTCATCTGCATATGGTCTGTAACCTAAGATATTCTGACCACGGAATAACATCTGAAGCGGTGTATTCGGTGCTCCGTCTTTAATCTTTCGCAGTCTCTCCCACGGATCTTCTTTCAGGAAACGAAGGGATGCATCAAAGGTAGCACCGCCCCAGCATTCCAGTGAATGATAACCAACCTTATCAAGCTTTTCCAGGATTGGAAGCATCAAGCTGGTAGGCATTCTTGTTGCGATCAGGGACTGGTGCGCATCACGCAATATTGTTTCCGTAATTTTAATCGGTTTCTTTTCAGCCATTTTATATTTCCTCCTAATTTATTGTTCAGATTTATGAGCACCTGCATAAATGCCCATAAATCTGTTTGAATTTCTAGAATACTCCGAATACAGCCATGAACGTACCGGCTGCAACCGCTGTACCAATAACACCTGCAACGTTAGGTCCCATTGCGTGCATCAGCAGGAAGTTGGTAGGATCAGCCTCGGCACCAACCTTCTGGGAAACACGTGCTGCCATAGGTACCGCACTGACACCTGCGGAACCGATCAGCGGATTTACCTTGCCATGTGTGAATACACACATCAGCTTACCGAACAATACACCTGCGGCTGTACCAAACGCAAATGCGATCAGACCAAGGATAACGATCTTGATGGTATCCCAGTTCAGGAATGCTTCCGCACTTGTCGTAGCACCTACGGATGTACCAAGCAGGATAACGACGATGTACATAAGGGCATTGCTGGCTGTATCTGTCAACTGACGGACAACGCCGGACTCCCTGAACAGGTTACCCAGCATCAGCATACCGACAAGCGGTGCTGTCGTCGGAAGAATCAGACACACAACAATCGTAACAATGATCGGGAACAGAATCTTCTCCAGTTTTGAAACCGGACGAAGCTGGCCCATTTTGATCTTACGTTCTTTCTCCGTTGTAAATAGTTTCATGATTGGTGGCTGAATAATCGGCACCAATGACATGTAAGAATAAGCTGCTACTGCGATAGGTCCAAGTAATGTTGTCTGTCCAAGCTTACCTGCGAGGAAAATAGATGTAGGGCCATCCGCACCACCGATGATGGAAATAGCTGCTGCGGCTTTATCGTTAAATCCAAGTGCAATAGCACCGAAATATGCAGCAAAAATACCAAACTGAGCTGCTGCGCCCAGCAAAAAGCTCTTCGGATTGGCAATCAAAGGACCAAAGTCTGTCATCGCTCCAACGCCCATGAAAATCAGCGAAGGAAGAATTGCCCATTCATCCAAAAGATAGAAATAATACAGTAAACCGCCGACACCGTTTGCACTATCCTCAATACTCATGATGATATCAGGATAAATGTTTACCAGCAGCATACCAAAGGCTATCGGTGTCAAAAGGAGTGGTTCAAATCCCTTTGCAATAGCCAGATACAGAAATACACAAGCTACTACGATCATGATATAGTTTCCAATCGTCAGATTGAAAAACGCTGTCTGATGTACCAGATTGTTAAGCGTACTTGCTATGTAATCCATTTGTTGACCTCCTGTTAATTTGTCTTAGACTTTTTCTGCCTAAAACGTTTCCTTCTAGTTTAATGTTGCAAGAACTGCGCCAGCTTCTACCGGATCACCAACTGCTACATCAATACTAGCTACTGTACCGTCCTGCGGTGCAACAACAGGGATTTCCATCTTCATAGCCTCAAGGATCACTACTGTGTCACCCTTCTTTACAGCCTGTCCTACACTTGCCTCAACCTTAAATACCTTACCTGCAGCGCCTGCCTCAATCTTTACAGCGCCTGCTCCACCTGCCGGAGCTGCCTTGGGTGCTGCCTTAGGTGCTGCTTTGGGTGCTGCCTTAGGTGCTGCTGCAGGAGCTGCAACGCCTGTGCCTTCTTCTACTACAACATCATATACGTTTCCATTTACGGTAATTGTATAATTTTTCATTATGATATCCTCCTATATTCACTTAGGCATTCTGCCATTTTGCTTTGTTTACTTTTCGAATACTTCTGATGACAACACCGTCTGCAGAAACATATCCGTTTTCCGCTTCATATGCTGCAATTGCTGCCGAAATAACAGCAACGAGTTCTGAATCGTCTGAAAGTTCTTCATTTTCGATGATCTGTGCAATTGTATTGTCAACTGCCGCTTCTTTTTCTGCTGCTTTAGACTGTTTCTTTGTCTTGTTTTCCTGCGCCATATTGATAAATTTGAAGCAGGAAATGATAAAGCTGATCAGAATCAGAATTGCAAATACAGTTCCCATTCCGAGGAGTGTATTCAGTCCTGCTTTCTTCATCAGCTCGCCAAATGTATAGTTTACATTGACGCTCAGGCTGGTCGGCATTCCGGTACTTTTTTCCATAACCAGTTCCACATTTGCCATTCTGGTATTTCCCTTTGGATCAAGTGTCGCTCCGACAACCGTAATATTGCAGATGACCTCTTTGTTTTCTATTGTCACATCATGATCGGTAATGTCTGTAATCTCACCAAGCTCCTCCATACCACTGTTATAGTTTGTAACGAGAGGAATCAGATCTTCACCACCAAGCTCAGCAAGTTCTTCAACAGAATACTGCTGTGCAAACTGGCCAATCTGTGAAAGAACCATATCTGCGCTATCCGCATATGCCTGTTCCTTCTCTGTCAGGACCTTAGGTGATGCATCTTCATTACCGCATGCTGTCAGAACAGATAAGCAAAAGATCATACCTAAAATTAATACTATCTTTTTCATATGATGCATCCTTTCTTAGACCGTACCGTGTTTTTTCGCCGGGCGGTCTTCTCTTTTTGCGAACAGCATTTCCATTGCACCGACTACATACTTACGTGTGTCTGCCGCATCAATGATCTGATCCACATATCCTCTCTTTGCTGCAGAAACAGCGCTTGTCTGCAGGGCTGCATATTCTGTTGCCTTCTGTGAGATCACATCAGCACCCTGTCCTTCATACATGATTGCTGCAGCATCTTTTGCATTCATACAACCGATTTCCGCATTATCCCATGCAATCACAAAATCAGCACCGATTGCTTTTGCATTCATGGCAATACCTGCAGTACCCATAGCCTTGCCGACTACAACATTTACTTTCGGAACTGTTGCATTTGCAAATGCATATGTAAGACGTGCAACAGCCTTTGCAATTCTCTTTTCAGAGCATTCACAAGCCTTGTAGCCTGTCACATTGGTAAGTGAGAGTACAGGAATGTTGAATGCGTCGCAGAAAGAAATGAATTCTGCTGCTTTATCACATCCGGCAGGTGTCAAAGCCGTATCAAACTTCTCAGCTGCCTTGCCATCCTCTCCAATCACTTCACAGCGGTTTGCCACACATCCGACAGTTGCTCCGTTCAAACGGATAAAGCCTGTCACCATTTCCTTCGCATATGCTGCTTTCATCTCAACAAATACATTGTCATCCGCAATCTGTGAAAGTGCGATTGATGTATCGCCTGCACATGCAGAAAGGTCAGCACTGGCTCTGTTTAAGTCATCTGTGCAATCCACGTAGCAGTCACAATCTTCATTATTGGAAGGAAGTAGAGAAACAAGCTCTCTGATCTGTGCAAAGATTTCAGCTTCCTCAGCTACCACATCGACAAGACCTGCTTTTTCACTTTGGAAATCAGCAGCTGCCGTGTCACACTTCTCTGCGTAATTGCCCGCAAGTGCATTCGGAGAATTGACAAATAATTTTGCTTTCTTGCTCTCCATGAATGTAAAATCTGTCAGAGCGGGAATCAGGGCAAGTCCGCCGCCACAATTTCCAAATACAGCTGTGATCTGCGGAATGACACCGGATGCCAGTGTCTGCTTCCTATAAATTTCACCGAAGGCATTCAGTGCATCTGTTGCCTCCTGCAGTCTAAGTCCGGCTGAATCGATGAGACCGATGACAGGAGCACCTGTCTTTAATGCCAGATCATAGAGGTTTGCAATCTTCTTTGCATGCATCTCACCCACGCTTCCGTTCATCACAGAAGCATCCTGGCTGTAAACATACACAAGATTGCCGTCGATCACTCCGTAGCCGGTCACTACACCGTCTGATGGAGTTTCATTTGGTTTCATATTGAAATCTGTTGCTCTGGCAGTAACCATTGCACCGATTTCAACGAAACTGTTGTCGTCGAGTAAAGCTGCAATTCTTTGACTCGCTTGTGAAGAATTACTCATTTTTCAGACCTCCATTTTTATATTAATTTAATGAATAACTGGAATTGAAATAGACATTCTTAAAATGTCACATTCTTATGAAGTATAACATAAAAACTTGGCCTAGACAATAGAAATATGTACGAAGATCCACACTTTCTGCGGTTCTGATTTTGTATTCCCGATATAGATTTCCGTTGACAAAATACTGCTCCGCGCCGACAACACTCCCCTCTTTTACCGGTGCCATAAGATCTTTTTTCATCTTCCGCTTTATCCGGGTCTGATCCTGCCTGCCAAGAAGGAGTGTGAGCGAGTCTTTCTTTTTCTGCTCTCCCCCATCATCCAGATAGACTTTTACATCATCCTTTACCCCCTCCACCACAGGAATACGCACACTTTCATAATCAAAGGATTCCGCAATGCATGTGGGCTCATAATTTGAAAGACCATATTGCATCAGCTGTCTCGTATCATGCCATTTCCATGTCTTATTGGGCGGCCATCCGCATGCCAGTACGACAGCAATATAAGTATTTCCGTCTTTTTTCAGCGCCCCCACAAAACAATATCCCGCTTTGGACGTAAATCCGGTCTTAATGCCGCAGGCTCCCTCCATCATATCCAGAAATGCATCTTTATTATTGACCTGTGTCTGTCTCCCCGTAAGGAGCTCTGTGACGCAATAGCTCCTCGTCGTGATGATCTCGCAAAATAAAGGATTGCGCATTGCATATGCTGCAATCAGTCCCAGATCGTAAGCTGTCGTACAGTGTGCCCTGCCATCGCGCTCCCCATCCAGTCCGTTGGGGGTTACAAAATAAGTATCGCGGCAGCCAAGCTGCGTGGCTTTTTCATTCATTTTATCCGCAAAGCATCTGACATCTCCTGCGATGTATTCCGCGATCGCTACAGCCGTATCGTTATGCGACTCCAGCATCAGGGAATATAACAGTTCTTTCAGATCATATTGCTCCCCTTTTTGCATGCCCAGATGTACCTTGGGCATGGAAGCAGCATAAGACGAGACCTCCACAGGATGCTTTTTTGCCTCATCCTCATTTTCCTGCAGATATTCAATCGCAAGAATACATGTCATGATCTTTGTTGTGGATGCATTGGGCATGCTCTGGTATCCG
The DNA here is from genome assembly GCA_945949085.1 of uncultured Lachnospiraceae bacterium. GTDB lineage: Bacteria > Bacillota > Clostridia > Lachnospirales > Lachnospiraceae > CAG-194. The sequence continues at coordinate 108,167 of CAMFDJ010000005.1, read as the reverse complement.
TTTTCTTCATATAAAACACGCCCGTTCGACGCATCCATAAGAAGCGCTGAACGGGCATAAAGCTCCGGCTCGTCTGCTGCTGTGATCATCTGCTTATCCAGAATGATCGCTGCAGACAGAAGACACAGAAACAAACATACTCTTACCCTGTATTTCTTCATCGGCATACTCCGATTTTGCTTTCCTTATTTTCAATATATGAAGACGCAACCCGCTTCATACTTACATTCCTGCAAGGACTGTTACTTTCTGATTTTGGCATTTGCGCTCAAGCCCTTTCCCGCAAAAAGTTTTTTGTATTTTTTGAGCATGGATTTTGGCACATAAACATTCACATAACCGGCTGTCTTTCCAAAAGCAGCCTTTCCTACAGATTTGATCTTCTTTCCCTGCACAACAATCTGAACCAGCTTTTTACAGCCGTAAAATGCCTGCTTCCCAAGCTTATTTACATTTTTACCGATGGAAACCGTTTTTACCTTTGTCTGATTGCGCAATGCGCCTGCCGAGATTTCAGTCACCTTATAGGTCAGACCATCTATTTTCACACTGTCCGGTATTCTGACAAAGGTTCTGCTTTTGGATGTGATTCCCGTAAATGCAACCGTTTGGGCAGAGGCTGTGGATTTCAGAATCTTATATTTGTTTCCATCTATCTGATAAGTCTTTCCTTTTTGAGGCAACATGGACTTGCAGCTGATCTCTTCTTCTTCGAAAGCCGCAAAAAAATCTGTTCCGTCCGAAGCATATACAAGATAGGCATACCTGTCTGTGCGGGGAATCGTATTCACATATGAGGTATTCGTTGTTGTTCCCACACAGGCATAATCTCCTGCTCCGTTTTTGCGATACACATAATAACGCTGCGCGCCCGAAACCGCCTTCCAGCTGACTGTGACCTTATCATTTGCACTCTGTAAAAGCTGCAGCTGACCGGCACTTACAAAATTGCCATCCTTCTGCATCAGCTCATACATCGCATTTTGCAAGCCGCTGACCTGCAGCCCGCCTTCACACCAAAAGCGCACTTTATTGGCAGGATCTATCAGCACACCGCTGCAGATTGCACCGGCAGTACCACCCATCAGTTTTGCATATTGTGCCTGCATATTTCTACCTGCCTCTGATGGCAGCACATACACAACATTGGAAGGATTCCCCAAATACTTCAATGCCCTTTCGGCAATCAGTTTTTCAAAATCGGCAACGGATACGCCGGTGATCTGATTTGCATTCATATAGTCAGCATACGCTTCATCCGACAGGACATCGACAAGCGCAATCTCACATGATGCACTGCCAAGGCACTTCCAGCGCGCCATCAGATCAAGAGCATTTTTACTCCCTTTTTCCATCGAATTCAGAAAAAACAGAATTTTATAGGTTCCCTGCGACTGAACGGAAAATGCAGTTCCGGCTGTAGTCACAAAAGAACCTGTGATATTCTCCTTCTCCTCATATTTGCTGCTCGCTGTTACATCTTTGGTATCAGGCAGACGATATGAGACCGTTGCTGTCGGAAACTGCTTTTCAAAAGCAGCTGTCGCATATTCTTTATTTCTGGTATGACCTGAAAAATCAGCCTGATTTTTCAGGAAATAGACTGTTTTACTTGCTGTCTCGTCGTCCCATGTCGCATCCAGATTATAGTAAATTTCTCCGATCCTGACAATATTCCAGCCATGCGTCGGCGCTCCATTCACATCATTACCTGCAATCAACCTTGCAGAAATGCCGACTTCCCTGCAAAGGCGGTAAAACAACAGCGAATAAGCCTGACAAACACCTTTTCCATCATGAAGCGCAGCATACACGGTATACATCGGCATATACTTCTGGTTGGTGCGATAATGCTCATAATCATAATCCACGTGTTCCATGATATAATGATAGATCAGGCGCACCTTTTCATAATCTGACTTTTGCGGATTTTGCAGGGAAAGTTCCCGGATGATCTGTGCCACTTTCTGCGATACATACTTCTCCTGCGCTGCAGTTGTCCGCCATGCGACTGCAATTTTATAAGTGACAGTCTCATTTGTAGCCTTTGCAAGTGTCCAGCGATATGCCATAAAATTCCAATACAGATAATCCCCTTCCGAAGGACTTCCATCCTCCTCATATGCCATACTCTGTGTCAGAATTTTTTTGATGGCTCTCTGAGAGGAATCATTGCCCTTTGCCAGCCTGAGTGTGATATAAGATTTTCGCTGTACCATCTGCTTTCTCAGGTAGGAAGCCGCATCTGCGATTGTCGCATACCCAAGCTGCTGCGGCTCGACCATCCCATTCTGTATCACATCTGCAGCATTTCCCGAAACACTTTGCTCCTGCAAACTTGCGTTTTCTTCTGCCGGCAGACATCCATTGGCAGATACACACTCTGCCTGCAGACGCATCAGATCTGCCGTAAGCTCCTGCTCCGCTTCCGCCTGTGCTTCTTCACTGACTCCAGCATAGGCAAGAAGCTCCTCTTCCGATACTTCGCAGGCAGAAATCTCTTCCTCGGAAAAAGATACCGGTTCCAGAATGCCACCCACGGGGCGAGACTCCGGTTCCAAAAAAGCCTCGGCAGCCTGCTGCGTACAATCCTCCGGAATCGCAGCAGCAGAAACCGCGTCCTGTGAAATCATCATGACAGACATGATCACTGTCATCAGAATTCCTGTTATCCTATTTTTCATTTTTTTCGTTTTTATCATTTCCGTTTCTCCCTTTGTCACATACACAGATCATGATACATGCAAAATAGAGGCATCCATCAACTAAAAACCAAAACGCACAATTGCCCGTACTAACCTCAGACAATCAGGCAGCGGAAAGGCTTAAATATCGAGCCTAAGCTGTACTTCCTTTTCTGCTTCTTCCCGGAATGCAACCATCTGATCCACATTCATTTCGGGAAGCTCTGTCAACGAATTGACGCCAAAGCTCCGCAGGAACTGTTCTGTTGTCCCGAGCAAAATCGGTCTGCCGGGCGCATCCTTTCTGCCAACCTCCTTGATCAGTTCAAAATCAAGCAGTCTGTTCACCGCATGTTCACAACTCACACCTCTGATCTTTTCAATTTCCATTTTTGTAACAGGCTGTTTATAAGCCACAATAGAAAGCGTTTCCAAAAGAGAATCCGTCAGCACATACTTACGCGGCGTTTTGACAATCTTTATCAGATATTCGTACAGATCGGCATTCGAACACATCTGAAAACTATCCTCAAGCTGCATAATCGTCATCCCGCGGCCTTCCTTTTCATAGTCTTTTTTTAATTCCAGAAGAAGTTCCCTTGTGACATCTTCCTCCTGCTCAATCACCCCTGCAAGTCTGGACACCTCCACAGAATCACCCATGGTAAACAAAATTGATTCCAGAACTGCTTTCCACTTCTTTTTTTCTTTCTTATCCATATCAGTCAATCTGCTCCTCTTCCCTTTTTGTAATTTCAATATCATCGAAGGTATGCTCCTGTCTGATATTGATTTTTCCGGTCTTCATCATTTCCAGAATGACCAGGAATGTAACGATTACCTCCGCTTTGGAATGCTGCTTCTGCAAAAGATCGCGAAAGCTCATGCGATGGTGTGTGTTGATATAATCCTCCACATACCGACTCTTTTGTTCCATATCCACTTCTTCCTTTTCAATCTTGCCAAAGGAAGCTCTGATCGGATCGATCTTATCCTCCTGTCGTTTCATGACAGATTCAAATATTTCCTGCAGTTTTGCAAGATTGACATCCCCAAGTAGTGCTCCATAATCTACCGGTGGCTTAAAAGCTTCAATTTCTTTGGGAATCGTCTGTTTTTTATAAAAATTCCTGACTGCATCGATATGCCTGTCCTTCAGTTCATAAGACATATACTTGTACATCTTGTATTCCAGCAGTTTTTGTACCAGTTCCTGCCGAGGATCCTCTTCCACACCGTTTTCATCCACCTCGCGGGGCAGAAGCATTCTGCATTTGATATCGATCAAAGTTGCAGCCATGACCATGAATTCACTCATCACATTCATATCCTCTGTCTTTAGCGATTTGATATATTCCAGATACTGATCCGTGATCACCACGATCGGAATGTCATAAATATCCACTTTATTTCGCTCAATCAAAAACAACAGCAGATCAAGCGGGCCCTCAAAAACCTGTAATTTCACTTCCAATCCCATATTTTTCCATATGTTGCCTAACATGCAACATCCTTTCTCCCTATCTCTCTTTGCAAAAGTATCCGCGCTTCCTGCATTTTATGACGACTCTTTTCCCGGTTCAATACTCACTTCCACAAGTTCTGCCGGATTCAAAAAGCGAAACGGTATCGTATGCGCGCCAAGTCCTCTGCTGACGATCATCGTTGCTTTCTTCCCATGAAAAATCCCCCCATCATACTTCGGAAACAATTTACAACTCGGTGAGATAACGCCACCGAGAAAAGGAATTCTTGCAACTCCGCCATGCACATGCCCGGAAAGGATCAGATCCGCTCCCCATGCAGCATAGGCCTCAAAATAATCCGGATGATGCGCAAGCAGGATCTGAAATTCTCCTGTATCAGCCTTCGTCATTTGTTCCATGAGTGTTGCAGGTTCGAGAGTTGTTTTCTCAAAACGCCTGTAATAATACCGTGAAAGCTCACATCCCGTGATTCTGACACCATGCGTGGTATCACTGCAGCCTTCATTGACCAGTCTTCTGATTCCCATCTCAGACAGTGCCTTTTCATAATCCTCTGCCATACTTCCATATTTTTCAGGATAGTAGATAAGTCTCTGCTCATGGTTTCCATTTGCATAGTAAATTTTGTATTTCTCCGCAAGACTGCCGACGAAAGAAATCGCCGGCTTTAGCGATGCTCCGGGTTTTGCCGTCAGGATATCTCCCCCGATCAGCACCGCATCCGGCCTGATTGCATCAATTGCTGCCAAAAGCTTCTCATTCTGCTTTCCGTATGTCTTGTTGTGCAGATCTGACAAAAAAACAAAATGAAATGTTTCTTTGACTTTCTCGGACCTGATACCATATTGCACTGTATGGAACCGATTGGAATCCATGATCAAAATCACAATACAGACTGCCACAAACAATATTCCTATCACAATGCCTACTCTCATGTTCTCTTCCTTTTGTCACATATTCCGTTTTATCATACCAAAAAATTCGTCATGATAAAAGTAGCTTCTCAAATACTTTTTTCAAAATATCAGAATAATTTGCTTTTTCTACCGTATTTCCATAGACAAGCTTTACCGAACCTATCTTCACCCCATTCAGAAAATACGAAGCACTCCCCGCCTGTTCTCCCTTGCTTACCGGAGCCTGCGTCATCTCGCCCAGTTCCATTTTCTTTTCAATCGTCTGCAGATCGGCTCCCGTCAGATCCAGATACTGAAAAGCGCCTTCATACTCCACAGATACAGTATCTTCCTTTCCACCGATCACACGCATAGGCGGCAGTATATCGCTGTTGTCATCACGATAGAGGCGGCTGACGGCAAATCCGTACGCAAGCAGCTTTTTTGCCTCGGCAAAACGGATTTTATAGTCAGGAGCTGCCATCACAACTGCAATCATATCAATCCCATCTTTTCTTGCCGTTGCGCTAAAACAATATTTTGCAGTACTTGTCGATCCTGTCTTCAGTCCGGTTGTATACTCATACTGTTTGAGCAATTTGTTGGTACTGGATAAGGTAAATGGTTTGCTCCCCTGCTGCGTATTATGTACAATATCTTCCATCCAGATGGTTGTATACGCATAAACAGCCGGATACCTTGTGATGAGTGCCTGTGACATGATCGCAATATCCCTTGCTGTCGTATAATGATTTTCAGAAGAAGTAAGACCACAACAATCCTCAAAATGAGTATTTTTCATACCCAGCTGTGCTGCCTTTTCGTTCATCATCTGTACAAAAGCTTCTTCACTGCCGGCAATCTTTTCTGCCATGGCCACGGAGGCATCATTTCCGGATGCGACAGCAATACACTTGATCAGCGTATTTACCGTTTGTATTTCTCCCTCCTCCAGAAAAACCTGCGAACCGCCCATGGACTTTGCATAAGCGCTTGTCACAACCTCATCTTCAAGCCTGATTGTTCCTTTCTCCAATTGTTCAAAGATTAACAGAAGTGTCATGATTTTAGTGATACTTGCCGGACTTCTCTTGCTGTCCGCATCTTTTTCGAAGATCACCTGTCCGGTGGAGGCTTCCATCAGGATGGCACTCGGCGATTCAAGCTGCACTGCCTCCTGCGCTGCACTTTGCGATGTATTCTGCTCTTCCGTCTGTTTTTCCGTCTGTTCTTCAATCCCCGCCTCTGTCTGTTGTCCCTGCTCCTTTGTCAGTTCGTTTGTCTGCTGAATTTGTTCCTCTGTCAGAAGCGCACCGGCATCTTCCATATGCAGTATGCTCTCATCCTGCACCCCAGAAGCGCTTACTGTTTTTTGGCCCAAAATAAGGCATAAAAATTGTAACAAAAAAAGCAGACGAAATATCTGCTTTTTTCTTTTTAATAAGGTCATACATACCTCTGATGATCGTTCTTATTCTATTGTACGTAAAAGTATGTGCTTTTATGAACAAAACTGCCCCGGAAAACGAATCCGGCAATACTGCAGGATCGCTTCGATACATCCTTCAAAACCAAGCTTTGAGCTGTCCAGGCACAGGTCATAATTTCTCGCATCAAACCACTCATGACCAGTATAATACTTATAGTAATCTGCGCGATATTTATCGGTCTTGGCAATGTATTTCTCTACATCCTTGTCATTCTCATACCCAAGACGCTCCTTTGCCCTTGCCAGACAAAACTGCTTACTGCCATGCACGAACACACTGACCACATGATCGTATTCCTTCAAAACATAATCTGCGCATCTTCCGATGATCACGCAGGATTCTTCCTCCGCGAGATCGCGAATCACCTTAGCCTGGTAATTAAACAGGTTATCATTCGATGCAAATTCATCACTCTCCGGCGGAATCAGCTGTCCTTTATAAATATTACGGGTGATTCTGACAAGCGGTGAATTCTTCAGTCTCTCATCTGCCTTGCCAAAAAGTCCTTCTGCAATACCGCTTTCATCAGATGCCAGACGCATAAGCTCTCTGTCATAGCAGTTAATGGAAAGCCGCTTTGCCAGTTCCTGCCCTACAGTCTTACCACCGCTTCCGTATTGCCTTGCAATTGTAATGATCATCTTACTCATAGAAATACCCCCTTTGGTTACTTCGTTACACACATTTTAACACATTTTACCAAAGAGGGCATCTGTTTCTTTCTCTTTTTTGTCACTTTTTATATCATTTTCCAACGCATGAAACAAAAACAGTATGATACCAACTCAATTATTCGCCAAGATATGCCTTCTTAATGGAGTCGTTATTCATCAGTTCCCCGGCATCTCCTGACAATACGATTTTTCCGGTCTCCAGAACATACGCTCTGTCTGCAATGGAAAGTGCTTTTTTCGCATTCTGTTCTACAAGGAGCACCGTTGTCCCCGATTTACTCACCTGTTCAATGATATCAAAAATCTCATTGACGAAGATAGGGGAAAGACCCATGGAAGGCTCATCCATCAGGATAATGGATGGCTTGCTCATCAGTGCCCGTCCCATGGCGAGCATCTGCTGTTCACCACCTGAAAGTGTTCCCGCCATTTGGTTTGTTCTCTCTTCCAATCTTGGAAATCTGTCATATACCATGCGGAGTGTATTCTGGATCTCTTCTTTATCTTTTCTTGTATACGCCCCCATCAGCAGGTTCTCATAAACGGAAAGCTGTGAAAAAACACGTCTTCCTTCCGGCACATGTGCCATTCCAAGTGACACAATCTTATGACCGGGCATTTTCTCCAGATCTTTTCCCTCAAATGTAATGGTACCCTGCGTCGGCTTTAAAAGTCCCGAAATGGTGTGCAGGATCGTTGTCTTACCGGCTCCGTTTGCACCAATCAGCGCAATGACTTCTCCCTGATTGACTTCAAAATCAATCCCTTTGATTGCCTCGATCACACCATAGTGAACATGTAAATTTTTTACCTCTAACATTGCCATGACATATCCTCCTATTCTCCCAGGTATGCTGTGATAACTTCAGGATGGTTCAATACCTCCTTCGTCTCTCCCTGGCACAAAACTTCACCAAAGTTGAGAACGGTCAGTTTCTCACAGATTCCGGAAACAAGCTTCATATCATGCTCGATCAAAAGAATCGTCATGTCAAAATGATCCCTGACAAAACGAATGGTCTTCATCAGTTCCTGTGTCTCATTGGGATTCATACCGGCTGCCGGTTCATCCAAAAGAAGAAGCTTAGGATTTGTTGCGAGTGCTCTTGCAATCTCCAGTTTTCTCTGTTTTCCGTAAGGCAGATTGGCTGCGAGCGTATCTGCTTCCTTGTCCAGTTCAAACACACGTAAAAGTTCCATCGCCTTTTCGTTCATTTCTTTTTCCACTTTATAGTAGCGCGGCAGTCTGAAAATGCCTTCTACCGTACTGTATACATGATGATTGTGCAGACCAACCTTTACATTGTCGAGCACTGACATATCCTTGAACAGACGGATGTTCTGGAACGTTCTTGCTATTCCGGCCTTATTGATCTCAATCGTCTTCTTGCCGGTAATATTTACACCGTCTAAGATAACAGAGCCTTCATCCGGCTTATACACACCGGTAAGCAGATTAAAGATAGTTGTCTTACCGGCTCCGTTTGGTCCGATCAGACCATAGAGCTGTCCCTTTTCTATCTTGATATCAAAAGCATTTACCGCCCGCAGTCCCCCGAAGGAAATGCCAAGATTTTTTACTTCCAATAATGCCATATCTTATGCCTCCTTCTCTGTCTGATTCTTTTTCAGCTTTGCTGCAAGCTTCTTGCGCATATCAAGTACTGCCGGACTCCAGTTGAAGATCATCATCACAATCAACACGATTGCGTAAATCAGCATACGATAATCACTCAGTCCTCTCAAAAGCTCCGGAAGAAGCGTTAAGACAACCGCGGCAATCACAGAGCCTCTCATATTACCGATTCCACCCAGCACAACAAACACAAGAATCATAATGGACATGTTATACCCAAAGTTCTTCGGAAGCGCTGTCAGTGTTGCCAGATTGTGGGAATACAGTGCACCTGCCACACCAGCCATTGCAGCGGAAAGCGTAAACGCGATCAGCTTGTATTTTGTAATATTGATACCGATCGATTCTGCCGCAATCCTGTTGTCACGAATTGACATGACAGCGCGTCCCGTTCTGGAATGTACCAGATTATTGACAATGATCAGGGTAATCAGGATCAGTATGACACCGATTGTAAAGTTAGAACTGTGCGGTGTTCCCGTGATGCCCTGTGCGCCCTTGATCAGCACCTTGCCTTCCGGTTCCAGATTTAAGGAAATTGTATCTTTCATGGAAAAATGAAAGCCCTTGGAGTCAATTCCCAAATAGATGGCATTGACAAGATTCTTGATGATCTCACCAAAAGCCAGTGTTACAATCGCAAGATAGTCTCCTTTTAAGCGAAGCACAGGAATGCCGACAATCACACCGCACACTGCTGCAGCCACGCAGGCAATCAGAATCGCAATCAAAAATCTGAGTCCTCCATTCGGAATGGCTTCTTTGGTCGTCAGCGAAAAAAGAGCGCTGCTAAATGCGCCGACACACATAAACCCTGCATGTCCGAGACTGAGTTCCCCTAAAATACCGACTGTCAGATTGAGCGATACTGCCAGGATCACATACGTACAAAGAGGTACCAAAAGTCCCTGTAAAAGCGAGGAAACATGACCCGTCTTTAATAAGATTTCCATCACAATATACGCTGCAATGACCATTGCATATGTAATCAGATTATTCTTTGTTACCTTACTCATCTTCTTCATCTTTTCCACCTACACTTTCTCCTGAATATTCTTACCCAGAATACCGGTAGGTTTCACGAGCAGAACAACGATCAGTACCGCAAATACAATAGCATCTGCCATCTGCGAGGAAATATAGGCTTTACTCAAGTTCTCGATCACACCGAGTATGATGCCACCGATCATCGCTCCCGGAATTGAGCCGATTCCTCCGAATACTGCCGCAACAAAAGCCTTGATACCCGGCATGGAACCTGTGTAAGGTGTGAGCGCCGGATAGGCGGAACACAAAAGAACACCTGCGATTGCTGCCAGAGCCGAACCAATTGCAAATGTCAGTGCGATCGTACCATTGACATTGATTCCCATAAGCTCTGCCGCGCCTTTGTCCTCGGAAACTGCAATCATTGCACGACCGGGTTTTGTCTTGTTGACAAACAAAGTCAGACAAACCATGATGATGATACATGCAACAACTGTCACAATTGTCACTCCCGATATGGTCAGCTGTCCTTCAAATAAAACAAGATTAGGAAGCGTCACTACAGAGGTAAAAGCCTTTGTATCTGCGCCAAATATTAAAAGTGCCAGATTCTGAAGCAAATAGCTGACACCGATTGCCGTAATCAACACTGCAAGCGGAGAAGTTCCGCGAAGCGGCTTATATGCCACCTTTTCAATTGTCATACCAAGAATCGTACAGACTGCCATGGAAATCAGGATTGCCACATAGGGATTGACTCCCATGTTGCTGACTGCCACAAATACCACATAGCTGCCGACCATAATGACATCACCATGCGCAAAATTCAACATTTTTGCGATACCGTAAACCATGGTATAACCAAGTGCAATGATCGCATACACACTGCCCAAACTAATTCCTGTCACCAAATACGAAATAAAACTCATCTAACCACCCTCTTTGTTTTTCATGTAACTTCCTACACTATAACACAACTTATCCTGTCACACAAGGAACTTGTTTCTTGGGTTTTTCAATCATACATTCTTTCCCTTTTCGGATTCATCATACATTAAAACAAAAGGGGCCGCCATTGGCAGCCCCGCCTGAAATCCTGTTCCATCATGAACTTCGCTCATGATCGTGATACTATTACGCGCTTTGCTATCACGTTCCTATTACATTGCTTTGTAAGCGCCGTCAGAAATGACAACAGCCTTTGGTGCCTTTGTAGGTTCACCGTCAGCACTCCATGTGATACCATCGCCGGTCAGACCGTCTACAGTGATCTGTGTCATGGCACCTTTGAGTGCATCACAGATATCAGATGTGCTCATATCTGCTGTCACACCTGCTTTTTCGCATGCAGCCTTGATGGTGTAGATTGCATCGTATGCATCTGCTGCAAACTGGTTTGGTGTATCAGAATAAGCCGCCTTGTAAGCTTCTACAAACTTTACAGTCTTGTCATCTGTTGCATCTGCTGCAAACGGTGTCAGAAGCATAACGCCTTCTGCAAGAGCTGTATCAAAGTTTTCAACTGCCAGGATACCATCCAGACCGTCACATCCAAAGAACTTTGTGTCAAGTCCCATTTGATTAGCCTGTGCAAGAATCAGGGAAGCTTCTGTGTAGTAAATCGGTAAGAATACGAGGTCAGCGCCTGCATCCTTTGCCTTCTGCAGCTGTACAGTAAAGTCTGTCTTGTTGTCAGCTGTAAATGCCTCTGCTGCAACGATTTCAAAAGGCTGATTTGCTGCTTCTGCCGCAAACTTCTCATAAATACCTGATGAGTAAATATCTGAACTGTCGTAGATAACAGCTACCTTTGTTGCAAGAGCGTTTGCGCCGATGTACTGTGCACTCGCAATACCCTGGTTAGGATCTGAGAAGCATACACGGAAAGCATTGTCATACTGTACACATTCTACTGCGGAACCTGAAGGTGTCAGTAAGAACATATTATCTGCCATTGCAGACTCAGCAACTGCGATACAGCAGCCGCTCGTAACTGTTCCCATCAGAACCTGCATATTCCAGTCCTTCAGTGTATTGTATGCGTTTACGGATTTCTCTGCATCACACTCATCATCTTCGAATTTCAGTTCTAATGTCATGCCGTTTACACCGCCTGCTGCGTTGATCTCATCAACAGCGATCTGTGCTGCATTCATAACTGCAGTACCGTAAACTGCTGCGCCACCTGTTGTAGGTCCGATGCCACCAATCTTCAATACGCCGCCTTCTGCTGCGGGAGCTTCTGCTTCCTCTGCTGTTTCCTCTGCAGCTTCTGCTTCCTCTGCTGTTTCCTCTGCAGCTTCTGTTTCCTCTGCTGCTTCCTCAGCAACTTCTGCTCCGTCAGTACCTGTTGTTTCTCCGGTGCCTGCACCACAGCCTGCCAGCAGAGATGCTGTCATTGCCATTGCAAGAACAAGAGATAAAAGCTTTTTCTTCATAACTGTTTTCCTCCTCTTTTTGTGCAACTGTCATTTTAAGAATAGCGAGGTCTTCCGAAAGAAGCCTCGCCTTTGTTGCCTCACGCATCATCATATGCTATATTTTTAAATTTGTCAACTTATGACAATTATTTTTTTGATTTTTGTGCACATTTCAAGTTTCTCTTTCTTCTCTCTCCGTTCTAAAAACGGTTGCGAAAAGAGTGATAACGCTCCATGACATCTTCTTTTTTCTCCATGAGATTTTCCCTGATATTGACATCAAGTGCACCCAGTATGTGATAGATAAAATCTACCATATAAAGTGTGAGGATGATTACGGAAACACGCTTGCCGATCAGCTCAGGCACCATACTGAGAACACGGACAGTCAGATCATTCAGCCAGTATACGATAATGATTCCGTAAAATCCCCAGGCTATCGTACTTTCCAGACAGATGACACCCTGATAATTAAATGGCTTCTCATTGTAGTCCCACCACACCTCACCAAGATAACATTTCATCAGCTTCGCTACAATAAACTCAAACACGGTAGCGGAAAATGAAGCTACAATATACAAGGCAACAGGGAAGTTGCGCAGAGGATTCAGAATCAGATAGCCGATCACCGCGCCAAACCCGTAGATCGGACAGAACGGTCCGACTCCAAAGCCACGGTTGGTCAGCTTTCTGTTACAAATGCTCATATAAATGGATTCCACAAGCCATCCCATGATACTATATAATATAAACTGTTCCACAAACATCAATACTGATGTTCCCAAAAATTCTCTTGCCCACATATCATATCCTCCACAATCCTGTTTCTTCTTTTCTGCCTTCCGAGGAAGGTAATTTCATCCACCGATATGGTTTCATTCACTATGTGGTGTCACATTGTTTACTATTTTCTCCGAAAAACGATAAAATCCCCGGTCAACAGGCCAGGGATTTTATGAAAAAAATTAGTTATATTTGCGTTTTCTTGCTGCTTCAGATTTTTTCTTACGTCTTACGCTCGGTTTCTCGTAGTGCTCTCTTTTGTGGATCTCCTGCTGGATTCCCGCTTTCGCACAACTTCTCTTAAAACGACGTAAAGCACTATCTAAAGTCTCGTTCTCTTTTACGATTACATTAGACATCTATCACACCTGACCTCCCTTCAGTCCCTTCAAGTAACTTGACTGCTGGGTTAATAATTTTATACGCAAAACCACGTATAGTATCATTATAACAGAAAATCACTCTGCGTCAACTGTTTTTTATGATTTGTTTACCCAATCTGTTTACGCAAAACATTTTCTGCTTCTGTGACCGCCGCAGCAATACCTGCCGGATTCTTGCCGCCGGCCTGCGCCATATTCGGTCTTCCACCGCCGCCACCGCCGACAAGAGCGGCAATTCCCTTGATCAGATTGCCTGCATGCGCACCTTTTGCCATTGCACCTTCTGTCGCCATTGCAACAAGATTTACCTTGCCGTCAAGATCGGAGGCAAGTACGATCACGCCCTCGCCAAGTTTCGCCTTAAGCTGATCGCCCAGATCGCGAAGTCCGTTCATATCCACACCTGAAACACTTGTGGCAAGCAGCTTCACACCGCCGACTTCCCTGACCTGATCCATGACATCGCCAAGTGCTTCCTTTGCAGCCTTGCTCTTTAAGGATTCATTTTCAGACTGAAGGCTCTTAAGTTCAGCCATAAGTGATTTTAACTTATCATTCAGATTAGCCGGTGTTGCTTTGACAATACCCGCAGCCTCTGCAAGCTGTGCCTCCAAATTTGCATAATACGCAAGGACATTTGCTCCTGTGATTGCCTCAATCCTGCGCACACCTGCGGCAACACCGCTCTCGGAAAGGATCTTAAAGCTGTGAATATCACCTGTGTTTGCAACATGTGTACCACCGCAGAGCTCTTTTGAGAAATCACCCATGGAAACGACTCTGACACTCTCGCCGTATTTCTCGCCGAACAATGCCATAGCGCCGCTTGCCTTTGCTTCCTCAATACCCATAACATCAGTGGTAACGGCAAGTCCCTGTGCAATCTTTGCATTTACAATTTCTTCCACCTTTGCAAGCTCTTCCTTTGTCACAGCCTGTCCATGGCTAAAGTCAAATCTTGTTCTGTCCGCATCCTGATAAGAACCCTGCTGATGTACCTGGTCGCCGAGTACCTCCTGTAATGCTGCCTGCAACAGGTGTGTTGCTGAGTGGTTTCGGCAGGTATTCATTCGATTGGCCGCATCCACCTTCATGGTAACTGCTTCGCCTTCTGCAATGCTGCCACTTTCCACAAATCCGATATGTGCAATGCGGTTTTCCGGAAGCTTGACCGTATCTGTCACACGGAATACACCGCCATTTGCGCCGCAGATTTCTCCGATGTCACCTTTTTGACCACCCATGGTTGCATAGAAGGTTGTCTGTGGTACGATCACCGTACCGTTTTCGCCTTCTGAAAGCTGATCCGCCAGTGCACTTTCAGATGCAAGTGCTGCGATCTGCGTCTCACAGGTAAGGCTGTCATAGCCGATAAACTCACTTGTAATCTCGCCGTCAAGCTCGTTAAACAGATCGGAATCAGCCGTCAGTTTTGCAGAGAAATTCTGGTTCTCTCTGGCCTTCTGCTTCTGCGCCTCCATCGCCTCGTCAAATCCGGCTTCATCAACCCCGAGACCTTCCTCAGCTGCCATTTCAACAGTCAGCTCAATCGGGAAACCAAAGGTGTCATACAGATAGAAAGCACTCTTACCGTCAATGGCCTTTTCACCGGATTTTACCTTCTCATCCAGAATTTTCTTAAACTCCTTCATGCCGTTTTCCAGTGTACTCTCAAAACGGACAATCTCCTTATCCAGCTCCTTCAGGATAAAATCGCGCTGTTTTACAAGAAGCGGATAACTTTCGCTGTATACTTCATCAATATAGATGGTTGCAATCTTGATCAGATTTTCCTTTGTCAGACCAAGCGTACGTCCATGTCTGACCGCACGCCTGATCAGTCTGCGGAGTACGTAACCTGCACCGACATTCGAAGGTGTCAGTCTCGCCTCATCACCGATTAGCATCACAGCGGTACGCATATGGTCGGAAAGGATACGCATGGATCTTGTCTGCTTTTCGTCTGCTTCATATTTGCAGCCTGCAACAGTTTCAACATAGGCAATGACAGGTGCAAACAGATCAGTCCGATAGACATCCTTCGTGCCGTTCAGGAATGCAAGGCTTCTCTCAAGTCCCCAGCCTGTGTCGACATTTTTCTGTGCAAGCGGCGTCAGATGCCCGTCTTTGTGCTTCTCATACTGCATAAACACATCATTTCCAAGCTCCGTGTATTTGCCGCAGTTACATCCGGGTCCGCAATTCGGGCCGCAGTCCGGCACATCCGCAATATAAAACATCTCACTGTCAGGTCCGCATGGTCCGTATTCAAGGCCCCACCAGTTATCTTCTGCCGGCAGATAATAGACATTTTCTTTCTTAAAACCGGATCTGATACGGCACTGTGCACCCTCTTCATCTCTGGGTGCATTCTCATCTCCTGCAAATACAGTTGCCGCAAGATGATCTGCGTCAAATCCGTAGACCTGCGTCAAAAGTTCAAAGCTCCATTTTGTTCTCTCTTCTTTAAAGTAATCACCCAGAGACCAGCTTCCCATCATCTCAAAAAAGGTCACATGGCTCTTATCCCCTACAGAATCGATATCGTTGGTACGCACACAGCCCTGTACGTTGCAAAGTCTCGTACCGAGCGGATGCTTCTGTCCAAGCAGATACGGCATCAGTGGCTGCATGCCCGCAACATTGAACAGAACACCTGTGGAACCGTCGGAAACAAGTGAAACTGCTCCGACATCCACATGTCCGCGCTCTTTATAAAAGTTTAACCAGCCGTTTCTCAGCTCATTGGAAGTAAACTGTTTCATTTATTTTTCTGCCTCCATTTCAAATGTAAACTTATCTGCAAAATAAGCGTCCAGATCTGCGATGGCAATGCGCTCCTGCTCCATGGAATCGCGGAAACGGACTGTCACACAGCCGTCTGTCTCAGACTCAAAGTCATATGTGATACAGAACGGTGTACCGATCTCATCCTGACGGCGATAACGCTTACCAATGTTGCCTCTGTCGTCAAATTCACAGTTATATTTCTTGGAAAGCTGCTCAAAAATCTTTTCCGCGCCCTCATTGAGTTTCTTGGAAAGCGGAAGTACACCGATCTTCACCGGAGCCAGTGCCGGATGGAAATGCAGAACGGTTCTCATATCAGGTGCTTCCTCTGTACCGATATTCTCCTCATCATAGGCTGCGCAAAGGAACGCAAGTACCACGCGGTCTGCGCCCAGCGAAGGCTCGATGACGTATGGAATGTATTTCTCATTCCTTACATCATCAAAGTAACTCATATCCTGTCCGGAGGTATTCTGATGCTGCGTCAGGTCATAGTCTGTTCTGTCAGCGATACCCCAGAGCTCACCCCAGCCAAACGGGAACTTGAACTCGATATCCGTCGTACCCTTGCTGTAGAAGCAGAGCTCCTCCGGATCGTGGTCGCGCAGTCTCATCTCATCTTCTTTGATACCCAGCGTCAGCAGCCAGTCACGGCAGAAACCTCTCCAATACCGGAACCACTCCATGTCAGTGCCGGGCTCACAGAAAAATTCAAGCTCCATCTGCTCAAACTCTCTGGTACGGAACGTAAAGTTACCCGGTGTGATCTCGTTTCGGAAAGATTTACCGATCTGTCCGATACCAAACGGAATCTTCTTGCGGGAAGTTCTCTGTACATTCTTAAAATTGACAAAAATACCCTGTGCTGTCTCAGGTCTCAGATATACCGTATTCTTGGCATCCTCTGTCACCCCCTGGAAAGTCTTGAACATCAGGTTAAACTGCCTGATATCCGTAAAGTTATGTTTGCCACAGGTCGGACACGGGATGTTATTTTCCTCCACATACGCCTTCATTTCCTCCTGTGAGAAAGCGTCGATCGGTTTGTCAAGCGTCAGGTTGTTTTCCGCCGCATAATCCTCAATCAGCTTGTCCGCACGGAATCTCTCGTGACATTCCTTACAGTCCATGAGTGGATCAGCAAATCCGCCGAGATGACCGGAAGCCACCCATGTCTGCGGATTCATCAGAATCGCACAATCCACACCGACATTATATTTGTTCTCTGTAACAAATTTCTGCCACCATGCTTTCTTCACATTGTTTTTCAGCTCCACACCGAGGTTACCGTAATCCCATGTATTGGCAAGACCACCGTAAATCTCTGAACCCGGATAAACAAATCCTCTGTTTTTTGCCAAGGCAACGATCTTCTCAAATGACTTTTCTTCCATTGCTTCATCCTCACTATCTTCTTTATATTTTACAATAACAGATTCTCATGCGTGAGAGATCTGATCTATTCATAAATCACAAAGGCCGTCTGCCCATCATTTAAGTTGACAGCCGTCTTTTCATCTGCCAGCGATATGCCCTGACTGTAATATAAAATTTTGCCCGGTACCTTAAGCTGCTGCGCCTCATCCATGATGACCATATGCTTCTCACCTTTTTCCAGCACATCCGATGCAGATAAATCGCTGCCGCCTGCAGCCTGTGTCATATCCGGAAAAGCATAACCTGCATGGTATGCTTCGGATACGGTTCCGATAAACAGGAGTTTTTCATTAAAAGCGGTATAATCCTGATATCCGGCATATTCGATCTTCACCTTGATCACGCCCTGATCGGATACCTCCAACAGATCCAGCACAATTGCTTTTTCATTGCCGGATGAGGTGTTGTACTGTCCGGCTTTCTGTTCTATTTCACTTCGCAGTTCATCCGCATTATAATAGGGCTGGTCAAAGCTCTCCACGATCACCTGCGTGATTGCACCTTTTTTGTCTATGATCACGGATGTACTTTCTGCGTCTGCAACATTGCCACAGCCTGCCATCAGGAACATCATGCAAACCGTGCAAAGGACTGCACATAATTTTTTCATACTGTCTGTTTCCTCCTTTTCCCTCAGAAACATACAAAAAGACGGAAATGCGCTCTTTTCTAATGTTTTTGCGGGTCTCAGCTTTTTATTATACTAGCTGGTGGCTATATTTTCAACCTGCAATTTTCCAGTATCTCGAGACTCTTAAATTTTTTCCCAATGTATTTTTGCCGGTAAACCTCACATTCACCGGCAAGCTCCCGCAGAACAGATTCCGATACCGTAAATGTATATAACTTGTCCATTGCTGCGGTCTGCACATGTGAAATGGCATAACTTGCCGCATCAGAAAGCACATGTCCCTGCAGCTTTCCGGGGAATTCACCGTTTACAGCGAGTACCTTCATCTCGAAGATATATTGTACAAGCTCATTCGGAATAGAATCCTTTTGCAACGCCATCAATGAGACATACAAAAGCTTGAGCATCTCCTGCTCATCATTATTCTCCCTGCCGTAATAATCTGCTACATCGGCAAAATACATACCATAGAAAGCACCCTCAAAATCATCCCTGAGCTTTTCAAAATATTGTTCAATATGTACACCGACAACATGATAGGACTTTCCTGCATGAAGCTGGAATTTTCCGTAGGAAAAGGGCTCTGTCGGCGCCATAAAACGGCTGCCCGCCTTCTTGGCACCTCTGGCATACGCAATGATCTTCCCCTGTTCCCTGGTCAATATCGTTATTTTTTTGTCCGTCTCTAAAACAGGGACGGCTTTTAAAACCATCCCTGTCACTTCTACATAATCCTGCATGATTCATCCGCCTTGCAAAGTGCATTTGCGTCCTGCCGGGTTCCGGCTGCCTGAGCGCCTGTTTCGCTTACATTCCCTTCACCCGCTCTATGCTTTCTTTGCTCCTGCGCCTTTGCCTTTAAATAATCCGTTACTTTTCCTGTTATCAGAAATGTATCCCATCCATCACACATATCCCTACCGCCTTTTTCCGTTTGCTTTTCTCTCTATGCTAATAGCGTTTGCAAAAGAAGACAGAAATATGAATGGGAGTTTATTCCTCTTTTTCCAAAATCGTTACATGATATCTTTCGGATTATATCCAAAATTTTTTAACAGGAAGTCACTGTCACGCCAGTCTTTTTTCACCTTGACCCAAAGCTGCAGATTGACATGTCCCTCCAAAAGATCCTCGATGGAATGACGCGCTCTGGATCCGATTTTTTTTAACATGCTGCCGCCCTTTCCAATGATGATTCCCTTATGGGAGTCTCTCTCGCACACAATAGTCGCTTCGATATCCCAGATATGACCTCTCTCCTTCATGCTGTCAATCGAAACTGCCACGCCATGCGGTATTTCATCTTCCAGGCACCGCAGTGCCTGTTCACGGATCAGTTCGGCAGCGATCTGTCTCTGCGGCTGGTCCGTTACGGTATCTTCGTCATAAAACATCGGTCCATAGGGCAGATAGCGGAAGATCGTATCGAGCAGATCCTGTTTATTCTCTCCATTCAACGCTGATACCGGCACAATTTCCGCAAAATCATATTCCCTGCGATACGCATCGATACATGTCAGAATATCATGTTTCTGAATCGTATCAATCTTATTGATCACCAGAATGACCGGTGTTTTCACTTTTCCAAGCTGCTCTATGATATGGCGCTCTCCCGCACCGATGAATGTGGAAGGCTCTACCAGCCATAGGATCACATCCACCTCTGTCAAAGTATGCTGCGCCACTTTGACCATATAATCGCCGAGCTTATTCTTCGACTTATGGATACCCGGTGTGTCCAGGAAGATAATCTGCCCGTTCTCATCCGTATAAACTGTTTGTATCTTATTTCTTGTCGTCTGTGGTTTATTGGATGTGATGGCAATTTTCTGACCGATCAGCTGATTCATCAATGTGGATTTCCCGACATTCGGTCTGCCGATCAGTGTGACAAAGCCTGATTTTTTCGTTTCCTGTCTGTTTGTTTCCATCCCTGCAATTCCTTCCATAGCCCTATTGCTCTGACGGGCTGTCTGACGGATTCTTTTCCTCATCCAGCGAAATCATTTCATTCGTCTCATTCTGCCCTGCGAGGAGCTTCTTTGCCTTTGCTTCCTTCTTTTTTCTGCGGCTTTTCCGAATCGCCTTTATGATCAGCACAATTGCGGTGATGATAATTGCCCAAATGACAAGATATGGCAGATTGATCACAAATGAAATTGCAAAATCCTGCAGGTCATATCCGATATTCCTGATGCTGCGCAAAAAGCCCTCTGACATCTTCTCCCAGCTTGACTTCGGCTGCGTCACCTCCGGTGTATAGACCTTAACTTCTTCCACGGAGATATCTACCGTCGCATAATCTACCAGATTGTCATATGTACGAAGCGTCGACTCCAGATTCTGTATCTCGTAACGTACATCTGTCAGACGCGTCTCGAGTGCCACGATGGTATCAATATCCTCTGCTTTTTCCAAAAGTGCCATCAGGCGGTCATACTCCACCTGCAAGGCTTCTTTTCTGCTCTTTGTGTCTACATAGGAAAGCGTGACATCCGTTGCGCTTTCACTCTTACTTGTCACATTGGAATTTTCACCGACACTCGTCACGAGCGCATCCATTTTGTCTACCGGCACACGTGCCGTAAAATGCGCACTGCGCATATTATCATAATTGTAACTGTTTCCATAAATATTTGAATTTTCCAGATACCCGCCAAGCGCTGTCACCTTCTGTTCGATCTTTGCAACGAGCGCATCAAATTCCTGCGTCTCGGCACACAGATTCACGCGCTTTATGAGCTTGCGGTTGGAAGCCACCGTACTTTCCAGCTCTCCGGATGCAGAAGTGGTGTCAGCGCTCTCCTCTACGGCTTCCTCCTCTACGGCTTCCTCCTCTGCCCAGCTTTCGGATTCATACAGTTCATCTGTTGCCGCCATGGATGCACCGGCAGCGTTGCTTTGTATACCTGCGCCTTTGCTGCCGCCATCATAGTCGTATGCCACCGCAGCGGCTTCGCTCATCGCCTTGTCCGATGACCCGCACCCCGTAAGGAGCGCTGCCGCAAGCAAAAGCACTGCTGCGCGTTTTCCAAATCCTGCTGTGTGTCCTTGTACGTCCTTCTTCATAATCAGTTCCCCCTTGTGTATTTACTATATTATATAGTACGCATACCCCTTCTTAAAATAATGGCTCCACATGCTCAAATTTTCCTGCATTTTCCTGAATTTTTTCCGCATTGCCGATAACGCATAGCGCCTCACCTGCAAGGATTTCTTTTACATAAGGTGCAAGTGCCCTGATATCGGCATCGCAGCAGCCCAGAATTTCGTCACGCTCCTTCTGTTCCATCTCAAACGTATATCCTGTCATATATGCCTGAAAACTTCTGCTTCCCTTTGCATTGGGACCAAGCGGTGTGTCTTTCTCTGCGATCGTCCCGATAACATATTTTGTCATTGCATCCTCATCTGCCGTATAACTTTCCAGATAAGCCGGTGCATTCTCATACACCTCGATTGTCTTATCCAGATTCGGATCGCGGTAGGAAACAAAATATCCCATTCCGCTTCTTCCAAACTGGCTCATACATCCATAAGCACCGCCCTTGACGCGCACATTGATCCAGAGATAATCATATCCCATCATCACACGCATGACACGTAAATGTCCCCGGTACGGCAGTTTTTCAGGATCGTATCTGCCGCAGCGGCATACATACTGAATGCCGGCCGAGGTAGCAAATGCTTCATTCTTCTTTGCCACAGGAAGGGAAAATGCACTGCCGGTATTCCCCTGTGGTGATAACTTCTCATGAAAGAGAGCAAGTGCCTCTTCAAATGCCGCAAGTCCCTCCTGCGTGCCTGTATAATCATAAAAAACTCTGTTTCTGCAAAGCATCCAGCTAAGGATTTCCTTCAGATTTTTCTTGCAGCTTTCCTTTCTTTCTTCGAAATTCTGCAGAAGCTCTGAAACAAAGCGATAGAATGAGATTCCACCCAGCATTTCCTCCACAGCTGCAGCCTCAGAAAGATAGGAGAGACCTCTGCCCGCCGCAGACAAATGTCCTGCGCTTGTCAGCTGCGTCTGCATACGTGCTTTCATTTCTCCCAGAAGTTCCCTGATGCGTTTTTCATCATCCAGCACGGAAGTAAACAGAATTTCCGAAAGGAGCGATATGGCATCCTTTGTGTTCTCATAGAGTACTTTTGCCTTCACTTCAAAAACAAGCTTGTACTGATCTGCATTTTTCGCATCCGTATACGTCTTAATCTGGAAGGAAAAGCCCCCGGTCTTTAAATTCATTTCATTGAACAGATCCCCATAGCTGAAATGCTCTGTCGCCACAAGACCAAGCATATTTTTCAATAGCCCCGCATATGGAAGCAGCGCCGGATCCATATCCCTGATCGTAAAGATCATATGCAGATAGGAAACACCATTGGTATAAATCGGATGAAATAACATCTTTGTACCGGCAAACTCTCTCACCTCGTTTACATACCCTTCTGCCTCCTTTTTCAGATCCTCTCTTTTCAGCATAGGAATCTTTGCCTTATCCTCCGGCGCATCCTCACTCTCCTGATAAGCTTTCAGCGCCTTTGTCTGCGCAACAATCTGCGCAAGCTCACTGTCAGAAAGTGATGCCTTATAAGAAGCCAGTTCCTTAGCAAGTGCTTCATTGCGTTCTTTTTCCAGTCCCTGCTGCGGCATCAGTGTCACAATTGCCTTATGCGGATTTTCTATGATTTCCTGTCGGATCAGCTCTTCAAAGTAATCCCCCTTTGCTTTCTGTTTCAATGTCCGGAAGGTTTCATTTGCCTCAATATGCAAAAACGGTTTCAGATCATCATACAGCCAGGAATCAAGCGCCTGCAGACCGTACATCAGTCCTTTGGGATAGGAACCAAAATCCGCCTCCTTGTATTTGAATTCAAAATAATTGATTGCTGCTAGCAGAGCGTTTTTATCAATACCGTCACGCACCAGCATCTGCAGGGTATCCTCTACCGCAGCGATAAACTCCTGCTCATCTTCCTTTTTGCAATTTTTAGCCACAAAAGAAAAATAGGGCTGATAAATTCCGTTTTCACAGACACTGTAGACATCTTCACCGATCCCCTTGTCAAACAGTGCAACCTTGACAGGTGACCCCGGTGCAGAACAAAGCACATAGTCAAGCACCTGCATCGCCACATACAGCTCCGGATCAAGATTGTCGCGCATCGTCACGTTATAAGAGAAATAGGTACCTTCCTGATTCTGATCGGATTCCAGTACCGGATATACTTTTTGCAAACGGACAGGCGCCTGAAATGTTTCCTGTTTCCGGATGGCGGAATCAATTTCCAGATACTCGTAGTGTGACAGATATTCTTTATCCAGATAATCCAGTCTCTCCACCATATCCATATCACCATACAGGTAGATATAGCTGTTAGAGGGATGATAATATTTCTGATGGAACGCAATAAAATCCTGATAGGTCAGATTCGGAATGTCAGAAGGTCTTCCGCCGGAATCCACCCCATATGCCGTATCCGGATACAGACTGTTTAAAATCTCCCGATCCAGCAGATCATCCGCAGAGGAATATGCCCCTTTCATTTCGTTGTACACAACACCATTGATGGTGATGGGATCTTCCGGATGCTCACACTCATAGTGCCAGCCCTCCTGCGCAAAAATCTTGGATTCCCGATAGATATTCGGATGGAATACCGCATCGAGATACACATCCATCAGATTGGCAAAATCCTTATCATTGCAGCTTGCCACCGGATACACTGTCTTATCCGGATACGTCATGGCATTTAAAAATGTATTCAGGGAACCTTTTGCCAGTTCCACAAACGGATCCTTCACAGGATACTTGTCCGAACCGCAAAGCACACTGTGCTCAATGATATGCGCTACTCCGGTGGAATCGGTAGGCGGGGTTCGGAAACCGATATAAAAAACTTTATTTTCATCATCATTATGCAAAAGCGTGATTCTGGCTCCCGTCTTCTTATGTCGCAAAATCGCGCCTCTGGCATTCAGATCCGGTATGTCCCGCTCCTCCAATATGGTATAAGCACTCAGTTTTTCCAAATTCAATGTTGTCTTCAACTCTCATTCTCCTTGTCCCGGCATCATATTACTGCCTTTTTCCGTTTTCAATCCATATGATAACTGCCTCTATCCATATCTGTACTGATATCATACAGCATGCAGCTTATCCGGCTTTCTTCCGTTACACCTTCAGTGACATCAGATGCAGCTTTTTAAAAGTAATCTCAGTAATCTGCTCCGCAGCTATCTGCCCGCGAAGCGCCTCATCCTGCACAAGATACGTCACCGGATAAGTCTGTACCTTATATTCTGTGACCTGACGTCCGTTTTTATGAATTTTTATCACAGGCTGCACCACTTTCATCTCCGCCTTAAGCTGCGCATAGATCATAAAAGGCATCGTCCCCTCCGATAACGTCAGCAAATGGTCACAGATCCTGATATCACTTAGTCCGTCCTGCATCAAATATCTGTAAATAGCGGTGGAAAGCCGCTGGGGTGTGTCATCCTGCTCTGTCAGTTCCCCATACGTCAGTCTTGCTCCAATATACACATTTGAAAAATCCTGCAGCACATACCTAAAATCCTGCCTGTTCTCATCCATATGATATGATCTCCCATCCTCGCATGCGACATTCGCTCATCACACGTCATCCTATCTTCCCGATCCTGTCCCTGGCCTAAGACAGATCCTCCAGATCTTCAATCTTGTTTCCGCTCATACGAAGCGCTTCCTCCACATCCTCGAGTGTCAATTCCGTATTGGCACACAACTCCTCGGCAGAAATCTTGCGACGCAGATCTTCGGATATCTCTCTGGCTGCGTCCGCAACACGATTTACTTTTGTCACGACCTTTTCATCCTTATCCTTCTGCGTCAATTCCTCATTGATCAGTGCCTCCATGGCATCCATCATCAGCTTCCCAAGGAATCCCTCTGCCTCCTCGCACACGTCCGCCTCCGTATCGATACAGCCAAGCTGCATCATACCTTCCGCAAGGGCAAGATTTCCCTCTCCGATGAGATCCTCCAAAAGCACACCCTGTCCTGTATAAAGCTTTGCCAGACTGATCACCTTGGGCAAAAACTGCTCAAGCGCGACCTGAATTGCATCATCCTCTCCTGCGATCACTGATAAGAGCACCTCTGCCATCTGTTCTTTCGGGAGTTCTGTCATTTCAGCGAGTTCTTTTTCGTATTCCTTCAGATAATCTCTGTCCGCAATAGAAAGGTATTCATCAACCTCCGCTTTTGTGCCGACGCTGATCTTCTGCTCCTTCAAATAGTCCAGCAAAAACCCCATCTGCGTTTCACTTTGCACCATATCGGGGAAAGCCTCGGCAAGCTCATCTCTGCTGATACAACCGCCCTGCTCTCTTGCTTTCCTTGTCACCAGCGAAAGCTGCTCCCTAAACTGCGCTTCATTCATATCAAATACCTCTTTCACAAACTCTTCATCAGGTCAAAGGCAAAACCTACTGATTTGCCTTTGAACGCATCTACTCCACATGCTTATGCGTAAACAGATGGTCCTGGCAATATTCATAATTCCCTTTACATTTTGAACAGAATCTGAATTCCAGATCCGGATACTCATCCTCAGTCCTGCCGCAGATCGCACATTTATGCTTACTGATCTTTTTCGCATGCATCACCTGTTTCTGATACGTCTTTGCACGTTTGATCTGCCGCGGTGTTCGGAAAGATTTGCGCGTCGTGACAAAGAACAGGATACAGCTGAGCAGAGAAAAGACAATGGCGAAGCATTTTGCAACATAAATAAGCCACAGCACACTGTCGATGCTCTTGACAATCCCAATCACACAGGTCAGGAAATCGTAACCGAGAATCAAAGCGTACACAATGCCAAGCACCTTGATCTTCAACGGAATCACAAACATGAAAAGCACCTGCACATCCGGAAAGGTCATGGCAAATGCCAGAATGATCGACATACAGACATAGTAGGTGCTGAACATCGATGCAGCCATGTGTGAAAACTGTGCCAATCCCATTTCCATCCCAAGCATTCCACCGGCCGCTTCTGACGGAGAAGCGATCCAGCATACCAGAAGGAACAAAAATGCACCGATAATCGTGAAGAGCATACCGGAAATCAGATACACATTATATCGGAAGGTTCCCCATGTGCGTTCCAATGTCGTACCAATGGAATAGTAAAAATACAGCATGACAAGTGTAAAAATGTCAAAGCCATACGGCGGTACGATCAGCCATGTCACAAGCCGCCAGATCTGTCCATGTAAGATTGCATATGGATCGAGTGTCAGATAATCCAGAAAACTATAATTGACCAATTGAATCACATAACCGAAAGCATAACAGACAATCAGGTATAATGTAATATTCGGAATGGCATATCTGCCATATTTGCGTTCCAGTTTTGATAACCAGCTCATGCTCTATTCTCTCCAATTCTTCCAGCTTTTGTTTCCGCTCATGTCACGCAATCTGCGCCGTGGCGGATACATATATTTTCACATTACGTAGTGTATCATGGAAAGCATGGAAAGTAAACCGACTGTCATAGCATTTTCCATATATTTAATGCAATTTTCACAAAACAAACGTATGCTTTTTATGAAATATTAATATTATAGAAAAAAATGGCAATTGCACTTTACAAATCGTTGTCGTATAATTAAAAACGGTGTCAAAAAACGAGAATTGTAAGATTACTTATATTTGGAAGGATGATTACATATGAACCCGGAATGTTTATCACTCGGCATTGATATAGGTTCCACTACAGTTAAAATTGCAATTTTAGATGCATCACATACCATAGTTTATTCCGAATACAGACGTCATTTTGCCAATATACGGGAAACACTGCGCGATCTGCTAAAAGACGCTTATGCGCAGCACGGCAACCTTATGGTTTCTCCCGTCATCACCGGCTCGGGCGGTCTGGCCCTTGCAAATTGCATCGCCGTACCGTTTACGCAGGAAGTCATCGCCGTCTCCACTGCCTTAAAGCAGCAGGCGCCGCAGACTGATGTTGCCATTGAGCTTGGCGGCGAGGATGCCAAGATTATCTATTTTGAGGGCGGCAACGTAGAACAGCGTATGAACGGTATCTGCGCAGGCGGAACAGGTTCCTTTATCGACCAGATGGCATCACTTCTGATGACAGATGCCGGCGGTCTGAACGAATATGCAAAGGGGTATCAGTCCCTTTATACCATTGCTGCCAGATGTGGTGTATTTGCCAAGACGGATATCCAGCCTCTGATCAACGATGGTGCAACCAAAGAAGATCTGGCAGCCTCTATTTTCCAGGCGGTTGTCAATCAGACGATTTCAGGTCTTGCCTGCGGTAAACCGATCCGTGGTCATGTTGCCTTCTTAGGCGGTCCGCTCCACTTCTTATCTGAGCTGAAAGAGGCCTTTATCCGCACCTTAAAGCTGGATGAGCAGCACACCATCGTCCCTGAAAATTCGCACCTGTTCGCAGCCATCGGATCTGCATTAAATGCGCAGGGAAATGTGATTTACAGTCTGCAGGAGCTGGTAGATAAACTCTCCTCCGACCTTAAAATTGAATTTGAAGTCGAAAGACTTTCTCCTTTATTTGAGACAAAAACGGAATACGAACTGTTTACATCGCGTCACAATTCCCATAAGGTGCGCACCGCCATGCTTTCCGATTATCACGGGAACTGTTATCTCGGCATCGATGCCGGCTCTACGACGACAAAGGTTGCGCTAATCTCCGAGGACGGCAGGCTGCTCTATTCCTTCTATTCCGGCAATAACGGCAGTCCTTTAAAGACAGCAATCAGTGCTTTTCAGGACATTTACGCACAGCTTCCCGAGGACGCACGCATCTGTCATGCATGCTCCACAGGCTACGGAGAGGCGCTGATGAAGGCTGCTTTTCTCTTAGATGAAGGCGAAGTGGAAACTGTTGCCCACTACTATGCGGCAGCATTCTTCTCTCCTGACGTTGACTGTATCTTAGACATCGGCGGGCAGGACATGAAATGTATCAAGATTAAGAACGGCACTGTCGATAGCGTGCAGCTCAATGAAGCATGTTCCTCCGGCTGCGGTTCCTTTATTGAAACCTTTGCCAAATCCCTGAATTATTCCGTTGAGGATTTCGCAAAGGAGGCTTTGTTTGCCAAAAACCCGATTGATCTCGGCACGCGTTGTACCGTATTTATGAACTCCAAAGTCAAACAGGCACAAAAGGAAGGTGCCAGCGTAGCCGATATCTCTGCCGGACTTGCTTACTCTGTGATCAAAAATGCATTATTCAAGGTTATCAAGGTATCGGATGCCTCTGAACTTGGCAAAAAAATCGTGGTACAGGGCGGCACCTTCTATAACGACGCAGTCCTGCGCAGTTTTGAAAAGATTGCGGGGTGTGAGGCTGTCAGACCTGACATTGCCGGCATCATGGGTGCATTCGGCGCAGCTCTGATCGCCAAAGAGCGCTTCCATGAAAAGGAAGCTTCCTGTGACGCGTCATTTGATCAGCCTGCTGTCACCACCAGCATGCTTTCCATCGATAAGATCAAATCTTTGGAATTTACAACACGCATGGCCAAATGTCAGGGCTGTATCAATCACTGCCGACTCACAATCAACCAGTTTACGGGCGGCAGACAATATATTTCCGGTAATCGTTGCGAGAGAGGCATCGGCAAGGAAAAGAATAAAAACAACATTCCGAATCTGTTTGATTATAAGTTAAAACGCATTTTTGATTATGAACCCTTACCTGCCGATCAGGCAGTCAGAGGACAGGTCGGCATTCCCCGCGTTCTGAACATGTATGAGAATTACCCATTCTGGTTTACCTTCTTTACGAAGCTGAAATTCCAGGTGGTACTCTCTCCTGTCTCTACGCATCAGATTTATGAACTTGGCATTGAGTCTATCCCCAGTGAATCCGAATGTTACCCGGCCAAGCTGGCACACGGACATGTGACATGGCTGATCAGGCAGCATGTACCCTATATCTTCTATCCGGCACTTTTTTATGAACGGAAAGAGGTAAAAGGAGCCGGGAACCATTACAATTGTCCGATCGTTACCTCTTATTCGGAGAATATCAAGAATAATGTCGAAGAGATCGGAAACGGTCAGGTCCGTTTCCACAATCCTTTCCTCTCCTTTGAAAGCCCTGACACCATCAAACAGGTGCTGATCAAAGAATTCCCCGACATTCCCGCTGCACAGGTGGCACAGGCCATTGATGAAGCATGGGATGAACAGGAAAATGCCCGCCTGGATATCAGGAAAAAGGGCGAGGAAACCATCGCATATCTGAATGAGACAGGCAAAAGAGGCATTGTACTGGCAGGTCGCCCTTATCATATTGATCCTGAAATCAATCATGGAATACCGGAGCTGATTACCTCCTATGGCATTGCCGTCCTGACAGAGGACTCCGTTTCCCATCTCGGTTGGCCGGAGCGTCCTCTTCTCGTGTCGGATCAGTGGATGTATCACTCACGCCTGTATGCAGCCGCTTCCTATGTCAGAACGGTCAATAATCTTGATCTCATTCAGCTCAACTCCTTTGGCTGTGGACTGGATGCCGTGACAACCGATCAGGTGAGTGACATACTGACCGGAAGTGATAAAATATATACATGCCTGAAAATTGATGAAGTCAACAATCTGGGGGCTGCCCGTATCCGCGTGCGTTCTCTGCTTGCCGCCCTGCGTGTCAAGGAACAAAAGCACGAGGAACGCGTGGTACACTCTGCGGCAATGAACAGAGTCATATTCACGGAAGAGATGCGAAAAGACTACACGATTCTCTGTCCCCAGATGTCACCGTTCCACTTTGATGTG
Source organism: uncultured Lachnospiraceae bacterium (assembly GCA_945949085.1). Classification (GTDB taxonomy): domain Bacteria; phylum Bacillota; class Clostridia; order Lachnospirales; family Lachnospiraceae; genus CAG-194. The sequence continues at coordinate 78,041 of CAMFDJ010000005.1, read as the reverse complement.
ATCGAACCGGCTTTTCGTGCAAACGGCTATCATTTGGAGGTGCTTCCTTCCGACAACCGGCATGCAGTGGACACGGGACTGAAATATGTCAACAACGATGCCTGCTATCCGTCGCTCATTGTAGTCGGACAGATTATGGATGCACTGCTCTCCGGCAAATATGATCTGAACAAAACCGCAGTCGTCATGTCACAGACAGGCGGCGGATGTCGTGCTACCAATTATATCGGTTTTATCAGACGTGCACTTGCCAAAGCAAACCTGCAGCATATTCCGGTCATTTCTGTGAATATGTCAAGCGGACTGGAATCCAATCCGGGATTTCAGTTAAATGCAAAGCTTCTTTTGCGTGTTGCCTACGGTGCTGTGTTCGGCGATATCTTTATGCGCTGCGTTTACCGCATGCGTCCTTATGAACTTAAAAAAGGAAGTGTCAATGCCGTTCACGAGAAATGGAAAAAAATCTGTCAGGAATTTTTGTCCGGCAAGCATGTCTCTTATGGCAGATTCAAAAAGATGTGCAGGCAGATCATACAGGAATTTGATGCAATTCCGATTGCGGAAGAACGAAAAGCCAGAGTCGGTATTGTCGGTGAAATTCTGGTAAAATTCCTTCCCGCTGCCAACAATCATCTGGCAGAGCTTTTAGAGGCAGAAGGTGCCGAAGCCGTATGTCCTGATCTGATCGATTTCATGCTCTACTGTTTCTACAACCAGATTTATAAAGCAGAGCATCTGGGCACAAGCAAAAAAGCAGCACTGCTCTGCAGGATCGGCATAAAAGCAATCAACATCGTGCGCGGCAGTTATGCAAAAGCGACCCAAAAATCAAAGCACTTTGATGCTCCTGCCAATATTTATGAACTTGCAGAAAATGCAAGCAGTATCGTCTCCATAGGCAATCAGACCGGTGAAGGATGGTTTTTGACCGGAGAAATGCTTGAGCTGATCCACAGCGGTACAACCAATATTGTCTGCACGCAGCCTTTCGGCTGTCTCCCCAACCATGTCGTTGGCAAAGGTGTTATCAAGGAAATCAGACATCGTTATCCGGATGCCAACATTGTTGCCATTGATTACGATCCGGGTGCAAGCGAAGTCAATCAGCTTAACCGTATCAAGCTGATGCTCTCCACGGCAAACAAAAAGCTTGAAGAGACCAAACATCACAATTAAATGCCTATTGATATCACAAAAAGCAGCCCGGGCGGGCTGCTTTTATTGCTTCTATTTCTATTCCTTCATCTGATATAGTACACCAAGTGTCTCAACACCGCAGTTACAGGAGATGGTAGCGGAAGCCTTTGTCACAATAACCTTCTCGAAGGGACCATGTGCGGCAACTTCCTCCTTTACCTCGTTGATAAACCGGACAGGACAACCTGTATGTGTGATAAAAATTCTGTCCTTTTGTATATTATTTTCTCTTTTTAATTCCTCTCTTACATAGCGCAAAACAGCCCTATGATAATGACCGACCTTAAACCCACCAAGAGATATTTTACCGTTTTTCATCTTGAGAATCGGATGAAGCTGGAAAGCACGGCAAATATTGCGCGACAATTTGCCTACCTTTCCATTCTGATACAGATATTCTGCATCCGGCGCAATAAAACTTGTCGAAATCCTTTTTTTCATCACATCAAGCTCTGCGATGATATCTGAGACTGATTTTCCCGCATCCCGGAGTTCCACTGCTTTGATTACTACAAATCCCATCCCGGTTGAGAGATGTCCTGAATCCACAAGATGAATGCGTTTCCCTTCTTCTCCCATCAGACTGACGGCTTCCAGTGCATTTCGATAAGAAAGACTCACCTGATCCGTGATACCGATATGTATGATCTGCTCATATTGCTTCAGCTGTTGTGCAAAGAAGGTCATGAATTCCTTAACCTCCGGTGCATTGGTCTGCACGCGCTTCTTCCCCTGTTCCAGATACTCTATCATATTGCCGGCAGTCACTTCATAGACATCTCGAAAACGCCCTGTTTCTGTTGTGATATAAAAATAGACAACCGGCACCTCGTGCTTTTCAAAATAATTCTCCGGCAAATCACAGACACACTCTGTTGTTACTCCAATCTTCTTCATTGTTCTGCCCCGCTTTCCGATGCTCCTGTATCTTTCTTACTGCTCTGCACGTTCTCAAGATCAGTCAGAAATTGCTCGATACTATGTCTTGCCTCGTCATATTCAAAATCTTCCGCAAGCGATGCAGCCTTACTGAAATATGGAGAAACCGAGATTCCGTCAAACACATATCCATTTACTTCCTGTGCAAGGGCATTTAAGGAATCACAGTCAAAACCGTCACATGCCTGCCTTGCACGCGCCAGGACATCCATAAGTGCCTCCTTACCAATTTCTCTCCAGCAGACAGGTTCTTCCTCCCGCTCAGCGCTTTCCTCACGGAACTGTTCCAGATACTCGTTTATGGTATCAATCACTTTTTCATACAGGGACAGGAGATTTTCGGTTTCCGCACCCACAGTCTGTTCATCTCCGGCCTTTCCGGCAAACTCCAATTTTTTTGCATATTCAGAAAGAGAAGCCGCACCAATGCTTAAGGAAGTACTCTTCAGCGCATGTACCTCTATCACATAACCGGCAATATCCTTCTGCCCGGCAAGCGTTCTGATCTGCTCAATCTTTTCCCTGCCCTTTTTTGCATAGAGTGCAAGAATATCCAGATATGCCTCCATATCTCCGCCGGTAAATCGAAGTCCCATATCCGGATCAAAGAGTGCAACAGACTGATTTCTGCCCTGTTCCGGTTGCGGCAGTGTCTCATTTTCCCTGGATGCATTCTCAATCGGTCTTTGCAGATACTCATGTGGCAGATAATACCGCAGGATACGATCAAGCGCATTGAGTTCAATGGGTTTCGCCAGAAAATCGTCAAAGCCTGCCTGAATAAATCGCTCTCGCACACCGTTGACAGCATTTGCCGTCAGCGCGATGATCGGAAGTTCCTTATAATAAGGCTCCGGCATATCACGAATGATACGCGTTGCTTCTACCCCGTCCATCTGCGGCATCATATGATCCATAAACACCAGATCGATATCTTTGGAACGAAGCATACTGATTGCCGCCGGTCCACTCTCTGCCGTCATGATCTGCATATGATAGGGTCGCATCAATCCGGCCGCAACCTTCAGATTGATCGCATTATCGTCAACAATCAGAATGCGTGCCTTAGGTGCCACAAAATGTGTCTCCTGTTTTCTGCTGTTGCTTAAATTCAGCACCAGATTTTCATTATTCAGCGCTGACACAAGCGACAAGATATAAAACGGTTTGTACAGACATTTGATATTCTTGGGCAAAATGATATCTTCCTGCCTGTCCTGTATCACAAACAGTTCCATCTTCTGCGCAAGGGCTTTATAATATTCTGAACCGTTGATATATTTTCCCTGTCCGACAAAACAATGCGTGAGCGTCTTTTTCTCCATCAGCTTTTCCAGTTCCATCATTGTTTTGCAGACTGTAAAATCAATTGCCAGTTTTTCTCCGAACTCTTCAAACATTTTCCGGTAATTGCCGCTAAACATCTCATCATCCAGACAGACTGCCGCATGGATTTTGTCAGGATTTTTGATCTGCACAAAGGGTGTTCTGTCTGATACCTCCAGCGGAATCACAAAACGAAATACAGAACCCTTTCCGTACTCGCTCTTAACACTCATAAAGCCACCCATAGCCTGAATCATCTGCTTGGAAATGGCAAGTCCCAGTCCGGTTCCCTCCACAGCGCGATTCTTCTTGGTATCTACCTGCCGGAAGCTTGTAAACAGTTTTTCAATATTTTCCTCCGTGATGCCAATACCGGTGTCCTCAACCGAAACGAAAAGATTTGCACCATACTCCTGATGTGTATAGGCAACAGAAAGCGTGACGCTGCCCTTCTCCGTAAATTTAATGGCATTTGTCATCAGATTGATGATCACCTGCCGGATACGCACTTCATCTCCAATGAGTCCCTGCGGAATATCAGTATCCGCTCTGACAATGATCTCAATCCTCTTATCTCCCTTTCTGGCTACAGACATGTTGATCACATCGTTAAGCAGGGATGCGATATTGAATTCATCATGGATCAGTTCCATTTTTCCTGACTCAATTTTGGAAAAATCAAGAATATCATTGATGATCTCAAGCAGACTTCTGCCGGCTGTCTGAATATTGAAACAATTCTCTCTGACCGGTTCGGAAAGATCATTTTCACGCAAAATCAGTTCACACATACCGATAATGGCATTCATCGGTGTACGGATCTCATGACTCATATTGGCCAGGAAGTCCGACTTATAATGTTCTGCCCTTCGTGCCTCCACAACGCTCCTGCGCAATCTTTCTTCACTTTTATTCATCATACGTATAAATAAAAGCAGATAGAACTGTGCAGCAAAAAGTACGCTGATACGCACAAAAAAGCCCAAAAGATATTCCCGGCTCTGCCCGCTCAAGGAGCCGAAAAGCACTCCATCTACCGCAATCAGCCCCGCGGAAAGTGCCATCTGCAAAAAAAGAAGTTTCTCATTCTTATAAATAGAGATCATAACCGCTTCCCCAAGCAGTACAATCAGGGATGGATATAAATCCCCTTCCAAAATGCTGCAGGTAAAAATATCGGCAAATGCACAGATCATAAGGATATATGCCTGCAACTGCATACTTACTCCGGGAAGAAATGTGACCAGTGATACCAGACATGCCAATGCGCAAAGCTGCCACGTTACACCAATGCTCCAATCATTCATCCACGCCATCGCCAGCATCATAAAAGTACACAGCATATAAACCACCCATGCCGCTGTCCCAACTTTCCTTTTTCCTTCGTGCTTCATACCGGATCCCCCTGCTCTTTCACCGTCGTTTCACGGCAAAAGCCCTGTTATATCAATACCCTTCGGTGCCACCTTAAAATCATTCACCATATGACTCGCAAAGCTTCTCGGCAAGCTCTCTGATCTGCCTCTCATTTTCCGGTGTCATTGCAGAGCGGATTGTAATGACCGGATCAACCACCTCAATCTCCTTCATTGTCTCAAGCATACTGCGCATGCTCTTTGCAGCCGAAGGAGCCCAGCTTCCATTCTCAATCAGCGCAACGCGTCGTTTTTGATATGCTTTCGCCTTCAACATATGTAAAAAGGTATTCATCTGTGTAAGCATCTCATTGTTATAAGTGATGCTCGCCAATACCATCGTATCATAACGGAATGCATCCTCAAGCGCCTCCGCCATATCATCCCTGCACAGATCGGTAATCGACACCTTAGGGCAGCCTGCTTTTGTCAGCTCCTCTGCCATTTTCTCTGCAGCCTTTTTCGTATACCCATGCACGGAAGCGTATGCCACCAGCACACCTGCATTCTCCGGTCTGTAACTGCTCCAGATATCATATTTTTCAAGATAACTGCCAAGCTCTCCCTGCAGGATCGGTCCATGCAGAGGACAGATCGTTGCTATATCAAGTGCTGCGGCTTTTTTCAGTACCGCCTGTACCTGCGGCCCGTATTTTCCAACAATGTTAAAATAATATCTCCTCGCCTCACAAGCCCAATCCTCATCCGTATCAAGTGCTCCGAACTTGCCGAATGCATCAGCAGCAAAAAGAACTTTTTCCCCGGATTCATAACTGAACATGACCTCCGGCCAGTGCACCATAGGAGCCATGATGAACGTCAATGTGTGCTGCCCCAGCGAAATACTGTCATTTTCCTTCACAACAACACGTCTCTCATCAGCAATCTCCGTCAAAAAGAACTGCCTGATCAGTTCAAAGGTCTTTGCACTTCCGACAATTTTGGCATCCGGATACTTCCGGGCAAACTTCCAGATCAGAGAGCCATGATCCGGCTCCATATGCGAAACTACAAGATAATCAGGCATTCTGCCCGCGAGCTCACGTTCCAGATTGGAAAACCAAATATCTTCCACCCTGGCATCTGCCGTATCCATAACCGCAATTTTCTCATCCAGAATCAGATAAGAATTATATGCCATTCCGTTTGGCACCACGTATTGCCCTTCAAACAAATCCAAATCCCTGTCATCTGCTCCGATATATCGGATACTGTCACTGATTGTAACATTACTCATGTCTTTTTCCTCCGTAAATCACATTTTTATCCATATATTTTTTCATTGTATGATCACACGCCCCGTTACCGGTCTGTGAACCACGCTTCCTACCGCAGACTTTCCTGCCGATATGACACATATCCATATCGATTATGACAGGTCATACGGCGTTACCTGATATACATAGTAGTTCAGCCAGTTGCTGTAAAGATTATTGCTATGGGAACGCCACTGTAAATGCGGGCGCTGCGTGGGATCATCATTCGGAAAATAATTCTTTGGAAGTCCGATCGGAAGTCCCTTTGACAGATCCCTCTCATACTCTTTCTGCAATGTCACGCGGTCATATTCCAGATGTCCCATTACAAAAATCTGCTTACCATCCGGTGTCATGCAAAGAAGAACACCTGCCTCCTCTGACTCTGCAAGAACGACCAGATCTTCACACTGATGAATTGCCTTGGCCGAAACCGTCGTATGTCTGGAATTCGGTGCCAGGAAATAATCATCAAAGCCTCTGACAAGCGGTATCTTCCGATTCATGACCTTGTGCTCAAAGATACCAAACAGCTTTTCGGGAAGCTGGATCTTTGGCAAATGAAAATGATAATACAGTCCGGCCTGTGCTCCCCAGCAAATATGGAATGTGGAGGTCACATTGGTTTTAGACCACTCCATAATCTCACAGAGTTCCTCCCAGTAATCCACCTCTTCAAACTCCATCTGCTCCACCGGCGCACCGGTAATGATGAGGCCATCGTATTTATTATGCTTTAGCTCCTCAAATGTGCTGTAAAAACGATTCAGATGATTGGCCGATGTGTTTTGCGACACATGCCCCGTCTTCATAAACTCTACATCCACCTGCAACGGTGTATTGGAAAGTGCACGCAAAAGCTGAAGTTCTGTCTCCTCCTTCAGCGGCATCAGATTTAAAATACAGATCTTAAGCGGTCTGATCTCCTGATGAAGCGCACGATTCTCGTCCATGACAAATATATTTTCATTTTCCAAAATGTCCTTTGCCGGAAGTTCAGCCTGTACTTTGATTGGCATATCAAAACCTTCTTTTCTATCTTAATTATTATGTCGCATACGGTTTTAGTATAGCATCTTTTCCTTGTTATCTCAACAGGTTATCAAAATCAATTTATAAAGTAAACCTTTCACGTTCCGCTTTTGCAGGCATCATGACAGACAAACAATTCTCGCTCCCAGCGTATCGGCATCCTGCCTCTCATGAGATACCATGAGCAAAGCTCTCCCACAGAGAGATTGATCAATATAGTCAATTGCCTGTCTCTTATGCGCACTGTCCATTCCGGTAAATGGTTCGTCCAAAATGACAAGATTGCTTTCTGACAGCATAGCCCGCACAAGACATACACGACGTTTCATACCACCCGAAAGCTTTTCTGCCGGCAGATCGGCAGCCTGTGCGAGATCGACCCTGTCAAGATGACAGATTACCCTGTCTCTCCTTGCCATTTGACTAAAACGGTCATTTTCTTTCTGTAGCATTTCAAACGACATCTGCGGCATCATGCCTCTGCAGCATCCAAACAGAATATTTTGCACGGCAGATGCACGCTTACATAACCTGTCATCCTGAAATACCATGCTGATGCTGCAGGTGCCGATACCAGTAATGCTACCGCTCTCCGCTTGCAAATGTCCTGTCAGCAGAGAGAGCAGCGTTGTCTTTCCCGTTCCTGAAGGTCCCATCAGACAGATTCTTTCCCCTTGCCCGATTTCCATGGAAAAATCGTGAAAAATTGTTTTATCCGGATAAGAAAAAGAAATGTGATCGATTTGTATCATTTAACGCAGACTCCTTCCCGGTAAAGCGAACAGCCATTTCGCAAACTGCAATATCGCTTTTTCAAACAAAACACTCAGGCAGACAAGTACAAAAGTCCAGGCAAACAGCTCCGGCGTTGCCAGATACAGTTTGGCATCATAGAGCTGCCTCCCTATGGATCTTGCCGGAATTCCTATCACTTCTGCGGCAATTCCTGCTTTCCATGCCATACCGCAGGAAAGCTGCAAGGCTGCAAGAAAATAACTCTCAAGCTGAGGCAGCCGTATATAAAGCAGTCTTTCCCAAAAACCAAGCGCAAACACGTCTGCCATCTCTTCCATCTGCGGATCCAGATTCCGAATGGCAGAGAGTACATTTGTATATACAATAGGAAATACAATCAGAAACGAAATCAGGATCGAAATGGTACTGCTGGAAAACCAGACAAGGCACAATACAATCACAGAAGCGACAGGCGTCGCTTTAATCACAGACACATACGGCCAGAGCAATACTTCCACGGTGTGATGTAAACCTGCAAGAATTGCCAGAACACAGCCAAGTGCAATCCCAAGCACAAGCCCAAGTGCGATACGCAGCAGCGAAAATGATATTGTCTGCCAAAAAAATCCTTGTCCGATGAGAGTCGAAAGTACGCCAAGCACATCCCATGGGCCTGCCAGAAGGATCTTTTGATCCAGCAGCTTTGCACAGATTCCCCATACGAAGAAGGCAGCAGTGATCGCTGCTGCCTTCTCTATCCAATTGATTTTTGCACTTTGCCTGCAAAGCTTTGAAACACGCTTTCTTTGTCTTTCGTTTTGATCCGCTTCACCCATATCCGTTTACAATTCCAATCTTTTCATTTGATCCGATATCATTTCATCCTTTTACCGCATGTCTATCGCTTATAATAAAAATCTTCTCCGGGCATGGCACCGCCTACACTCTTAGGCTCTGCATCGAAGAGAACCTGCAGATAACCGCTGACAGCAGCCTTCATGTCATCCCCCTCCAAAAAGGTAATATTACATTTGGGAAGTGCCTTTTCGGCAATGACAGCTTTGACGATATCCATTTCCTCGATCAGCTTTGCAGCCTCCGCGGTATTTTCATTGGCATATTTGCAAGATGCCTGATAAGCATCCAAAAAGCTGTCAACCAGTTCCTTCTGTTCCTCTACCAGACTTTTTCTTGCAACCAGAACACCTGTCACCATCTTACTGCTGTCATTTTGCGCATTCCATGCATCATTGAGATTGATGGCTTCTCTGAGCCCCTCCACCTGCGTCATGGCAACCGTCACAAACGGCTGAGGGAGCATGGCAATCACTTCCTCGTCTGCATTCATCATGACTGAAACGACCTCTGTCGCCTCAGATTTCCATTCCATGTTCACATCATGATCCGGGTCAATTCCACTCTGTGAAAGAAGATTACGCAATATATACTCAGGAGTTGTTCCCTGTCCGGTTGCGATGATTGTTTTCCCCTTCAGATCTGCAAACGACTGTACACTGTCTCCGGTATCCACGATGCTAAGTACACCGAGCGTATTTGTACAAAGTACCATGATCTGTCCTTCGGTCTTCTGGTAAAGCACTGCCGCCAGATTACAGGGCACAGCGGCCATATCCAGTTCCCCCGTTACAAGCCCCGGTGTCAACTCGTCCGCACTGCCTGCCAATGTGAATTCCACATCAAAATCTGTTTCGCCGTTCTTCGCATCCTGTAACAGCTTGACGAGCCCCATTGTAGTAGGTCCCTTCATTCCACCGATGCGCAGATTCCGATTCGCATCGTCTTCGCCTTGTACCTCGCCCGCATCCGGTGCCTGATTATTTTCTTCCTCTTTCTGTTCCTGCTGCAAATCCTGTTCCTGCTGCAAATCCTGTTCCTGTTGCGTTTTGCCGCAGCCTGCAACCAGCATCGCTGTCACGAATGCCATAAGCATCATCCACGTAACTCTCTTTTTCATGTTGTGTCTCTCCTTTTCCCTGCTGTCATCCTATTTCTGTCATTTGCATGCCGGCATTGTGCCCGGTCTTATTTGATGACCCGAAATCCTATGGCCTCAAAATCTTTCTGCGGTGAAAGATTCAGCAGCTCCCTGGTCAGGATTTCTTTCAGTTCCTGATCGTCTACCGGCAATGGCAAGTGATAATCCATACCGTTTTCAAGTGTCTCAATCCTCTCATCGCGGAAAGCATGCGCTGTAATCGCCACAATGGTGATATCAGACAAATCCTGTCTTTCTGACTGTCTGATCTCCATGGTTGCCTGCAAACCGTTTTTCACCGGCATCTGTACATCCATGAAAACAATATGATAATAATTCTCCTCTGAAGCATTCAGTATATCAATTGCTTCCTGTCCGTCTCTTGCAGTATCGACCTTCAGCCCAAAATGCAACAGCTTCAAGGTCGTGATCTCCCTGCCAATGTCATTATCATCGACCACAAGTGCACGGAATCTGCTAAAATCAAGTTCATCAAATTTTCTGACCATATGGTCAACCTGTTTCCGGAACTGTTCTTCTGCCGGCGTCACCTTTTTACAGGGTATTTCTACCGTAACGACCGTTCCTACCCCCTGTTTGCTGTCAAGAAGCATCGTTCCACCTGCTTTGTATACAATGCTTCTTGCAAGGGAAAGCCCTAAGCCTTTCCCCCCTTGCTTATAATTCTCATAGACAAATTCCTGAAATGCCGTCTGCTTCTGGCTCTCATCCATTCCGATTCCATTGTCCGAAAAAACAAGTTTTACCTGTATATAATCCTCGTTTTCTTCTTCTGAAAAGATCTCACATTTTGCATATCCGCCCTCTATGCCATACTGCAGAGAGTTTCTCATGATCAGCAGACATACCTGGCTGAGCCTGACTGAGTCCACTTTGAGAAAAGACAGCTTATCGTCCTCAAGTTCAAAGATGACCTGCTGCTTTTTTTCTTTTGCGGTCACATGGAGAGCCGCGGAAAGTTCTCCCAAAAAATCCTCCATATTCACAGTCTGCTCGTCGATAATGAGCTTTCCCATCTCCACGACAGACATATCCAGCATGTTGTTGATCAGTGTCGTCAGTTCATCAGCGCTCTTCTTTGTCTTTTCCAGATAAGCAAGAATTTCTTCATTTGAAAGCCCCGGCTGCATGGCAAGTGCAAGCATACCATTCAGTCCATAAAGCGGCGTTCTGATATCATGCGATACATTGAGAAGGAAATCGCTTTTTGCCTGATTTGCCTTCTGTGCAATGTCAAGTGCACTCTCCACAAGACGCGCCTTATGCCGTTCTTCCTCGTATATCATTGTGATATCCTGTTTCGTCAGGCAGACGATACCTTGCAGCCCTTTCAGATAACGATACTCCAGATATTTTCGCTTTGTCACCCCCGCCTCACACGCAGAAAATGAAATGCCGGCAGACTCTTCCGTCTCCAGGCGCTTTATCATGGTAGATAAGCACATTTCCTGCAGCATGGACCTAAGATCATCTCCCAGATAATCAGCTGACAGATTTTCCCTGATCCAGCCGTCAAAATCACGGATTGGCAAAACATTTGTATGATTATTTTTTTTCAGTCCCGGCGCCGGCTCAAAACTGATCCGCTGCGCCGTTCCTGTCTGCACGTCAATCAGAATGATACTTTCATACGTCTGTGGCATCAGTTCTCCAAGCAAGAGCTCCAATATATCAAGCTGCTTCAATTCACCAAAGATCATTTGCACTCCCCTAACCTAAAAAACTCCTTATTCCACCGGCTACATTCCGGGCTTTCTCATAATTTTTCCGCAAAAAAATTTTTGTAACCGCGTCCATATATCTCGTTGGCATTCATCACAATCATAAAAGCATTACTGTCCACATTTTTGACGAGTTCTTCCACCAAAAGGGAACGCTTTTTGGCTGTGACAAGCATCAGGATTTCTTTTTTCTGCTTACTGTATGCGCCCTCTCCGCGCAGGATCGTCACTCCCATCTGCAGTTCATGGAGCAGATTTTGCGCTAAAAGCTCAGGATAATCACTGATAATATAGATCAGCTTTGCCTCATCCTTTCCGTACAGCACAAGATCAAGGATATACATTGTCACAAACACAGCAACAGCAGCATAGATAGAGGCTTCCAGATTTCCAAATACAATGCCTGCTACAATGACTACCGTACAATCGAGGCAGAAAAATAACGCTCCTGTCCTGATATGCGGGTGTTTCCTGCGTAAAAGCTTGACAAGAATATCAATCCCTCCTGTCGTCCCATGACACCTGAAAATGACACCCATTCCAATTGCCACAAGCGCACCTCCTACGATAGAAGCAAGCAGCCTGTCTGTTGTCAGCACCGGAAATCTGTGCAAAAGGTTTGTCAAAACAGTAATCCATGCCAATGCATAACTCGTTACAAATGTAAATTTCCACCCGAATTTTTGAATTCCCAACAATAAAAGAGGAATATTCAAAAGCAAAATCAGCGTTCCTGTCTCAAGCCCTGTCAGGCGGTTTAAAAGAATTGCGATACCGGTAATCCCACCCGGTGCGAGATCATTGGGATCCAGAAAAAGTGAGATGCCGATTGCATACGGTATCGTCGCAACCCCGATGATAAGATATTGCAAAATAGTCCGTTTTATCATTTCTCTTCTCATACAGACAGTATGAACATATTCTGCAATTTTAACCGATATCACTGCTATCAGATATTTGTTCTCACAAGCTTTGGCTGATAGCCGTTCTCCTCCAATGTACTTATGATTTCCTGCTTATGCTCCGTTCCGAAAGCTTCCAGCGTAATGCGAAGCTCTACCGCAGCATTTCTGTTCGTGGAAACAAACTGGTTATGTTCCAGCTTAATGACATTGCCGTTTGCCTGGGCAATCACGCCCGATACCCTGCACAGCTCACCCGGTTTGTCCGGCAAGAGCACGGAAACGGTAAAGATTCTGTCCCGGAAGATAAGTCCCTGTTGTACCACGGAAGACATCGTAATGACATCCATATTTCCGCCGCTCAGGATAGCGACAACTTTTTTATTTTTGACATTCAGCTGTTTTAATGCTGCCACCGTTAACAGTCCTGAATTTTCAACGATCATCTTATGATTTTCCACCATATCAAGGAATGCAACCACCAGATCGGCATCCTCCACCGTAATGATCGCATCCAGATTCTTCTGAATATACGGGAAAATTTTCTCTCCGGGCGTCTTGACCGCCGTACCGTCTGCAATGGTATTGACACTCGGCAGTGTCGTCACTTTTTTTGCCTTTAAGGATGCCTGCATACAGTTGGCCCCCGCCGGCTCCACACCAATGACCTGAATCTTCGGATTTAAAAGCTTGGCCAATGTGGAAACACCTGTTGCGAGACCGCCTCCGCCGATTGGAACCAGAATGAAATCGACAAGCGGAAGCTCCTTGACAATCTCCATGGCAATAGAGCCCTGCCCTGTAGCGACAGCAAGATCATCAAATGGATGAATAAAAGTATATCCGTTCTGATCTGCGAGCTCATATGCCTTCGCACATGCTTCGTCATACACATTTCCGTATAACACCACTTCCGCGCCGTAGCTCTTGGTACGATTTACCTTGATCAGCGGCGTTGTGGTAGGCATGACAATGACTGCCTTACAGCCATATCGTTTTGCGGCATAAGCCACCCCCTGCGCATGATTACCTGCTGAAGCCGTGATGATTCCTTTGGCGCGTTCCTCACTCGTTAAGGTGCTCATCTTGTAATAAGCGCCGCGCACCTTGTATGCACCGGTAAACTGCATGTTTTCCGGTTTTAAATACACCTTGTTTCCTGTCTGATTGCTGAGGTATTCACTGTAGATCAGTTCGGTCGGCTGCGTAACTTCCTTGACGCGCTCCGATGCCTCTTCAAATTTATCCAATGTCAGCATTTCTTCTGTCTCCATGACACTTATCCCTTCCTACCAAAATAAAAATTTTTTCTTTTCTTTGACAATATCTGTAGCCTCTGCGCCGTCATCTGTTTTTTCCATGGAATCATCTGTGTCTGCCATGGAATCATCTGCAGGAATCGGTTCCTCTGTCGTATCTCTCCGGGCAGTTTGTAACGGGTCGTTTGCACACACCAAACGGGCATCGGCATCACTCCCCGCATCGGCATCTAAGCTCTCTTCTTCATGTTTCACATCAAAAAGCGCATCCACAAACTGATCGGCATCAAACTTCTGCAGATCATCGATTGTTTCTCCCACACCAATGTATTTCACAGGTACCTTCAGTTCTGACTGAATTGCCACTGCGATACCACCCTTGGCTGTTCCGTCCATCTTTGTCAGGATAATGCCTGTCAGATCTGCCACTTCCCCAAACTCGCGGGCCTGCGCAAGCGCATTCTGTCCTGTTGTGCCGTCCAGCACAACGAGATTTTCTCTGTGTGCATCGGGAAATTCCTTATCGATGATTCGGTTGATCTTTTTCAGTTCTTCCATAAGATTCTTTTTGTTATGGAGTCTGCCGGCCGTATCACACAAAAGCACATCTGCCTTTCGTGCTTTTGCCGCACTGACCGCATCGTAGATCACACTGGCAGGATCTGCGCCTTCCGCCCCTGAAATGATATCAACTCTGGCGCGATGCGCCCATTCCTCAAGCTGCTCCACAGCTGCCGCACGAAAGGTATCCGCGGCCGCCAAAAGCACCTTACGCCCCTGATCCTTCAGCTTGCCGGCAAGCTTTCCGACACTCGTCGTTTTTCCAACACCATTCACACCAATGACAAGCACAACAGACTGGGTATGTTCAAATTCATAAGCCATCTCTCCGACCTGCATCTGCTGCTTGATACTGTCAATCAAGATATGCTTACAGTCTGACGGCTGCTTGATATGCTGTTCTTTTACCTGCTGTTTCAGGCGCTCAATAATCTCGTTTGTTGCATGGATTCCGATATCTCCCATTACCAGGATTTCTTCCAGCTCCTCATAAAAATCATCGTCAATACTGGAAAAACCGTTAAATACCGAATCAATACCACTGACAATATTATTTCTTGTCTTTTCAAGCCCAGCCTTCAGCCGGCTGAAAAACCCTTTTTTTTCTTCACTCATGCGCTGTCCTCACATTTTTACTTACATCGTTTCAGGCCATCCCTGTTTCATTGCTCTGCTTTATGCATGGATGCATCTACTGCGACAAATCTTTTTCAATTAAATTTACGCTGACAAGTGTCGAAACACCCTTCTCCTGCATCGTGATACCATACAGTCTGTCCGCACGTTCCATAGTGCCTCGTCTGTGTGTTATGACAATAAACTGTGTATGCTTTGTCAGCTTATGTAGATATTTTGCAAATCGTCCGACGTTGGAATCATCGAGCGCCGCCTCAATCTCATCCAGCAGACAGAACGGCGAAGGCTTTAAGTTCTGTATCGCAAATAAAAGCGCAATCGCTGTCAAAGCCTTTTCTCCACCGGAGAGCTGCATCATATTCTGCAGTTTCTTTCCGGGCGGCTGTGCGATGATCCTGATGCCTGCTTCCAGCACATCCTCATCCTCCATCAGCTCCAGTGTGCCCGCTCCGCCGCCAAACAATTCCTTAAATACTTTATCAAATTCCACACTGATCTGTGCAAAACGTTCATTAAATTGTTTGCGCATCGATTCGTCAAGTTCATCGATAATGCCGAGAAGTGTCTGTTCGGCACCTACCAGATCCTTCTGCTGGTTGTTCAAAAAGCTGTAGCGTTCCATCAGCTCTTTATACTGCTCAATGGCATTGACATTGACATCGCCGAGTCTTCGGATCTCATCCTTGATCGTCTGAATGCGTTTTTTCATTCCCGGAAGATCATTCATCTGCGGATCACGCATCTGTCCTGCGCCGGAGAGCGTAATCTCATATTCATCCCACATATAATTGATCTGATTTTCCAGAAATTCCTGCAGACGGTCACGACTGGCCGCCAGCTTAAACACTTCTTTATCCAGATTGCTGATGCTATCCGTCAGTTGTTCTCTCTCCGTAAAGAAATTACGCTGTTTTTCAGCAAGCTCCTGTTTTCTGGCAATATCACTGTTCAGCTTTTCCTGATTTTCATCCTGTGAGGTATAAGACGCTGCTATTGTATCCTCAAGCTGCTTAATCTCCTGCTGTTTTCTCTCTACCTCTTCTTTTGACATATGAAGTGTCGCAAGGATTTCATCAAGCTCTGTCTGCACTCTGCCGATCTCTCCATTGATACGATCCACATTTTCCTGCAAAAATCCCTGCTTTTGCAGAACCATTTCGGTCTTCATATTCAGCTCGGAAACTTTCTCGCTTTCCTCTGTCTCCTTGTTTCTGAGCACGTCCATTTCCTTCTGCATGGTCTCAATCTGCTGCTTGATATTCTCTTCCATTGCAAAAGACTGCTCAAGTTCCTTCTGGATACGTTCTTTTTCCTTATTGATTTCCTGATATTGTCTCTCGATCTCCTGTGACTGTTCCTTTAGCTGCACAAACCCTGCTCCGGACTGATTCCTTTTCTCCTTTGCCTGCGCCACATTCATGCGTGCCGTGTTCTGGGCAAGGAACGTCTCCTGCTGTTTCTGACGCAAAGTCTCCATTTCTCTTCTGTGACAGTTACGTTCTTCCTTGATGGCAACAATATCACCTTCCAGTGCTTCGATCTCCTGCAGGCATTTTTTCACCTGCTCCTCAAGCTCCGTCAATTCCCTCCGTCTTCCGAGAAGATTGCTGTTATTGCGGAACGCACCGCCGGAAATGGCACCGCCCGGTACAAGCAGTTCTCCTTCTATTGTCACCATACGGACGCCGTAATCAAATTTGCGCGCAATTTTAACGGCATGGTCGATATGATCCACAACCACGATTCTTCCCAGCATTGCCTTTGCGACATTTCTGTATCTCTTCTCGGTCTTCACAAGATCACATGCCATCCCGATGACACCTTCCTCATCCAGAACCTCAGGTGTCTTAAACTCCTGTGGATTCTGTATACTGGTCAGCGGCAGAAACGTTGCACGCCCGAATTTATTCTGTTTCAAAAAGCCGATCATCTTCTTGGCTGTTTCTTCATCCTCTGTGACAATATTCTTGATATTGCCGCCAAGCGCTGTCTCAATAGCCGTCTCATATTTTGACTCTACCGAAATAATATCAGCCACAACGCCGACAATACCCTTGCTCTTTTCTTTCTGCTCCATAACCTTGCGGACACTGTGATCATACCCCTCATAGCGCTCCGTCAGATTGGAGATGGACTCAAGCTTTGCCTTCGCATTGTGATACTTCGTCTGTGCATCACGAAGTTCTCTGTCTTTTGCAGATAAACGTTCGGAAAAAGTGCCTGATTTTTGCTCCATTTCCTTAATCTGCCTGTCATTTTCACTGATCTGACCGGTCAGCCGGTTAAACTCCTCCTCCAGTTTTAAAAGTGCCTCATCCTGCTGCGCCTCATCGGACTTTGCTTTCAATAATTTGGAACTGAGTTCTGCCTTTTGAATGGAAATCTGCTCCAGCCTGGTATCCAGATTCGATGCCTTTGCTTTCATCCCGCCGCGTTCATTGAGCGTATCCAAAAGCGTTGCTTTCCCTGTTTCAATCTCATCATGATAGGTATCTATCTGTTTCTGCATTTCAGCAAGCGCCTGTTTTGCCTTTTGCAGAATCTCCTGCTGCTCGCTGATCTTATCATCAAACTGTTTCTTTTCCTGCAGAATGACTTCCTTTTCTGCCTCTTTTGCAGCAATCTGATCACGTATATTCTTTACTCTTGTCTGGAAGTGCTCTTCATTTTCACTCGCCGCTTTGATCTGCTCCTTCAAAATGCTGATCTGTGCCTCGAGCCTTGTCCGTATTTCGGAGGCATTAGAAAGCTGCATGCGCTCCTCGTTGATGGTTTCCTCCAATTTCTCTATAGAAAGAGCGATCCGGTCATATTCCTCCTTGATACGGCTTAGTTTCTCCCTGTTTTCTGTAAGGGAGCCCTCCGCAATCTCATAATTCTCCGAAACACGGGCAAGCTTTTCCTGTAATTCTTTGTTTTCCAGAAGAAACACATTGACATCCAGCATCTTCATTTCTTCCTTTTTACGAAGATAGATCTTTGCCTTTTCAGACTGCTTTTCAAGCGGTCCTGTCTGTTTCTCAAGCTCTGCCAGTATATCATTGACACGCAAAAGATTCTGCTTCTCATTTGCCAGCTTTTTCTGCGCATCTATTTTTCTCTTTTTGAACTTTACAATGCCGGCTGCCTCATCGAAAAGTTCGCGTCTCTCCTCCGGTTTTCCGGAAAGGATCTTATCGATCTGCCCCTGTCCGATGATAGAATAACCCTCTTTGCCGATACCGGTATCATAAAATAATGTCTGGACGTCCCTAAGACGGCAGACACTGCCATTGATCAGATACTCGCTGTCGCCGGACCTGTACAGACGTCTTGCAACCGTCACCTCTTCATAATCTATGGCAAGCGAATGATCCGAATTGTCAAGAGTGATTGCCACATACGCATACCCGAGCGGTTTCCGGTTCTGCGTACCGGAGAAAATAACATCCTGCATGGAAGCGCCGCGCAGCTGCTTGACGCTCTGTTCCCCCAGTACCCATCTGACCGCATCAGCCACATTACTCTTACCGCTGCCGTTTGGACCCACGATACCTGTGATTCCATTGTGGAATTCAAACAATATTTTATTAGCAAAGGATTTAAATCCATGTACCTCAATGCTCTTTAAATACATCTTACACCTACTTCTGTTTTCATTTCACGCTTTTCGCAGCAATGCCCTTCATGCCAAGCAATGCCTCATAGGCTGCATGCTGCTCCGCAAGCTTTTTGGATCTGCCGGTGCCTGTTCCGACCACCTTACCGTCTATGAGTGCCTGCGTCTGAAATACCTTATCATGATCCGGTCCTTCTTCTCCCGTGAGCTGATAAGAAAGTTCTCCGAGTTTCCCGGTCTGTACCGTTTCCTGCAAAATAGACTTTGCGTCATAGAAAAGCTGTTTTGTCTCCAGATCATTTAATACAAAACGAAGAATAAATGCCTTGGCAGGTTCAAATCCCCCATCCAGATAGATGGAACCGATGATTGCTTCCACACCGTCCGCAATAATAGAATCCCGTTCTCTGCCACCGGTCATTTCTTCCCCTTTTCCAAGCAGCAGATACGAGCCAAGGTCAAGCTGTCTTGCCGTTATGGCAAGTGCCTGTTCACAAACACTGCTTGCGCGCAGCTTTGTCAGATTGCCCTCCGGCATTTCCGGATAAGTGTGATAGAAAAATTCGCTGCTGATCATCTCCAGCACCGCATCCCCTAAAAATTCGATTCTCTCATAACTGCCAAGTTTATTGATTTTCTGCTCATTGACAAAGGAAGTATGTGTCATCGCCTGCCGAAGCAGCTTTTGATTCCGATAATGATATCCAATCTTTTCTTCCAGTTCGCATAGTTTTTGCATTTCCATCCTATACAGCCTTCTCCATACTTTCAATCAGTGCCAGTGCCTGTCCGACCGTCTCGATCTTCTCCACATCCTTCGCCTCAAAATGGAGCTGCAATGCATCCTCCAGCTTTAAGATAATCTGATAAATATCCAGCGAATCCGCACCGAGATCACCCAAAAATGTTGTCTCCAAATGGATTTCACTCTCATCGACGGATAGAACTTCAACAAGCACCTTCTTTAATATATTAAGTTCCATGTATCCATTCTCCTACTGCACGTCTCTTTTTTGGATCTGTTCTCTGATCTTATCATTGATTCCCTGCTCCTGAAAGGTCAGACACTGCAGAATGGAATTTTTGATCTCAATCGCCTTGCTGCTTCCGTGTGTCTTTACCACAAGGCCGTTCAGACCAAGCATCGGTGCGCCTCCATACTGCTCCAGATCAAACGCTTTCAAAGTCTCCTTCAATGCAGGTTTTACAAGAAGTGCCCCTATCTTGCTGCGAAGCGTAGACATCATACCCTTCTTCACCTTACTGATCAGCGTCGCTCCGACACCTTCATATGTTTTCAAAATCACGTTACCCACAAATGCTTCACAGACTACAACGTCTACTACACCCGCGGGAATATCTCTCGCTTCCACACTGCCGACAAAATTGATGTCCGGGCATGCTTTTAATAATGGGAATGTTTCCTTGACAAGCGAATTCCCTTTTTCTTCCTCTGCACCGATATTCACAATGCCGACCTTCGGATTTTTAATGCCCATGACACTTTCCATATAAATCGATCCCATTTTAGCGAACTGAACCAGATTGGATGGTCTTGCATCCACATTGGCACCACAATCAATCAGCAGAGAACAGCCCTTTGCATTATCTGTTGGAATAAGGGGTGCCAGCGGCGGACGCTCAACGCCCTTAATACGTCCCACAAGAACCTGTCCCCCTACAAGGACAGCGCCTGTACTTCCGGCAGAAACAAAGGCGTCTGCCTGCCCATTTCTGACCATCATCATTCCCTTTACAATAGAAGAATCCTTCTTGGTACGGATGGCATTGACGGGCGGTTCGGCCATCTCAATCACTTCCGTTGTCTCCACTATTTCAATCCTGCTTTTATCATATGTATATTTTGCAAGCTCGACGCTGACTGCTTCCTTCAGACCAGCCAGATAAATAAAGATATTTTCATTTTCATTGACAGCATCTACCGCTCCCTGTACAGTGACACCCGGTGCGTTGTCTCCACCCATTGCATCCACAACAACCTTAACAAGCTCTGCCATGTTCCATCCTCCTGTTCCATCAGTTTTACTTTTGTCCATAAAACCGCTACATTATAGTTTACTAAAAACACAGGTAAAAAGCAAGAAAAAGCAAAAAAACAAGACTTCCCAAAACAGGAAGTCTTATCATGCATTTTCTTATTCTGCTACAGAAACGATTTCTTTCTTGTTGTAGCTTCCGCAAGCCTTACATACTCTGTGCGGCATCATCAAAGCGCCACATTTGCTACATTTTACCAATGTAGGAGCACTCATTTTCCAATTGGCTCTTCTCTTATCTCTTCTACCTTTAGAAGATTTATTTTTTGGACAGATAGACATCGTTGCACCTCCTTATCACGTGTTAAAGATATCTTTCAACACTGCCATGCGTGGGTCTGGGACGAACGAGTCGCATCCACAATCCCCCTCATTCAGATCCTTACCGCAAACCTTGCAAATTCCTTTGCAATCCTCTTTGCAGAGAACCTTCATCGGCCAGTTTATCATGATTTCATTCCCAAGGAGCGCATCTATATCAAGCTGATAGCCATCCATATAAGGCATTTCCTCGGTTGCTTCAGGATTCCCTATCTCACATTCCTTCACATATTCTTTCACCGAAAGCTCCATCGGCACATTCACCGATTTCAGGCATCTCGCACAGGGAATCTCACACACGATACGACATTCTCCCTCTATCTGCACCTCTCCCTTCGCTACGTTTGTTAGCGTCAGATGCAAATCGGTCTTCTCCAATATCGCATAGGTTTCGTGTCCATTGCTGATCGTATCCTGTTCATACGGAACATCAATGGTGATTGCCTTGTCTTCTTTTGAAAAAATATCGGTCAGGTTATATAACATAGCATACTCCTATCCACACTCAAACAATTATACATAGGTGCCTGTAGTTTGTCAACAACATTTTTTCAAGATTCACATCAGGTTTTACAACGTTTTTTTTCAGGTCAGATCGCAGCAATTGCACAACAGCCTTTCCATATGATATATTACAAAGGGATCAAACAAATTGCAATGCTACAATATCCGGTATTTTATTTTATGATAGAAAGAAAGGTATCTGCCATGAACATCACCCGCAACCAAACCAAATGTTTCTTATACAAATATCGATTTTGTTTTCCGGCCGCGCTGCTGTGCTGCATTTTGCATATCATGATTGTCAAAGGGCGGGATACGGTAACTTTTACACTGCCCACGCCGACGCCTCTGTATGTATATGGCATCATAGGGCTCGCCATCGTATTTTGTTACGCCTTTTACTTTGTTTTTGGTATGGTGGTTGTGAATCTCCTGCAGCGCAACCGGCAGTTTCTTTCTTATTTCAAATATTTCCTTCTGTATTTTTGCTTTATGTCTGTCTTCTGGCTGCTCACCTGGCCGGGTATTTTCAAGGGTGATGAATTTTATGTGATAAAATCCGCCCTGCAGTTTACCCTATCCGGTGCACAGTCCGGTCTGACAAGCATCTTTTATATTGTTGCACTTTTGTTCTTTCCGTCCATGGCCACGATCGTGCTGATCCAGCTTCTCATCATCTGTACGATCTTTGCCGTTGTCATGCACGATATGATGTCTCTGTTTTCCGGAAAAGCCAGATATCTGCTCTATCTTCCATTTATCCTGCTTCCGGTGATCGACGGCAATCTCTTTACCCTTCGCGCCACACTGGTGGGCTGGATTTTTCTCTTTCTCATCGGTAAGCTGTTCTACCTGACAAAGACAAAAACGTTTTCACCTCGTTATCTGATACTGCTGTCTGCCTTAAGCGGTCTGCTCATTGCGTGGAGAAGTGAATATGTTTATCTGCTTGTTTTCCTGCCTCTTTTCTTTCTATTGACCAGACAGGTCAATTTGAAGCGTTTTGTTTGCATGCTTCTCCTGATTGCCCTCTGCTACACAGGCTGCAACGTCCCCAATAAGATTGCACTTGACGGCAGCAACAAATATCCGATTTCTCTGGTCTTAAATCCGCTTGCCAACCTGTTTACGGAGGCGGAGACGCTGAAGGGTCCCTGTGTCTATGATGACATCATGACAATCAACGAACTGGTGGACGTACAGCTCCTAAAGCAGTGTGCTTCCGTACGTAATATCAGTCAGTACTGGAACATTGAGGATAAGCTGCCCGAGGAACAATTGTCCCGCTTTATGCGCGCATCCCTGCGTCTGATCATCTATAATCCCGATAAATTCCTGAAATACAGAATGCAGACCTTTGCCTACACGAACGGGCTGTATCCGAACTATATCAACCATCCCGGCGGTGAGTGCGTCGATGCGATCAACAGGCTTGTCTACTATGACATGGATTATAAGGCAATGTTTGTCATGATGCAGCCACCGCTCGGGCAGGCTCTGCGCGAGCGGACGATCTCATTTCTGGCGCAGCGCACCTACCGGCAGGGCGACATAGAGACCACGCCCCTTCTGCCCGTTTTTTACAACTGTATTCCGGTCGTTTTCTGTATGCTCATCCTATTTGTGGCTGCCTGCATACGAAAAAACAACCTGCTTGCTTTCTTGATGATTCTCCAAAGCACACAGGTTGTTCTGATCTTCCTCACGGCACCGGCCATGTTCTTCATGTATTATTTCTGCTTCTACTTAAGCGGTTATTTTCTGACGGCACTCGGCATCTGTGAGCTTTTGCAGAAAAAAGACTGCTAAGCGCTCCGATCCCGCAAAAAGCACAGGTTCCTTTTTATACTCACACAAGCTGTGCCTGCACGGCCGTCAGTGCGACAACGCCGACAATGTCCTCCCAGGAGCAGCCGCGCGATAAGTCGTTGACCGGCTTGGCAATGCCCTGCAGCATCGGTCCGTAGGCTTCCGCTTTTCCGAGTCTCTGCACCAGTTTATAACCGATATTACCGCAATCAAGATTCGGGAAGACAAGCACATTGGCCTTTCCTGCCACCTCACTGCCGGGTGCCTTTGATTTGGCAACGGAAGGAACGAGTGCCGCGTCTGTCTGCAATTCTCCATCGATACACAGATAAGGGTACTGCTCCTTGGCAATTCTGGTTGCTTCGACCACTTTATCTACAAGCGGATGCTTTGCACTTCCCTTGGTAGAATGAGATAACATGGCAATGATCGGCTTTGCACCAACGAGTGTCTGAAAGCTCTTTGCGGAGGATTCCGCGATGGCTGCCAGCTCCTCTGCGGTCGGATCCTGATTCAGTCCACAATCTGCAAACAGAAATGTACCATGCTCTCCATAGTTACAATCCGGCACATCCATAATGAAGAATCCGGATACAAGCTTCACGCCGGGTGCCGTCTTTAAAATCTGCAATGCCGGACGCAGCGTATCTGCTGTCGCATGGCAGGCACCTGCCACCATACCATCTGCATCATTTGCCTTTACCATCATGACACCATAAGTCAGGTAATCCTTGTGCAGAACTTCTCTTGCTTTCTCTATCGTCATTCCCTTTGCTTTCCTGGTCTCATACAACAGATTCACATATTTCTCTGTCAATTCACTCGTCTGGGGATTCACGACTGTAACACCGTCAAGTTCCACCTCCAGCCAGCCGGCACCATCCATGATCTTTTCCTCATCACCGACCATGATGATATTTGCAATGCCCTCCTGAATGATATGGGAAGCCGCAATCAGTGTTCTTTTATCATTTGTCTCAGGCAGAACAATTGTCTTTCTGTCCGCTCTGGCTTTCTCCTTGATCAGGTCTATGTATGCCACGTCTTTCTTCCTCCTGTCATTGTCTTTTTCCATACGTACATCACCTGCTGTCATCACCACAAAAAAGGGATGGCTCCCTGTGCGAGACAACACATGTTCTCTTTTTCAGTATACTGGATTTTCCATATGAAAACAAGATTTGCCCTTTCTTTTTTTGTGCAAAAACGAATACAAAACACCATCTTCTTCCCTTTTTTCAAAAAAGTTTCAAAAGAGCTTCAAAAGAGGAAAGGATAACATTGTGCCATCTGAAAAAACATGATATGATAAAAAAATATTACACCGATTATCACTGACACAGCATTACAGAGAATACCCTGGGAGGATTTACAGATGAAAGTCGCAGGTATCATTGCAGAATACAACCCGTTCCACAAGGGACATGCTTATCATATTGAACAGGCAAAAAGAGTGACAGGTGCCGATTCCGTGGTTGTTGTCATGAGCGGAAATTTTACCCAGCGCGGAACACCTGCTATTGTGGACAAATATGCACGTGCAAAAATGGCACTTTTAAACGGAGCCGATGTTGTCATCGAGCTTCCCTCCTGCTATGCCTGTGGCAGTGCGGAATATTTTGCAGACGGCGCCATTGCACTTCTTGACGGTCTTGGAACGGTCGATTGTATCTGTTTCGGCACCGAATGCGGCGATATCAATCTGCTTCGGCCCATAGCGGAATTTCTTGCAAACGAGCCGGAAGAATTCAAAATCATTCTGCAGGAAGAGATGAAAAACGGGCATACCTATCCCCAGTCCAGAAATACGGCGCTTGCTCACTGTATTCCCGGTTTCGCAGAAGTAGAAAACATCATTGGCAGCCCCAATAACATCCTCGGTATTGAATATATGAAAAGCATCATTCGCCGGAAAAGCAGGATTGTTCCTTATGCCATACAGCGTACAGGTGCAGACTATCATTCCTACCGGCTTGCCGACAATGCCTTCAGTTCTTCCATGGCACTACGCCAGTCTGTTGATCTGCAGGGCAATCTGGATTTGATACGAGACCAGATACCGGAGAATGTCTATCAGATTTTAAAAGAGGAATTTGGCAGTCACTGCCCCATTTTCCCACGGGATCTGTCTTCCATGCTGAAATACAAGCTTCTGGTCGAAGAATCTCACGGATATACCTCTTTTGTTGACATTACCGATGATCTGTCAGACCGGATTTTAAAAAACATCTATCAGTCCTATGATTATGAACAACTGTGCGAGGTCTTGAAATCCAAAAATATGACCTATGCACGCATCAGCAGGCTCTTGTGCCACATTCTGCTGAATCTTCGCAAGGCGGATATGGAGTCTTATCGAGAAAACGGAACCGTTTTCTATGCGCGCGTCCTCGGTTTCAAAGATGATGAGCGCAATGTTCTCAGTCATATCGCCAAGGCTTCCACCCTGCCCCTGATCACACAGGTATCACAGTGGAGATCGCTCACAAGCGAATGTGCCCAGAAACAGTTTGAGCGCGATCTGCTTGCCACACATATTTACGAAAGCGTAGCTGCTGATAAATATGGCACGCGGATGAGAAATGAATACGAAAGACAAATCGTGAAGGTGTAACCCTTCACGATTTTCATGTTATAACGACGAGGAAAATGCAATATGCTTGCATAATTGCATTTGACGACCGTTAATCAGCTGATAGAACTCGCAAAGCGTGTTCTATCGCTGTATGGCCTTCGTCAGACAATAGGTCTCATTTTATGGCAAAAATTTTAGAACAGATCATTTAGGACAGACCGCCCCATGCCAGAAACAAATCTCTCACCTGATCGGCATAACGTCTGCTGATCGTGATTCCGACTCCGTTTTCCATAATGATCTTTGTTCTGCTGTACATTCTGACATGCTCAAATGATACAATGTAACTGTTGTGACATCTCACAAAACAACTCGCCGGCATTCTGTCTGCAATCGTTTCTATTCGTTCACGCGTTTTGTAGGTTGCTCCCAGTGTATACACATAAGTGACCCTCTTGACTCTTTCAATATAGGTGATCTCATCCATGGGAATCATGATATTGGCACTGCCGTCTGTAATGATCAGCTTGCGGTTTCTGTAATATAGCTTTTGCATGGCAATCTCCATGATGCTGTCAAGCCTGCCGTCTATCTGATCCTTCAACACATAATAGCAGTGTTTTGTCGTATACACATCCGACACATATTCCACATGATTCGTCATGTAAACCACCTGACACTTCGGCCTGATTTCGAGCACCTTACTAACCAGCGCAATCCCGGATTCCCCGCCCAGTTCAATATCCATGAACAGAATATCAATATTACTGTACTGCACATACTCCAAAAGCTGATCTGCACCGTCAAAAAGGAGAAGCTGGTCATCCTTTTTCAGATAGGGTATCAGCTTCTCCTGCATACTCTGCAAAAATGTACATTCATCATCACATATTACTATTTTCATTTGTTTTCCCCTCTTCCCTTTTATTCCCTTTGATTCGTCTATCCGATCTGTCATCATCTCTTATATGGATTCGAAACGATTCATCATAATCTGTAATCTGAAATCCGGTTCCTGAAAACTGACCTTCATCTGTCCGTCGTATTTTTTCACAATTTCACGAACGATTGTCATACCGGTGCCATGATACTGACCGTCTTTCTTTTTGGTGCGAAACAGCTGTCCTTTTTCCCCCGTATCACATGCACTGTTTGATAACGTAATGACCATCTGCCCCTTACAGGTTTCGCAGCAAAAATCAATATATCGTTTCTCACAAGGCATCAGCAGACAGCTCTCTATCGCATTGTCCAGCAGATTGAAAACCAGCCCCAGCATATCCATCTCTTTGATCTGTCCAAGTTCCATTGCCCTGAGAGAAATATGAATGGGAATGCCTTTCTCCTTACAGCTTTTTACCTTATTTGACACCGCTGCGTCAATGATCGGATTGTCGCAATAGTCCACTTCCGTAATCCTGTCATACTGCATTTTCAATGCACTGACATAGGCATCCGTCTGCTCATCTCTTTCCGTTTGCTGCGAAAGGAGCCTTTCTATCGTCTGCATATGATTGGCAATATCATGCCGGAATTTTCTGGTCAGTTCGATCTGATTGCAAAGTGCCTGATAATGCTCCGTGATCAGATTCTTCTGGAGCTTCAGATTTTCATTCTGTAGCTTCAGATATTGTGTCTGCCTGTATTGCAGATACAGATATCCCAGAACCAGAAAAACAACCGCCAGTGCTGTTGTGACTCCCGGATAAATGAATTTTTCTTCCTCTCCCTGATACCCCAGAATCGTCATGACGATTCCAATTGTCAGAAATAAGGCCACAAACACATACCCTGCCCGCATATGCTTGATTTCTCTGCTTTTCAGTCGCTCCAGAAACGGGCGAAGCAATCTCCTTATCAGAAACAACATGCAAAGAGAAAGACCGATATGTAAAGCTGTCTCCTTTCCGAGGTTCTGCCGTTGATATCGCAACATATCCTTTCCTGTGACAAGCAGCATCAGATAGACCGGAATAAAGGTACAGGCCATTGCGACAAGCTCCGCGGTACAAAAAAAGTAGCAAAGCTTCACAACGGATAATTGCAAAAGCCGCGCGCACAGGACAAATCCAAAGACGGCAAAGACGATATCCACCAGAAAATTCACATACTGCAGAACTTCCGAGTCCCGGTGCCACGGCACAAGAACAATCCCCAGCAGCCAGTTGGAAAGGAACATTTTGATTCCGAAATAGCACACGATATGTTTTAACCGCCTGTTTCCCCGGATACAGTCACAAAAAATGATCGTCTCTGTCAGAAAGCTCAGCAAAAGAAAAACCGTCTGGTTCAAAATCACATTGCAATTCATGTTTCCGACCCTAATTCTTAAAGCTGTGAATCGGCGCAGGGATACGTCCACCACGGTTTACAAAAGCATCACAACCATAAGAATTAACAGGCATAATCGGTGCGTATCCCAAAAGGCCGCCAAACTCTACAGTCTCTCCGACACCCTTTCCGATGACAGGAATGATTCTGACTGCCGTTGTCTTCTGGTTCACCATTCCGATTGCCATCTCATCCGCAATGATGCCGGAAATCGTGGTTGCTTTTGTATCACCGGGAATCGCGATCATATCAAGTCCTACACTGCACACACAAGTCATGGCCTCAAGCTTTTCCAATGTCAGTGCTCCCGCTTCTACGGCGTTGATCATGCCCTGATCCTCACTGACGGGAATGAATGCACCGCTCAATCCTCCTACATAGGAAGAAGCCATCACACCACCTTTTTTCACCTGATCATTCAGAAGTGCAAGCGCTGCTGTCGTTCCGGGTGCTCCGGCATACTCAAGACCGATTTCACACAGGATATCTGCCACAGAATCACCGATTGCCGGAGTCGGTGCCAGCGAAAGATCAATGATGCCGAAAGGAATACCCAGCATCTTGGAAGCCTTCTTTGCCACAAGCTGACCCACACGTGTGATCTTAAATGCCGTTTTCTTAATCGTCTCACACAATACTTCAAAACTCTCGCCGCGCACCTTCTGCAGCGCTGTCCTGACAACCCCGGGGCCGGAAACACCGACATTGATGATGGCATCAGCCTCTGTCACACCGTGAAAAGCACCTGCCATAAACGGGTTGTCGTCCGGCGCATTACAAAATACCACCAGCTTGGCACAGCCCATGGAGTCATTTTCCTTTGTATATTCTGCGGTTTCTTTGATGATATCTCCCATCAGTCTGACCGCATCCATATTGATACCTGTTTTGGTAGAACCGAGATTCACAGAACTGCAGACAATCTCAGTCTGGGAAAGAGCCATCGGGATCGATCTGATCAGAAGTTCATCCGCCTTCGTCATCCCCTTGGAAACCAGTGCCGAATAGCCACCGATAAAGTTGACTCCTACCTTGTGCGCAGCCCGGTCAAGCGTCTTCGCCAGCTCCACATAATCCTCCGGGCTCTTACAGCAGGCACCGCCCACAAGCGCAATCGGTGTGACACTGACACGCTTATTGACGATCGGTATGCCATACTCTTTTTCGATTTCTTCACCGGTCTCAACCAAATTCTCAGCTACAGTTGTTATTTTGTTGTATACCTTTTCACAACATTTTTGTAAATCCGAATCAATACAATCCAAAAGGCTGATACCAATTGTTATGGTACGCACATCCAGATTTTCTTTTTCGATCATCTCATTTGTTTCTAACACTTCATGAATATTAATCATGTCTCTTACCTGCCTGTATACTTTTTTAGATTCTGTGCATCATATCAAATATTTCTTCTCTCTGACACTTGATTACAACACCTATCTGCTCTCCAAGGAGCGTCAGCTCATCAGACATATCATCGAAGGATTTCTGCGCCCCGCTTCTGTCCACGATCATCATCATGTTAAAATAATCTGACACGATCGTCTGCGAAATATCTAAAATATTAACCCCTGTATCAGCGAGATAAGTACATACTTTTGCGATGATTCCTACCGTATCCTTTCCCACAACGGTAATGATTGTTCTTTTGTTCATAGTCCTGCTCCTTTTCCTTGTCATTCTGAATAGTTTTCTCTTTTCTTTACTCTTGCATCATCATATACTTTCTAAAGCTTTTATGCAAGCATTTATACAACGATCAGCTCTGACGGTTCACTGCGCCTTGCCACAGCAATATCAAAATCGGAGGCCTGATACGCGCAATCTCCCATGGTCACTTCCAATCTGACCGCCTCTAAGGCCAGCTCCGGTATATTATTTTCCTTGCTCAGATGTCCGAGCAGAATATGTTTCAGATCATTATGCAACAATCTGACGAGGAGTCTCCCGGCGGCCTCATTTGACAAGTGTCCTCTGTTTCCAAGAATACGCTGCTTTAAGTAATAGGGATATGGACCTACCTGCAGCATATTAATGTCATGATTTGCTTCTAATAAAATGGCATTCAGACCGCTTAGTTTTTCAACAATCGTCTCGTCAAAGCATCCCATGTCTGTTGCCACAGCGATGCGGCTCTCCCCGTTTGAAACGCGGTAGCAGACCGGATCGGCTGCATCATGGGAAATGGGGATTGCCTGCACTGCCAGCGATCCGACTGCGACTGTTTCATTTCTGCGGACAGACTGATATAACTGTTCATCAACATCTCCCACGGATTTGCAGCAGGAAATGCCGTTTAGCGTTCCCTGTGTTGCGTAAATCGGTACATCATATTTTCTGGCCATGACTCCCAGACCGCTGATATGATCAATATGTTCGTGCGTTACAAATATGGCATCTAAATCCTTCCCGGAAATATCTGCTTTCTGCAGACCTGCCTCAATACGTTTTCCGCTGATGCCCGCATCAATCAGAATATGTGTTGTGTCATCACCGACGTAAATGCAGTTTCCACTGCTTCCGCTGGCTATCGAAAGTAATCTCATCCTCTATTCCTTCCAGAAGATTTCCAGTACATCGCCCGTTTTCAACGGTTCAACATATTGTGCACTTCTTCCATTGATCAGTGTTTCTACCGTCTTCCCCTGCGGCCGCGTCAGATCAAAATCAATATGATCAAACACATCCACATAGATATAGTCCGGTTTGCCGGAAAGCACTACCTTTTCCCCGTTGACTGTCACAATCACTGTCTGCCCATCTGTCCCGGCTTTCTTTGCTCCGATGGAATCTGTCCCGGATGTATCCGCTGCGGCTATTTTTTCCTGCGCACGCACAACTGACGTTTCCGGTTGTTCTTGCAAACTGTCTTGCGGACGTTCCATATCCGCCTGCGATGCCTCCTCACGACCGCCCCTCGTCGCTGCCTGCATAGGCTGCCTTGGTTCTTTATCCGCCATGCTTTCCTTCATCTGTGGCATTGCTGCAGGTCTTCCCGGCAGCTTCTGCGTGGGCACGGGCGGCATCTGTCCGGTCTGATTATACGCTGTCGCAAAGGCAGAGATGCGCTGTGCAGCCTCATATGCCCTCGCTTTTTTGAACTCTTCTTCCACTTCCTGCGTCAAAGGTGCGTCCGCTATGCGCTGTGCCGATGCTTTGGCTTTCTCCAGAAGTTTTTCCGTATCAGTCAGCCTGCCGGTGGCCATGTTATCTGTCTGTGCGGTTTCCCTTTGCACTTCTGTTTCCTGCATTGCAGCCTGCGTCTCCTGCGCCGCAGGCTCCTCTTCCGGTTCACTGCTTTTTGGCGCAGCCAGAGTCCATTCCACAGAAAAATTATCATACACTTTTGTCTGCATATCGGCAGGCGCATGATTGACTAAGATCTCCATTTCCTTTTCCAAGAGAACATCCATCACCTGCGTTACCTGCTCCACAGTATAGTAGCCAAGCATCTCAACCTCGTCGCCCTCCTGAATTTCATAGTAAGGGGACTCGAGCTTACCGTTTACTGCTGCAAATTTCGGCACCACCATTTGTTTTCCGTTTACAGAAATCCGTATCGAATCACGATACTCCGGAAGCTTTCCAAGCTCCATGCGCGCATCCGCCCCGGCCGATGAGCTGGTGACAGAGATCACATCATTGGCACGAATTGGGGTATGGATATCAGCAGGGTTCCCATTGAGCAAAATCTGTGCCGATTCGCCTCTTTCTCCGCGGATCATTTTCTGTTTTCCATTGAAAGTAAAGGTGAGCGCCTTGCCTCTTTTCGGAAAAAGCTCTTCATTGGAAAATTCCGCCTGGATCGCCGCATCCACAATGGCAAGCTTATTATTGTCGTACAGCTTGATCCGCTGTCCGTTGAAGGTCACAAACATAAAATTATTGCTCTGCTCATAGAAATTAAGACAGATACCGATTGGTGTGACAAGCATCGAATCCTTCTGTACATCGTTCGGGAGAATCTCTATCTTCTGCATAACCTCTTCCCCTCGCACGGCACATCGCTCCTTCACGATACCCAGACTTTTTGCCACAATATCCGTGTAACCGGCAATTTTTCCGCCGCCACCTACAACAAATACTGCGCTGACCGGCTTATCTCCGTTCAGCTCCATAATCTTATCCGCAGCCTGCTTTGCCATGGAATCAAGGTGCTCTGCCACCACAGCAAGCACCTGCTCCCTCGTGATTGTCTGAGGCAATCCCATGATATCCTTATATTCTACTTCTTCCTGCGTTTCAATACCGCGCTTGATTGCCTCTGCCGTTGTAAAATCCACAAGACAATGCCTTGCAATATCCTCTGTCATGCAGTCTCCCGCAATCGGCAGCATACCATAAGCCACAATACTGCCATCCTTTGTCACCGAAATATCACTTGTTCCCGCCCCCACATCGATCAGCGCAATATTCAGCATACGATACATCTGCGGAATCGCCACTTCCATTGCCGCGATAGGCTCCAGGGTAAGGTTTGCCACCTCCAGCCCTGCCAGCTGTACAGCCTTGTACAAACCGTCTACGACATCATCAGGCAAAAATGTTGCAATCAGATCTGCCGCAATTGTCCTGGCCTTATGGTTTTCCAGATTGCCCATTGGATAATCATTCATATAATACCGCATGACAGTATATCCCACACAATAAAACTTCATGTCCAGATCATTTGTCTGCTGAAATTCCTCATAGGCTTTCTCCACACCATAGGAATCAAGCGCAAAAATATCTTCCTTGGTGATGATCTTGTCACCCTCAAAATCAATATCCACATGTGTTGTCACTGTGCGAAGGACACGTCCTGCAGCCGCGATGCAGACCTGATGAAGCGGCTGCCCGATATCTGCCTCCAGTGCCTCCGTCACCTCGCTGATTGTTTCGCTGACTGCCCCGATATCATGGATCTGTCCGTCTATCATTGCCCTTGTCTCATGTTCTTTCGAGCGGAGTGCCACTACCACAAAACGATCCTTTTCCAGATATCCGACCGTACCGACGACACTTCTGGTTCCGATATCAAGTCCATATACTAATTTCTGCTTGTTTGTATCTGCCTTGCGCATTTACAGTTCCCCCATTTTCCGGTCAATCTGTTTTTTTGTTTCTTCCAGCGAATAGGAATTGTCTATGACAAAGTCACATGCGGCTCTAAAGGAAGCCTCGGATAACTGACTGTCCATAATCGCAGTAATTTTTTCATCGCTGTACCCTCTGCTTTCCCGCAATCTTTTCTTGCGGACAGCTTCACTAGTATAGATATACCACATCTCATCCACAATTTCATCATACTTCTCTTCGATCAGCAACGCAGCCTCCAGAAAAAACAGTTCTGCGTCGACGGCCCTCGCCTCTTCTATGCGCCTCTCTATGACCTGCCTGACAGCCGGATGAATGATATTACCCACTGCTACGCGCATCTCCTCGTTTCCGAACATCGCCTGTGCCATTTTTCTGTTATCAATGGTGCCATCGTCTGCAAGAATCTCCTTGCCAAGAAGCGCTATGATCGGCTCATAGCATGCCTGCCCAGGCGCTTTCAGTTCATTTGCCACCACGTCGGCCAAAAGAACCCGTGCATGATATGTAGCTTGCAGGTAGGACAGGATCTCTGATTTTCCTGCACCTACCCCTCCTGTAATGCCTATGATCTTCATCTTATTTTGCCTCGTACCAGTTGCTTCCCGTATGCACATCAATCTCCAGTTCAACAGCAAGCTGCGCTGCGCCTTTCATGTGCTCTGTCAGGATCTGTTTCATCACATCAATTTCGTCTTCATATACCTCTATCAGCAATTCATCATGCACCTGCAGAAGAATCCTGCTCTTCAGCTTTGCTTTCTGCATCGCATCAAATACGCGGATCATGGCAATCTTCATGATATCTGCCGCAGTTCCCTGGATTGGTGCATTCATTGCGACACGCTCTCCAAACTGACGCTGCATGAAATTGGAGCTGTGAAGCTCCGGAATCGGTCTTTTCCTATCGTACAGCGTACGGCTTTCCCCCGACTGTCTGGCACCGGCAACCGCCTCGTCCAAAAAGTGCTTAATACCGGGATACGTTTCAAAATACTGATTGATATAGCCTTCCGCTTCCTTGCGACTGATGCTCAGATCCTGTGAAAGGCCGAAGGAACTGATACCGTACACAATCCCGAAATTGACTGCCTTTGCATTTCTTCTCTGCAGGTCTGTAACCTCCTCAAACGGCACATGGAACACCTTGGAGGCCGTACTTCTGTGAATATCCTGCGATGACCGATAGGCTGCAATCAGCTCCTGATCCCCTGACATATGTGCCAGAATCCGCAGTTCGATTTGGGAATAATCCGCATCCATAAAAACGCAGCCTTCCTTTGGCACAAAAACCTTTCTGATCATCCTGCCAAGCTCCATTCGCATCGGAATATTCTGCAGATTCGGTTCGGTCGAAGAGATTCTCCCTGTCGCTGTGATCATCTGATTAAAATTCGTGTGAATTCTGCCATCCTCCCGGATATACTCCACAAGTCCGTCCGCATAAGTGGATTTTAGCTTTGCGAGAGCGCGATATTCCAGAATATCACTGACAACCGGATAGGTTGGCGCGAGCTTTTCCAGTACATCTGCTGCCGTCGAATATCCGGTCTTTGTCTTTTTTCCGCCCGGCAGCTGCAATTTTTCAAACAAAATAACACCAAGCTGTTTCGGTGAATTGAGATTAAACTGCTCTCCCACCGTCTCATAAATCTGCTGCTGCAGCTTCTCGATTTTTTCCGCAAGAAGATCCGAATACGCTTTCAGTTCATCCGCGCGTACAATCACACCTTCCTTTTCCATGTGATACAGTACATAAGTAAGCGGCATTTCAATCGTTTCATAGAGCGTCATCATACGCTCCGTTTGCAATGCATCCGTCAGCACCTGAAAACTGTTATATATCACAGAAGCGATATTGCCAAAATAAGTGACAAATGCCTCCTCTTTCTGCGCAAATGCCTCCTGGCAGGTCAGCTTGCCAAAAAGCTGTTTGTATTCCGGTAAGACAAAGCCTTCGTATTCCGACGCAATATCCTCTATCTGATACTCACTCCTCAGTGGATTCAGCAGATAAGCAGCGAGCTTTACGTCAAAAAATTCCCGGATGCCGGAGAGCAGGCATTGAAATGCCCCCAGCTGTTTTTTTACATCAAATGTGACCAGTTGCCTGCGCACAGACCGCACATGATCCTGACCGTTCGCATCTTTCTCCCATGCATCATTATCGCGCTGAAATGATTCACGCAGTCCGTCCAGCTTTCCTTCCAGATACGCAATCGTCATAAAGCCCTGTGCCGGTAAGAAATAGGCGTTCTCGTCTCCGCCGCAAAGAGCAATGCCGACCTCACCAGCCTGATAAAAAGCAACGGTCTGCTTTTGCGCAAGCTCTGCAAAAAGTGACTCCGCCTCCTGCATGTCTGTTATGATCCGGCACTCGGGCAGTGCGTTTTTTTCCTCAGCATGTTCAAATCTGCCGAGCATATTCCGAAATTCCAGTTCCTGAAACAATGTGTATGCCGCCGGCGTATAGAGCTGCCCGATCCTGGCCTGCTCTAAGGTGTAGGAAACAGGCGCATCCGTATCAATGGTCGCAAGCGTCTTGGATAACGTGGCCAGCTCTCTGCTTTGCGCAAGCGACTCCCTGATACTTTTTTTGCTGATTTCATCAAGATGTGCATAGATGCCTTCTATACTGCCATAGGTCTCCATCAGAGAAGAGGCAGTCTTTTCTCCCACCTTTGGCACGCCCGGAATATTATCAGCGGTATCTCCCATCAATGCCTTTAACTCTATGAATTGCAAAGGAGAGACATGATATTTTTCCTGTACATCCTTTGCATAATAGTCCTCTACCTCTGTCTTTGCTCCCTTCGTCTTGGGAATCCTGATCTTAATATGATCGGATGCAATCTGCAGAAGATCCCTGTCACCCGATACAAGAGATACCTCTATGCCGTTTTTCTCCGCTCTTTTGGCCATAGTGCCTAAAATATCATCTGCTTCATAGCCTTCCTGCTCCATGGTCAGAATGTCCATCGCCTTCAAAATTTCTTTCATCACAGGTACCTGCTCGTGAAGCTCCTTTGGCATCGGCTTTCTTGTACCCTTATAAGCCGCATACATCTTATGCCGAAAAGTGGGTGCCTTTAAATCAAATGCCACCGCAAGATAATCCGGCTTTTCTTCCTCCAGGAATTTAAACATCATATTTAAAAATCCATAGATGGCATTGGTATGCAGTCCCTTTGCATTGGTCAGATCCGGCACACCGTAAAATGCCCTGTTCAATATGCTGTGTCCGTCTATCAAAACAAGTTTCTCAGCCATTTTTTTCCTCTTTTCTACAACAATGCATACGCAAATATCAGTAAGATCACGATAATTGCGAGAATCTCCGTCAGACAAATACCCAGTATCCAATACTTTCTGCGCTTTTGTCTCGCAATCGCGCCATTCATGTATTCCTTCAGTTCTCTCTCAAGATCAAAAGTCTTTCCTTCCTCAAGTCTGGCAATTCCCTCTGACGAAAGATATTGAATGGTCAGTTCTTCCTTGCATTCCTCACATTGCTCCACATGTGTTGCAAATCGGAGTAATGTTTTCCCTTTCAGGGACCCCTCCAGAAAAGGAAGAATCAGTCTCTGTGCATTCTTACAATCCATTTGTCTCTTCCTCCCACTGTCTGCAGCAGGCAGTCAGTTTCTCAAAAGCCTCTAAAACACCGCTCAGATTTTCCGTTGTCTGCCCGGAAACATTGCGCGATGCTTCTTCCGCTGCTCTTGCAGCTGTCAAAAGTGCGTCATCCGCCAATCCAAACGCAATACACTTCATGCGATGCAGATAGAGACGAAACTGTTTCCATTCTTCGCTGCGAATCATCTTTGCAAAGTTCTCCGCATTCTCACATTCCGCAAATTGTTGCAGATACTGCCGCTCAAGCTGCGTCTGCTCTTTGTGGTCAAGCAGCAGCCTGGCATATTTCTGCGTATCTGCCGAAGGCATCACCTGCCCTGCGGCAGCTTGCTGCGACGCTTCTGTTTCTTCTTCGCTACGGATATCCAGCTGCCGGTCTTTTGCCGGATGCGGATTCTCTTGCTCCCGGAGCGTCTCTACCGGCAAAATCTTCTCCTTTGGAAGATATTTTGCAAGCATACGTTCCAGATGTCTGATATCGATTGGTTTTGACAAGTAATCATCAAAGCCCTGACTGAAATACCATTCCTTCATGCCGGAGATGGCATTCGCAGTCAGAACGATCACGGTCGTAGTCTGATTTTTTCCCTCCGGGTCAGAGCGCAGCTGTTGCAAAGCCTCCACGCCGTCCATCTGCGGCATCATATGATCCATAAAGATCACATCATATTTCTTTTTCCGGCACATTTCCAAAGCGATTGCACCGCTTTGCGCTGTTTCCGTCTGTATGCGGGTCCATTTTAGCAGAGAACATGCCACATGCAGATTCATCTCATTGTCATCTACGATGAGCACAACTGCATCGGGCGCATGGAACTGCTCCTGCCTGACGGTTCTGTGCTCCCCGTGATGCACGGCAATATTCCCTACCGGTGTCTCCTTTTCTATCACCTGCGGAAAACGTACCGTAAAGACAGAACCTTTACCGTACTCACTCTCAACCGCAATCGTGCCGTTCATCTGTCTGACGATCAGCTGTGTGATATGGAGTCCCAGACCGGTACCTTCAATCGAAGCATTCTTCTCCTGTTCGAGTCTGGTAAAGCTGTCAAACAATACATCAAGATTTTCCTTTTTGATGCCCTGACCGGTATCGGAAACAGTAACACAAAGCATCATGTGCTTCTCGTCCAGAAGGTTGCCGCCAACCTCCAGTGTCACACTTCCCCGATCCGTATATTTTACCGCATTTGTCAATAAATTATTAATGACCTGCTTGATTCTGACTTCATCTCCCAGATACATGGAAGGCAACGACTCATCAATCCGCACCAAAAGCTCCAGGTGTTTCTTCTCCATGCGCGGACGGATTCCCTGAATCACATCGTTGAGCATAGACGACAATTCATAAGGCTGGCTTACGAGCGTCATTTTATCCGCTTCAATCTTGGACAGATCCAGAATGTCGTTGACCAGCGACAGGAGCATCTTCCCGGCGCTCTCAATATCACTGATATAGCCCTCCAGATTCGGATCCTTATTTTCCCGCAACACCATCTCATTCATGCCGATGATTGCATTGATCGGCGTCCTGATCTCATGAGACATATTGGCAAGAAACTTAACTTTGGCATCTCTCTCAAGGATTGCCTTCTGCTTCTCTCCCTCAATCTGCAAAAGATCCTGTCCCGTCTTGACAATGGCCATGATAAAAATCACTGCCGTGCCAACCACAAGACCGCCATTCCCGCTCGTATGGCCGATAATGCGCACAATTTCATCCACTGCAGCCAGGAACAAAATGAAGAAACCGATTCCGACCCACAGATATTCCTTAATATATCCGCGGCACACATCCAGGATAAAAGTGATTACAAATAACGCAAACGAGCAGCCTATGAGAACCTGAATCTCTCGCAGCATATTGGACAGTTCAACAAGCCCTGTTATGTGCAGGGTTGTGCAGCAGACAAAATTGGTCATCACAATCGTTTCCATTGTGGTATACACTTTGTGATAACGTCTGTTCTGAATCTGATCCACGTAGCACATAAACGGAAATGTCATCAGCATTGCAGCAAAATAAGAGACATCGGACGAAATGGAAACATTTGGCATATAAAGCTGTCTTATTTTGTTTTCAAACGTGATCCATATTGCCACTAAAATCATGCCCCAGCCAAGATAGCCGAGCGCGATTGATCTTTTGAATGTAAAAAACAAAACCGCGCTGAATATAATGCAGGATAAGCCAAAAATAAGCAGAACGCAGGCAACCGGGAGATTTCTGCCGTGTACCCAGATATAATGCCCCCACAGCGCAAATCTATCCCCGATCGACATTTCAGCCACATAACCGGAAAGCGATGAATTTCCTGTCAGTGTCATTCTGATTTCTTTTCCGCTATCGTCAGAACAGAGCGGTATCATCACAACATAGTTCGCACTCAGCGTGCCGAAAAACCGTTTGTCTTCCGGCTGGTACGATGCCACCATGCGCCCGTCTATCGTCACAGTCACACTCTGCCTGTTTGCCGTATATCCGATCCAAAGATTGTCGGAAAGATCCTTTGGCAGGGTTGCAGAAAGCACGATCGGCTGGTCACCCGGATTGCCAAAATCAGCCGGCAATGTCACCTGCTGCCGCTCTCCGTCCGGTAAAATCCGCTCCCACGCAATCGCAAACGGCTCTGCCGTGATATTATTTTCCCCATATCCATCCGGAAAAAAAGACTCTCCAAACAGCAGATAAAGAAGGATCAGAACCGTCATGACTTTGAATATTCTTTTCAATACAACCGAAAGCTTACTTTCCTTTTGCTCCATCTTTTATCCCTCGTATAGACTGTCACCTTGACATTCTTTTTTATTGTACCACAATCTAGGCCTGTTATCTATCATTTCTTCTATCATCCCCCATTTTTCTGTATCTACTGCTCTTGCAGGACTTTCTTGCGCCAAAAGCCATATCATGGTATGATTGCTAAGATAAAAGTTATCTTTACCAATCATAATCAACATGCATACTGACAAAGGAGGCTATCATATGGCATGGTACGACGAAGCAAGATTTTATCATATTTATCCGCTGGGGATGACCGGTGCACCCAAGCAAAACGATTACGGACAGCCGGTTCACAGACTGAATGACCTTATCCCATGGATCGGTCATATCAGACAGATTGGTTGTAATGCGCTCTACATAGGTCCATTATTTGAATCGGTAGGCCATGGCTACGAGACAACCGACTACAAAAAGCTTGACAGCCGTCTCGGCGATAACCGCGATCTGACAAATTTCGTCAAAGAATGCCACGCGCAGGACGTCAAAGTCATTCTCGACGGTGTTTTCAACCACGTGGGACGTGATTTCTTCGCCTTCAAGGATTTGCAGGCAAATCGTGAGCATTCCCTTTACAGAGACTGGTTCTGCAATGTCAATTTCTACGGCAACAATGAATATAACGATGGCTTTTCTTATGAAAACTGGGGCGGCTATAATCTTCTGGTCAAGCTCAACCAGAGAAATCCCGCTGTCCGCGATTTCATCTGCGATGTCATCCGCTTCTGGGTCAGCGAATTTGATATTGACGGCATCCGCTTAGATGCTGCTGATGTGCTTGATTTTGACTATATGAAGGCGCTGCGCGGCGTTGCCAATGAAGTCAAGCCGGATTTCTGGTTGATGGGAGAAGTCATCCACGGCGATTACACGCGCTGGGTCAACGAGGGGACGCTCCACTCCGTCACCAACTATCAGCTCCACAAGGCACTTTACTCCGGTCACAACGATCACAATTTCTTTGAGATCGCGCACACTGTAAAGCGTCTGTATGAGATGGGCGGCAACCGTCCGGAGGGACTGAAGCTCTACAATTTTGTGGACAACCATGACGTGGAACGCATTTACACAAAACTAAACAACAAGGCGCATTTCACGCCGGTTCATATCCTGCTGTATACGCTTCCGGGCGTTCCTTCCATCTACTACGGTTCCGAATTCGGCATCGAGGGTAGGAAGGAAAAATTCTCAGACGATTCCATCCGTCCGGCACTGAGATACGAGGATTATCAGGATGCAGTACATCATAATCCCTATACAAAGCTGATTGCCGCGCTCGGACGTGCAAGAGCTGCCTGCCCGCCGCTCTCCTACGGCGATTACAGGCAGCTACAGCTTACGAACCGCCAGTACGCATTCTCCCGCAATCTGGATGGGCAGTCCGTCATCGTCACTGTCAACAATGATGACAGTGATTTTGTCATGACACTTCCTGCCGGAAACTGCAGTGAATATGTCGGCGCACTCTCCGGACAAAAAGTATCGGTTAATAACGGTCAGATCTGTGTCAATGTCAAAGCTAACGGCGGTGACATCTGGATGCCCGTCACCGATCAGACGGCAGATTTCTTCGCCGACAGTGACAATGCTGCAGAGACAACAGAAGCAAAAAATGAACAGGTCGTAACTGACACGAAAAAGCAGGACACTGTAGCTGATGCCTCAGCAGATATCCCGACAGATTCCGAAGCGAAGATCTGCGCTTCGACCGCATCCTCTGAGGTGCAGGAAACTGCATCCGAACCGGAACCCGAAGTTTCCAAGCTGGAATCAATACAGGAAGTTGCTCCCGCGCAGCCGTCGCTCAAGCTCAGCGAGCAAGAGGCCGCTTTCCAGGAAGGCTTTGAGAAGGGCAAGATTGCCGGCCTGCAGGAGGCCATCCTTGCCATCATGGAAAAGAACGGCTATGTGACCGACCAGATGCGAAATGATGTCTACAACAACGTTTACCACGACTCTCTCATCAACTGGGTCAAGAGCTTCCGCTAACATGAGGGACGTTTCTTTTGTCACAACGAGTGTCCCTCTGTTATAAGCCAAAATGAGAAAATGCCTTCTTCGCTTGCACGAAAAAGGCATTTTCTCTCGTTATTTTATACATCTAAACGACAGTTCAAAAAGCGTCATCAGCCATCACAAATTATGACAAGGGACACTCACCGGGACAAAAGAAGCGTCCCTAAAGTTGCTTGGCAGCATGCCTGATATACACCTTGGCATTTTCCATATT
Source organism: uncultured Lachnospiraceae bacterium (assembly GCA_945949085.1). Lineage (GTDB taxonomy): Bacteria > Bacillota > Clostridia > Lachnospirales > Lachnospiraceae > CAG-194. The sequence goes on along the minus strand of CAMFDJ010000005.1, from coordinate 36,126 downwards.
GTGTATCTTTTCCTCCTCGGTAACCTGTCTTTTCACCCTGCCGGGATTTCCCATGACAACGCTGCCCGCCGGAATGTGCATCCCCTGCGTGATGAGCGTACCGGCTCCGATGATACAGTTTTCTCCTATTGTGCACCCATTCAGTAGAATTGCGCCCATGCCGATCACCGTCCGATCTCCCACAGTGCATCCGTGCAGAATCGCGCCGTGTCCCACTGTGACATACTCACCTATGGAAATCGGAAAGCCCGCATCCACATGCAGCACACAATTATCCTGTATATTACTGCCTCTCCCGATTGTGATCCTGTCACTGTCCGCCCGGATCGTCGCATGATACCAGATGCTTACCTGCTCTGCAAGCTGCACATCTCCTATCACATCCGCATCGGGTGCTATATATTGTCTTTGCTCCATATTGTTAAACTCTCTTTCTGTTCACATTTTCAAATGTCAAAAGATAAAAAACCGCCATACTGATTCCAGTCATCGGAAGAAAGTCCTTTTGCTTAAATAACTTCTTATATGCGGCAAGCTTCTTCTTTGGCACTTTGATGGTGGTACTCTTGGTAAATTCCCTTAAAGAAGCGCCCCTAAAGTTTGAACCTATATCAGCCCTCTCCGGTAGGCTTCCGCTACAGCGCCGGATTTGTCCTTGACGCCGAGCTTCTGGTAGGTCTGAGAGCTGTGGTATTTGACAGTTCCCTCCTGAATGTGGAGCCGTTTGGCAATCTGTGCCACAGATAATCCCTCTGCCTGGAGCTTTAGGATTGCCAGTGCATTCTCACCGAGCACCACTTCCTTCACTCCGGTCTTCAGATAAGCGGGATAGAATTTCTCCATACGCCCTGCTTCCTCCAAAAGCTCCTTATAAAAGGTCTTATCCTGCGGCTTCCATGCAGTCATCTTGAGCAGCTTATAAGCTGCTCCGGCCTCCCTTGTGACAAGCCGCACAAAATGATACTCCTGTGCCTCATCAAGACACCTTTGCAATGTTTCATCCCATCCGTCATAACCCATTCTCTGCTGCGTGATGGCGAGCAACAGCTCGCACTCCATCCTGACGAAGGTGCGCTTCATGACTTCCGTATAATACAAAAGCTTTTGCAAAAGATCCACCGCAAGCTCATATTTGCCGGTGCACAGATAGATACGTACCTTTGTCAAATAATGGAACCGGTAAATGGATATAAACTCTACATTTTCGTCGGGAGCACTTTCCATCCAGCGAAGTGCGACCGCGATATTACCGCTGTAAAGTTCAAGTCGTACCAGAAACGTTTCAATATTCGGAATCAGCTTTTCCTCACGTTCTGCCTCAGCCTTTTTATAGAAACTCTCCAATCGGTCTTTCGCGAATGTCAGTTTTCCATCAAAAACAGACTGCCATGCCATCAGACCGTCCGCCACAAAGACCTGCTCCAGCTTTCCCCCGCTGTCAGCCTGCATTCTGCCGTTCGCAAGCAGCGCAGCCACCTCATAGCGGTCTGCTCCCTTTTCAAAAAAGCTCTCCGCCAGTGCCAGATTCACAAGTCCCTTGCCGTATTTTCCGAGCACGAAAGACACAACCTTACCGATGCTGCGAGCAAGCTGTACATCACTTTTGGACCACTCACAAAAATCCTTGCCACCGTTCATCATCGAGGGCAGATTGGAGGTCACCGAAAACTCCGGTAGTACAACCTTTCTGCATTCCAGGAGCGTTCCGGCATGCTTGATTATCTCAATCAAATCAAAAGTGCCGCGATGAGGCAGTGCGATATCCAAATAGAGAATCAAGGATTTTGTATATCGCAACAGGCTGCCCGTCTGCTGCTGGGCAAATGCTTTCAATTCCCCATACCAATACTCACTCTCCTCCTGATTGAGGAGCAGAGAATTGAGCATACTCATTCCGCACATCAGATCGGGATTTTTTCTGATATCCTCCCTTGGCAATGCCAGATAAAACTTGCGCAGTTCAAAGTAATGCCCTGACCCCGGATCAATTCTTGCATTTTCGACCAGCAGACAAAGTATTCGATCATTTGCCTGCCCCTTCTGATACATCTCAAGCGCCCTAAGCGGTTCATTGTTCATCTCATAGTACAAACCGGCATTACAATACAGCGTTCTGATTCTTTCTTCATCATATTTTTTATACATCCATCTGCGCAGGGATAAAAGCAATGTCCTTCGCATTTCGTAAGAGACTGATGCAGGATCGTTTTCACAAATACCGCCCTCCACATGCTCAATCAAAAAATTGCCGATCTCCATAGCTTGACGCAGCAGATATTCCGCATCATTCTTTCCTGTAATCATTCTGGCCATCGGAACTGTAAAGCGCTCCACGATCGAAAGCCTGAGCAGAAAATCCTGCATCTGCGGCTCCCACTGTTCATAGACATGCAGCTCCAGATAATCCCAAAACTGCTGCTGCACCACCTTCAGAAGCGACGTCTTATATTCCTCTCCCTTTGACAGATGCGCCAGTGTCAGACTGATAAAATAAGCATTGTGCAACGCACTTACACTAAGCGCTGTCACCTGCTCCTTTGTAAGATGGACTTCCCACTTCTGAATCAGCTTCTCAATTTCGGCATCGGATAATTCCAGATCCTTCTCCTCAATGACCGTAAAAGGATGCTTGATAAAAGTGCCATGCAACCACTTCGGGATTTTTCCTCGCGAAATTAAAATAAGCCATGCATCTTCTTTCATGACAAGCTTTTCTATGGCTTTCCAGATATCCTGACAGATATCCGGACACAGCAAGGTCTGCAGATCGTCGATCACAATGGTACCACGCAACTCCTCCGAAGTGATCAGATCTGCCTCCTGCAACTGATTTGCCGAAAAATATGTGATATGACGGTTCCCAAAATAGGAATTGATGAAGCTGGTCTTTCCATAACTGGCCGCGCCATACAGCCATACAGTTTTCCCGCTCTCTTCCGCCAGCTTCATCTTACTGTAAGCCAGATGCGGTCTCACATAATGTTTTTTGTCAAAGCTCTCCATCCGTTCTTGTCTTGAAACGTGCATCCTGCCACCTTTTTCTTTTTAAGATATTTTTTGTTATCACAGCTATTGTTTCCATTTTTCTGTTCTCACAAGACCCCATACCCAGCTATGCCTTGCGAACAATGTACAACCTTTGCAGTCAGATTTGCAGCCCTGTTATTCTCCGCATGCCCCAAGTCGCCTACTCGATCGTGATCACATCCTGCAAAATATAGTGAAAGGTTGGAGCCGAGCTTGTTTCATTCTCAACATATCCTTCGCTCAGATCAATCCTGTCATCCGGATGCTCCGGGTCTACACCGATATAGTCTCCCTGAAAGACGGTGATCTTGTTCTGCCGAAAGTCATGTATCAGTTCCTCGATCCGCTGCGCTGATCCCTTTGCAGCCACGAATTCATTCAGCTCAAGCATCTGTACCCATCCCTGCTCAAAGCCTGCTCCGGCGTCATTTCCGTTAATCGTTGCCCCTACGCACTTCTCAATCGCTTTATCCGAAAGAACAGCCTCTGTCGCCTGCATGAAATAGGGTTCCCAGTCAATCTTTGAACCTGTCAGATAGGTAGTGGGAGCGATATCCCGCATACTTTCATTGTAGCTGACATAATAGACGATTTGTGTACGTTCCGTCTCCTCGCAGGCCATCGCCGGACCTGCCGTATCGGAATGCTGCGAAATAATGATACACCCCTCCTCGATCAGCTGCTTCGCACACTGCTTCTCGAGATGAAAATCCTCCCAGGAATTTGTATACTTCACTGTCATGGTAGCCTCCGACACTACAGACCGGACACCAAGAAAGAAGGCCGTATACCCCGAAATCACTTCCGCATACGGATATGCACCGACATATCCGATTTTTGCCTGCTTGGGCGTAATTTTTCCTGTATCGATAAGCTCCTGAAGTTTCATACCCGCAACAACACCGCTGATATATCTCCCCTGATATATTTTCCCCATATAGGTATGATAATTGGCAAGGTGCGGCTCTTCATTGGCATTGCTGCAGGTTGCCTGACAAAACTGGATATCCGGATATTTCGCGGCATATTCCTTTGCCTTTACGCCGTATCCGTAGCTCGTTGTGAAAATAATATCACAGTCTGCGTCAACCAGCTCCTGCAAGTAGCCTTCCACCTCATCCTCCGGCACATTGAATTTGGAAACAGTCTCCACGCGTCCCTCATATGCTTTTTCTACTGCGTTCTGCGCATTGACAAAATTGTTGGTATAGCCGGTGCTGGTATCACCCACGTAGATAAATCCGACCTTGACAGTCTTCCCTTCATCCCTGTCATGTAGGAAATAATGGAGCACAAATGCAAATAAAATGACAACGACTGCACTCATTATTGTAATTACATAGTTTCGTTTATTCTCAGCCTTCATCTTTCGTCTCCCTACTGTCACTTGTCTGATACATGCGTTTGACATCAATTGTGCCATCCTCAATCAGTCCGAGCAAAATATCCACAAGCTTTGGATCAAACTGTGTTCCTTTTCCCTTTTCCATTTCAGAAAGCACATGCGAAAAATCAAGCTTTTTGCGGTAAACACGGTTAGCAGTCATCGCATCAAATGCATCGGCAATTCCGATAATCCGCGCATTTATAGGAATTTCTTCACCCTTGAGGCCATGCGTATAACCTCGACCGTCATACCGCTCATGGTGGTATAGGACACCCTCCTCTACATGGTCGATCAGCGTAAAGTTTTTAAGGATCTCCGCGCCTCTTTCCACATGTGATTTCATGATGACATATTCCTCATCCGTCAGTTTTCCCGGTTTATTCAGTACGCGGTCCGGTATTCCGATCTTTCCGATATCATGCAGGATTGCCGTCCGTCGCAGCTGCTCACACGCCTCATCGTCATAGCCGAGCCTGCGCGCGATCATCACTGAGTATTCCGATACGCGGACGGAATGCTGGCTGGTATTTTCGTCCTTTGCATCGACCGCCTGCGCGATAGTCATAATCGTCTCATTGCCCATCTGCACCTGGCGCTTTGTCCACTCCAGTTCCATCCGCTGCATACGGAGCGTTTTCTGGATCTGTGTCCGGAAAAACAGCCATGTCAGATACGCTATGAACAATACGGCCACGCAGCCCACGTAGAGACGGAACCACCAGTTATCGTAGATTTCTTTTTCCTTAATAATCTGATAAGAGTTTTCTGCGATCACACCACCTGTCTTACTGTCAAGCACCGCAATGTGGAACCGGTACTCCCCGGAAGGCAGATTCGTGTAAATGATGTGATTCATTTCGCTCTGCAGCATACTGCTCCCCATTTTGTCAAACCCTTCCAGATAGATGCGGATTTCAGGATCATGAATCGAGAAATTAATAATCTCGGGCGTTATATCAATCTTCTCCGCACCTCGTGGAATATGGATGGCCTCTCCCTTTTCCACGGGATAGACTTCCCCATCCACCTTAATCTGCGTAAGCAGCATGCGATAGGATCTCTCGGTGATATCATACTGGTTCAGATTAATGCAAACCACTCCTCTGTCACCACACAGATACAGTTCGTCCTCCTCATCCATATACGGAAAGGAATTTGGTGTCAATCCGAGACGCAGACCTTTTCTGGCATCCAACAGTTCGTAGCTGAGCTGACCGCCCGCCAGGAGTTCCTCCTTGTCAACCACATAGATTCCTGCAGAACTGAGCACAAACAATTCACCGTTGTTTCCCTCAATGACATCAAAGTTATTGTAATACGGAAAATTGTCCAAAATACGGATGCTACCATCCTCCTGCACGTAGCACAATCCGTTCGATGTTACAATAAACAAACCGTTATCATCAGAATTGGGGACAATCTTCAAAATGATATCTGAACTGAGCCCGTCCTCCTGCCTGATTGTATCTGTCACACGACCATCCTTGATCACTGCAACGCCGTTCCCATCCGTTCCCGCCAGAATACTGCCGTCCGCACACTCATACAGTGTCAGTACCTTTGGATTTGCAAGCCCTTCCGCAGAGCCGATCGTATCTGTCACAACACCGTCTTTGATAAATGAAATTCCGGAATCTCCTGCCACAACAATGGTTCCGTCCGCAGTCTCCATGGCAGAACGCATTTTGTCTCCCCGCAGACCTGTTTTGCTGTCATAGATTTTTACCTCTCCATCCTCAGACACTTCACAAATTCCCTTACCCGAGGTACAAATCCACAAATGGTTTGCAGAATCCACCATCAGACAACGTATTCTGACACCGGAGAGCATCTGTGTGATCGCATTCTTCTTTGCAATCAGAAACTTTGCGCTCATTGCATCCAGCCCGCTATCTGTTCCAAAATACAAATCTCCCTGCCATTTGGTAATCGTGTTGACCACATTCTCTTCAAGCCCGGCTTCTTCATATATCTCCGAAAAAACAGACGGACACATACGAAGCAGCCCAAGTCTGGAGGAAGTAAACCACAGATTGCCCTGATAATCAATCAGCATATGGTCAATAGAGCTGTTAAAGCTGTCCGAATCAATGGAACAGTAATTTCCCCTTGTCCGAAGATACCCGATACCGTTATCCGCGCAGACAAAGATGACATGATCTTCCGATATGGTAATGGAATTGATATCCTTCAGCTTGCCGCATACCAACGTTGTCTGTTTTTCTATTCTGTTTTCAGCAATCTCGTAGACCTCTATCCGGTTTGAAGAAGTACCAAGGTACAGCCTTCCCTCTTCGTCAAAAGCACAACAGTTGTAGAATTCTCCCGCTTTTTCGGCCGTCATGCATGTGACAATCTGCGTACCGTGCAAAAGATAGAAGTCACCCTCGTTTGTAACCGCCGCAACATTACCGCTTTGATCGGCGCTGATACTGTCAGCATACACAATTTCCGGTATCGTCTCATACACCTTCAAACCGCCGAGCAGCGTCATGACGACAAGACTGTCTGTTGTGCCGACATAGTAATACCCCTCCGAGCTTTCCGTGATACAACGGACAGAATCTGAAGGAAGCCCTTCCTTGCGACCGACCACATTGACAATCTTCTGGTTGGTGCAGATGGCAATTCCGTTGTCATTCGTCCCAATCCATAATCTCCCTGCTTCATCCGTATAGAGACAATTCACTGTCTTTACTGCCTCAAATTCGTTCATCCACTTAAAGTCGTTTCCGCTGTAACGATACAGACCACCATAGGTACCGATCCACAGAACACCATCCTTTGTCTGCGCAATATCATTGGACGCGCCGCCTGGCAGTCCGTTTTCCCCATTGTAAACAGTCTGGATATAACGACTGAAATCAGACTGCACTGTTTTCTCGTCTAAATCACTGTTCTCGGCATAAGCCGTAGTACTTGTCAAAAACATCAAAAATGCAGGCAGTAAAAGTAACAGCCTTGCAACACTTTTTTCCGTCCCATCAGCGCTACTCTTATGCCCTTTTTCCGTATCCGTCTCGCCCTTGCGCTTTCTCACTCTAATCAAGCGAACCGTAAAAAATAATAAAAGGAGCGTTAGCACCTTATCCAAAAAATCCGTATAAAACTCTCCCACGATATTGCTGATCACAGTATGACATCCCATCTCCTGCAGCATTTTTGACACGCCGTCTCCCCATATATTCCCGGTCATGCCGTCTGCAAGGATATAATTTAGGGGTGTGGAAATTGCAACCGAAAGCACAGTGACAACAAATGCAGTGGATAGCACCCCAAAAACGCTCCGCAGAAACCCTTTTCTTGCACAAATTCCTACCGTGACACCGACAGCAATATTGGTAAGGCAGTATAACAACGCAATCGGAGCGTGCAGGCTGTAAATGATATTGGCAGTCGTCCCCACAATCGCGCCACATACCGGTCCAAACACATATGCCGTAAAAACGGTTCCGACCGAATCCAGCCAGATAGGCAATGCCAGTTTTTCAGCCACCATCTTTCCCACATAATTCATGAGAATGCATCCCACAATAAAAAAACTGATTTCAAAATCTTTTTTCCGCTTCATCCTGTGTTCCTTCTGTGTCCTTCTCTTCTGCTTACGAAAAAAGCCATGTCATCCAAATTTTTTCAGTTCCATGAGATATCTGCGTAAGGTGCAACTCTCGGATGCAGATTATATGACCCTGCCGAATATAAGAAAGCACTTTCACAGAAATCTCGTCTTATCCGAACCATAATAACATACACAGAGCCAAAATAGAACTAGACGAAAGTATAGTCTTGGCCATTATTTTAGAGAAGCCTTTAAGAGAGCTTTTCATGAAAAAATGAAATGATTTCATCCCAAACTTCCTGCTGGAAGAAACGGATATCCGCATGCTCCGCGCCTGTCAGTTCCAAAAAGGCCGCATCACAGCCTTTCTCCTGCAGTCTCTCATATAAGACTTTCCCTTGTGCAAACGGCACTGTGTGATCCTGCGTTCCATGAAGGATCAGAAATGGCGGAGCCCCCTGCGTCACATAAGAAAGAGGTGAAATCCTGATGGCATCCTCCTTGTGACGGGCAATGTTTTTCCCCAGCAATAAAGATTCCGGAGCACCCGCTGCCTCCTCGGGAGACACGCGCGTAAACCCTTCCGGGTCAGTAGGCGGATACCACAGACATGCCGCCTGCACACTGCTGCCAAAATCTGTATAATCGCCCACATCATAAACCGGATCATCGACCAGAGCCGCCATAGCAGAGAGGTATCCGCCTGCCGACTCGCCCATTACGCCAAATCTGTTTGGATCAATCCGGTATCTGTCCGCATGCGCTCTCAAATATCGGATCGCTGCTTTCACATCATGCAATTGTGCCGGAAACACAGCTTCATTTGATGTGCGGTATTCCACGCTGGCTACTGCAAACCCGGCTCTGGCGAGCTGCGCCAGATACGCCAGATGCGCAGATTTGTCCAATGTCAGCCACGCTCCCCCGCAAATCCATACAATACAGGGATATTTCTTTCCTGTCATATCCTCTGGATAGATCAGATCCAGCTTCAGATCTCTTCTGGTATGTCCGTACCATGCATCCACCTGCGCAAATGCCACATCTGTTGTCACAACATACTGCGGCGCGTCCACCTTTACCTCCAATTTCCGTATCATAATATTCTCCCTCCTGCCGGGTGAGAATCCGGCTACCTTGCCAGATACTGTTTCGTTACTTTTTTCGTTACTTTGTTTTCTTACCATACCCTATCGCAATCCGTCGTCATTGCATCCATCCGAAACGAGATAAGGGACACTCACTGTGACAATTCCCCGGAATGTGATTTTGCCTTCGGGATGGCAAAATCAGGGTGTTCTCCCGACCATCCGGTCTGCGGCATACAGCCTATGATAGACATTTCCTCATCATTTAACGTAAAGTCAAATACCTCCAGATTCTGTAACATGCGCTCTCTGCTTGACGCCTTGACGATTGGCATGATCCCCTTCTGGATCAAAAAGCGCAGACACACCTGGGCAGGAGTCTTCTGATATTTCTCCGCCCTTCTCATAATATAGGGATGCGCAAGGACTCTGCCCCTTCCAAGAGGGCTCCATGCCTGTACCAGAATATCATTTTTTCTGCAATAGGAATTGACCGTCGTCTGCAGATACCCGGGATGCATTTCAAGCTGATCCATAACCGGTCTGATCTCACACTCGCATAAAATACTGTCCAGGTGATGCGGCAGGAAATTGCTCAGTCCAATGCCGCTGATATACCCCTGCCGGACAAGCTGCTCCATGGCGCGATACGTCTCAAGATCCCTTGCCTTCCAGTCCGTATCATTCTCTGCTCTCCTCGGCCAATGGATCAGATAGTAGTCAAAATAACCAATATCTGCTCTCTCCATAGAACGGAAAAACGCATTTCTTGTCTCTTCCTGCCCCATCTCGTCTATCCAGACCTTCGTAGCCACGATAAATTCACTGCGGTCTATACCACTCTCGCGGATTGCCCGTCCCAGCGCACGCTCCGTACCATAGCGCGATGCCGTATCAAAATACCGATAGCCGCATTCTATGGCCTGCCTGATGATTGCAACCTGCTCCTCTTCCTCCCTGCAATCCGGGTTGTACGTGCCAAATCCGATTGCCGGAATCACAAGTCCATTTGTCAGTTTGATCTTTTCCTTTATCATGCACTCTTACCTCATCCACTTCTTATCAATGATCCAGACTCTATCATCTGTTACCTATCCATTCATCTGATAGGATACCACTTCCTATCTTTCTCAGATCAAAGATCCAATCCGTTTTTGACCGCATACACCGCAAGCTGTGTGCGATCCTTCGCTTCCACCTTCTCAAGCAGCCTTGAAATCTGATTTCTGGTGGTGCCTTCCGCCAAAAACAGAAGTTTTGCAATTTCCTTATTATCATACCCTTCCGCAACAAGTTTTAACAGCTTTTTCTCCTTCTCGGAAAAGGAGATCTCCTCACGGTTGATCATACTGCAATATGTAATCTCTGTGCCCGGCAGCAGACCATCCGGCTCCATGCCGATTCCCTTACTTTCTCCTGTTATCTGTGCCCTGATATTCTGAAAAACCTTTGTGCCAAACACAGAAAGACCGTCTGCAACCTGCCTGATTGCAGCAATCACCTGCTCATCCTCCATTTCCTTGAGCAGATATCCGTCTGCCCCTTTCTCAATGGCAGCGGAAACCGTCTCCTCGTCATCAAACGTCGTGAGCACGAGTACCTTGATCTGTTTCCACTCTCTTTTGATTGCCGCAATCCCATATGCGCCATCATACTCCGGCATACGCATATCCATAAGCACCACATCCGGCTGATACACTCTGCACTTTTCAAATGCCTCTTTCCCGTTTGATGCCGATGCCACCACTTCGATTGCTGCATCCTGATTCAATATCGCTTTCAATCCCTGCCGAATGATCTGCACATCATCGGCAATCAATACTTTAATCTTTTCCACCGGAATACGCCTCCTCAATGATTGCCTATCTGCTCTTAGCCGCTGCATTTTCAACATCACAAAAATCCGGAAGTACATTTCCAATTATGTGAGAGGCAGGATAACTCTTGTCATAAAACCTTCCCCTTCTCCGGAAAGGAATCTCACCGTACCGTTTGCCGCTTCAATTCTCTCTCGAATGCCCCTTAGCCCATTGTTTTCCGCAATCCGGCCACAGCCGATGCCGTCATCCGCCATCATCAGTTCCAGCTTATCCGGCAAAAAACGCACCACAACTTCAAGTCTGTGCGCATCTGCATACTTTAAGCAGTTTGTGATGGTTTCTCTCAGTGTATCATAGATCACCCTGGTAAGATAGGAATATTTTTCCGCATCCTCCCCCTGCACAGTCACCTCTACTTCAATTTCCTTCACCTGACCGGTGAGTTGCATGATTGCCTGTGTGATGAGGGGTGCCTTTTCCTCCTCCCTCAGCTGATTGATAGACTCCCGCAATTCTTTTAAGCCTGACTGTGCAAGGACTCTTGCCTGCTCAATATGCTCTCTGCCACCCTCCAAAAGCGCCAATTTGAGTAGTGACTGAATCATGACCAGCGTGTGACCTGTCGTGTCATGTACCTGCTGTGCGATCCGGTTGCGATCCCTGGCAAGTGCATACTGCTCCCTGGATACGGAAAGCTCTTTTTCCTTCTTTAAAAGTGCGTAATATTCGCTGACATCCTTTAAGACATAGATCGTCATTTTATCTCCGGGCTCGTAGGTCTGAATCTCCAAATGTGGGATTCTGTCTCCCATTTGATCCGGCAGCTCCCCTAAGAGTGTTTCCCAGTCTTCCCGGCTCATCTGCTGCTCCTTACGCTGCAATATTTCCCAAAAAGCCGGATTGGAATAGGTCATCTTATCAGCCACGAAAACCGCCACGCCATCGGCAAGCGCATGGATGATGGATTCAAAAGCAAGAATATTGACATCTAAAAAACGATAACGAATCGTTGCCAGAAGCACCAGGATTGTTGATACCCCAAAACCCAGTGCCGTAATATCGTAGCTGCTTGGCAAAATACCGCTAAGCTGGATCAGATTCATCACAAGCGGCACAACCGCAGCCAGCGCGATCATTCCCTTTGCCCTGCCACTGTTTTTGTCCCGGTTAATCTCTTCACTGAGACAAAGCATTACCGCTCCGGTCACCACACAGATATAACTATAGATCACGTTCGTATAGAAAAACAGACCATGCACAACCTGTCTCCATGCAAACTCGCTGTAATACAGATGATGCAGCGGATTCGTTGCCATACACAAAAGATGAAATACCGAAATGGTGGCAAGTACCGGCCACCATTTTGGAAGTTTATGCGAAGGACTGCTATAGCTGTAAGCAAACATCAGCCACAGACACCCGATGAAACAAATACCACTGTTGCCAATCAGATACGCAATCCGTTGCTGTGCTACCGTTCTGCCAAGCAATAAGAGCAGCTGTGAAAAACACCACAAGATTGTACAAGCCTGGCATCCTGCCCAGAACCGATTGTAGCCTGTGCGCCGTCCTTTCAAGATAAGGACGGCCATACTGACAATCACGCACCCTATGACAATCAGGTAAAACGATCCTAACAACATCTCCATTATTTGTTCCTTCTTTCTCTGTAAACAGCAACTGTGATCATGATCACACCGGCAATCAGAAGGTAAACCCACCAACTGACTGCAAGCCAGAATTTTCTTGTCACATAAAGCACAAGCAAAATCAACGTGACAGATCCCAAAATGATATATCCCTTTTGATTCTTCCATACTGAAAGGAGAAGCATTCCAAATGCCACACCACCCAGAATCAGCACATTGACAAGTTCTCCGTCCTCTATATTATGCCATAACAATGCCGCCATAAGCAAACAGTTCAAAACAAATTGTACAATTTTCACCTCTATATTTTTCACCTTGAAAATGCCACCCAAAAGCCATACACCGATTGCTGCTATCAGAATGCCCTTCTCAAAAAAGATCTGATCCGGGATAAAATCGGCAGGTGCCCCTGCAAGACCGATCACCAGACAGAGCAGATCTGCTGTCACATTGACAAGCGCCGGCAGTTTCCGATCTCTCACATAATATGCATACATGCTGCCAAAGCTGAGTAGTAGCACCAATATACCACACACTTCCTCAAATCCGTCACTCCAGCATACTAAGAACATGTTGACAAACACAATTGCCGCAAAATAAACGACTGCCTGTGTCATGCATACAATCTTCATACCAATCTGCAGAGATTTTTCTTCCTCATTCTGCTTCACTCTGTCATAGAGAAACAGTATGATGGACTGCACAATAAGTGCTGTCAGAGAAATAACGGAATAATCCGCATCAAAGAAGGATAACCATACACCGATCACACCCTCTGCCAGAGCGACGGTGAAGATACAGTCCCATGCCGCCCTCTTTTGCATCAGCCTGATTGCAATCGGAATCAGCATGGCTGTCATGGTAAACAGTGCACACAAATCCTGTGCCTGACTGAAGCAAATCGGCAAAAGTGCCTCTAACATCTTGTCGTCTGCCAAAATTGCTGCAGAAAGCCCGGTCATGATGGTGCCCAGATAATAGAGTGCCGTTGCACTTCCCTTGATCCGTAGTTTTTTTTCAGCCAAGTGGGACAATCCAAAGAAGGAAGCAGCTGCCGCTGCGATCAACAGCTTCTTGGTCGTCTCTGACAGATGTCCCCATGCCTTATAGACAAAGATACATGCCGCCACCGCAATAAAAATGCTCCCCACGACCAGCAGTAAAATAGTTCCCAGACTTTGTTTCTTTTCCTTTGTTTCCATAAAAACACCTCTTTCTTTCACATTCATGGTTCCCTTGTTTGTTTTCTTGACTCTATCCTATTCCAAAGGAGCTATTTGTGGGAGATGTCATCTGTCACAAAGTAGGCTGTATCTGCCGTGACAAATGTCACTTTTTTTAGCAGTTGTTTCGCAACACCACGTTTTCTATGCCACTACAAAGGACCCTGCTTGTGAATCTATTTTCCATAAGCGGGGTCCTTCCTTTTACTTCTATGTTTTCTACAATTATCTATGTCTGTATCTTCTGAATATCTATGCCGGTTCTACAGATCTTTCCCTGTCAACAGCTTGTATGCCTGCAGATACTTGTCAATTGTCTTCTCCACGATATCCTCCGGCAGTTTCCAGTCATGCTCGTTGCTCTTAAGCCAGTCGCGGGCAAACTGCTTGTCAAAAGACGGCTGTCCGTGTCCCGGTTCATACCCCTCTGCCGACCAGAATCTAGAGCTGTCCGGTGTCAGCATCTCATCACCAATGACGATATTGCCATCCTCATCCAGACCAAACTCAAATTTGGTATCTGCAATAATAATGCCCTTTGTCAGTGCATACTCTGCACATTTCTTATATAATGCAATGGTATAATCACGGAGCTTACATGCATATTCCTCACCCTTGCCCGGAAATCTCTTTTCCAGATATTCCACACTCTGCTCGAAGGAGATATTCTCATCATGGTCACCAATCTCTGCCTTTGTAGAAGGTGTATAAATCGGTTCAGGAAGCTTATCAGACTCTTTCAGTCCCTCCGGCAGACGAATACCGCACACCGTGCCATCCTTCTGGTAGCTTGCCCAGCCGCTTCCGGTAATATAGCCGCGCACAATACACTCAACCGGGAGCATCTCCAGTTTCTTGCACAACATGCTGTTACCGTCAAACTTCTCCTGTCTGAAAAACTCCGGCATATCCCTGACATCGACACTGATCATATGATTAGGAAGAATGTCCTGCGTCATCTCAAACCAGAATTTTGACATCTGTGTAAGGACAGTTCCTTTTTTTGTCACCTCGTTCTTTAAGATCACATCAAAACAACTGATTCTGTCAGTTGCAACCATGATCAGGCTGTCGCCATTGTCATAAATCTCACGTACTTTACCTTCTTTAATCGGTTTTAACTCCTGCATGTTTCGCTCTTCCTTTCTTTTTATGATATTCTCATATCTTCCGTCACAACTGAAAACACGGAAAGTTCCGTTTTCTTTTTGTGCACCGTTTCCATCTATACAGTTAGCACTATTTCACAGTTATTGTCAAGTGGATTTGGTTATTTTTCCACCTGCTTAATCAGCTCTGACAGCCCAGCGCATCTTGGTCGATCTGGCACGTCCGTTCTGTGCACACTCCTGCGCGGAGGGTCTGATCACATCCTTGGAAATCTCGGAAAAAATCCCCTCTTTATAGAACCTGGCAAAGGCTTTTTTCACCAGTCTGTCCTCTCCCGAATGAAAGGTCAGGATAGCGACGCGTCCACCGGGTGAGAGCGCATCCGGCAGATGCTCTAAAAATGCCTGCAGCACCTCAAATTCACTGTTGACATCAATGCGCAGCGCCTGAAAGCACCTCTGGCAGGTTTTTTTCACAATATCCTTCTTTTCTCTGTTTTCAGGTAAGAAGGCAAGCGCCCGTTCTATCGCCTCCTTAAACTGCGTAGTCGTCTCGATCTGCATGCCTCTTCGGTAGCTTCTGATGATCTCCTCCGCAATCTCCCCGGCATAGGGCTCATCCGCATTCTCCACAAGCATTCCCGCAATCTCATCCCTGCCAAGACTCCGCAGACGCTCCGCCCCGGACTGTCCCTTTTCGGGATTGAGCCGAAGATCCAGCGGTCCCTCCGTCTTATAGGAGAATCCGCGCTTTGGATTGTCAATCTGCATAGAGGAAACTCCGAGATCCGCCATCATAAAATCAAACGGTCCATACTTTTCTGCCACCCGGTCAAGATTTGCAAAATTCTCCTGCAGGATGGTCAGGATTTCCTCGCCAAATCCGGCATATTGCAAACGCTCCTTTGTCTTTACAATCTCAATCGGGTCTACATCCAGCGCAAACATATGCCCGCTTCCCTGAAGCTGCTCCAGCATCCTGCGGGTATGACCGCCATAGCCGAGTGTGGCATCAAGCCCCTTCTGTCCCGGCTGTATCTGCAGAAAATCCAATATTTCCTGCACCATGATGGAAATATGCATCCCTGCCGGCGTACTGCCCTTACTGATGACCTTTGCCACGGTATCGGCATATTTCTCGGGCTGATGCTCCTTATATTTTTCTTCATAGGTCCGCGGATGCGTCCCTTTATAGCGGACCCGCCTTTTGTGTCCGTTATTCTCCATTTTATGTTCTTCCTTTCCCATACATTCTGCTCCGGTAGATTGATCCGCCTCTCCGGTAACCCTCCGACCCAATCAATCAATAAATTGTGACTTGCAATATGCGCCTTTCGTGTTATAATTCTAATATATCATGTTCCGCATCATAAGGCGAAGTTTTTCTCCTTTTTCTCAGATTGCGGGATTATGGATGCTTTGCAGATATGGTTCATCGGTAGAACGCTAGCTTCCCAAGCTGGAAAGGCGGGTTCGACTCCCGTTATCTGCTCTCTTCTATCACTTTTTTCATTGTAAGCAGTGCCTGATCGAGGCCATCCATATCAATGCTCGAGTAGTTCAGAATAAAGCGATGCTTATTTCGTTTTTTCCCATCCATATAGTATTCTGTAATCGTCTCGATATGAATCCCCTGCTCCAGCAGCCTCTCCTTCAGTACCATATCCGGCAGCCTGGTCCGAAATTCAAGCAAAAAATGAAGACCGGAATCATTTTCGATTACTTTGCATTTCTCTTCTCCGAAACAAATCCGAATACTCTCAAGTACCTTTGCCCTCTTTCGTCCATAACGGAGCCGCATTCGGTTAATATGTTTTTCAAAATAACCGCGGCTGATAAATGCAGCCAAAGTATATTGTTCAAACGAAGAAACCGTATTGGAATAAAAAGACAATTTCTCAAAAAAAAGATTTGCAAGATGCCTCGGCAAAACCATGTAACTGATACGAATGGTAGATGTAAGTGATTTTGAAAACGTATTCATGTAAATGACCTTTTCACCGCAATCAATGCTTTGCAGAGGAGGAATCGGTTTCCCTTTTAGCCTGAATTCACTGTCGTAGTCGTCTTCTATGATATACCTGCCCTCTTTTTCATTTGCCCACGCCAAAAGCTCTGCTCTTCTTGCAATCGGCATGGTGATTCCGGTTGGGAAATGATGTGTCGGGCTGATATGTACAATATCCGCGCCTGACTGTTTCAGCTCATTTATCACAATCCCATCCTGATCCATTCCCACAAAAATACAATCCGCATGACTACTCTCATATATTTTCATCAGCTTTTTATAGCCCGGATTTTCAATGCAATACAGCTTTTGCGTTCCAAGGAGCTTGATCAAAAGACTGTATAAATATTCTGTTCCCGCTCCTATGATAATCTGATCCGGATCGACAGCCATCCCACGAAAGGACGAAAGATGATGTGCGATTGCCTCACGAAGCTGTCTGACACCTTCACACGGAGTACTCTCCAAAAGCTCCCTTTCCTTTTGCGACATGGTTTCACGAACAAGCTTTGCCCAGATAGAAAACGGAAAATCTTCACTCGCCGTTCGATTGGAAGAAAAATCATAATAGTTTTCTCTGGCAAAGCGATTCTTTTCAATATGGAGCGATTTTACCGCAGGGACATTACCATTTCTCATCTCCGAAATGTCCGATATATAATATCCCTTTTTCGGAATCGTATAAAGATATCCTTCTCCGACCAACTGTTCATATGCATTCTCTACCGTGATCGTACTGACACCCAAATTTCCGGCAAAAGCACGTTTTGATGGCATTTTATCGTGAAGTTTCAATTTACCATCGACAATATCCCTTTTGATACATTTGTAAATATATAAATACAGCGGCCCTTTCGCCTGACTTAGGTCATAGGTCAACATATCCATTTCCTTTCTCTGGCATATAGATTCTACTCTTTTCAACAATTTCTTTATTACCAGTTTTATTCACTATAACAATAATCGGTTCTTGCGTCAAGAAATGGCGCAGATCCAACTTGAATCTGCGCCATTCTCTTTCTTTCCTATCTTTTGCAATATCTTATTCACTACGCCTGCAAGATCTGCCTAAGCGCCTGTAATGTCTCCATCACATCCGCCTCATTTGCGTTTTCTCCCATATGACCGATGCGAATCAGCTTTCCGGCAAACACATCAAAACTCCCGGCGAGCATAATACCGTATTTATCAAGCATTCTTCCAAGAATATCCTGCGCAGCAAAGCCTTCCGGCACACAAAATGCTGTCACCGTATTAGCATATCCGTTCTTTCCGTAAAGCTGCAGCCCCATTTCCGTAAGCGTGTCTCTTGTCAGCTTTGCAAGCTTTGCATGCCTGTCATAAATCTGCGGATCGGCTGCAATATTGTCGAGTGCCTGACGCAGTCCGTAGATATCACTGATCGGCATGGTATACGGAAACCACTTTTGTTCGTAATATTCTTCAAATACCATGATATTCGCATAAAAGGATGCAATCTTTGTTTTTCTACTGTGCATACATTCCTTTGCCTTGTCACTTACCGTCACAAAGGTAAGTCCCGGGGGTGCCGAAAGTGCCTTTTGAGACCCACCGCATACAATATCGATCATTCCGTTATCAACATCCAAAGGTTCTCCAAACATGGCAGATACCGAATCCACCACCGTCAAAATACCATAGTCATGCAAGAGCCTGCTCAGCTGCTCAACCGGATTCAACATGCCGCTCGGTGTATCACAGTGCACCATCGTCGCGTACTTAAAGTCATGATGTTCTTTCAAAAATGCCTCCAGTTTATCCACTGACAAGGCTTCATCATAAGGCGTCGAAAAATAAGTCACCTCTCCGCCATACATAGTTACAAAATCGGCAAAACCTTTTCCATAGATTCCGTTGTCAAGTACGAGCACCTGATCGCCCGGCTCTGTCAGGGAGGCACAGGCAGCCTCCAATCCCAGTATTCCTTCCCCATCCAGGATAAATGCCTCATTCTTTGTATGTAACAGTCTGCTGATGAGCTGACATGTCTCATGATAAAATTCCACAAATCCAGGGTCCAGATCCGGATTCGTACATTCCAGACTTCTTGCCAGTCTGACGTTTTCTCTCACCTGCGTCGGTCCCGGTGTCATGAGTTTATAATTCATTTCTTTTCTCCTATTCTCTGACCACATGCTTCAAAGCGCCGATTACAGGAAGCGCAATCGCACCGCCAACGACAACCTGCACGATATTTCCCGGAATAGATGTCACAGGAGCGACCCAGTTCCCATACAAAATAACTTCTGCAATATAATATCCGACCACCTTGATGACAAGTGCCAACGCAATACCAAGCAGAATCCATCCTACTTTTTTACTCTTCTGTGTGACCAGACCGACTACATAACCCATAAATGCCACGATAACAAGTGTGAACGGTGCCCACATTGTCCAGCCGCTTGTCAGATCAAAGAGTGCCATTCCCACTCCGCCGGCAAGTGCTCCGATTTTCTTTCCATATAACACTGCCACAATAAACAAAACGGTGTTTCCCAAGTGAATCAGACCGCCATTTGCCTGTATTGGCAGACGCACATTGATAAATGCGGTTGCGATATAGGTGAGCGCTATACTTACCGCTCCTATTGTCAGTTTCTTTACATCTGTTGTCGCTATCCCTGCTTTTTTTGTCTTTTCCATCATTCCTTCATCCTTTCTCATTTATATTTCATTGGTAGCATAATCCGCATCTGGTATTATGTGTATATTCAATTTGATATATTTTTTTATGGTCAGTTTCTTGCAGCTATTCAGAATACCCAGCCGCAAAACGCACAACAAAAAAGTCCTGAAACATTACGTTCCAGGACTTCATGAAGAACTGCCGGTGGTGGGACTTGAACCCACACGGGCGTACGCCCAACAGATTTTGAGTCTGCATCGTCTGCCATTCCGACACACCGGCATATGTATGACTTTTACAGCCGAAATTTAGTGTAGCATATTTTCTATGTGATTTCAAGATGCATTTTTTCTTTTCGCACAGATTCATTTTTCTTTTTGCACTGGTGTGCACAAATATCGAAAAGGGATGCAAAATCGCATCCCTTTCCCTTGCTCTACTAAATTAATAGTTCTCCTCATGTACTTCAAAATAGCTCTGCGGATGATTACATACCGGACAAACCTCCGGCGCCTTTGTTCCGACTACGATATGACCACAATTGCGGCACTCCCACACCTTGACCTCACTCTTCTTGAAAACCTGAGACGTCTCAATATTCTTCAAAAGTGCACGGTATCTCTCCTCATGATGTTTCTCAATTTCCCCAACTGCCCTGAATTTTGCTGCAAGTTCTGTGAAGCCCTCTGCCTCCGCAGTCTTTGCAAAGCCTTCATACATATCTGTCCACTCATAATTTTCTCCGTCGGCTGCTGCCGCAAGATTTGCAGGCGTATCACCGATTCCGTTTAACTCCTTAAACCACATCTTTGCATGTTCTCTCTCATTTTCAGCCGTCTTTAAGAAAAGAGCCGCAATCTGTTCATACCCTTCTTTCTTGGCAACTGACGCAAAATAGGTATATTTATTTCTGGCCTCTGACTCTCCGGAAAAGGCTGCCTCCAGATTTTTCTCTGTCTGTGTCCCGGCATATTTGTTGGCAGGCTCTGCTCCTCCTACCGGCTCAAATGCAGATGCCGGTTGCTTGCAAATCGGACAGGTAAAATCAGCCGGTAAGGTGTCTCCTTCATAAATATAGCCACAAATCTTACATTTCCATGTCTTCATTTTTTTGTCTCCTGTTCTTTCTTCTTTATTAATTTCTTTACTTTCTTCTTTGCCTTCCTGCTCTACAGCTTTATCCGGATCGCCTTTTCGGAAAATGCCGCTTTTATCTTCATAGGCTGTATGCAACATCTTTTCTGCCATCTCACTCAGTGGCTTACCGTAAAACTCTTCATATACCCTCTTCACATCAGGATTTTCATGGCTCTTCCTGAGTGTCATTGCCTCATCCTTTGTATACAGGCTTGCGATTCTCGCCTTTCTGACCGCATCCTTATCCTTCATGATATCCTTTGGCTGACCACCGCCGCCGATACATCCGCCCGGACACGTCATGACTTCCACAAAATGATACTGCTTCTCTCCGCTTTGAATCTGCCGGATGACTCTCTCGGCATTGGCAGTGCCGTATACCACTGCAACACTGACATCCAGATCTCCGACCTTGACAGTTGCCTCCTTGATGCCGTCATAGCCTCTGACCGGTGTGAGATTGAAAAGCACATCCGGCGCACTCTCTCCGGTGATATATTCATACGCTGTTCTGAGGGCAGCCTCCATGACACCACCTGTGTTGCCGAAGATTACGGCAGCTCCCGATGCCTCTCCCATCAGATTATCATAATCGCTGTCTGCAAGAGATGCAAAGTCAATGCCTTCTTCCCTTGCCCACATTGCAAGCTCTCTTGTCGTGATGACCATATCCATATCCCGCATAGTATCATCACCATAATACTTACCGGCATCGCACATCTCATCCCTGCGGATCTCAAATTTCTTGGCCGTACAGGGTGTCAGCGCCACATTTACGATCTTTTTGGGGTCAATCCCCGCTTTCTTTGCAAAATAAGTCTTGATCGTCGGTCCCTGCATCCCGATCGGGCTCTTTGCAGAAGAAATATGCGGCAGTATCTCCGGGTGGTAGGTCTCCGCATATCTGATCCATGCCGGACAGCAGCTGGTAAACTGTGGAAGCGGTGCGGTCTGCTTTGTGATGCGCTCAATGAGCTCACTCGCCTCCTCCACAATGGTAAGATCGGCAGCAAAATTTGTATCAAGTACATAATCGACCCCCAACGCTCTCAAAAGTGCGACCATCTTTCCCTGCACAAATCCTCCGTCCGACATGCCGAACTCCTCACCAAGCGCCGCTCTGACAGACGGCGATGTGCTGACAATAACAATCTGATCCGGATTTTGCACTGCCTCTCTCACATTCTGATATTCGTATTTTTCGGTTATGCTGCCCACCGGACATACATTTGCACACTGCCCACAGTTGATACACACTGCTTTGCCATCCGTCTCTTCCAGCGTGTATGTCCCATGCACGCCGATCTGTGTGGTACAGACCTCCTTACACATGCCACATTTGATACATTTTGCTTCATCCCTGCATATGCTGGGATTGTCCTCTTCTATCGGAACTCTGACTGTAAGCGGTAAATGATCCATCGCAATACCTCCCTTTATCCTGTGCACGTTTTTCGGATATATTATAGCACAAATTCCGATAAAGTGTATCAGATGATTTAAGGGATTTACAGATGTTTTGCTTTTTTCTCCCTGTACATCTCGCTGTCAGCCTTATCCATGATCGCAATCGCATCCTCCCTGCATGTGACCGGTCCACACGCAGTCCCGATACTGACGCATAGCGCATACGGCGTATCCTTTGTCTCATTGACCATAGCAAGCTCGGCATTGATCGCATCCATCAGTGCCTGATCCGCCCCCTCATTAAATTCCTTTGACAGAATCACAAATTCATCGCCACCGTATCGGGAAAGGAAAAAACCACCTTCGTTTTTGCAGGCTGCACAGGATCTGGCCAGAACCAGCGAAATTTTTTTGATTGCCTGATCTCCCTCCACATGACCGTAGGTATCATTGATGCTCTTGAAAAAATCGATATCAATCATACCCACCAAAAGCTTCTCTGCATTTTTTGCCATGTTGTCAAACTGATTTTCAAATTCTCTTCTGTTGTTCAGTCCCGTCAGCGCATCCTTTGAGATCTTATTTTGCTGCCCGATAATGTATACAATGATAAATCCTATTGTAAAGCCCACCTGAGCCGTTGTACAACCATAAACAAACATCTGCACCAGCGAGAAAAGAAGACACGGCACAATAAAGATGGAAAATGTCTTTGCCTCTCTTCTGCCTTCCAGAGAATCTATCTTCCGACCGAGCAACAGAAGTCTGCCCGTATCATAAATCATATATACATAACTGAGGATCGGCACCACATAAGCGCCCGGATTTCTGTGGTAAAAATTGCCTGCATCCAGATAAAATGCAAAGTGCGTGACCGGACTGGACAGCGTGATCACGAAACCTGCCATTACTAAAATTCTGAAAATCCGCTCAAAGACACTCTTCTGAAATCCGTATCTTTTCATATGTATGACAATGTATTGTCCCCATGTCACTACCAAAAGTGCCGGAAATGCAATGTAGATTGCGTTTGACAACCATAAGATCAATCTGGCTCCGGGCAGATTCTGTCCGCTGAAAATAGCCGTCAGCATATCCGCCAGACAATACAGAATGGTTTCCATGATTACAGCATTATAGTAAATGGTTTCTGCTGCTGCGCGCATCTCTTTGATATATGCCACCAGAATAAACGACAGTAACAGAATACAAATGAAATTTGTTTCAATATAATAGATATAATAGGTATCATAAATATCAAGACTCATTTTTCGCCCTCATCTCCCGTCTGATTCCTTATGCTACACTCACCTTAGTTTATCTTAGTTCTCACAATTTTGCCACAGACTTTCCCTGTGTTCTCTGCCAATTACCCTTATATTATTATATCGGCTATCATGTTGCAAGATATAACAGGCTTCGACAAAAACACTTTCATCCAAGCGGGAAGTTCCCTGAAAAGCAGTTTTTATCTTATCTGAACACCGGAAACACGCTTGGAATGTTTTGCTTTCTTTTGCCTGTACATCTCTTTATCTGCCTTTTTCATAATCTCAACTGCATCCTTCCTGCCACTTACCGCCCCATAAGCTGTTCCAATACTAAGCTGCAACAAATACGATTTTTCATTTGTCAGATTGCATGTATTCAGTTCAGTCAAAACGGCATCCGATAGCATTTGATCGGCCCCGTCACTAAAATCTTTCGATACTATCACAAATTCATCTCCGCCGTAACGGGATAGAAAAAAGTCTCCTTCCCCCTTACACTTTGCACAGGCTTTGGACAATACGAGTGCAATGCTCTTTATCGCAGAATCACCCTCGACATGACCGAACGTATCGTTGATACTCTTAAAATAATCAACGTCAATCATACAGATCAAAATCTTCTCAGCACCTTTGACCATATTATCAAACTGATGTTCAAATTCTCTTCTGTTATTCAGTCCCGTCAGTGCATCTTTGGAGATTTTATTCTGCTGCCCAACCAGATAAACGATCATAAACCCAAGTGTAAATCCAACCTGTGCGGTTGTGCATCCGTAGACAAACATTTGCAGAAGCGATAACAGAATACAGGGGATCACAAAAACAGAGAGTGTTATCGCCTCCCTTCTGCCCTCCAGCGATTCAATTTTTCGACTGAGCACAACCAGCTTGACCGTATCATAGATCATATACACATAACTGAGAACCGGCACCAGAAATACACCAAAATTTCTATGGTACATATTACTCTCATCCAGATAAAATGCAAAATGTGTCACAGGACTCGTCATGGTTACTACAAAACCAATCATTACCAGCACCCTGAATATTCGATCAAAAGAACTCTTGCAAAATCCATATTTCTTCATATGCGCAATGATATAGTGCCCCCAAAGCACTACCAGAAGCGCCGGAAATGCTATATAGACTGTGTTAGCCAGCCAAAGAATATGTCTGACTCCCGGAAAGTTTTCTCCCTTGCAAATGGCCGCCGCCATGTCTGACAGGCAGTAGATCATGATGCCGACAATTTCTGCCCTATAATATACTGCTTCTGCTGCACCGCGCATTTCTCTGACATAAGCTACCAGCACAAAAGCCAATAAAAGGATACACATGACATTTGTCTGGATATAATAGAGATCATAAAAATCCAGGTCCATCTTACCATTCTCCTTTCCACAAGGAAAACGCAGTACCAAAAACCTTCCTTCAGTACTGCGCCTTTGCATTTGTATCATCATACAACACATGCATCCTGTTTGCAAGATGTTACCTCTTATGACAGCTTATTTAATTTCTCGACAGTCTCGTCCACCATATCCGGTGTCACTTTCCCTTCCGTGAAGGAGATCACAGCGCGCAGTGGCATATATTTCTCCATTGCAGCATTCATCTCCTCTGTGATTGCTTCGGAAGAAGCCGAATTCTCATCATCGGAAGAGATATCACCAAGCCTGAATATATCAAGAACAGTTTTTACCGCTTCTTTGACCTCTCTCGTCTGTGGCAGATCGCCGATTGTGGTATTTGCAGTATAATACATAGGCAGCTTCTTTGTGCCGTTTACCACAACGGTTTCGGAAAGCACGATATCCTCTGAGGATTTGCCGATCAGAATGTCAAACTCTCCGGATTCCACATGCCAGTCCTTCATTTTCGGCTCGTAGTAGGCAAATGCACGACTGTCCAGTGTAAAAGTCACAGTCTTTGTCTCGCCGGGCTGAAGCATAACCTTTTCAAAGCCTTTGAGTTCTTTGATCGGTCTGATCACCGTACTCTCCCTGTCTGCGACATAAAGCTCCACCACTTCTTTTCCGGCTACTCTTCCTGTGTTTGTCACATCTACGCTGACTGTCAGACATTCCTTGTCTGTCAGTTCTTTCTTATCCACCTTCAGGTTGCTGTAATCAAAAGTAGTATAGGAAAGTCCGAATCCAAACGGGAACATGACAGGCATATTCTTCTTATCATAATAGCGATATCCGACAAAAATGCCTTCGCTGTAGCTTACAGTATCGCCGCTGCCAAATCCGCTCAAAAAGGATGGGTTGTCCTCAAGCTGATAAGGGAAAGACTCTGCAAGCTTTGCACTGGGATTTACATCGCCATACAGGATATCTACCACTGCACCACCTACGGCTTCTCCGCCAAGATAGGCTTCCACAATACCCTTTACCTCATTGACCCATGGCATTTCAATGGGGGATCCGTTATGCAATACGACAACTGTGTTGGGCTGCACCTTTACTATCTCATCAATCAGATGGTTCTGACAATCCGGCATACGCATGTGCTCCCTGTCAAAGCCTTCTGACTCAAATGCATCGGGAAGACCTGCGAAAACGACTGCGATATCCGCTGCGACTGCTGCCGCAATTGCCTCTTTCTCTAATGTCTCATCAATCTCATCAAACTTATCATCATATCCCTGTGCAAATGTGACATTCGTAATCCCTGCCTGTGCGATGGCATCCAGCGCAGAGGTTACTTTCTGACAATTGATATGAGAGCTTCCGCCTCCCTGGAATCTTGGTTTTTGCGCATATTTTCCGATAAATGCGACTTTCGCTCCTTTGGTAAGCGGCAGGATATCATCTTCATTTTTCAGAAGAACAATGGATTCATGCGCAATCTCTCTGGCGATCTCATGATCTGCGTCAAGATCAAACACTGCCTTCTCATCACGATTTTCGATGTAACGGTAAACAATATCCAGAATACGCGCACAAGCCTCGTCAAGCACCTCCTCAGAAATCACGCCGGTCTCTACCGCTCTCTTGATCTGTGCATCGCGCACACCGCCGGATGCCGGCATTTCCAGATCCATACCTGCCGCAAGTGCTGCCACGCGGTCATTGACTGCGCCCCAGTCACTGACAACAATGCCGTCAAATCCCCAGGTGTCACGCAGAATGTCTGAGAGCAGTTCCTTGTTTTCACCCACATACTGTCCGTTCACCTTATTATAAGAGCTCATCACCGTCCATGGCTTTGCATTTCTCACCGCACCTTCAAAAGCACCGAGATAGATTTCATGCAGCGCACGCTCGTCAATCTGCGCATCCACAGACATTCTCCTTGTTTCCTGATTATTGCCCATAAAATGCTTGATGCTGGTTCCCACATGTTTACTCTGCACGCCATTGATATGTGCTGTAGCAATCTCGCTTGCCAGATACGGATCTTCCGAATAATATTCAAAATTCCGTCCGCAGAGTGGGGAACGCTTGATATTGACTGCCGGTCCTAAGATGACACTGACATCCTCTGCCTGACACTCATTGCCGAGCGTCTGACCCATTTTGCCGATCAGTTCTCTGTTAAAGGATGTAGCAGCGCCACAGCCGGTCGGGAAACAGACAGCCTTGATACTGTCGTTGACGCCCAGATGGTCTCCGTTCTGATCCTGCTTGCGCAGTCCGTGAGGACCGTCTGACACCATAACACTTGGAATACCAAGTCTTTCTACCGCCTCTGTGTGCCAGAAATCACTTCCTGAGCATAGACCCGCTTTCTCCTCCAGCGTCATTTTTCCCACAAGTTCCTTAATTTGTTCCATTTTCATAGCTTATAACCTCCTTTTATTTGATCATTCTCTTCCAAAGTTCATCATATCTTCTTCCGTAATCCGGCGTATCA
Organism: uncultured Lachnospiraceae bacterium; assembly: GCA_945949085.1. Lineage (GTDB taxonomy): Bacteria > Bacillota > Clostridia > Lachnospirales > Lachnospiraceae > CAG-194. The sequence goes on along the minus strand of CAMFDJ010000005.1, from coordinate 8,933 downwards.
CCCTGCAGGGATTTCCGGCTGCCAGAGTACCCGGTGGAATGTCCCTCGTAACAACACTTCCCGCTCCGACCACACAGCCGCTACCGATTGTCACACCGCCACAGATTGTGACATTACCGGCTATCCAACAATTGTCGCCAATCGTGACCGGTTTTCCATACTCGTAATCATATACCTCCCCGTTTGGACGTTTGCGCATATTTCGTTCCTCATGGCATAACGGATGCATGGGCGTCAAAACGGATACATTCGGTCCAAATAACACATTATCTCCAATTTCCACCGGACAGATATCCAAAATTGTCAGATTAAAATTTGCATAAAAATTTCTGCCAAGATGTGTGAAGCACCCATAATCCACTTGGAGTGGTCCCTGGATATAGACGCCTTCCTCCTGCATCGGAATGAGCCTGTCGAGCAATTCTTTTCTCTTTTGCTCTTCCTCTTCAAAAGTATCATTGTATAACTTGCTGAGTCTGTGTGCCAATGCCCTTCGGTCTGCCAGCTCTTTGTCACTCGGGTCATAGATCTGACCTGCTAACATTTTCTCTTTCTCCGTCATAACTGCTCCTTTCTTTATTCCTATCCACAAACATACAAACGAGTCAGCTTTCTATCTTTTTATCGGATTAAGCCATATATAATCTTTCTTATATCATAAACTTAGTTTTGCCTTCTCTTATTTATAAGAATACTGTACTATTCTTGTTTATTCTATCATTTTCTGATATGATTTTATAACAATCCTGCATCAGTAAATATTTCATTCGTATTGCAGATATCCGAGACTGACAGAAAAGAATCGCATGAAAGGAAAGCGCATAAATGAAGTCCCCAAACACCCCTTTTCAAAAAGAACAGGATACACGCATCGTTTCGCCGGACGGCTTTATGATGATCGGCGACAATCTGCTGGAGACAATCGAATATAATTCGCCTACCACACCGATCAAGGCAGCCATTTCCCATCTGTCTGATTTTGCAGGCGGTATTATGCCCTGTCACTGGCACAAGGAGCTTGAGTGCATTGTTGTCCTCAGTGGCACGCTGCATTACTATGTCAATGACAAGACCTATCCTCTGCAGCCCGGGCAGGGGCTGATCGTCAATTCCAACCGTCTGCATTTAGGTGGTCCGGCCTGCTTGCAGACTGCTGAAGAGACAGCTTCTTCCACCATTCTGTGTGAGCCGCAGGACTGCGCCTATGCGGTTCTGCTTTTGCAGCCGGACAGTCTTCGTTTTAACCGGAAAATGGAAGAAAAATACATCAATCCTCTTCTGTTTGACAAAAATAGTGATGTATTTTACTTATGCGGCTCTGAAAAATGGCATAAACCTGCCATCGATCAGATTCTCTCTATTTTTCATGCTGTCATGGATAAAGAGCCTTGCTTTGAACTGACCGCTCAAAGTCAGTTCTTTGCGCTGTGGCAACTGCTCTATATCCACTCCATAGCGCAAAACGGTTACGACTACGCAGATACAGATCCTATGAGTCCACTCAAAAAAATGCTCTCCTTTATTCAGGAGAACTATCAAAATCAGATTACACTACAGGAAATTGCCCAGACGGGCGCAATGTGCCAATCCAAATGTTGCCGCCTGTTTCGCGAAAACCTGCGACAATCACCGATTGCCTATTTACAAAATTACCGCATCCAGCGTGGCATCTATCTACTGGAACACACACAGCTTCCAATTATCGAGATTGCTCTGGAATGTGGTTTTCAGAGTGCCAGCTACTTTGCGGAAACCTTTCGGAAGATCAACGGCATCTCGCCAAAAGAATATCGCAGGAAATGATTTGATTGATCAGAAATTCTTTGACGGTCCATCTCCAATGTCCACAATATAAAAATCGGCAGCATATCCGATTTTTTCTGATATTCCTTCCCGACATTACGGATAAAACTGTCGACACAGGCATCCTCCACAATGCTGACCGTACATCCGCCAAAGCCCGCGCCCGTCATTCTCGCACCAATCACACCATCCTGCTTCCATGCTGCCTCCACCATGGTATCCAGTTCAATTCCTGTCACCTCGTAATCCTTACTTAAGGATACATGACTGGCATTCATCAGCTCGCCAAACATCCCCCTGTTTCTCTCTAGCCTTGTGCAATTTTCTTGTCCATATGCAAAATATGATTGATCAACCAGCCTAAAAGAAACTCCATCAGGCTCTCCAGATATTCCCGTGGATTTTTATCAATGTCATCCTCCCGAATGTCTTCAATCTTATGGATAAAAGCTGCATGTGCCCTTTTTTGCGCTTCTATTCCACTATAATGAATGCTTTCCATATACTCTTCTTCATCCGCAAAATGGCGGATTGTATATTCCCTAAGCTCCTGCAATATTTCCATGATCGCATCATAGGCATCTCCGACCGCATAATCCTTCACCAGCCTGTTTGCCTTATCTATGATTTCAAACAAAACCTGATGTTCTTTGTCAATCAGATCGATGCCTGTCCAATACTCCTGCGCGAATTCACAGGGATTTTCACGGATCATCCACTCTTCCAGCGGCGGAAGCTTACCAATCATCATGTCACTCCCCAAAATATGATGATACAGCCATTTCGCCAAAAATTGCAACAACTCGTCGAGAACTTGTCGTTGGCTTTCTTCCGCATCGATGTTACAGAACGCCCATTCCCTGACCTTCTCCCGGAAAAACATATGCTGCGTCCTCTGTAAAATCAGTTCCGGATCGCGCAGACTTTCCATATAAGCTTCCTCATGCAAAAAATGTTCCTCCGCATATTCCTCTAACGCAACCATCATTTCCTTAATCTGACTGTAATGATCTTGCACATATTCATTATGCAGGATTGCAATTCCTTTATTGATCAATTCAAACAAGTGTTGATGCTCCGCATCAATTTGTTCTATTCCAATCATACAGTCTTTCGTAAATTGAAACATTATGTGATACCTTTCCTTCCTATCTTTTAAAATCTCAGATCAATTTCAATCCCCTTGATATCCTCATTGATCAAATGATTTTCCTCTAATAATTTCTGAATACTCTTTTGTGCTTCCTCCACCTGTGAATCCGTTATCTTTTCTGACCGGACATCCAGCCTCATCTTGGCAGCCTTCTCTCCCGCATCCAGAATTTCCTCCTGTTCTTTCCGCTGCTCTTTTTGCTCTTCGAGTCTTTCTTCCTTCTCTTCCTTTTCCTGCGCAATCTTTTCGGCCTTTTCTTCTTCCTTCTCGGTCTCCTCCTCGATATGCTCTTTGCCTTCCTCATACAGCATGCCAAGAATTTCCTGATCGGCAGCATCCAGAATCTGCCCGGCCGCGTCCTGCGCCTTTAACATATCCTGCGATTTTTCCTGCTCAACCTTCGCGTCTCCAATCGACTGCGCAAGTCCTTTTATCTCATTTGCAAGCCTTTCATACGCAACGGACAAACCATCCTTTGCATAGTTTGCCGCAAGGACCTTCTCCTGATATTCCGTGAGCGGCTGCTCCTGCAATTCCTTTAATCTCTCGATTTCTTCCTCAGAAAACTTGTCCGAAAACGCACCATACTTGTTGTTCTGATATTTTTCCAATAATTCGAGATCTTTTTGCTCCTGTGAATCCGGGTCGATCTGATAGTCCTCCATGTATTTGCTTTTCATGGAGTCAATATCGTTCATTTTACTTTTCAACTGCAAAAGTTCATCCGTCTTGCTCTTTTTCTCGCTGACCATGTCCGCAATCGACTTTGAAACCTTTTGATCACGGTCCCATGCATCTCCCACTAATTTCAAGGCCTGCTTTCTGGCAAACCCTTTCTTTGCATCCATTGCACTGCCCGCCTGAGAAAAGGCATGTAAATCCTGCGCATTGATCGATTTGGTCTCTCGGCTTCCGGCTTCTGCCTTTTTTTGCATGTTATTTATATGCGTCTGCTGACTATCACCTGCATATATCACGATTGCCATACTTTACCCCTTCCTTTCGTATCTGTTCTTCCTTGCATCGTCCTTCGCAAATCCATTTGCAAATTAGGAGTTATCCTATATTTCGTCATGATAGCTTCCGTTCTTTAATCATTCATAATACATAGATTTACTCTTTGGCGTATCATTTTTTGACCATATCTGTTCATGTCGCAAATCCCAAAATTATTTTTCACAGTATAGCTCCGCCCATGCAGGGTAGAAACCGGCATGCAGGGCTACTCTCTGTGATGCGATATGGGACATCGCTGTTCCATAAAACGGAATTCTGCCAAGATCCAGTATCTCATTTTTCAGTAATGCGACAAGCATGGAACCAATCCCCGCTCCTTCGGCCCCTCTCATCACATTGATACCGATCTGCCACATCAGATCACTGTCGCTCGACGCACCTGCCATTCCTAAGATTTCCCCATCTTTGATTGCTGCAATTCCGATTTCATCCTTTGGCAGTTTATCAAACAGAAACGCCTCGTCAAATCTGTCGTCTCCGCGAAACTGCAAAAGCTCGTCTCCCACGTATTTTTTGATCTCATATCCCTTTGTATCCACGACAGTTTTTTCTGTCGCGATATAGAAGGGATGGGCTTGCCCGATATGACAGCCAAATTCTTTCATTTTCTCATCAAGCCTGCGCAAATTGTCAAAATCCATGAACCATGCGCCGCTGCCATTTTGGTATTGCTGCCTGACACATCTGATGATTTCGGCTTTCCCGCTGGCCAGTATCTTTCCATTCACAGAGGCCACCTTCAGAAAACATTCCGATTCCCGAAAGATGCGCCTGCCTTCCCGCGGCTGATATTCCGTGAATATATTTTCCCCGCTCAAAACCATTTCTTCACTGCAGCAAAAATCAATTGCCAGCTGTTTTACAAATATGGGATTCATTCCTATACTTTCTTCCTTTCGATATGATTATTATCCCGCCATCCGGCGATGAGAAGCTCCGGACATTTTTCATCCACCACCTGAGAGCCAAAGACTCCACGTCCTATTTCTCCTCCACCACCTGAAAGATATAAAACTTCAGATAATAACTCTCATCTGCAGCCCAAAGAATCGGGTGATCGGCAGACTGCGTACGAAACTCTACCTGTCTGAGTCTCTTATGCGCACTTTTTGCGGCTTCTTTCACTGTTTTGGCAAGCAGCTCCTGCGTCATAAAATGCGAGCATGAACAGGTTGCAAGGTATCCGCCGTCCTTTACCAGCTTCAGCCCTTTTATATTGATTTCCCGATATCCCTTGATTGCGTTTTTTGTTGCTTCTCTCGACTTGGTAAAAGCCGGCGGGTCCAAAATGACTACATCATATTTCTCACCCTCCGCTGCAAGTCTGGGAAGCTCATCGAGAACATTAGCACATTTGAAATGTACGATATCTTCCAAATGATTGAGCCTAGCATTGGCGCGCGCCTGCTCGATTGCAAATTCGGAAATATCAAGTCCTGTTACTTCTTTTGCACCGGCGATGCCGGCATTTAACGCAAAAGTGCCCATATGCGTAAAGCAGTCAAGTACCCGCTTTCCTTTGCAGATACGCTGCATCGCAAGGCGATTATATTTCTGGTCTAGGAAAAATCCTGTTTTCTGTCCGTTCACCACATCCACCAGATAGTGCACGCCATTCTCCACAATCTCCACATTCGTGTCAAACGGCTCTCCGATAAAATCCTTGACCTTGGGAAGCCCTTCTTTTTTACGCTCGTTCGCATCACTACGCTCATAAACGCCGCGGACCAAGATGCCATCTGCCGCCAGCACTTCCTTCAAGATACAAACGATCTGCTCCTTAAACTGTTCCATGCCAAGTGCCAGACATTGCACCACCAGCACATCCTCGTATTTGTCTACGATAAATCCGGGCAGAAAATCAGCCTCACCAAAGATCACACGGCAAGAAGAAGTATCAACAGTAGTCTTTCTGTAGTCCCATGCATTTTGGATTCGCATACGCAAAAAAGCCTCATCAATTTCCTGCTCTATATGACGCGTCATCAAGCGGATTCGAATTTTGGAATTTTCATTGATAAATCCTCGCCCCATCGGATAACCGTCAAAATCATGTATATTTACGATTTCCCCGTTCTCCCAGGAACCCGTAATGGTATCAATTTCATTATCAAAAATCCACATACCGCCCGCTTTGATCAGACGACCTTCTCCCTTTTTTAAGGTTACGATTGCACTCATTTTCTTTCTCCTTTATCCAAATACGCTTTTGCCGTTTCCAACCCCTTAACCGGAACACAAAATTTCTGATTATGCAGCCTGCACTGCGCAAGCGTCTCCTCAAGGTCAAACCATTCGACACAATCAAGTTCTTCCTTTTGCAACGTCAGCGCATCAATATCTACCGGTTTCTGATACACATAGACAAAAGCAATTTCTTCATCCCGAAACAGTTTTCCATGAAACTCTTTCTCATATTGCACATGAAATGTCCCGGCAAAATTCAGGTCTATCGGCTCTGCAACAATCCCAAGCTCTTCCTTAAGCTCTCTGCATGCCGAAGTGAGCGGCTCGTCTCCTGCCTGAACATGTCCTGCCGAAGAAGTGTCATACCTGCCCGGAAAAGAATCTTTATTTTGTGCCCTCTTTTGCAAAAGTACGTCTCTTCTGCCTTCTCTTTCTCTCACAATCCAGATATGTGCAGTACGATGCCTGATTCCCTTTTCATGTGCCTCATTCCGCTCCACAATTTCCCCTGTGGGATTCCCATATTGATCTACTACATCAAATACTTCCATTTTATCTCTCCGCGCTTTCTATTCTCTTTTCACAGTTAATTTCAAAGCCTTTTCCGGACAGCCGGATGCACAAAGACCACATCTGATACACTCTCCATCATCCGGGTTCTCAACAGGATCCACGCACATCCCACATACTTGACTGCAAGCATGACATTTTGTGCACTTTTCTCTGTCAACAGACAGTCGAACGATTGCAATCCGATTAAACGGTGCATAAAAAGCCCCAAGCGGACACAGATATTTGCAAAACGGACGGTAAATCATCATACCGGCTACCAGAATCAGAATCAGGATACTGGTCTTCCAGGTAAACAGCTTTCCCAATACTGCGAATAATGCGGTATTTGTAAACGACAAAATGATTCCTGACAATGTCCCGGATGGGCATATGTACTTACAAAAAAACGGCGTAAACTTGTATGCCACAGGAAGAACCACTACCATAAGAAGCAATACAACATATTTCAGTTTGCGCAAAGTCCTATCCCCCCTGAAGGTTCTGACCTTTATCGGAAAAGGGATTTTATGCAAAAGATCTTGTAAAAAACCAAAAGGACACAGAAACCCACAGACAATCCTTCCCAAAAGTGCTCCAAAGAAAAGCATCAGTCCCAGAACATAATAAGGAATTTTGAATTTGTATTCTGATAATGCATTCTGCAACGAGCCAATCGGACATGCGCCAACCGCCCCCGGACAGGAATAGCAATTCAAACCGGGCACGCATACATTTTTGACTTTGCCCTGATAGATTTTTCCGGTAAAAAAGCCCTTTAGATTTGCATTTTGCACAAGCGTGGCAATCGCCTGCCATTTCATCCTTTTTTTATCATCCAAGTCCTACACACTCCAGACATATTTTAATTGCCTTCATAAATACCTGTTCGTTCTGTCCGTTACGAATACCGATCGCAATCCATATTGCAGAAAGCAAAATGCAACCGATCGTTTTATACCATTTCTTCATAGACACCGCTCCACTTTTCTGCAAGCACTTCTTTTCCAATTTTCTACTTTTCCACGGAATCTAAGTATTCCTCGATCAATTTTTCCCAATCCTCATAGCTTTGTGCTCCAACGATTGGATTTTCACTAAGCAAATTGCCGTCTCCGTCAAAAAAGACTGTCGTAGGCACATACTCTGTGGTAAACGGAGTAAAGTCATCATTTCCAATGAGAATGGGATATGTGATCTGGTTATCAGACACAAATGTCTTGGCCGCATCCTCGCTGGATGTGCTGTAAAAAACGCCCAAGAGCATAAGTCCCTGCTCACTGTATTTCTCATATAAATCCTGCAAATCCGGCATTTCTCCTACACAGGGACCACACCACGGTTCCCAGAAATTTACCATGATCACCTTTGCTCCATTGATATCAGATGAGCTTATCGGATGTCCATTCAAATCGGCGGCGGAAAACGTGAGCTTGTCTGTCGCTTCGCTATCCGACTGTTCTGTTTCCGGATTGACCGTATTTGCTGTATCAATTGACTCTGTGTCTGTTGTTTCTATATCTGTTGTATCTGCTGTATCTGTATCTGTCGTTTCTGTCCCTAGTGTTTCTGCTGCATCTGATTGGTCTTGGTTATTTATTTGAGTATTTTCTACACCATCTCCATTGCCTAAATCAGAGCCATTTCCACATGCCATAAGACTGCCTGCCATAACCAAGGCGGCTAAAATACAAATCCTTTTTCTGCTTTTCATCGTAATCCCTTTCCTGTTATTTTCTCTCTTTTCCAACCCACTCTCATTGTTGCTTGCCTATTGATCACAAACTATATGATACAATATTTTCTCTTCATCCTCCCCAAAAAAGCGAATCGAAAATCGCTCCTTTATTATGACATACCGACACAATGTAGTGCAACTACGACTCGCTGTAATACTATGCACATTTGAACAATGGCAGCTTTTATCAATGCAAGCACATCATCAATATCACATATTTTTGCTAATCTATATTCCACTTACTAACCCTCTTTATTTTCTACACACGTATATGTATCTTGCCAAATGTTTCAGATATTCTTCCTTTCCTTGAAGTACATAATCTGTAGCCCGCTTCCAATCAAACTTCGTCCCCTTGATTCATGAACCCCTAACTCCGTCCCCTGGGGCAATACTACCAATTTACAATGCATCCTTGGGACAATTCTTAACACACTCAAAACAAAGAATACATTCTGTACCATTTTTTCGTTTTCTGGAATTATC